>NZ_JBIWIY010000004.1:0-598723 GCF_044764885.1 Streptomyces sp. NPDC093591
TTCACCCAAGCCCCGCCCCGCAGCGCCCCCCTTCGTTTATAGGGGGGGGTTATCCTTATGAAAAATACCGCGCCCCTCGCCCGAGGGCCACAAAAACGGGGGCGGGGGGCGGGGGCGGGCTACCCCCCGCCCCTTCCGCGATCCTCTGTTGTTGTGCCCATCGGTCGAGGTCCGAGATCTTGAACTTCAGCTTCCCACCGAAGTAGCACCTAGGGATGCCGTGCCGTTGCGGCTCTTCGGTACATCCAGCGCTCGGTCATGCCGAGATAGGCCGCTGCTTCGGCGACTCCCACATATTGGCGTTCCATCTGCCGCCTCCTGATCGACCTCGACCAGAGATATACACAATTTTCCCTGCCGCACCCAATGAAGGGACTCAGGACGAGCCGGGGCCCGACCCCCAGCAACCAGCAGGGGGTCAACTGCTGCGCACATATGTCGGTGAAGTACAAGGAGACGGCGCGCGGAGGCCTGGCGGTGAACATCATCGAGTGCTGAGGGAACAGGCCCTGACCTGCGCGTTCGTGTCTTTCAGCGCTGTCAGGGCCTTCCGTGCTTACGCGGCGGAAAGTCCCTGGAATCTCCCTGGGACAGACGCGAAAGTCCCTGAAAAGTCCCTGGGAAAATCCCGCCGATGGGCGTCTCGCCTGCAGCTCGGTAGGCGCCTTGTGCACCACGACGGCTCAGGAAAGCCCCAGAGGTCCCCGCGACGCCGACGACAAGCAGCCGTCCAGTCGATCGCCCGCTACGACCGTGTCGATCTCTCGTGCGGTCGCTATCGCTCGACGAAGACCTCCACCGTCCCGCGGCTCTGCGCGGCCATCGTCGACCGGCCGACCTTCGACAGCGCGATCATCCAGACCGGCGCCAAGTCCTACCGCCGCGCCCACACCAAGGCCTAGGCCGAATTCGCCGCAGCCAGCCGGCACCGGGCAGGCTCCGGGCATGACGGTGCGTGGTGCCCGGAGCCGCCCAACCGCCGGTTCCCCGGAGAGGATGCAGCCCATGCCCGCGCGCGAGAGCGGGACGCGGAGCCCCCGTCACAAGTGCACAACTTGTGTCGCGCCAGGTCAACGACACGTGCACCGGCAAGGACACGCATCCAGTACGGGCGGCACTCCGATCACGCTCGTCCTGCCGAAATGGGTGATGCGGGTTTCCGGTATTCTTGATCGCCCATCAAGCGGGAGACGGGGCGGCGATGACTGCTGACTCCACGGATCACCAGGACCGCCGGTGGACGTTCCTGACCAACCATGCGCGGGTGCTTGCCGCGATCGCCCGGGATCCCAAGGCACGGTTGACCCAGGTCACTACCGCCTGCCAGATCTCCGAGCGCTCCGCCCAGCGCATCGTGACCGATCTCGAAGAGGCCGGTCATCTGCGCAGACAACGGGGCGGCCGGCGCACTCTGTACATCGTCAATCGCGACGGGCTGTTCCAGCATCCGGCGGAGGGCGGCCTGACCATCGGTGCTCTCCTGGAGTTCATTGCCGACCAAGAGCTCCAGGACTCGGACGCCGACGCCGCGCAGTGAGAAAGGATTGCCAGACGTGAAGGCAAGAAACAGTGACATCGAGAAGGCGGCCGATGTGCTGCGCGCCGGAGGTCTGGTGGCCTTCCCGACCGAAACCGTCTACGGTCTGGGCGCCAACGCCGAGGACCCCGCCGCGGTCGCGCGCGTCTTCCAGGTCAAGGGGCGCCCGCCCTCCCACCCGCTGATCATCCACATCGGCGGCGCGGAGCATCTGGCCGACTGGGTCGAGGAGGTGCCCGCGACGGCGCGCCTGTTGGCCGAGCGCTTCTGGCCGGGGCCACTGACGTTGGTTCTGCGGCGTGGTCGCCGGGTGCCGCTGGAGGCGACTGGTGGGCTGGATACGGTGGCCGTCCGTGTGCCCGACCACCCCGTTGCGCTCACGCTGCTGTCGGCCTTCGGCGGTGGGGTAGCGGCCCCGTCCGCCAACCGCTTCGGCTCGGTCAGCCCCACCACGGCGGACCACGTCCGTGTGGAGCTCGGTGATGCCGTCAACTTCGTGCTGGACGGCGGCCCCTGCGAGGTCGGCGTCGAGTCGACCATCGTCGACGCCACGGGCGAGATCCCGAGCGTCCTTCGGCCCGGCGGGGTGACGCGCGAGGACCTCGAAGCGGTCCTGGGGTTCCCGATCACGGTGCCGTCGACGAGCCATGTCCGAGTGCCGGGCCAGCATCCGTCCCACTACGCGCCGCGAGCGTGGGTCGTACTCGTCGAGCCGGAGAAGATCATCACCGAAGCGGAGCTCGCGCAAGAGCTGGGGCACCAGGTGGGCGTCTTCCTTCCCCCCTCTCTCGCCGACGCCCCGGTGAAAGCACACGCCGTGGTGGCAGTCCCTAGTTCGATGGCCGCCTACGCGCGCGGGCTGTACGGGTTCCTACGCGAACTCGACCGACGGGGGTGCGACCTCATCGTCGCGTCCCTGCCGGCGGAGGAAGGGCTAGGACTGGCGATCGCCAACCGGATCCGCCGCGCCGCGGGGCCACGGCCCTCCAAGTGACCACGCCCCGCGATAGGTCGGCTCCCTTGGGAAGGAACCGTCTTGACCGGGCCCGCCAGGTATTGGTGGCTTGTCCTCACCGCCCCCGGACACTGGTGCCAGGCGGATTCGGCTGGGCGCTCACCGGTGTGGCAGGCGCACAGCTCGTGCCGCCAGTCGTCGGTGACGACCGTTCCCCCACTCCCGGCATAGTTCGCACGCCGTTGGCCCGCACTCGGCTGGCGCGGAGGGTGCTGGGCGCGCGGTCGGCTCCGTGAGCCGTCGGGGACGCTCCTCCATGGGTGATCAAAGCCGTGAGCCCCATGGGCTCTTCATCCACATGGAGAGGTGTCCTCTGGCTGCGGCACACCACGCTGAGCAGCCACGGTCGAGGCGGTCAGGATGCGGTCGGAACCGCCGCATCAAGGCCGCGGGCCGCAACGAGCTGAGCGCTGCCATCGGTCAGGCGGTAGTACAGGCCCACCACGGCGGCCTGGCCGGCGGCAACCTTCTCGGCAAGTACCCGGGAGCGGTCCAGCAACAGGTCGACGGTGTGCCGTATGTGCTCGGCGAGGATCTGCTCCTGCTCAACCCGTCCGGCAGCCCGCGCCGCCAGCACGCTGGGGGTCACCCGCTCGACGACGTCCCGGATGTACCCGGCCGGTGAAGGCACCGAGCTCGCCGGTGACGACGGTGATCGCTGTGCCGTGCCCGTTCCGTTCCACCTGCCAGCGTCACCGTCCATGCCGGCTCGGCCGTCGTGACCTGCACGGCCGCCTGGTCCTTGATCGTCTTCGCAGCGATCACGATCACGGCAGTCTTCAGCAGCCCGCAGGCCGCCCTGCTGATCAGGGCAGACCTTAAACGATCAAGAACCACGGCTCCTGTCTCTGTTCTGCCCGGTGTTCCTGGAGGTAGCTTGATGGAGAAGGCCCCTGAAGGAGGGCGATTCGATGCCGTGGTTCATGTGGCTGCTCGCCGCCGCGGCGCTAGGTGCTGCGGAGTTCTTCACCCTGACGCTGGTCTTCGGGTTGCTGGCGGGCGCTGCGTTGGTTGCCGCCGTGGTCGCTGGTGTGGGCATCGGCGTTCTCGGCCAGCTCGTGGCCCTCGGAGTAGCAGCGGCGGCGGGGCTCGTCATCGTCCGTCCTATCGCGCTGCGGCATATGGCACAGCAACCCATCACACGCGAGGGCAGTGACGCGCTGATCGGCAAGCGGGCCGAGGTCATGCAGGAAGTCACCGCGACCCGCGGCCTGATCAAACTCTCCGGCGAAGAGTGGTCGGCCCGCGCCCTCGACGAGAGCCTTGTGATCCCGGTGGGAGCGCTGGTGGACGTCATGGAGATCGAAGGGGCCACGGCCATCGTCTACCCCCGCGCACTCCTTCCATGAACGGCTGAACACACAGCAACGGAGGCACTGTGGATCCAGTTGTCATCCTCACTCTTGTGGCGGCCATCGTCGTCGTCTTCCTCGTGGCCTCCACCGTGCGGATCGTCCCGCAGGCGCGCCGCTACAACATCGAGCGGTTCGGCCGATATCGCCGGACGCTCCAGCCCGGCCTGAACCTGGTCCTGCCGGTGGCGGACCGCATCAACACCAAACTCGACGTGCGCGAGCAGGTCTATTCGTCCGACCCCAGGCCGGTGATCACCGAGGACAACCTCGTGGTGAACATCGACACCGTGCTCTACTACCAGATCACGGACCCGCGGGCGGCGGCCTACGAGGTCGCCGACTACCTGCAGGCGATCGATCAGCTCACCGTGACCACGCTGCGCAACGTCATCGGCAGCATGGACCTGGAGGAGACCCTCACCTCGCGCGAGGAGATCAACTCCCGGCTCCGCGCCGTCCTCGACGACGCCACCGGCAAGTGGGGCATCCGGGTCAACCGCGTCGAGATCAAGGCCATCGATCCACCGCACACCATCAAGGAAGCGATGGAGAAGCAGATGCGGGCCGAGCGGGACAAGCGCGCGGCCATCCTGCACGCCGAAGGGGAGCGGCAAGCCAAGATCCTTACCGCGGAAGGCACGAAGCAGAAGGACATCCTGGAGGCCCAGGGCACGCAACAAGCCATGATCTTGCGGGCGGACGGCGAGGCAAAGGCGGTGGAGCTCGTCTTCCAGGCCGTCCATCGCAACAACGCCGACCCGAAGATCCTGGCCTACAAGTACCTCGAGACGCTCCCGCACTTGGCGAAGAGCGACAACAACACGTTCTGGGTGATCCCCGGTGAGCTGACCGAGGCAGTTCGGACCGTCACGAGTGCGTTCGGTGATCAGGCGACGGCGGGTCCTCCCAAACCTGCGCAAGGTGAGGAAGCGGCCACCGCCGACGCTGACGACACTTCGCGCGGAAGCCGGATTCCAGAGCTCGATGCAAGCTCGACGGTTTCACTCGACGCCGCCACGGCTGCTGACGAGGCGGAGAAGCAGGCCGCCGCCGCGGTGAGCGACGCCAAGGCGGAGGCCGAGGCTGCGATGTCGCCCCAGGTGCCGCGCCGGGGGGAGACGTCCGGCGATTGAGCCCATGCCCGACTGTCGCCGACGACCGCCGTAAGGCTTCCAGAGCTCTCGGTCAGCCCGTGCACTTGATCACGAATGCCATTCATTGCCGGTGCCCGGCGATGAATTCGGCCTGCCTCTCGCGGGCAGCGCCGGTGCTGATGAACAACTCGTCGAAGCGGTGGGGTGTGCCGTGTTACCGCTTCCTCCGGTTAGCGGGCTGCGGGCATGTTGCCGTCGCGCCAGTCGTTCACGCGCTTGCGGATGCTGGGCACCATCGGAAGCACGTCGACTTCTGCGGGCTGGAACCAGCGAACATCCGTCGATTCCTCGGACACCGTGAGGCGCCCGGTCACGGGCCGCGCCAGGAAGCAGACGGAGAACTCTTGCCTCACCTCACCGTCGTCGTGAGCGAAGACGTGGCGCGGATTTGGTGTACGTGCCGACGATGCCGACGATCTCGACGTCGAACCCGGTCTCTTCCCGGGTCTCACGGACGGCGCAGTCGGGCAGCGACTCTCCGATATGCATAGCGCCTCCGGGCAGAGCCCACATGCCGTTGTCGCGACGGCGGGTGCCGCCCAGGGCCTCGGTGAAGCCGCGTGCGACCGCGAGGCCGAGCCCCACTCCGGCGCCGCGTGGTGCGTCGCCGTACCTCTGGAACGGCGCGAAGATCCGTTCCTTGGCCTCGTCGGGAACACCAGGACCACGGTCCACTACCCGCACTTCGACGCGGTCGGCGAGCGCGCTGGCGGAGACAAGGACCGTACTGCCGTCCGGGCTGTACTTGACGGCGTTCTCCACGACATTGGCGACCGCGCGCTCCAGCAGCCCCCGGTCGACGGCGACCATGGGCAGCGTCTCGGGAATGTCCAGCTCCACGCTGTCCTCCGGCACGCCGCCCAGGGCCATCGGCACCACTTCGTCGACGTCGATCTCGCGGATCAGCGGTGTGAGAGTGCCGGTCTGGAGGCGGGACATGTCCAGGAGGTTGCCCACCAGGTGGTCGAGGCGGTCCGCGCCTTCCTCGATGCCTTCGAGGAGTTCGGCTTGGTCCTCCTCGGACCACGCCACGTCGTCAGAGCGCAGCGACGACACCGCGGCCTTGATCGCGGCCAGAGGCGTACGCAGGTCGTGGCTGACGGCGGCCAACAGCGCCGTACGGATCCGGTTGCCTTCCGCCAGTTCCTTGGCCTGGTCGGCCTGGACCTGCAGGCGCTGGCGGTCGAGGACCACGGCGGCCTGAGCGGCGAACGCGGCAAGCACGCGGCGGTCCTCGGCGGGCAGTACGCGCCCGGACAAGGCGAGCGACATGTGTTCGCCGACCGGCATGTCGACGTCGGCGTCTTCAGGACGCAGGAGTGGGCGTGTGTTGCCGACGCCGGCGGTGACCTCCCACGGGTCGACGTCCGTTTCCCGTTCCAGCAGCGCCGCTGTGTCCATGCCGAAGGTTTCACGGACGCGCTCAAGGAGCGCCTCCAGGCTGGTCTCCCCACGCAGCACGCTGCCCGCCAGGTGGGACAGGATCTCTGCCTCAGCACGCAGCCGGGCGGCCTGATGGGTGCGGCGGGCCGCGAGGTCCACGACCGACGCCACCGACACGGCGACCGCGAAGAAGACGATGATGGCGACGATGTCGGCCGGGTCTGCGATGGTCCAGGTGTGCAGCGGTGGCGTGAAGAACCAGTTGAGCAGCAGCGATCCGGCGGCCGCCGAGGCGAGGGCGGGCAGCAGGCCGCCGAGCAGCGCCGCACCGACGGTCAGTGCCAGGAAGATCAGCACGTTGTTCGTGAGGTCGGGGCCCGTGTCGACGTGTCTGAGTGCGTAGGTGAGCAGGAGTGGGCCGAGCACGCCGACCAGCCAGCCGCAGATGATGCGCGAGCGTCCTAGTCGGGCGCCACGCGAGATGGGCAGCCCACGGCCCTTGGCGACCTCGTCGTGGGTGACGATGTGGACGTCCAGGTCGGGCCCCGACTCGCGGGCGACCGTGGCGCTCACGCCAGGGCCGAACATGTACTGCCAGGCTGTGCGGCGGCTGGCGCCGAGCACGATCTGGGTGGCATTGACCCCGCGGGCGAAGTCCAGCAGCGCGGTCGAGACGTCGTCGCCGATGACGTGGTGGAAGGTGCCGCCCAGGTCCTCGACCAGGGTGCGCTGGATGGCGAGTTCCTTGGGCGAGGCCGAGGTCAGCCCGTCACTGCGGGCGACGTAGACGGCGAGGACCTCACCACCGGCGCCCTTCTCCGCCAGCCGCGCGGCTCGGCGGATCAGGGTCCGGCCCTCCGGACCGCCGGTCAGACCGACGACGATCCGCTCGCGCGAACCCCAGATCTTCGACACCCGGTGCTCGCTGCGGTACTGCTGCAGGTAGGCGTCGACCCGGTCGGCCACCCACAGCAACGCCAGCTCCCGCAGCGCGGTCAGGTTTCCGGGCCGGAAGTAGTTCGACAAGGCGGCATCGACCTTGTCCGGCTTGTAGATGTTGCCGTGCGCCATACGGCGGCGCAGTGCCTCGGGTGACATGTCGACCAGCTCGATCTGGTCGGCTCGGCGTACGACTTCGTCCGGCACGGTCTCCTTCTGCCGTACGCCGGTTATGGACTCGACGATGTCGCCCAGCGACTCCAGATGCTGGATGTTGACCGTCGATATAACGTCGATGCCCGCAGCCAGCAGTTCCTCGATGTCCTGCCACCGCTTGGTGTTGCGTGAGCCTGGCACGTTCGTGTGTGCCATCTCGTCCACCAGGGCCACCTGCGGCTTGCGGGCCAGCACGGCGTCCACGTCCATCCCGGTGAACGTGGTGCGCCGGTACTCGATCTCGCGGCGCGGCACCTGCTCCAGGCCGTGCAGCATCACCTCGGTACGCGGGCGATGGTGGTGCTCGACGAAGGCGACAACGCAGTCGGTCCCGCGCTCGATGCGCCGGTGCGCCTCGGACAGCATCGCGTACGTCTTGCCCACCCCTGGTGCCGCACCGAGGTAGATCCTGAGCTTCCCGCGTCCCATGGTGATCGTTACTCCTCGAAGCGGTAGCCCATACCGGGCTCGGTGATCAGGTAGCGGGGATGAGAAGGGTCCGCTTCCAGTTTGCGCCGTAGCTGGGCCATGTAGACACGAAGGTAGTTCGTGTGGTCACTGTGCGCGGGACTCCACACCTCCTGGAGCAACTCCCGCTGCGGGACCAGACGGCCGGGGTTGCGCAGCAGCACTTCCAGCAGGTGCCACTCGGTCGGCGTGAGACGTACGTCCCTGTCACCGCGGGTGGCCTTCTTCGCCACCATGTCGACGGTGAAGTCCTTGGTACGGACGACTCGTGCCCCGGCGCCCGCGACGGGGCCGGCTGCCCTGTGGCGCAGGGCTACGCGCAGCCGGGCCAGGAGTTCCTCCATACTGAACGGCTTGGTGATGTAGTCGTCGGCGCCGCTGTCGAGCGCCTCGATCTTCTCGGCCTCGGCCCGGCGGGCGGAGACGACCAGGATGGGCACCTGGCCCCAGCCACGGAGGCCTTTGATCACGTCGAGGCCGTCGATGTCGGGCAGGCCGAGGTCCAGCAGGACCGCATCCGGCGGCCGGGCGGCCGCCAGCCGCAGGGCGGTGGCACCGTCTGGCGCGGCGTCCACCTCGTATGTACGGGCCTTGAGGTTGATCGTGAAGGCCCTTAGGAGCTGAGGATCATCCTCTACCACCAGCACCCGCGTCATGGCTGTGCCGCCTTCCGTCCGTAATCGTGTGGGGGTGGGTCCGGACAACGGGTTCTCCACCTTCGCCGGTCTTGTGTGCGACAGCTGAGGGACGAGACAGCGGCGGGAGCCGACGGCCGGAGGAAACACCCTGTGGCCGCGGGCTCCCGCACTCACCCCCGACCCCATCAGCTCTGGTCGGCCAGTTCCTTGAGCGCGATGTTGAGTTCGAGGACATTGACCCGGGGCTCGCCGAGGAAGCCGGCGGCCCGGCCCTGGGTATGGTCGTCGACCAGCTTCCGGACCTGGGCGAGGGTCAGGCCGTTCGCCTCGGCGACCCGCCTGACCTGGATGTCGGCGTACTCCGGGGAGATGTCCGGGTCGATGGCGGAGGCCGAGCCGGTGACCGCGTCGACGGGCACCTTCGACTCGGGCACACCGTTGAACTCGGCAACCTGCTCCTTGGCCGCCTTCACCGCCTTGACCAGCCGGGGGTCACTCGCGCCGAGCTGACTGGAGCCGGTGGCCAGCGGGTCGTAATCGCTGTTGGAGGGGCGGCCCTGGAACCACTTGGGGTCCGGCTTGTCGGTGCCCTTGATGTTCCAGCTCTGGCCGATCAGCTTCGAGCCGACCTCCTTGCCGTCGACCTTCACCATCGAGCCGTTGGCCTTGTCGTTGAAGAACGCCTGGGCGATGCCCGTGACGGCCAGCGGGTAGAGGATGCCGGTCACGACGGTGAGGACGAGCAGCATGCGCAGCGCCGCCCACACCAGACGTCCGGTGCTCGCTACAGAAGTGTTCATGGCGATCAGCCGATTCCAGGGATGAGGGAGATGAGGGCGTCGATGATCTTGATGCCGATGAACGGGGCGATCAGTCCCCCGAGGCCGTAGATCCCGAGGTTGCGGCGCAGCATCCGGTCCGCGCTCATCGGCCGATACTGCACACCGCGCAGGGCGAGCGGCACCAGCGCGATGATGATCAGCGCGTTGAAGATGACGGCCGAGAGGATCGCCGACTCCGGCGAGGACAAGCCCATGATGTTGAGCTTGTCCAGCGACGGGTACGCGACCGCGAACATCGCCGGGATGATCGCGAAGTACTTCGCGACGTCGTTGGCGATGGAGAACGTGGTCAACGCACCGCGGGTGATGAGGAGTTGCTTGCCGATCTCGACGATCTCGATGAGCTTGGTCGGGTTGGAGTCGAGGTCGACCATGTTGCCGGCCTCCTTGGCGGCCGACGTACCGGTGTTCATCGCGACGCCGACGTCCGCCTGTGCCAGGGCCGGGGCGTCGTTGGTGCCGTCACCGGTCATGGCGACGAGCTTTCCGCCGGCCTGCTCCCGCTTGATCAGCGCCATCTTGTCCTCGGGAGTCGCCTCGGCGAGGAAGTCGTCGACGCCCGCCTCGTCGGCGATCGCCTTGGCGGTCAGCGGGTTGTCACCGGTGATCATGACGGTCTTGATGCCCATGCGGCGCAGTTCCTCGAACCGCTCCCGCATGCCCTCCTTGACGACGTCCTTGAGGTGGATGACGCCGAGGATCCGGGCACCCTGGTCGTCCTGGACGGCCACCAGCAGCGGGGTGCCGCCTGCCTCGGAGATGCGGTTGGCGGTGGTGTCGGCGTCGTCGGCAACCGTGCCGCCCTGCTCCTGGACCCAGGCGATGACCGAACCGGCGGCGCCCTTGCGGATCTTGTGCCCGTCGACGTCCACGCCGGACATCCGGGTCTGGGCGGTGAAGGCGATCCACTCGGCACCGGCCAACTCGCCCTGGTGGCGCTCGCGCAGGCCGTACTTCTCCTTCGCCAGTACGACGACGGAACGGCCCTCGGGCGTCTCGTCCGCCAGCGACGACAGCTGGGCCGCGTCGGCCAGCTCGGCCTCCGTCGTTCCACGCACCGGCACGAACTCGGCGGCCTGCCGGTTGCCGAGGGTGATGGTGCCGGTCTTGTCGAGCAGCAGCGTCGACACGTCGCCGGCGGCCTCGACCGCACGCCCCGACATCGCCAGCACGTTCCTCTGCACCAGCCGGTCCATGCCCGCGATGCCGATCGCGGAGAGCAGGGCGCCGATCGTGGTCGGGATCAGGCAGACCAGCAGCGCGGTGAGCACGATGAGCGAGGTCTGCTCGTCGGCGCCCGCGTAGATCGCGAACGGCTTCAGTGTCACGACCGCGAGCAGGAAGATGATCGTCAGCGACGCCAGCAGGATGTTCAGCGCGATCTCGTTCGGCGTCTTCTGCCGCGCGGCGCCCTCGACCAGGTTGATCATCCGGTCGATGAAGGTCTCGCCCGGCTTCGTCGTGATCTTGACGACGATGCGGTCGGAGAGGACCTTCGTACCACCGGTCACCGCGGACCGGTCACCGCCGGACTCCCGGATCACCGGCGCGGACTCACCGGTGATCGCCGACTCGTCGACCGAGGCGACACCTTCGACGACGTCACCGTCGCCGGGGATGATGTCACCCGCCTCGCAGACCACCAGGTCACCGACGCGCAGTTCGGTGCCGGGCACCCGCTCCTCGCCCTTGCCGTCCTTCAGCAGACGGCGCGCGACCGTGTCGGTCTTGGCCTTGCGCAGCGTGTCCGCCTGCGCCTTGCCACGGCCCTCGGCGACCGCCTCCGCCAGGTTGGCGAAGATCACGGTGATCCACAGCCAGGCAGCGATCACCCACCCGAACCAGTCGCCCGGATCCTTGATCGCCAGCACGGTGCTGACCACCGAGCCGACCAGCACGACGAACATCACGGGCGACTTGACCATCACCCGGGGGTCCAGCTTGCGGAAGGCATCCGGCAGCGACTTGAGCAGTTGCTTCGGGTCGAACAGGCCCGCGCCGACGCGCCCTTCATCCTTGTGTCCGGTGGGCACGTCCGTGTGCGGTGCCAGAGTCGGAGTGGAGGGAGACGTCTGGGACACGGCGTCCTCTTGCTTCTGCTTCTTGATATCGGTCGTCATGCCGCCAGCCCTTCGGCGAGCGGGCCCAGCGCCAGGGCCGGGAAGAACGTGAGGCCTGTGATGATCAGGATTGAGCCCACCAACACACCGGTGAACAGCGGCTTCTCCGTGTGCAGGGTGCCCGCGGTGGCCGGGATCGGCTTCTGCCCTGCGAGAGAGCCGGCCAGGGCGAGGACGAACACCATCGGCACGAAGCGGCCGAGCAGCATGCACAGGCCGAGCATCGTGTTGTGGTACTCGGTGTTCGCCGCGAACCCGGCGAAGGCGGAGCCGTTGTTGTTGCTGGCCGAGGTGTAGGCGTACAGCACCTCGGAGAACCCGTGCGCCCCGACGTTCGTCATCGACGACTCGCCCTTGCCCAGCGCCATCGCCAGCGCGGTGCCGATCAGCACCAGCGCCGGGGTGATCAGGATGTAGCAGGCCGCCAACTTGATCTCGCGGGTGCCGATCTTCTTGCCCAGGTACTCGGGCGTACGGCCGACCATCAGACCGGCGATGAACACCGCGATGATCGCCATGATGAGCATGCCGTAGAGGCCGGAGCCCACACCGCCGGGCGCGATCTCACCCAGCATCATGCCAAGCATCAGCACGCCTCCCGACAACCCCTGGAAGGAGTCGTGGAAGGAGTTCACCGACCCGGTCGAGGTCATCGTGGTGGAGACCGCGAAGAGGGACGACGGGCCCTCACCGAACCGCTGCTCCTTGCCCTCCATGGCGCCGCCCGCGAGCTGCGAGGCGGTGCCCGGGTGGGCGTACTCGGTGATGGTCACCGCGACGACGCCGAGGAACCAGATGACGGCCATCGCGGCGAGGATGGCGTACCCCTGCTTGACCGCGCCCACCATCTTGCCGAAGGTGCGCGGCAGCGAGAACGGGATCACCAGCAGCAGGAAGATCTCCAGCAGGTTGGTGAAGCCATTGGGGTTCTCGAACGGGTGGGCCGAGTTGGCGTTGAAGAAGCCGCCGCCGTTGGTGCCGAGGTCCTTGATGGCCTCCTGGGACGCGACGGCGCCCGGGCTGATGGCCTGCTTGTCGCCGGTGAGCGTGGTGATCGAGTGGATGTCGCCGAAGTTCTGGATGGCACCGGCCGCGACCAGCACGATCGCTGCGATGAGGGAGACCGGGATCAGGATGCGGACGCAGCCGCGCACCAGGTCGGCCCAGAAGTTGCCCAGGTCTCCGGTGCGGGACCGGGCAAAGCCGCGCACCAAGGCGACGGCTACAGCGATGCCCACGGCGGCGGAGACGAAGTTCTGCACGGCCAGGCCCGTCGTCTGGGTGACGTGGCTCATCGCCACCTCGCCCGAGTACGACTGCCAATTCGTGTTGGACACGAACGATGCCGCCGTGTTGAACGCCTGGTCCGGGGTGATCGGCTTGAAGCCGAGCGACAGCGGCAGCTTGTCCTGCACCCGCTGCAGCAGGTACAGGAACAACACGCTCACCGCGGAGAAGGCCAGCACTCCGCGCAGGTAGGCGGGCCAACGCATCTCCGCGTCGGGGTTGGCGCCCACCGAGCGGTAGATCCACTTCTCGACCCGGAGGTGCTTCTTGGAGCTGTATACGGCGGCCATGTAGTCGCCGAAGGGGCGGTGCACCAGGGCAAGCGCGCCGATCAGCGCGATGACCAGGAGCACATCAGCAAGGACGGGGCTCATGTCGGGCGCTCAGAACCTCTCCGGGAACACAAGGGCGAGGACGAGATAGCCCAGCAGGGCGACGGCCACGACCAGGCCGACGACGTTCTCGGCGGTCACAGCTTCGCCACCCCCCTGGCGATGAGAGCCACCAGCGCGAACACCGCGATCGTGGCGATGACGAAGGCCACATCGGCCATCGCAAGCTCCTGGATGAGGTTCGGAGATGAACGGACCTCTAGAGGGAACCGCCTTCGACGCCGGTTTTCACCCGTCCTTAACGCAGCTCTTACGGGGAGCTGCGAGCCCTTGACGGATCCCTAGCGCGGGTCCTGCCTCGCTCTCTACGGCCGCCCATCCGCCTACGAGGCGGGGTCGGCCAAGAGGAAGGCGTGAATGCGCTCGGAGATGGTGGTCCAGTCCCTTCCGAACCAGATGAAGTGGCTGTCGGCAAGGCTCTCGACCAGCTCAGCGCGGCGCAGGCCCGCGGCAAGGGCCTGGGCATGCGCAAACGGAACCGCTCCATCATGGCGACTGGCGATCACCAGGGACGGCTGAGCGACTCCGGCCATGAGGCGGGTCAGTTCCTCCGTCGCCTTGAGCTCCCTGAGATCGTTCAGGAATCCGTGCCCCGAGCGCATGCGCGACAGGAGCGCGATCAGCTTCGCCCTGTCCCCCGGCCGCAGTGCTGCCACCGTGCTGGGGGCAGTCAGAAGCGTGAGGTCACGAAGGAGCATGCGCAGGCCCGCGTCAGGCATCCGGCGGAGCAGCGTGCGTACGAGAGCCCACGACACGGGCTCTGTCCGGGGAGCGAAGACGACCTGCGCGGCAGTGTGCGTACGGCGATCGGGCCACGGCAGTGGTCCTACCGCGCTCTGCAGGATCAGCCGTCGGCCCAGGGCGGGGTGCCGTGCGGCCATTGCCACTGCGGTGGGGCCACCGCCGGAGACACCGACCACGGCGGCGACGTCGGTGATCCCGAGATGTTCACGGAGAGAAGCGGTGACGTCGGCGAAACCGACCGCCGATCTGCCGGTTGAGACTGGCGTACGTCCGTAGCCGGGACGCGAGGGCACCAATACCGAGCAGTCAGCTTCTGCGTACACCTCCTCGCCGAGCGACAGGCCGGCCCTCATGTGACCACCGTGGAAGAGCACGACGGTGACCGGGCCACGACGCTCCAGGCGGAACTCCACGGCTCCGGCTCCCAACTGAGCCAACTGCGTAGAGCGTTCACCCTTCGCAGACCTGCCTGAGTGAGTCACTCAGGCATCCTGGCATCGACTGAGTCGCCTGTCGTCCCTCTCCACGATGAGGAGCAAGAGGGCGCCACCCTCGCAGCGGGAAGTCAGTCGAGTTCGGCGAAGGCTTCCACCGCCTGGGTCTTGCCGGTGACGATGATGACGTCGCCCTTGGTGATGACCGTCTCGGCGGTCGCGTAGGTGAAGCCCTCACCGGGGCGCTTGATACCGACGACGGTGATCCCGTACTTCGTACGGACCTGGCTCTCCCCGAGCGGCATACCGGTGGCGACTTCCGGGACGACGGTCTTGACCAGCGCGTAGTCGTCGTCGAACTCGATGAAGTCGAGCATGCGGCCGGTCACCAGGTGGGCCACGCGCTCGCCCATCTCGTGTTCGGGCAGCACCACATGGTGGACGCCGAGGCGCTCCAGGATCTGACCGTGCTGGCGGCTGATGGCCTTGGCCCAGATGTTGGGGACCTCCGCCTCCAGCAGGTTGGCGGAGATCAGGATGGACGCCTCGATGTCGGTGCCAATCCCGACGACCGCGCTGCTGAACTCGTGCACGCCGAGTTGCCGCAGCGCCTCGGGGTCGGTGCAGTCGGCCACGGCGGCGTGCGTCAGGTCGTCGCTCAGGCGCTGCACGAGGTGGGGGTCCGTATCCACGCCGAGGACGTCCCAGCCGCGGCGCATCAGCTCGTTGGCGAGGGAACTGCCGAAGCGGCCCAGGCCGATGACGGCGACCCGCTGGTCGCCGCCGTGCTGGTCGGAGGCGTACTGGGCGGTCAGCCGCTTGGTGCGGCGGCGGCGCAGGGCGTGCAGGTAGTTAACCAATGACGGGTCGCTCCTCGGGTAGCTGGTAGCGGCGGGTGCGCTCGCGCAGGGCGAGTGCGGAGACGAGGGTGACCGGGCCGAGTCGGCCGACGAACATGAGCAGGATGACGATCAGTTGGCCGGCGGTGGGCAGGTCAGCGGTGATGCCGGTGGACAGGCCCACCGTGCCGAAGGCGGACACGGCCTCGAAGAGCACCTCCTCGAAGGGTTTGTCCACGACGACCAGCAGGGCGAGGGTCGCGGTCATCACGAATCCCACGCCGGCCAGGGCGACGGTCAGTGCCTGGCGCAGCACGTGCGGGGCCAGCTTGCGGCCCATGACACCAGAGTGCGGCTCGCCACGGAATTCGGCCACCATGGCCGCGCCCAGCACGGCGAAGGTGGACACCTTGATACCGCCCGCGGTGCCGGCGCTGCCGCCACCGACGAACATCAACATGCACGTCATCAGCAGGGTGGCGTCGGTCAGCGCACCGATGTCGACGCTGTTGAAGCCGGCGGTACGGGACATGGCGGAGTGGAAGAACCCGGCGAGGATCTTCTTGTGCCAGTCGAAGGGGCCGAGTGTGTCGTCGTTGGCCCACTCCAGGGCGCAGGTCAGTACGGTGCCGAGGGCGAGCAGGACGGCGGTGGTGACCACCGTGAGCCGGAAGTGCAGCGACCAGCCGCGGCGTCCGGTGAGTCGCTGCCGCCTGTGGTGGCGCAGCAGTTCCAGCAGTACCGGGAAGCCGATGCCGCCCAGGATCACCGCCACCGCGATGGGCAGGGTCACCCAGGGGTCCTGGGCGTACTTGGTCAGGCTGTCGGCATGCAGTCCGAACCCGGCGTTGTTGAACGCCGAGACCGCGTGGAAGAAGCCGAGGTACGAGGCGTCCCAGATGGTCTCGCCATAGCCGAAGCGCAGCCGCAGCGCGAGTACGGCCCCTACTGCCAGCTCGACCACCAGCGTGCAGCCCGCGACGCCCAGGAGGACCTTGCGGACATCGCCGATACCCAGGCTCTTGGTCTCCGCCTGGGCGGTCAGCTGCATCCGCAGCCGCAGCTTGCCCGAGATCAGCAGCCCCAGCAGCGAGGCCATCGTCATGATCCCGAAGCCGCCGACCTGGAACAGGGCCAGGACCACGCCTTCGCCGAAACCGCTCCAGTAGGTGCCGGTGTCGACCACCACCAGCCCCGTCACGCAGACCGCCGAGGTGGAGGTGAACAGCGCCGTCACGAAGTCCGCGGACGAGCCGTCCTCACTGGCCGCAGGCAGCATCAACAGGCCGGTGCCCAGCAGGATCACCGCGCCGAAGGCCATCACCACGGTGCGCGCGGGGTGTGCCGTGAACAGCGACTGCCACCCCCGCCTCGCCCGGGTCGGCCGTGTCCTCAGCGCCGTACTTCCCGCCACCATCCGGCCCTCTCGCCTGTCGCCACCTCGCCAAGACATCGTCAAGGATCCGTCAGGTTCGCGCCAAGATCCCGGCGCCACACCTTAACCGAGGCCCGGAGGGGGCCGATGCGGGTGTAGCCGCGCGGGTTGTCGCCTTCATGGGCGCTGCCCAGACGCCCGGCGACGCCGGGCCCCTGTGATCCTCAACCAGTCTCTTCAAGGGGCCGTATGCGCATGCCAGACGTCTGTCAGGGATGGCCGTACCCTCTTACCCCTGGCCTGCGGCACGGTTTCCATGGATCCTGTGCACAGCGTCTGGCTCCCCCTCGACCGGCCGCCGAGTCCCGCTCGGTGCCCCGTCGTGTGCCAGGCAGTGCGGAAACCTCCGCGTCTGTTACCCGCTGACGCGCTGTCCGCATCCCCCGGGGCGCCGCGACATCCGTCCGGCTCCCCGTCTCCTTCGGATCCGCGCCATCAGGGCATGTCGCCGACCGAGGGGCCGCGTACGTGGTGGGGCTGTCTGGCCGTCGAGATCGTCAACGGGCGTACTACGACGGCGACTAACGCATCGCCCCAGCCCCGGCCCCCGGCCGCCACCGAGGACCGCACGGCGCCTGAACAAGCTCGCCGACCTCCTCATTGGCCGCATCGCCACCTGAAAGTCCCAGAACTCGCGAGGGCCGCTACTTGTCGGCGCGGTAGAGCTGGATGTCCTTGTTCACGAAGAGGTGGACGTACCCGCACCGCCAGCAGATCAGCCCGGTCGCGGGTTCGTCTGCCCATGCCATCTTCATGAATTCCAGGCCGACGCTGTTCAGCAGTACGCCTCGTTCGCGGAACAGGTCACTGCCGCAAACCTGGCAGGTGATCCATACGTCCCCGACTGCTGCCCGGACGGGCTTGCGCGCCATGGCACTTCCCCCCTCGCCCCGTGCGATCACCGGCCTCGGTCATAGGCCGGTGATCATGAAGGTTACCGGGCAAGGACGCTCAGAGACCCTGGCGGCACCTTCCGGTCAGCCGTTGAGATCGCGGTGGTTGAAGCGGTAAGTGCCCGCGGCCACCAGCACCGCGGAGGCTCCGGCGAGGATGCCTGCATCGGCCCACTGCATGCCGTGCTTCAGCGGCTCGCCGCCGATGTAGTAGTGGAAGGGCGAGAGGTACGCGGCCCAGTCGGCGCCCAGCTGGCCCGCGAAGGTGTGGGCGGCATAGGCGAGAATCCCGATGCCCGCGGTGGCGGCGAAGACCACGGCCCGGCGGCCCGTGGCGGCACCGAGCCCCATCGCGAGCGCACCGAACGCCACAGCGAGAAGGGCCAGGTTGAGGCACTGGGCGAGGAACTCGGCCGGGCTGATGGAGGTCAGGTCGGCGCCGTCCCGGATGGCGAGCATGGCGAGCCACACCGCGGCGGCGATGCCGAAGGCCCCTGCGGTCAGCGCACCGAAGCGTTGCAGGATCAGCCGGGTCCGGGTGACGGGGTGGGCAAGGAGGAGGTCGAGGGTGCCGGACTCCTCGTCGCCCGCTGTAGCGCGAGCCCCTGTGGCGGCGCCGTAGAAGAGGGCGAGCAGCGGCAGGATGAGGCCGAAGACGGAGGATTGCAGGTATCCAGCGGCCGAAGTGAGGTCGTCGAGGTGTAAGGCTTCGCGCATGGCCTCGGGAAAGTTCTGTACGGACTCGGCGCCGCCGGTGGCCATCTGGGGGTAGAAGCTCGCGTACATGGCGGCGGCCGGCGTGGTGCCGGCCGTCCAGCCGATCAGCGAGCGGCGGTTGTCGCGGAGGGCCTTGGTGAACACGGTGGCGCGCATGGTGGGTTGATCCCTTCGGGCTGTGGCTGGAACGTCGGTGTGGACAGTCAGACGGTGGCGGTCGAGTGGGGTGCGGCCACGGCGTCCGCGTAGTAGGCGTGGAAGAGGTCGCCGAGAGCGGGTTCAGTCGCGCGCAAAGCAGTGACGTGGTGTCGGGCCGCGGCCTTGACGAGGGCGTCGGGTTCGCCGGCGAGCCGGCCGCGCAGGGTGGTCCCCGCCGGGTCGAGGACGACGTCGTGTACGCCGGGCAGGCGGGCGAAGTCCTCGACTGTGACCGGCTCCGCGAAGGTGATCTCGATGTCCCGGACGGCTCCGGCGCGAAGGTTCGCGACAGCGTCCAAGGCGACCAGACACCCCTCACGCAGGATCCCGACCCGGCGGCGCAGCGCGACTCCGTCAGTGCGCGGGTCCAGACCTAGCACGGTGGCGCCGCCCGAGTTGGGGCGGATCAGGTCGAGCAGCAGCCGGATGGTGGTGGACTTCCCTGCGCCGTTCGGGCCGAGGTATCCGAACACCTCCCCCGCCCGCACCTCCAGGGACAGGCCGGCGAAGTCGAGCGCTCTGTCTACGCTGAGAAGGCCTCTTGCCCCTCCTCCTGAAGCCCAGGCAGGACTGCATGTAGCATCCACTGAACGCAGAAGGTCCAGGAGGATCGGTCATGGTGGAGTGGCGCCCGTGGCGCGCTGCCGTCCGGCCCGTGCCCGAGCCGGTGGCGACGCCGTTCGTCTGGGCAGGGGCCTTCGTCGGCTCGCTCCTCCTGGTGGCCGTACTGGGAGCCGTCGGGGGGCTGGCGAGTTCCGCCATCGCCCTTGTCGCGCTGTGTGCGTTCGCTGCGCTGCTCGGCCTGCCCGCACGCTTCCGCGCCGCTCCCGGCGTTGCCCTCGTGTGCTGGCTGTTCCTCAACGCCTACGCCGTCGCACCGCACGGCGAACTCGCCTGGCAGGGCCATCCCGACCTCGCCCGCGTCCTGCTCCTGTTGGCGGCCGCACTCCTCGGCACCCTCATCGCACGGATCATCAACGCGCTGGGGGCGCATCGACGCATCACACCGGGTCAGGGACAAGAACGAGAGGGACGGGGCCTGTGACGTCAGGCGCGGCACAGTGCGCGCAATTGCCGCCCGGCGGCTGGTCGACGCAACCCGTCCAGGTGAGCCATAAGAGCGAGACAGGAGCCGATCATGCGGGCACGTGACCTGGCGGTGGACTACGAGACGGTCGGCGTCGACAGCGACGCCCTGGACGCCGCGCGGCTGATGGCCGAGCATCGGCTGCCCGCCCTGCTGGTGGTGGACGACGAAGGCGCACCCAAGGCGATCCTGCCCGCCTCTCAGATGATCAAAGTTCTGGTGCCCGAGTACGTCATCGAGGATCCGACGCTGGCCGCGGTCGTCGACGAGCGCCACGCCGACCGGCTGTGCCAGGCCCTGGCGGGCCGCAAGGTCCGCGACTGCCTGTCGAAGAAGATCCCGGCTCCACCAGTCGCCGCGCCGGACGACACGGCGCTGGAGGTCGCGGCGCTCATGTCCCAGGTCCGCAGCCCCCTGGTGGCGGTCGTGGATCGGGACAAGGCCGGTGCGCATCTGCTGGGCGTGATCACAGCTGCGCACCTGCTGGAGCGGCTACTGGCCGCCGCGGCCTGAGCCGAGCGGGCCGTTCCCTTCGTACACGTCAAGGACGCGGAACAGCCCCAGCTGGTTGAGACTGCCGAGCGGCTGGGCCCGTACATGGGTGGCGATCACCCGGGTGCCCTGCGGGCGCGCCGCGCGCAGCACCGTGAAAAACACTGCGCCGCCGTCGTTGCTGAGGTACGTCACGTTTCCCAGGTCGATCTCGAGGACCCTGGGTTGCGAGCGCAGCGTCTGTTGCAGGCGCCGACCGATGCGCCCAGCGTTCTTGGCCGTGATCTCTCCCGAGAGACGGACGACCACACGGTCTGCGGCGGAGCTTTGCTCGCGCCCTCCGAAAGAGATGCAGCAGATGTTTTCCCGCCCGGCGTGGTCCGCCGTGTTCATGAGGTTCCCGGCTGGGAGAAGAGTCCGGCATCCGCGGCTCCAGAGCAGAGGTCTGTCGACTGCCGGCCAGCCTTCCCGGCGCACCTGCCTGTCAGCCTATGTCTTCCTCCTCCTGGCCGATCACCGCCCGAGGGCCGACCATCGGTCACCAGTCGGCCTCAAAGTTGCCAGAACCCGGCAGGGAACGCGCCTCTGCGATGCCCGTCAGCGATCTGTAAAAGACGCATCAAGACCGGGTAAGGTTCCCAGCGGTGTGCCGGGAAGCCTGGTCGGCGAGCAAGGACAGATCTCTCGTTTCCGATCGGGGCGTGTTCCATGGTGCTCGTGGTGGTGTTCGGCGTCGCGCTGTTGATAGCGGTGCTGTTGTCGGGGCTGGCGGCCCGGACCGTACTGTCCACCTCCTTCCTCTTCCTGGTCGGCGGCGCCCTCGTCAGCGACGGGTTCCTGGGGCTGATCCACATCACTCCGGACAGTGAGATCGTGTCCGTGACGGCAGACCTGGCGCTGTTCGCGGTGCTGTTCACCGACGGCATGCACGTCTCGCTGCCCAAGCTGCGGGCCAACTGGCGCAACCCCGCGCGTGCCCTTGGCCTGGGCATGCCGCTGGCCTTCGTTTTCATGGCGCTGGTCACGCACTTCCTGGTGGGCCTGGACTGGACGACGTCCTTCCTGGTGGGTGCCGTGCTCGCGCCGACGGACCCGGTGTTCGCCTCGGCGATCGTCGGGCGCAAGGAAGTCCCGGCCAAGCTGCGGCAGTTGCTGAACGTGGAGAGCGGCATCAACGACGGGCTCGCCCTGCCGGTGGTCCTCATCCTGATCGCCGCGGCCGGCCCTACGGCGGACAGCGCGGAGGCCTCGGGCTCCAAGATCGCCCTGGAGCTGGTGCTCGGCTTGGTCTTCGGAATCGCCCTGCCGCTCCTCGTCAACGGTCTCGTCCGCTTCCGCCTGTTGGGCGCGGAGCCGAAGCTGCAGCCGCTGCTGCCGCTGGCCACCGGCATCATCCTGTACGCGACTTGCCACCTCACGCACGCCAACCCCTACCTCGCCGCGTTCTCGGCGGGTGCGGCCCTCGTCCATGTCTCACCGGAGGCCAAGCAGTCCTTCGAGCCGCTCGGCGAGGCGCTGGCGGAACTGGCGAAGTTCGCGGCGCTTCTGGTGTTCGGCGCGCTGCTGACGCCGGCTCTGTTCGGCGACCTGTCATTCGGCGGCTACGTCGCGGTGGTCCTGGCCATCGTGCTGATCCGCCCGGCCTCGCTGCTGCTCTCGCTGATCGGCACGAGCCTCTCCCGCCGGGAGAAGCTGGTGGCGGCCTGGTTCGGCCCGAAGGGCTTCGCCTCAGTGGTCTACGGCCTGCTGGTGCTGCAGTCCGGGATCCCGCAGGCCGAGGAGGCGTTCACGCTGATCGCCGTCTGCATCGCCTTCTCGATCATCGCCCACAGCTCCACGGACGTCCCCATCGCCCGCGCCTTCGACGTCGAGGACCTCACCGGTATCCCGGACCGGCACGAGGCCGCGAACACCCGCCCCGAGGAGTCTCACGCCGATGCGCGCACGTGATCTGGCCCGACCGTACCCGGCCGTAACGGTCGACGACGACGCCCAGCAGGCGGCGCGTCTGGTCGCCCGTGACCGGCTGCCCGCGCTGCTGGTCGTCGACCAGCAGCAGTACCCGTTCGCCATCGTGCCCGCGGCCCAGGTGCTCAGGACCCTCGTCCCGCAGTACGTCCTGGAGGACCCGCTCCTCGCCGCGGTGATCGACGACCGGTTCGACGACGAGGCCCGCGAAGCGGTCACCGGGCAGTCGGTGGCCATGGGGGTCCCCCGGCTCGAACGAAGTTGAGAGCTGGGGGAGGCTGCCCCGCAACAGGCTCACCCCAGGCGTGGTCGGGCCGGACGTCTCCCCCATGCACATGGCCGCGCTCATGGCGCGCAAGGACTGCCCGGTGGTCGCCGTGATCGAACGCGACGGCGACACGACCAGACTGATCGGCGCGGTCACCGCGGACATCCTGCTGGAGCACTTCGTCGGAGGATCGTGAACGACTGGCACAGCTGGGCAGCGGTCGTCGTCTTCGTCGGCGCGTACGCCCTGATCATCAGCGAGAAGATCCACCGCGTCGCCGTCGCGCTCGGCGGCGCGGGTCTGATGCTGGCGATCGGAGCCACCGACGACAAGTCGGCCTTCTACTCCGAGCACAGCGGCGTCGACTGGAACGTCATCTTCCTGCTGCTGGGCATGATGGTGATCGTCGGCGTGCTGAAGCGGACCGGTATGTTCGAGTACCTGGCCATCTGGTCCGTGAAGCGGGCCAGGGCCAAGCCCTTCCGGGTGATGGCCATGCTCGTCGTCATCACCGCGGTGGCCTCTGCGCTGCTCGACAACGTCACCACCGTGCTGCTGATCGCGCCGGTCACCTTCCTGGTCTGCGAACGCCTCGCCCTGCCGGCCGCCCCGTTCCTCATCGCCGAGGTCCTCGCCTCCAACATCGGCGGCACCGCCACCCTGGTCGGCGACCCGCCCAACATCATCATCGCCAGCCGGGCCGGCCTGACCTTCAACGACTTCCTGGTCCACCTCGCCCCGCTGGTCGCGGTGCTGGTGATCGTGCTCATCGCACTGTGCCGGGTGATGTTCCGCCAGACGTTCGTGTACGACAAGGGCCGAGCTGCCGAGATCATGGCACTGGAGGAACGCGAGGCGATCCACGACCCGCGCCTGCTGATCCAGGGCCTGAGCGTGCTGGCGCTGGTGGTCGCCGGTTTCGTTCTGCATCCGGTGCTGCACTACGAGCCCAGCGTCGTCGCCCTGCTCGGCGCCGGGCTCCTCGTCGCGATCTCCACTGTCGAGACCGGCGATGTCCTGAAGGAGGTCGAGTGGCCCACCCTCGCCTTCTTCGCCGGCCTGTTCGTCATGATCGGCGGCCTGATCGAGACCGGCGTGATCAGCGAGATCTCGAAGACTCTGGCCGACGCGATCGGCGACAACGAGCTCGGCGGTTCCATGACCCTGCTGAGCGCCTCCGCGGTCCTCTCCGGCATCGTCGACAACATCCCCTACGTCGCCACGATGGCCCCCATCACCAGCGACCTGGTCCAGAACATGAACGGCGGCAGCGGTCACACCCTCTGGTGGGCCCTGGCCCTCGGCGCCGACCTCGGCGGCAACGCCACCGCCATCGGCGCCAGCGCCAATGTCGTCGTCCTGGGCATCGCCGAACGCAACCGCCAGCCCATCTCGTTCTGGCAGTTCACCAAGTACGGCCTCGTGGTGACCGCAGTGACCGTGGCCCTGGCCCTGATCTACGTATGGCTGCGGTACTTCGCCCTCGCCTGACCTGGCCGGGAACGCGGAAGGAGGTGTTCGTACGGAACCGTCTATGGCGGCACCAGTGATCCTGATCGCCATACTGGTGATCAGGACAGCGCTGGTGGAAATCCGTCACCCGGGAAGCGCACGCCGGCATTGGGCGTTCGCTGCCAATCCCCGAGCCGTCGGCTCGGGCGTGGTGACAGCGGGTGTCATCTGTGCCGCAGGCTGGCACGCCGCCGGGTACGCCGCTGTGGGATGGGCCGTACTCGCAGGCGCAGTCGTTGCTTACATGGTGGACATGGCGACCAGCAGAGAATGAGCCGCTCAGTGCTGTTGCCACCAACTCCTGTGCTGTGGCGCCCTCTTCAGGCCAGATGCCTCCAAGATCCCCTGGCACACTGCGTTGTCGATGCGATGTCCCAGCCGCTCAAGGACATCCGAACCGCAGACCAACGTTCCCCTCACGACGGAGCAACGGGCTCCCTGATCGAGCTCGTGCCACAGCAGTGGGTTGGCGGCCAGAACCCTTGGGTCCAGTGCGAGGCGTCCGCCCTCTGTGTCACGCAGCACCAGACGCTGCGACACACCCTCGGACATGTGGACCGTCGTCAAGCAGTCCACGCGCACACGGTAGTGGGCGAAGAGACCCCGTGCTTCCAGTCCGTGGCGCGCCGCGCTGATCCGGGGCGGCGTCAGAACGAGGAAGAGCCAACTGCTCGCCACCGACCACCACACGAAGTGCCCGACGGTGGGTTCCATCAGACTCAGGCCGAGCAACGACAGGGCAATGAACAGCAGTACCCCGCTGACAACCGCACTACGCAGTTCGCGAGGCCATGTTCGATCACGCACGGCGTCAACAGCCGTCGAATGAGGGAGAGTTACCGAGGCACGGTGTCTGTGGCGCCGTCTCATGTACTCCAGAGTAGAAACGACACCCTCCCGTGTCTGCCTCCGTGACACGATGGCCCTGGCATGGCCAAATCGCTGCTGGCACCGAGGATGCACGGTCCTGTCCACGCCGAAAGCGAGAACGGCCGACTGTCGGATCACACGTCGCTCTCCGGCCAGCCGAGGAGCCTGGCGCCGATCACCGCGGTCTGCAGGGTGTAGCGGTGCACGGGGTCGGCCGGGTCGGCGCCGGTGAGCTTGTGGATGCGTTCGAGGCGGTACGTCATGGCGCGCACGCTCAGGTTCAGGCGGCGGGCGGCCTCGGCACTCACACAGCCGGAGTCGAAGTAGATGGTCAATGTGTCCACGAGCGGCCGGGCTCCGCCGCGGGCGGCCTGGAGCGGTCCGAGGGTGTTGCGTACGAGGTCGGCCATGGCCTGCCGGTCACGGGTCAGGACGGGATAGACGAGAAGGTCGGCGGAACGCAGCACGGGTTCATCCAGGTCCAGACGGTCTGCCAGGTCCAGGGCGTTGAGGGCTTCCTCGTAGGAGTGGACGACGCCGCCGGCGCCGGGATGAGGACGGCCGATGGCGACCCGGCCGCCATCGGTGGCCGCGTGGGCCTGTTTGGCGAAGAACGTGAGGACGTCGTCCTGGTCACCGGGCGCAATGCAGATCAGCCGCCCGTCCTTGGTGGTGAGCAGGATGCGCCGCTCGCCGAAGCGGGCAACCAAGGCGCTCTCCACGTGCCGGGTCGCCGGGTGGGTGTCGTCGACCGGGACGTCGCTCTGCGCCACGGCGACCGCGTGGGCCCGGGACAGCAGCAGGCCGAAGCGCTCGGCACGCTCGGCGAGGCGGCCGAGGTCGCTGCGGCCGTAGAGGAGGTCGTCGATGAACTCCCGGCGGGCGGCCTCCTCCTGGCGTACGGCGAGCTTCTGCGCCCGCTCATGGCCTTCCGCGAAGGCATCGATCGCCTGCTCGACCGCTGCGAGGGCCCGATCGGTTCCCGGCTCGGGGAGGGATGGCCATACCTCACGGGCCGCGGCCAGATGGCGGCGCACGAGGGCACGCAGTCCGTGGCCGCCCTCTGCGGCGCGTTCCCCCTCAGCGCGCAGGGACTCCAACTCGTCCCGGGCGAGCCGACGGCCCGTCGTACACACGTCGGTCAGCATCCGGGCGTACCCCTCCCAGTACTCATCGGACATCTCCGGCCCTGTCACGCGCCCTCCCCTGATCCTGATGCGCTGATGACGTCTTCTTCACGCGCGGTTGACAAGACTGGCAGACCCCGGACAGATGAGCGCACCGGGTACCGGACAGGGCATCACTGTTGCCAACGGTCCCGAGCTACTTGCTCAACACCCGCACCTCACACCACGTGACGTTCGCGGGCCGCTCGGAGAGTCTGGATGCGCAGGGCCATCACCGCCGCCTACCCGCACTCCGTCGGGCTTCTGGTGCACCGCAGAGCTTCCTCGGTCTCCACGAGGCTGGTGTTGGCGTCGTTCGCCGTCTTCTGTTGCAGGGCGTTCGTCTTCTTGGAGTCGATGTCTTCACCCCGTGCGGTGCCCCAGATGTCGATGATCCGGGTGCTGTCGTTCTGGAGGAACAGAGTTCGGTCCGCATCGACCTGCTCGACGACCTCCTGTTGCCACCGGCCCACGATGTGCTGTGCGGGGTTCACCTTGTAGGGCGGCGGGCTGTCGGCGGTGTCCTTGAGACGCCGCAGTACGTCCGAGCGCCATTGTTCGGCATGTGACTCTGGGATGTCGTCGGCGATGCCGTCGTAGTAGCCGAGGCCGGCGGCGCAGCTACGCGCCGGCCAGGTGTCATCGGCTCCAGTGGCGTGCGCGGGGACGTCTGCGAGGCGTGTGGTGCACTGACGGACATGTGCGGCTCGCAGGTCGGCGTACGCGGCGGGGTCCTCGGACACTGCGCGCAATACGTTGACGAGGTCGTCGAGGCGGGCCGACATGCGGACGGTCGCGCCGTCCTGCCACGGCGCGCTGTCTTCTCGGTCCGTGTACTCGCCGTTGACGCCGTTGAGTATCTCCTGGGTGTCCTGGGCGTAGTCCACCAGAGCCGCCGCGAGTGGGGCGCGCAGGTCGGAGGCGATGGCGGCTTCCCGGCGTCGCTCGATGTCCCCGCTGACCGCGGCAAGGGTGGCCTGCATGGCACGTGCTTCAGCGAGCGTGTGCCGTCCCGGAGTCGAGCCGGTCGCGGCATCACGTATCGCAGTGCCCAGGGTGCGGCAATCCAGCCCCTCTCGGTACGCGGAGCCGAGGGAGCGTTGGACGGCGGTATCGGACAGCAGGCCGTCACAGTCCGACGTGTCCTCGCGCGCGATGAGGGTATAGCCGACCGCTCCGCCGCCGATCAGGACGAGAGCGCCTGCTGTCGCTGCGAAGAGACGTGTCCGGCGTGAGCGGGCTGTTTGGGGTGGCATGTTGTCGTTCATCGGCCGATCGCGTCGTTGGCCAGCTTCTCGCCGGTGGTGTGGTCGTTGCGCATGTCGAACTGAAGGTCGTTGACGGACTTACTCGTTCCACAGGTCCGGGTGCTTCTTCTCGGCCGCGATGATGTCGTCGGTCAGGCCGTGGGTGAGCCGCGGCGGGTAGTCGGCGGTGTCACCGTGCTTCAGCAGGGTGGTCAGCGTCTGGTAGCCGTAGGGCTGGGAGCCGTCGTCGCCGGTTCGCTCGGTGCCGAGTGCGCGCATGTCCTTGCGCCACTGGTCGGAGAATTCCTTGTCCTGGTTGGCGGTGGCGATGTTGTTGGCGAGGGCGTGCTGGATGTTGTTGTACCTGTCCTTGTTCTGGCCGTCGCCGCCCCGTTCGTGCTCCAGGTCCTGAGCCAGGCGCAGGGTGCCCTCGGGACCGAGGTCCTTGAGGAGCATCCGGCTGAACTCGGGGTCCTTCTGGTTGTGGCTCATCAGCCGGTCGAGCTCGTTGAGTTCGGCCGGGGAGAGCTTCTCGCCCTGCTCGTACTTCTGCAGCAGCCTGGACGCGCGCTGCGACTCGTCCTGGTCGACGGACTTGACGGTCTTGTCGTTGAAGCCCTCGTCGCCGCCCTTGCCGGTGTTGCGCCGCAGGGCGTGCGACGCGGAGATGTCGGCGTTGTCGGCGGCCGTGAGGATGACCGCGATCCTCGCCTCCCAGAACTCGATCTTGACCCGGTTGACGGAGGGCGCGTCCGGGATCAACCCACCGCCCGGGATGAGCGGTTCGTCGCCGTCCGGGTCGGGGTTGGTCAGCGACACCTTGCCGGTGGCGCTGATGGTGATGTTGTCCTTCTTGGCGTCCTGTGTGAGCTGGTGCAGGCGGTTCTTGTACTTCTTCAGCTCGTCGTAGGCGTCCTGGAGGACGGCGCGGATGCCCTTGGCCTCGGTCACCGCATCGGTGAACTCCTTGTTCGCCATGACGACCTGGGTCCGTGCGTACAGGGCCGCCGTGCCGTCCAGGCTGGTCCAGCCGGCCTGGTCGAAGTTCTTGACGACCTGCTGGTCGTAGGCCTCGTCCATGGAGTCGTAACGGCGGATGTACTCGCTCCAGGAGTCGACGGCGCTCTGGATGCCGTCAGTGTCGAGGTGGTAGAGCTGTTCGTAGGCGATCACTGGGCGGGTCCTGTCAGCCGAAGTCGGAAAGGGAGCTGCGGACGGCGTACATCTCCTGCTCGTTCGCCGACTCCGTGCGCGTGTAGTTCCCCGCGGTCGTGGTGCACCGCGTGCCGATCTCCTGGCAGAGCTTCTTCAGCTTCGTGGCCTGCTTGTCCCAGCTCTCCATCGTTTTGCTGAGCTCCACGCCCAGTTGTCCGCCCCACAGATCGCCGCTCAGGGCGCCGACCGCACCCCACATGCGCTCATCGCTGCCGACGCGTCCGTGGCTGTGTACGACGCTCGCCACTTCCGTGGACGCCTGACCTGCTCGGTTGAGCGCGGCGGACCTGCACGCCGGACATGCCGTTCGTCTGCACGCCGCCGGAGCCGCCCCCCGGCCGACATGAGCTGGATGCCACCGCTGTCCTGGCCGCCTCCCGTGGTCGCGCGCGGCGCGGGGTCCAGGTCGCGCACGTCGGTGGGATTGCTGGGAGCGGCGATGCGATGGCCGCTTACCGCGTCACCCTCCGCCGCCGAAGTGGTCTGTGTGCCGTCGTAGTTGAAGCCGGGATCGCTGCCGGCATCTGGCGCGGGATCGAAGTCGCGCACATCGGCCTGCGCGGGCGGGGCCGGCATCTGGTACACCGTGCGCAGGTCCACGCCGTTGGCGGACGCGGTCGGCGCGGATATGCGTGGATCCGGCCCGGTGGTCGGCGCGGACACCGGACGTATGTCGTCGAAATCGGAACTCACTGGCTACCCCCGTGGCCGATGGGATGCCCGCTACGGGCATCGCGTCAAATGTGATCTTCCAACGGAGCCTATCCATCCGTACGAGCCGCGATCCACTGGAGACATGTGAAGCTGACGTGAGCATGACTTCACCCGGGTCCCCTCTGGGGCATCCTCAGGCCTGTACCCATCGGGGATGGGCAGGATCAGTCGGAAGGCTGCAGGGGCCGGGAGGGCCAGTCCAGGAGGCGGGCGCCCAGTGCGGCGGTTTGCAGGATGTACCGCTGGTCGGGGTCGGTGGGGTCGTGGCCGGTGAGTTGGCGGATGCGTCCGAGCCGGTAGGTGACAGTGCGGACGCTCACCCCGAGCCGGCGTGCCGTGGTGGTGTTCAGGCAGCCGCTGGCAAAGAACGCGGTCAGGGTTTCCAACAGTGTCTTGGGCCCGCCGCGTGCACCCTCGAGGCCGCCGAGGACGGTGGCCACCAGGTCGGTGATGGCGGCGCGGTCCCTGCCGAGGACCTGGAAGACGAGCAGGTCGGAAGCGTGCACGCACGTGGCGGTCAGGCAGAGCTGAGTGGCGAGATCGAGGGTGCTCCGTGCCTCCTGGTAGGAGCGGACGATGCCGCTGGGACCGGGTCGGGGGCGGCTGACGGCGATCCTGTACTGCTCGTCGACAGCTTGGCGTACTGCGGTGGCGAAGAAGTCCGCAACATCCGGCACCGCGCCGGGCGACACACACACGAGCAGGCTGTCTTTGGTAGTGATCAGTACGTCCTGCGTACTGAACCGGGCGGCCAGAGCCTCTTCGACATAGCGGGTGGTGTCGTCGCCCGCATCGAAGGGGTTGCCTGCCCGGGCGACCGCCACGCTGTGCGGCCCGACCAGCCGCAGTCCGAACCGTTCGGCCCGCTCGGCAAGGCGCCCGAGGTCGGTTCGGCCGTCGAGGAGGTCGTCGACGAACTCCCGCCGCATCGCTTCTTCGCCTCGGATGGTTGCCCGTTGAGCGGTTTCGTAGCCTTCGGTGAGCGCCATGGTCGCGTCGCCGATCGATCTGATCAAGGCCGAGGCGACTTCCATGACGTCGTCGAATTCGCGAGCCCGCCCGGAGGCCGTGAGGTCGGTCCAGGCGTGGCAGGCTGAGTCGAGGTATTCGGCGACCAGGGACCGAAGGGCCGTTCCGTGGCGTGCCGCCGCGCCGGCCAGCCACCGAAGTGCCTCAAGTTCCCCTTCGGTAAGTCGCCGCTTCTTGAGAGAGGTGCCGACCAGCTGCTTCGCATGGCGGTCCATGTCCGCCATCGAGAACATGCCCTCCGCGTCGGCTGCGGCAACCGGGACGGGCACCGTGGCTCCCGGTGTCGCCGGACGCGGATCTCGGAGAGGCTTTCCCGTCGGCATACTCCCATTTTGCCGAGGGTTGGCAAAGTACGACGGGTCGAGACGGCCGTGTTTGCGCCCGCCCCGCAGGCGTCCAGGTGATCCCCGCGGGTAATGGGTGAGTAAAACGCCCGAGTGGAGAGCCATTCGAACAGGGGGTACTGCGTTGTGCCCCGACACCGTCTTGACACCTCGGCGCCAGGAGGATCATCCAGATCCTCCTGGCGGTATTGGGCTGCCTGCTCGCCACCCCCTCTGTGTCCGCGGCGCAGTCGTCACCGACGGTCTCACGAGGCGGATCGACGACACCATCACGCCGGTCGTCGCCGGTCACCTCAAGGCAGGACTGCGCACCGCCGAGCGGGACGAGCACGAGGCGCTCCTGGTCGAGATGGACACCAGCCCATGGCCCGTCAGGCAGAGGCCGAGCGCGACCGGCGCGCCGAGGTCATCCAGGCCAAGGGCATGTTCGAGACAGCCGCCCAGAGACTCGCGGACGCAGCGCAACGCCTCGACGGCACGCCGCGCCCATGCACCTGCGCCTCCTCTCCGCCATGGCCGAGACCTCCAGCGAGCGGAACTCCACCCGCATCTTCCCCGCCATCGATGGAGGTGCTGCGCAGACCAATCCCGTCGAGCGACCGTGCGCTCCGCGGACGAGTCCCTGTCCCCAGGACACAGGTGATCGGCATGAACCCTCCCATGGACGACCGGCGCATCCTCGCGGAGATGGAACGGCACCTCTCCCGGGACGACCCCGAACTGGCCGCACTGATGGACGCGCTGAACCACCAATTCCCCGACCAGCGCAAGGACATCGAGGGATGTGACGACGCCAGCGGCAGGCGGTTTGACTGGCGGTGGAAAGCAGGCATCGCCTTCGTCATCGTCGCGGTGGTGGGCCTCCTCCTCACAGCGATCCTCACTGCCCCGTCGCGCCCTGCCGACGACAATCACGGACCGCCGAACGGCCGACTTCCAGCCGTGACTGGTCACTCGCAGCGCAGGAGCCCCGGTCCCGGGGCGAGCCGTGGAGCAGCGCCCGCCCGGCAAGGGCGACGAAACCCCGAGCCTCCGAAGGGGGAACCTCATGCGCGCACGTGATCTCGCGCAGGCATACATCACCATCGACAAGGAAGCTGAGGCCCTGGAGGCGGTCGGAGTCCTTGTCGAGCACGATCTGCCCGGGCTGCTGGTGGTCGACTCCGCCGGGCAGCCCTACGCGGCTGTGCCCGCCTGCGACCTGATCAGGGCGCTGGTGCCCGGCTACATCCGTGAGGATCCCGTACTCGCTGAAGTGATCGACGAACAGCATGCTGATCATCTGTGCCAGGCGGTCGCTGGGCGCAAGCTCGTCGACTGCCTCCCGGTGGGCAGGCCGTTGCTTCCCACCGCCGCTCCCGACTGCACCGCCATGGAACTTGCGGAACTGATGGCGCGCACCCGAAGCCCCCTCATCGCGGTGATCGAGCAAGGCGCCACAGGCCAAGGCCGTCTCCTCGGCGTCATCACTGCCGCCCACCTGCTGAGACAGCTCCTTCATAGGTGATGGCCCGCCGACCCGGGAACGCGTTCCCGGTCACCGAAAGGCCGGCTCGATGCTCGGACGCAACCGCAACAACCGCACCTTCCTCGGCCGTCTGCCGCTGCCTGAGCGGACGTTCGTGGCGGACGCCCTGCGCACCGAAACGGTCGGCGGGGTGGTGCTGCTCGCTGCGGCCGCGGTGGCGCTGGTGTGGGCCAACACTCCGTTGAGCGAGGCGTACGAGTCCGTACGGGACTTCCACTTCGGCATCGGGGCCCTGGGGCTGAACCTTTCGGTGGCCCACTGGGCAGCCGACGGACTCCTGTCGATCTTCTTCTTCGTCGCCGGGGCGGAACTCAAACGCGAGCTGGTGGTCGGCGAGCTGCGCCGCCCGGGAACAGCGGCATTGCCCGTGATCGCGGCGGTCAGTGGCATGGCGATACCGGCCCTGGTCTACGGCCTTGTCTCGACCGGCCTGGGCGGCACCTGGAACGGCTGGGCCGTCCCCATGGCCACCGATATCGCCTTCGCCCTGGGCGTCCTGGCGGTGATCGACACCCATCTGCCCTCCGCGCTGCGTGCCTTCCTGCTGACGCTTGCGGTAGCCGACGATCTCGGTGCCATCGTCGTCATCGCTCTCTTCTACACGTCGACGATCAACTTCGCCGCCCTCATCGGCGCCGTCCTCGGCCTGTGGCTTTTCTTCCACCTGCACGACCAACGACGCGTGCACGGCTGGTACTGGTACCTGCCACTCGCCCTGGTCATCTGGGGACTGATGTACAACAGCGGCGTACACGCCACGGTGGCCGGGGTCGCCATGGGGCTGCTGCTGCGCGTGGCGAAGGACGGCGAGAGAGGCCGACGCCCGGCCGAACAGATCGCGCACCTGGTCCGCCCGGTCTCCGCCGGAGTGGCCGTCCCGTTGTTCGCGCTGTTCGCGGCCGGCGTCAGCGTCACCGGCGACACGCCGGGGGCGGTGGTCAGTGAACCGGAACCGCTGGGCGTGGCCGTGGGTCTGGCCGCCGGCAAAGTCCTCGGCGTCTTCGGCGGCTCCTACCTCGCCGTGCGCTTCACCCGGGCCCGGCTCAGCCCGGACCTCGCCTGGGCCGATGTGCTGGCCGTGGCCATGCTGGCCGGCATCGGCTTCACCGTCTCACTGCTCATCGGCGAACTCGCCTACCCCGACCCAGCGGACCTTGAGCAGATCAAGGCCGGCGTCCTCCTCGGCTCGCTGGCTTCCGCGCTCCTGGCCTGTGTGCTGCTGCGGCTGCGGAACAACAAGTACCGACGGCTGTACGAGGAGGAGAACCTCGACGCCAACGCCGACGGTGTCCCCGACATCGATCAGGAGAGGTGACCGCCCATGTTCAGGACGGCGACACCCGTCGGCCCTCGCCCTCGGCGAGTGACACTTGCAGTGGGCAGTCACCCTGCTGGTCCGATCCCGCACAGCCCGGCGCATCGGCTCCGACGGAGTGGTGTCCGCCCGGTTCGCAGGAGAAGGCCATGAACAGTTCGGTACGCATGGGACGCGTTCTCGGGGTGCCGCTGCGCATCCACTGGACCGTGCCCCTGCTGGTGATGCTCTTCGGCTACAGCCTGGGCAGTCAGACGCTCCCGGCCACGGCTCCGGACCAGTCGAACGCCACGTACACCATTGCCGGCCTGGCCGGTGCCGTGCTGCTCCTCGCCAGCCTCTTGGCCCACGAGGCCGCCCACGCGGTCACCGCCCGCAGGAGGGACATCAAGGTCCAGAGCATCACGCTGTGGGCCCTGGGCGGGATCACCGACATGGGCCGGCCACGCACAGCCGGAGGAGCTTTCTGGGTAGCCGTGAGCGGGCCGTTCGCCAGCCTGGTCATCGGTGCCGCGGCCCTCGGCGCGGGCATCGGGCTCGACGGCGTGGCCGACTGGGCGGCAGTGCCCGCAGCCGTGCTGCTCTGGCTCGGCTGGGTGAATCTCGTCCTGTGCGTGTTCAACCTGCTGCCGGCCGCGCCGCTCGACGGTGGACGGGTGGTGCTGGCGCTGGTGTGGTGGCGTACCGGGGACCGTGACCGTGCCGAGCGAGCGGCCGCACGTGCCGGGCAGGCCCTCGGGATCCTGTTGATCGCCGGCGGAGGGATCGCCGTGATGCGAGGCGGCCTGGCCGGTCTGTGGCTGGCGGTCATCGGCTTCTTCGTCCTGATCGTCGCCAGTGCGGAACACCAGCGCGCCCGGCTGGCCCCGGCTCTGCGCGGAATGCGCGCGGCGGAGGCCATGTCGAGTCCCGTGGAGACGTACCCGGACTGGCTGACCGTGCAGCGCTGCGTCGATGAGGTGGCCTTGCGAACCCGGCACTCGACCCTGGTCCTGACCGACTTCGAGGGGCGCCCCAGCGGTGTGCTCCACCTCCCGCGGCTCGCGCGGATGCCCGCGCCGCAGCGGGAGGCGCTGCGCGTACGCGAGGTGGCGACGCCATGGGCGCGGTGCACCACCTGCGCACCGGACGACTTCCTGCACGACGTGCTCGAACGGCTCTCCCCGGGCACCGGCCTGCCCATCCTCGTCACCGAAGGGCAGCATGTGGTGGGCATCGTCACCACACGTGATGTCTCACGGATCGTCCAGCGCCATACGCTCCGCGGCAAGGAGAACCACTGACAGCCGCAAGGGGTGGCGAGACTCCGCGACGGCGGCGGGCAGGGACCGGTCGGCGCGGCGCCTTGCCCCCGTGTTGCTCATCGACGGTGCGCACGGAGGTGCCGAAGGCATCGGCGTGCGAGCCTGCACAGCCCGCGCAGGGGATGCAGGGCAGTAGTGCCGTCCGCCCGGGAGGACACCTGTCGAGCGACGAGCGGCGCAACGGGGATGAGGTCGCGGGTGCCATCGATCTCCCACATGCACACGGGCCGGCCCCCGGTCCCTGTCGACCAGTCGACGTGGACGGAGAACGGCCGCGGCGGGTCGCTGGGCAGTTCTACGGCCAGCACCATGGCGTCCCTGCGGCGCCGCCGCTGCGAAGCCACGACTTTCCCGTCGACGAGGAGCTCGACGACGCCCGACGCCCCGCCCGTCTGAACCGAGACCGAATGCCCGTCCCGATCGAGGTGGAAGCGCTGGCTGCTGGCCATGAAGCACCTCCTGACGTCACCGAGACTCAATGACCGCCGGGCGCCGCAGCCGACCTCGGTGGCGGTTCGACCCAGACGGCCTCGGACCGTCCCAACCCAGACGGGGCAGGAGCATCGTTCAAGGACGTGTCCGCCCGGCCGGGTTCTTCGAGGTGACGCTGCGCGCCGAGCTGACCGGCACCTGTTGCGGCACGTACTGCTCGCAGTGTGGGTTGTGGCAGGGGCCTGCGGTCCAGACGGGCACGAAGATGCCCATGGTCTTGTGCCGTTCCACCACGGTTTCCACCGGCTGCTTGCACGAGCGGCAGACATGTCCGGACGGCGATGTCACTCCACGCTTCTGCTCGCTGTTCATAACCGGCATTTTACTGTCCTTTTAGGGTATTTTGGGATCCTTTTGTCTGGGTAGTCCGGCACTGCACCCGGCTCTCGCCGACGGCAGCACCTCCGCCCGGAGGTCACCTGTCATCAGGCGGTTCGGCGGCGTTCTGTGCACCGGTCGGCGGCTCCGGATCGGTTTCGCGAGAGGAGTGCTCTGCGGGAGTGGAGCCGATGGGCAAGCCGTTGTCCGCTTGGGGTCGGCCGTCGGCATGACTGGATGGCGGGGGGAGCAGCATGCTGAGCCCGACAGAGACGGCCAGGACGGTGGCGATGACGGCGAGGCTGAGAAGCGAGGGGATTTCGGGGACGGCGGTGCTGATCGTTTTGTGGGACGCCTGCAGGATGAGTTTGACGCCGATGAAGGCGAGGATGAGCGCCAGGCCCTTGCTCAGGTAGTGGAAGCGGTCGAGCAGGCCGGCGAGCATGAAGTACAGGGCGCGCAGGCCGAGGATGGCGAAGGCGTTGCTGGTGTAGACGATGAAGGCGTCGCTGCTGACGGCCAGCACTGCGGGCACACTGTCGACGGCGAAGACGAGGTCGGCGGCCTCGATGGCGGCAACGACGGCGAGCAGGGGGGTGGCAACGCGTTTCCCGGCTTCCTTGACGAAGAAGTGAGTACCCGCGTAGTCGTCCCGTACGGGGATGATCTTACGGAGGAGCTTGACGGCGATGCTCTTGCCGGGGTCGAAGCTGTCGTCTTCCTCTTTGAGGATCTTGTACGTGCTGTAGAAGAGGACGGCGGCGAAGGCGAAGAGGACGGCGGTGAAGCGGCTGACCACGGCCACACCTGCGGCGAGGAAGATACCGCGGAAGATCAGGGCGCCGAGAACTCCGAGAAACAGTACGCGGTGCTGGTAGGCGCGGGGCACCTTGAAGTAGCCGAAGATCAGCGCGAAGACGAAGAGGTTGTCGACCGACAGGCTCTTCTCCAGCAGCCACGCGGTGGTGTACTCCACCCCGGCGGTCGTCCCGACCACGAGGAAGACGACGGCGCCGAAGATGATCGCGAGTCCCACCCAGACCCCGCTCCAGGCGGTGGCCTCCCGGAAGCCGATGACGTGTGCCTCCCGGTGCGCGAGCAGATCGACCGCCAACGACACGAGCACGGTGACGGCGAACACCATCCACAGCCAGAACGGCACGTCATGCACAGGTCGGACCCCTTGAAGCGTGATCGACCAGCAGCCTTCTTCCGAGTCTGGAGCATGCGAGGGCGGTTGTCTCCCCGGTCCAGGTGCACGCTCGGTGATCCCTCGGCGCTGAGGACGAAGACCGCGCCGGAGATCGGATACCGGGCGCTGTAGAGGCCCACCACTTACGGAAGGTCAGGTGCCCGGGGAGAGAGCTTCCCCGCAGGATTCGCCACGTCGGACAGGCCCTAGCGGAGCCCAGTCAGGCGGTCTTCGACGACGTTCTCGAGCTTGTCGCGTTGTTCCTTGTTCGCGAGCGCGATCAGCCTGGTCTCGACATGCGGAGGCAGGTCCTTGATGCCGAGGTTGACGCCGGACTGGTGCGAGTGGTCGATGAAGGTCAGCAACGCCATCGCCCCGGACATGTCCACGTAGGTCACGTCCTTCAGGCTCAGGGACAGGTGCGACCGGTCGCCGCGAAGGGTGGTGAAGACGTGGTCAACGGACAGGAACGACAGCGGCCCGTCGATGCGGTAGTTGTCGGACCCGTCATGGACGACCGAGGCTTTCCGCCGGCGCGACTTCATGACGTGGACCATGAGCGCGAGGGCGACGCCGACGGCGACCGCCACGGTCAGGTCGACGAGGACAGTGATGATCATGGTCGCGAACATCACCACAACGTCGCCCCTCGGGGAGACATGCGCCTTGCGCAGGCTCTCCCAGTCGAACATGCCGACCGCGGTCAGGATCAGGATCCCGGACAGCACCGCGAGGGGAATGTATTGCACGACGGCCCCGAGGCCGACCACGAGGGCAAGGAGAATGACGCTGTGGGTGGCCGCCGAGAGCGCGGTGCGGCCGCCGCTTCTGACATTGACCACGGACCTGACGGTCGCGCCGGCGCTGGCCAGGCCGCCGAACAGTCCACTGACGGCGTTGCCGATTCCCTGGCCGATCAGCTCCTTGTTGCTGCGATGCCGGTTGCCGGTGATGTTGTCCATGACGACCGAGGTCAGCAGCGAGTCGATGGAGCCCAGCAGGGCGATGCTGAGCGCGGGCAGAACGAGAGTGAGGAGCACCGACCCACCGACGTCAGGGACGGTGATCGAGGGTATCGACTCCGGGATCTTCCCTATGTAGTCGATCGCCGTGTTGAGCGGGACCGGTCCGACGCGCACGTCCTGCAGCAGCGAGTCCGTGAGTCGCAAGGCCAAGGTCATGACCACGAGCGCGATCAGACTCGCCGGAATCGATCTGATCACTCGCGTGGCTACGAGCATGAGCAGGATCGTGCCCGCCACCACAAGGAAGCTGCTCTGCACCTGGTCCAGTTCGCCCAGGATGATGATCAGTGCGATGCCGCCCATGAAACCCGACACCACGGGGTGGGGTATGTAGCGGATGAACGATCCGAGCCTGCACAGCCCGAACAGGATCTGGAACCCGCCGGCCATGATGAACGCGAGGAACGCCCCCTCGAGCCCGTGTGCGGCGATCACCCCGGTGGCGACCACGGTGATGGGGCCGGTGGGGCCGGTCACCTGGGCGGGCGTACCACCAAACACTGCTGCGAAGAATCCGGCGAAGATCGCGCCGTACAGTCCGACCAGCGCACCCTCGGAAGTGCCGGTTGCCGTGATGCCGAAGGCTATGGCCAGCGGCAAAGCCACGATGGCAACGGTCAGGCCGGAAAGAATCTCGCGTGCGATGCGCTGGAACATCAGCCCCTACTTCGGTCGACGGCACACTGAACGCGCCCCCCATCGGGGGGCGTGTTGCCGACCAGGCTTCCCGGCGCTCCGCCCGTAAAGATGCCGTATGGATTGCATAAAGGCAAGACCAAAGCTCTCCATATGGGATTTGCTGACGTTTCATCAGCAATCATCGTCGGCGCACTTGAACTCTGTTACGCGATCAGTGGCCACCGAGGACAGACAGCCGGCTCCCAGTGCGACGCGCTCGAACTGACGTGGACGTTCACCGGTCGCTCCGCGCACCTCCGGCCGGAGTGCCCTCGTCAGTCGTGATCGTGGGCCGCACACACCTCAAGTAGGTGTCGAGGGAGGAAGTCTGGTGCGCCGAGAAGGTGCTGCAACCTGTACCCGCGGCAAGGACATGGTGTGGCGAAGGCGTGCATGCCAGCATCCGGTGGTGCAGCCGTTAGAGGTCATGACACGTATTTGCTACGACAGTCGCCTTCCGCAGCGCCGGAGCGCCGGCTCTTCGTCGGCTTCCCCTCCTCGGCGCCCGGACCGGCTCGTTGAGATCGTTCTCTTCGCCGGCGGACAGAATGTGGTCGGGCGGCTGCGTTTCCGAGTCTGCCCCGAGTGCCGCACAGGCCGGATCCTCGACATCTGGATCAGTGATTCGCGGCAGCGGGAGGGGCTGGGACGCGAGGCCCTCCACATCCTGCTCAACTTGCACCCGGACCACCAGTGGAGCACCACGCAGCAGTCGGGGCCCGGGCGGTCCTTCTTTTCGGCAATGTCCCAGGAGATGGGCACTGATTTCCCTTCCGCAGGCCCGCTCTGTCCCCATCTGCGGGGATGGATCAGGAGAATCTCGCCCGGTCGGAGGCCTGAGGGGGAAGGGTACGGCGGGCAGTCCCGACCCACGACCCGGACGCACAGGCCGCCCCGGTACCGGAGACAACGTGTCCGCGAAGAACCGCCAGTTGAGGGTGCTGTCCGTCCTACCCTTCGCCATGATGGGCACGGTCGCGGCGGTCGACGTTGCCGTCGGTCCGACCGTGGGTTTCCTGCCGTTGGTGGCGGTGGGACCGGCCTTCGCCCCACTGGTGGGCGACTGGCGGCGCACAGTGTGCATCGGAGTGATCGCATTGCTGCTCTGCGTCGGACTGAGCCTGTACGACAACCTGTTCACGCGCGGCGCGGCTACATGACCCTCGGGAAGCGGAGCTGGAAAGTGTCCGTTCGATCGCCGAGGCGGCCCGACGGGTGGTGCTCAAACCGGTGCCCCACCTGGCCGGACAACTACGTGCGGCCGTCTCGTACATGTCCGCCGTGGCCGAGGCCCGCATCGGAGGCGACCTGTACGAAGTGGTCGCCGCACCGCAGGGCGTGCGGGTGATCGTGGGCGACGTACAGGGCAAGTGGCTGGAAGCGGTGGAGACCGCTGCCCTGGCCCTCGGGGCCTTTCGCGAATCGGCCCTGGACGAGACGGACTTGACGCAGGTGGGGCGCAGACTGGAACGGTCCGTCACGCGGCAGTTGGACGGCGAGAAGTCCGTCACCGCGATCCTCGCCGAGGTGAGGGATCGCGAGGTCACGTTCCTCAACTACGGCCATCCCGCACCCCTGTTGATCCGCGCCGACGGAACTGTGGCGCTGCCCGAGCCCCCTTCTTACGCGCTGCCGTTGGGACTCAGCGCTCACGGCGCGGCAGAACCGGAGCCGTTCCACACGGACTTCCTCCCAGGTGACCAACTGCTGCTGTACACAGACGGAGTCACTGAGGCCCGCGACTGCACAGGCCGCTTCCATCCGCTCGCCGAACGCGCACACCTGCTGAAGGAACGTGACTCGGAAACGGCGCTGGAGACCCTGCGGCAGGACCTGCTCCAGCATGTTGACGGTCCCCTCCACGACGACGCCACCATGCTGCTGCTCCGCTACCGTTGACGTGACCCGCCTCGGGCCGAGACTGATCAGGGCTACCACCACCGCGAAAGCATCAGCTTGCCATCCCGTCTGCCGCTATCCGGTGAGTAGTGGGGCCACGGGAGATACGTGGCCCGGCCCGGTCAGTGACTCGGGGGATGCCGACGGCGCCCCCGGGTGGAATAACGGGTGCTGCGGCGTCGGCGTAGCCCGTCGCCGACCTCCCCAATGGCGACCAACAGCGCGGCGGAGGCCGCGCACGCCACGAGGGAGGCAGGCTGTTCCAGGACCTTGCCCAGGAGCCACAAGGCCAGGGCCAGCAGCATCCACCAGGCGGTAACCGACCAGACGAAGCGCCGCCAACGACGCGTGTCCGTCACGGCGCGACCTTCGAGGTCCGTAGCGCGGCAGCCGCCGCCAGCGCGCATCCGGCCACCGCTACCGCGCCGGCCGTCGCCGTTGCTGCCAAGGTGACCGAGGGCGGGGCGTCGGCAAGGCGAGGGATCGTGTTGAGCGGGGCTGCTGCCCACAGGCAGAGCAAGGCCCATCCGCGCGGTCGGGCTGGCGCAAGACGGACCTGCAGGCGGTGCGGTATCTGCCCTGTGAGCAGTGCCAGCCCGGCCGGAAGCAGGGTGAGGGAGGAGACGGCGAGGCCGATCCAGTGCCAGATCATCGGGTTGCGAACGCTCTTTCGTCGAGGCAGGGCGGTGGGGTCAGCTGCGGTGGCCGGCGACAGCCATGATCAGTCCGGCCGTCAGTGTGCCAAGGCCAATGACCAGGACGGGAAAGCCGGGGCCGGGCGAGACGTACATGGCTGTCCCGGCCGCCGTGAGCACGGCACCGATTGCCGTCACTGCAGTGCCGATGCGTCCTTCGGGCATAGCGTTCCTCATCGTATGGGCGGAAGTAGGACGCCAAAGGCAGTGTGCGGCCTGGTGCACGAGATGGCGCTGCGGGCTCCGTTGGCGAGCACCCGGGCCATTGCGGCGAGTCCTGTATGTGGCCGGCCGAGTGGCCGCGACGGCCATCGCCGGGAGGTCTTTCGCGAACGCCACTGCCGCCGACTGCTGCCCGGCCTGCGTAGCGATGCGGTGGCCATCGACACCACCCACCCTGCCCGGGAGCCACCGCCGATGCCGGTGGTGGGCAAGTGGAGGGCGACCGTTCGCGGCCGGTTCACGTTCCGGCTGCTCCCGGTCGCTGCCTGCTGAGTGGACCGAAACCAACGCCGACAGACGGACAAGTACTGGTCAGCGCAGGGCCGATCCCTCCCACTGGCATGGCGAACGGGCCCGTGCTCACCAAGGCGCGAGGTGAGCACGGGCCCGTTCAGGAGCCGGGCCGCGGGGGCGGTCAGACGGTGGTCTTCACCGACTCCTGGTCATCGTCGCCGTCGGCGATCTCGCCGGCCTTGCGGGCTCGGACGAACTCCAGGAAGGAGTTGAGCTCGCGCTTGACGACCGGGGCGAGGAGGTACAGGCCGATGATGTTGAAGACCGACAGCAGGAAGAGCGCGGAGTCGCCGAGGCTGATCAGCGAGTCGAGGGACATCAGGGCGCCCAGGACCACGAACAGGCTCCAGACGGCCTTGAAGACGGTCTCGCTGGTCTTGCTGTTGCCGAACAGGTACGACCAGGCCTTGAGGCCGTAGTAGCCCCAGGTCAGGATCGTGGAGAAGGCGAACAGCAGTACCGCGACGGTGAGCACGGCCGGGAACCAGGGCAGTACGGTCTCGAAGGCGTCGGAGGTGATGGTGACGCCGCCGATCTCCTTGCCCTCGCGGGCATCGCCCCAGCTGGCCGGGTTGGCGATGACGATGGTCAGCGCGGTCATGGTGCAGATGACGACCGTGTCGATGAACGGCTCCAGCAGGGCGACCAGACCCTCGCTCGCGGGGTGGTTGGTCTTGACCGCGGAGTGGGCGATCGGGGCGGAGCCCAGGCCGGCCTCGTTGGAGAACGCGGCGCGCTGGAAGCCGACGATCAGGGCACCGAGCACACCGCCGGCGACGCCGTCGGCCTCGAAGGCGCCCTGCAGGATCTCCTGGAAGGCGTCCGGCACTTGAGTGACGTTGCCCAGGATGACGACGAGGCAGGCCACGATGTAGATGCCGGCCATCGCGGGCACCAGCCGGCTGGTGACCGAGGCGATGGAGCGGATGCCGCCGAGCAACACGAGACCGACCAGCGCGGAGACGACCAGGCCGAAGAGGACGGCACCGGCGGAGGAGGCCAGGAAGCCGTCATCGCCGCCGAAGGTCGAGGAGATCTGCGCGTAGCTCTGGTTGGTCTGGAAGAGGTTGCCGCCGAACAGGCCGAAGAAGAGGATCATGATCGAGGCGAAGACGGCGAGCACCTTGCCCAGCTTGGCGCCGTTGCTGCCGAACCGGTCCTTGAGGCCCTTGGGCAGGTAGTGCATCGGGCCGCCGGAGACGGTGCCGTCGGCGTGCACCTCGCGGTACTTCACACCGAGGGTCACCTCGACGAACTTGGTGGCCATGCCGAGCAAGCCGCACAGGATCATCCAGAACGTGGCGCCGGGGCCGCCCCAGGAGACGGCGACGGCCACACCGGCGATGTTGCCCAGGCCGACCGTGCCGGAGACGGCGGCGGTCAGCGCCTGGAAGTGGTTGACCTCACCGGCCGACCCCTTCTCGTCGTACTTCCCGCGCACCACGTCGACCGCGAGTCTGAACTTACGCAGCTGCACGAACCCGAACCAGCCGGTGAAGACCAGGCCGGCTACGACGAGCCAGGCGACGATGAGTGGCAGTTCCGTTCCGCCGACGGGAACGGCGTAGAAGACGACGTTCTCCAGCCACTCGGCTATGGGCTCGAAGAAATCGCTGACAGCTTCGTCTACGGACTGGGTGACGGAGTCGAGTGACACTGTGGCTACCTCGCTGGCGCGGGACCGGGACACGGGGATCGGTGCCGCCGGTTGATGAGCGGTCTCCGAACGGACAACGGTGTCCATTCGGTGACTGAGGGCACGCGGTCCATGGACGCGGACCGTGATCATCCTGGTCGGAACTGCCGGTGCATACCGACTGCTCCGCACAGCGGCGTGGGATGGCGCCACCTGCGGAGTTGCGTAGTTCTACCACGGCCTTTACTGACTCTTTAGTGACCCAAATCACATGACCGTCAGTAATCCCCGAAAATGCCAGCGAGCGATATCGGACCGTTATCCGGCGACCGAGATCCGTTCAACGGACATCTATAGCTGCACGCTGCTCTGTCACCGTCTCCATGGGGCAAATGGATGTCGAAGGCGCGCAGCGCAGCTGCCTCTGGGCTGTTGGACGTCGGCCGGCCTGGGCAGCGGGGCGCTGGGAGACCATCGCCAGCGCGCCGTTCGCCGCACCCTCCGTGCCGACGCGTATGCGGCGGCCAATAGCTAGGCCAGGTTGACCGTCACGCGGATCGTCAGTGAGCGATGCGTCATGCCCTACTTGAGGTAGACGACACCGTCCGTCGTGATGGCGGGCCGCCCCGAAGTACCGACGACCACGATCTTGATCGTGTGTTTGGCACTCGTGGACCAGGTCTTGGCCCAGATCGCGTCACGGTACTTCGTCGTAGACGACTTCAAGTCAACCGTCGCAGCCTTCGTGCCGTCGATGTACACGTACGCCTGACCCGAGGTGGAGGCTCGGGAGACCACCCAGGCCACCGAACGGCCGGTGAGGGTCCACGTCAGTGAGGCGTTCTTGGACGAGCTGGAGTAGGACTTGCCCCCCAGGTAGCTGGTGGAGGACTTGGTCGTCCAGGTGCCGGACTTGGTAGCCGCCGACTCCTGCAGGATGACCGGGGTACCGGACACGGAGGCCGCCCCGGTGTTGCCTGCCTGGCCGTACGCCGTCATGGACCAGGTCGTCGCGGTGCCGGACTTGCCGGTGCGGTTCGCGCCGGTCGTCGTCGGGCCGTACGTCGCCGTAGCTGGCGCTGTCAGCCTGACCTCCTTCAGCGCGGCGTTGTCGGCGGCCTTCCAACTCAGCTTCAGCGGAACCGCCGTGGTGTTCACCGTTCCGGTGCGCAGGGCGAGGTTCGGCTTGGTGGTGAACGTCGGGGCAGTGGTCTCCGCGACGACCGTGACGGCCGGGGAGATGGCGGTCTTGCCTGACTGGTGCGTGGAGCGGACCTGCACCTTGTGGGTGCCCGCGCCCAGCGTTGCCTTGGCGGAGGTGGCGCTGCCCGCGACCGCGGCCGCGGTCTTGCCGTCGACCAGCAGCTCGTACTTCGAGATCAGTGACGACGGTGTGGTGGCCGCCCAGCTCACCGTGATGCCGGCCCTGGTGTAGTACGTCGTACCCGACAGTCCCGCGCCGGTGACGGACTTGATCGCGAGCCCGGTGACCGGCCCGGCGGCCCAGCTGCGAATCGTGTCCTCTGGCTCCTGGTGCCCGTACTGCAACATCGCCCGGCGCTCCCTCCAGCAGCACCACGACGCCATCACCGCACGCGGCGCCCGCCTCGTGGCCGTCTCCCCGCCGATCCCCGACGAGTCCCTGACCCTGACCGAGAAGCACGGCCTGGCCTTCGACGTCCTCAGCGACATCGGCTCCGGCACCGCCAAGAGTTACGGCCTCGCCTTCGACCTCCCCGACGACCTCGCCGCCGTCTACGACAAGCTCGGCTTCGACCTCCAGCGCGTCAACGACGGCCACCCGCGAACCCTCCCACTGCCCGCCACCTACGTCATCGACCGGGCTGGCGTGATCCGCTGGGCCTTCGTCAACACCGACTACACCACCCGCGCCGAACCGGTCTACATCCTGGCAACCCTCGACTCACTGGGCTGATCACGCCGCACTGCGTGAGCCGTCTGCGGACGAGGCCGTCACCTCACAAGTGGCACGGATTGCCGCACTCGGGTTAACCCGAACCGCCGTCAGGCGCGGGCGAGTTCGGCGGCACCGAAGGAGACGTCGAAGCGGTCGCACCAGATGCTCACGCTGGAGTAGCGGGACGGATCGACGTCGGCGGGCACGGTGTAGTTCTGGCTTCCCTTGTTGCCCTTGAGTTTGCCGAGGCTGACGTATTCGCCGTCGTCGAAGAGGTGCCAGCCGGCCTTCCCCTGCTTCACCGGCGCGTCGGTCAGCCATACCCGCAGGTCCGGGCCGTTGCTGGTGTCGAGGTTCTCCAGCCGGACGACATGGGAGCCGTCGGCGAGCCGTACGAGCTTCACCGTGCCCGAGGTCGTGTGCTCGTGGCTGATCAGCTCGCCGCCGGCCAGCGTCTTCGGGGCGGGCGCCGGGGAGGAGGACGCGGAAGGCTCCGTCGTGGGCGCAGCGGCGGTCTGCACGGCCCCGGGCAGTGCCTCCTGCACGGTCTCGTCCTGCCACAGCTTCCACGGCTGGAACCAGTACAGCCCGAAGCCGGCACCGGCGACAGCCACCGCCAGCACCCCGATGATCAGCGGCCTGCCCACTGCCTTCCGCACACGTCCCATTCCCGCCTCGTTTCCTGAGAGTCCTGTCGCTCCCCCATTCAACGGGGCGGGCGGCCGTCGTGTGTCCCGAGAGAGATGACGGAACCCTTACGTCGCCGGCGCGAGGGGCGAACGTATGACCATGCCCATTCGTCCGGAGTGACGGACTTGCGAGCCGCCGTCCCGTCGCCGCGAACCTGTCACCGCGCCCGGTCCCGGCACCGCGGCGGATTGGTTAGACCGTGATGGCAGTGCCGTCGAAACAGCTGAGGGTGAAGACAGCGTCTTCCAGGATGACTTCCTTCGCCTCGCGCAGGACGCCGATGGCGACCTCCTCGCCCAGTCGCACCAGCTTCGGTGTAGTCGGTGGCGTCAGTGCACGCCGGCCATGTTGCGGCCGGTGGCGATGTTGGCGTGTGAACACCTCCTCACCGACCTCCTCACCGACCTCCGGCTGAGTGCCGGGGAGGCGGCGCCGCCGTTTCCCGGTGGGGGGCTCGTGCGGTGTGGGTCAGGCGGTAGGAGCGTACGACCGCGACCAGGCAACCGGCGGCCAAGGCCGCGGCCCAGCCGCCCAGGGCCCGCAAAGGCCCGCCTGCGGACGCTCCCGGCTCCACACCGCGCGGTGGCACGCGCCCCTTGGGGTCGTACACGACGGCCAGCGCGTCGCCGGCTCGTGTGGTTTGTCCGCAGCCGCGCCAGATGCGGACCTCCAACTGCACACCATCCCGGCCGGCCACCGAGCACAGGTAGCGGCCGCGGCTGGACACGGCCGCCGGACCGCCCTCGACCGACGTCACCACCACGGACTCCACCCGTCCCCGCTCCGCCAGCACCAGGCCCGCCGCCGCCTGCGGCGCCTGGAACGCCAGGCACACACCGAGCACGGCGACGAGACCGATCAGCGCCCGGCCCGCCCGCACCAGGACGAGATAGAGGACGAGCGCCGCCGCGCAGACCAGGCCGGCCGTACCCTCCGCCAGCACGGGCAGCCCGTACCAGGCGCCGACGACCGTGACGCCGACGATGACCCCCACCCCAAGAGCTCCCGCGAGGAGCCCCTCACCGACCAGCCACCACGGTGGCAGGCCGACGAACTCCGCCGGACCCCAGACCGTGGAGCGCAGATGCGCCCTCAGGGCGAGCTCGGACGCGGGCAGGGGGCGGCCCGGTCGGCGCATGCGCATGTCCACCTCAAGCGTCGTTCCGAATCCCGGCCATGGCCTCGCATCCTGCCGCCACGAGCGGATGATCCGCACTGCCCGCGGCAGGACACACAGCTGCGGCCTCAGTTGCCGGGATCGGGCAGCAGGCCGCTTTCACAATTCCCTTGCATTATGCAAAACGTGCGGGCTGCGGAGAAGTGACGCCGGGATAGGTGGCCCACACCGCGTCAGGCGTCACGCGCCACAGGGACGTCGACCGCCCAGCCGAGCGGGGGCGGTTCCGCATCGTCCAAGGCCGGGGCAGGGGGCTCTCCTCCGGCCTCGTTGAAAGCAGCGAGGGCCTCGATGAGCGCCAGCCGCTGCGTCGGCGTGAGCCGTTCGACGATCGCAGCGATCTCGGCGCGGCGCCGGGCGGTGACGTCCGCGACTGCGCGCCGTCCCTCCTCGGTGAGCTGTAGCAGGGTCTCGCGGCGGTTGTCGGGGTTCGCCTTGCGGTCGGCGAGCCCGGCCGCGATCAGCCGGTCGACCATCCGCATCGCCGTGGACGGCGCCACCTGCAGCAGGTCGGCGAGCGCAACCAGCTTGGTGGCCCCGCGCGTGGACAGCACTACCAGCATCCGGAACTGCGGGAGCGTCACCCGCTCCTCGACCTCGGCCAGCGACCGGGCCGAGACCGCCACCAGCAGGCGCGACGCGGTCAGCACCGCCCGGGTGACTGCATCAACATCGTCCGTGGCCCCTGCAGGCATCTCTCGCTCCGGCATGCGTCCTTTCTACCGTGCTGAACTCCCTGCTCACTCACCCGGCGGGGGCAGGTGACGGTGTTCATGACCGTGGTAACGCAACAGGAGCATCGCGGCGTCGTCATGGTGCGGCCCGGCGGCATGCTGGACCAGGTCCTCACGCAGCGCCTCCAACGCGCGGTGCGCGTCGGGATCCTTCAGCAGGTGCGCGCGCTCGTCGAGCGGATAGAAGCGGCCGGCCTCGTCACGGGCCTCGGTGACCCCGTCGGTGTACAGCAGCAGTTGCTCCCCCGGCGCGAAACCCACCCGGTAGGGCTTGGGACCCTCACCGCCGTGGGCGCCCAGGCCCAGCGGGAGGGAACAGGAGGGCGGCTGCGGGAAGTCGGCACTGCCGTCACGGCGTACGAGCATCGGGGCAGGGTGGCCGTAGTTGAGGAGGACTACCTCCTGTTCCGAGCCGATCTCCGCGAGGATCGCGGTGACGAACTTCTCTCCCTCCAACTCCCGGTCCACACTGCGTTCCAGGCGCTCGCCGAGCCCCACCAGGTCCGGCTCGTCGTGGGCGGCCTCCCGGAAGGCGCCGAGCACGACGGCGGCCGTCTCCACCGCGGCCAGACCCTTGCCCTGCACGTCCCCGACGATCACGCGTATGCCGTGCGGGGAGGCCACCACCTCGTACAGGTCACCGCCGATGCGTGCCTCGGCGACCGCCGAGGTGTACGACACCGCCGCCTGCAGCGGCCCCGCCGTCAGCGGCACCGGGCGCAGCAGCACCCGCTGCGCGACCTCCGCGATCGACCGCACGCTGGCCAGCTCCGCCTCCCGGCGCGAGCGCATCACGGCCGCCGCGATACCGATGCCGGTCACGCCCGCCACCGACCCCATGGCCGCGAAGCCCCGGCGTTCCTGGAACAACCCGTTGTAGAGGCCGAGCCCCACGCACAGCAGTAGCGCCGCCACGCCGATCAGGGCGGTGCGGCGCCATCCGCCCAGCAGGCCGGCGAAGGCGGGCCCGAGCGACACCAGGGGCAAGAGCCCCACCCCGGGCCCGGCCACGACGTCCACGACCGCGACCCCCGCCATCGCCATGACCGGCATGCCCGACAACACCCTCGAGCTCGATGGCGGCTTCTTCGCGGTCATGGCGTACTCCAGCGGTGTCACAACACTGGAGAGCCGCCCGGTCCAGGCGCCCCTCCCCCGCCTTTAGACTATGCAAAGGTGACTTTGACGCGACGGCTCCCACCCTGACCCTTTACCCAATCGAGGCATGGGGCCGACTTCCACCGACCGCGGAAGGCCACCATGGCGCACTCAGACACCGCACCACACCGCCCTCGACTCCCTGCCGGATGGCGACGCCTGGCCCTGCGACTACCGATCATGCTCTTTCGGGCAGGGCTGGGGCGCCTCTTCGGGAAACGCCTGGTCCTGCTGCACCACATGGGCCGCGTCAGCGGCCTCGACCACATGACGGTCCTCGAAGCTGTGTCGTATGACCCGACGGGTGCGAGCTGGATCGTGGCCTCCGGTTTCGGAGTGAAGGCCGACTGGTACCAGAACCTGCGCGCCCGGCCGAAGACCCTCATCCAGTTCGGAAACCGCTACCACGCCGTCACCGCCCGCTTCCTCCCGCCCGACGAAGGCGCCGAGATCATGGCCGACTACGCACGCCGGCGTCCGCGGACGGCCCGCCGCCTGTGCGCGTTCATGGGCTTTCCCGTCGACGGCGGCGAGGCGTCGTTCCGCGAGGCGGGGCGGGCGATTCCCTTCGTACGGCTCGACGCCGCGGAGGGTCAACACCGGCACGGCCGCGAACGCGCGTGACGCCCCGGACCGGACCGACCGTCCGGGGCGCCGGGCCGCGGCGGCCGCTTTCCCTTACACCGCGGCGATGCCCTCCATGCCGGACTCGGCGAAGGCGGGCAGTCCGGTGGCGGTGGTGACCTTGGTGAGCGAGCCGTCCTGCCCTATGCGGAAGCCGTCGACCGTGCCGGAGACGGCGTTCTGCACGTACAGGAACCTCTCGTCCGCCGTCACCGCCAGATCGATGACACCCTGGGACTTCGCCGACGGCGGCGTGGCGATCCCGACGTCATTGGTGAGCACGAGCCTGCCGCGGCCGTCGGTGCGGTAGCCGGTGACGGTGGAGTTGCCGGTGTTGCCGCCGTAGACGAAGTCACCGGCGCGCTCCAACCAGCACAGAGTGTCCTGGCCGTTGGCCAGCGGTTGCTGCACGACCTTGAGGCGGCCGTCGGCGCGCACCTTGTAGGTGCTCACCGTGGACTTGGCAGCCTCGGCCACCAGCATCCGCCCGGACCTGTCGAAGGTAACGGCGAACGGCACCTCTCCGGCCGACTCGTTGACCACCGGCCGAGGCGCGGGGCTTCCGTCACGCTTCATCGGGAACACTTCGATGCTGTTCGCGGACTTGGTGGTGACGACCAGCGCACGACCGTCAGGGGTGAAGGCGACCTGGCCCGGCGAACTGCTGAAGAGCGGCACCTTTTCGTTGTCCAGTCCGAGGGAGCGTTGCGACCCTCGCAGCGGCTTCAGCCCCTCGGCCGTGATGCGGAAGCCCTGGACACTGCCCTCTTCCCCGGCGTTCATGACGTACGCGAGGCTGCCGTACACAGCGATCGAGGACGGGAAGTCCCCGCCGGAGTCCACCACTTGGCGGTCCGTCAGCCTATGGCCTTCGACCCTGAACGAGGTCACGGTGCCGCTACCCGCGTTGACGGCCAGCAGCCGTCCTGATCGGTCGTCGTAGACGAGCGATCCCTGTGAGGCGAGGGAGTCGGTCGGCGCGTCGACCTGGTCGCCGCCCTTGCCGCCGGTCGCGTGGCGGCCCGCGGCGGTCAGTTTGCCGTCGTCGCCGCGCTTGAAGACGTGGATCGTGTTGCCGTCGAGCTCGTTACCTTGGACGAAGACGGCGTGGTCGGCCCCGGCACCCCCCGCCCCTGCGTATGGGCGAGCGGTCTGCCCCGCCGAGGCGACGGTCACCGTCGTGGCGGCCGCCGCAGCGGCGAGGATCCCGGCTCCGGCGACCGTGAGCCTGACCTGTAACGGGGACTTACGCCTTGTGTGCCTGCTCATGCGTTGCTCCTCGGACCTCCTGCAGCCACCACTGGCCGGTGGCTGACAGCACCAGAGTTGTCCGTGGGGCCGGTGAGGCCAGGCACTTTCGCGACGGCGTCAGGTTCTCGTAAGGTCTGCGGGCCTCATCACTTGGCACGCCGTGCGGCGACCAGCGTGTGCAGCGCACGTCGACGCGGGAGCTGAGGACGCACGGGACACACATGGGCCGTCGGCGGGCTCCCCTCTCGTCTCGACCGCTTCACCGACCGTGCCGGAAGCGAAGCGATGTACACCGGCTCTCGCGGCAGTTTGCCGTCGGGGCCTCGCCGCTGAGGTCGCCAGCTGCTCACGAAGCTCTGTCGGACGTGGCTTCCCGCCGTGCCCGGCGGAGCTCTCTGACGGTGAAAGCACCTGCAGTTGCTGTCGCACCCAGCGGCAGGACCGGGAGCAGTGCCCCAATGCCCCACGAAATGAGACCTGTGTCCACGACTTCGTAGCTGCCCCACGGTTTCTGTGCGGCCCGGATGGTCTGGCCCTCGCGGCCGTCGTACTGGACCTTCACGGTGTGCGTGATCGTGGTGTCCAGTTGAGGGCCGCTGCAAACGGTGTGGCTCCCTCCGCGTCCGCCCCCTTCAAGGTGGCACTCTGTGAACCGGACCTCCACAGCGTTTCCCAGCAGATCCAAGCGCGCGAGCCCGGTGATCACCGTCCACGCTGTCGCTGCGGCGCACAGCAACGTGAGAGTGCTGTAGCCGACGATTGCTCGTCCCCGCCCCTTTGCCATATGCCCAGCATGCCGGTCTCTGCGGTCACGTTGGCGGCAGTCAGGTGACATCCCGACATTGCCGCCCGGCGCAGGCTGCGGGGAAGAGGTCAGTCGTGCGGCTTCTTCACAGCTTCACAAGCCGCAGAGACCCCGATGTGGGGACCATGGCGCCCCTCGCCTGCCACCCTGCGACAGCGCCTCCGGGGCGTCGCGTTCCGGGCAGCTCGGCTCGGACGGCTTGCACTCCGTTCTCGGCCGCGGACGACCGGGCGGGATCAGTCCTGCGTCGCGCTAGAGCCGACGGCCCCAACCGCACCGCGTCCAGCAGGCCATGAACAGCACACATGCCGGAGTCCGGCAGTGGGCGGACTTCCAGAGTGCGCGTCAAGGACGTGCCAGCGACGCGTTGAGCGCCTGTAAGGTTTCGTACTGGTTGCCCGGGAAGCCTGGTCGGCGATCTTGAGAGAAGAGTCACCGTCGATCGGAGGGCTGATCAATGGCTGCCGGCGTCAGTGCGATAGGCCGCGGTATCGCTGAGCCGCGGCCAACAGCCCATCTGGCTTCTGGCAGTTCGCCAATCACGTCGTGATCGTGGCCACCTTGCTGTGGCACGCTCGGCCAGACATGTGAGGCTCCGCCCCTTCGCCCTCGCCTGACCCGGAGGTGTCGTACAACATGGTCGTGTTCCCCCAGCCCACGCGAAGGGTTCCGCGTCCGGGACACATGATCGTGTGTGGTGACGATGCGCTCGCCGAGCGGCTGGCCGACGAACTCACCACGGTGTACCGGGAACGGGTCACCCTCGTCGTTCCGAACGCGCAACGCACCGGTGTCGCAGCTGGATGGGCGCGCGCTTCGGTCCTGCTCGACCGGATGCAGGCGGCCATGAACGGTGGCGACGGGGAACTCGGTGCACCCCACGTGGTCGAGGCGACTGCGCTCGACGAGGCCACCCTGGCCGAGGCGGGCGTGCGCGAGGCCGCCGCGTTGGCCCTGGTGCATGACGACGACGAGACCAACATCCGCGCCGCGCTGGCCGCCCGTCGGCTCAACCCCCGGCTGCGCCTGGTCATCCGGCTCTACAACCGCAAGCTCGGCCAGCATCTCGAGCAACTCCTCGACCAGGCCGCTGCACTCGCCGTCCCCGGCCTGGACCCGGAAGCCCTGGACACCTCCACCACCATCCTGTCCGACGCCGACACGGCAGCCCCCGCCCTCGCGGCCACCGCCGTCGCCGGTACCAGCAAGGTCGTCCAGGCGGACGGACTGCTGCTGCGCGCCGTGGAGCGCACGCCGCCGGGCCACGGCCACGTGGCCGATCCCGGCCTCTGCACGCTCGCGTTGCTGTCGTCGACCACCAACGACCCGGCGGGCGCGGAGGGTTCGGACGCCAGCGGCCAGGAGGGACCGATGCTTCTGCCCGACGACGACACGGTTGCCACCGCCACGGGACAGGGCATGGTGGTCCTCGAAACCGTCGCGCACACGGGATCCGCTCCCCCGACAAGCCGCCTTGCCGGGCGCGGGGTTCCGCTGGGCTCGTTGTTCTCGCGCCGGCTGCGCTGGTCGCTGGCCGGGCTGGTGGGCTGTGTGCTGGGCCTGGCGGTCGCGAGCTGGCTGACCGGTGACGACCATCCCCTGCACGCCGCCTACCTCACCCTGCTCGACCTCTTCGCGATCAATGACCCAGCCCTCGGCAAGTCCACTTCCCGCCAGGTACTCCAACTCCTCGCCGGCCTGGCTGGACTGCTGCTCCTGCCCGTCCTGCTCGCAGCCGTCCTTGAAGCGCTGGGCACCTTCCGCACGGCCTCCACGCTGCGCCGCCCGCCGCGCGGCATGTCCGGCCACGTCGTCCTGCTCGGCCTCGGCAAGGTGGGCACCCGCGTGCTGGCACGGCTGAGGGAGCTTGAGATTCCCGTGGTGTGCGTGGAGGAGGACCCCGAGGCGCGCGGCATCCCGCTGGCCCGCCGGCTGCGCATGCCAGTCGTTCTCGGGGACGTCACCCAGGAGGGGGTCCTGGAAGCCGCCAAGGTCCACCGCGCGCACGCCCTGCTGGCCCTGACCAGCAACGACACCACGAACTTGGAAGCGGCCCTGTACGCCCGCTCCGTCAAGCCCGACCTGCGAGTGGCACTGCGCCTGTACGACGACGAGTTCGCCGCGGCCGTCTACCGCACCCTGCGCGCCGCCCACCCCCGGGCCCTGACCCGCAGCCGCAGCGTCTCCACGCTGGCGGCTCCCGCCTTCGCCGGAGCCATGATGGGCCGCCAGATCCTGGGCGCCATCCCGGTCGAACGTCGCGTGCTGCTCTTCGCCGCCCTCGACGTCGCCGGGCATCCACAGCTCGAAGGACGCACGATCGCAGAGTCGTTCCGGCCGGGCGCCTGGCGCGTCATCGCCCTGGACACCGCAGAACCGGGCGAGCGACTGCCCGATCTCGCCGCCGCCCCGGCGCACGACGGCACCGACCGTCCCGCCGGACTCATATGGGATCTCCATCCCGGATACCTCCTGCGGCCCCAGGACCGGGTGGTGCTCGCCACGACCCGGCAGGGGCTGGCCGAGCTCCTCGGCCGGCAGCCGCAGCTCCGGGCGCGGCCTGCGGACACGTAGCCGCAGCCCTGTGGTCGCTCGCCCGGCCGGGGCCTCATGTTGTTCTCTGCCGGTCGATCAGCATCACCCGGGTGTCCAGCGCCGCACCGCCCGCGGCTGCGTCTCCGGTCGTGACGAGACGGTTTCGGGTTGTCGGGTCAGCCGAGCCCGCCGGCCTTGAGCACCACGGTCAGGTACGCGCAGAGGCCCACCACCTGTGCGAGGAACGCCATCACGGTGTGGACGGCGAGATGGTGGCGTGGACCGCCCCCCAGACAAGCGCGGGCCGCCGGGCTCACTCGGGGTCGGTGCCTCGGCGACTTGTCCCGCGTCTGCCGTTCGAGGGCCACGCGCAGGGCACGCCGCCCCGCGGCGGTGGTGACACCGAGCCGTACGCCGTGCACGTCGCGGACGAGCAGGGTGCGCTGCTGAACACCGCCGTACGTGAATGTCGTCCACAGCCGGACCGAGGTGATCCGGTCCAGGTCGATCGAGCGCGGGCCGGTCAGGGTGCGCGCGGTCATCACAGTCGCCGAACGGCGCGCCGGAGGACGTTCCTGGCAGAGGTCGGGCAGGAGCACCCATGCGGCGAGGCCGGCCACCAACCCAGGTGCCGTGGCCCATGGGCTTCCCCCGGTGAGGCGACTGAGCACGAGGGGAAGCACCGCCAGCGATGCCACCGTGCCCGCGACCGCGCGGGCACGTCGGCGGACGATGACCGCGGCGGGTGCGGGGTCGGCGCTCCGCATCTCAACGCTCGTCACGGACGGGGGCCGGCCGGGCCGCGTGCCGAGCCGCGGGATTCGCCATGAGACGGCGCGGATCGGCGGCCCGGTCGATCGCCGACTCGACGGCGGCGACCCGGTCGGCGAGCAGGCCGAGGGCCGCGACCGCGCGGGCGAGCGCAGCGAGTTGGGGGTCCCCCCGGCCGAAGGTTGGGGGAGGGTCGTCCCCGGGGCCGCCGAGGGACTGCGTGCGGACGTACGCGGTCTTCACCTCGGCCCAGCGCACGACCTGCTCGGGCGTCAGCGTGCCGCGCAGTTCGGCCAGCTTCAGCAAGTTGGCCTCGGCCCCCGTGGTGAGGGTCTGGGCCTCGGCGGTGTAGTGGTCGTCGATGACGGCGGCGAGCTCGGCGTCGTTCATCACGGGCTGGATGCGCTGGGCGATCTTGTTCATGTTGCGGTAGGAGCCCTGGAGCTGGAAGGGCGGTTCGGTGCGGGTGGCGTCGGTCCGGGCGGCCGAAGCGATGTAGGCGGCGTTTACGGCCAGGACCGTGTCCCTGGCTGTGAGCAGGTGGCGCAGCACGGCCAGGATCCGCTCCAGTTCGGCGGGCCCGTATGCATGCGTAAGCCTGTCGGCCCGTGCTGTGGGGTCTGCCGCGAGCCGGATCAGCAGCTCCACGTCGGTGCGGTCGCGGCCGGCGAGCGGGGCGAGGGCCGGGTTCGCGGTGAGCGCGTTCTCGACGAAGCTGAGCGCGAAGGCGTCCTCCTTACCGGTGAGGACGTCGCCGAGGTTCCATACGTCGGCGCGGTTGGCGAGCATGTCGGGGACGCGGAAGCGGCTGCCGGACTCGGTGTAGGGGTTGCCGGCCATGCAGACCGCGAAGCGCTTGCCCCGCAGGTCGTAGGTGCGCGGCTCGCCGTTCCACACGCCGTCGATACGGCGGGTGGCGTCGCACAGCGGGATGAACTTCTGCAGCAGCTCGGGCGAGGTGTGCTGGATGTCGTCCAGGTAGAGGAGGATGTTGTTGCCCGCCTCCAACGCGAAGTTGATCTTCTCGATCTCCTGGCGAGCCGTGGCGTTCGGGGCCTGCGCGGGGTCGAGCGAGGAGACGGCGTGACCGAGTGCCGGGCCGCTGACCTTGACCAGGATCAGGCCGAGCCGGTCGGCGACGTACTCCATGAGGGTCGTCTTGCCGTAGCCGGGCGGGGAGATGAGCAGGAGCAGGCCGCCGGTGTCGGTGCGCTTGGTGTCGCCGGTGGTGCCGACCTGCTTGGCGAGGTTGTCGCCGATGAGCGGGAGGTACACCTCGTCGATGAGGCGGTTGCGGACGAAGGACGACATCACCCGCGGCCGGAACTCGTCCAGGCGCAGGCGGGCGCGCTCCGCGGTCACCAGTGAAGTGCGGCGGTGCTGGTAGGCGCGGTGGCCGGGGACGTCGCGAGTGCGGAACGCCCTTGTGCGGGCGAGGAGTTCGTCGACGCGGACCGTGAGGGTGTCCTCGGTGATGCGCGGGTGCGTGCCGAGCAGTCCCTCGACGGTCTCGGTCAGCGGTGCGTCGGACTCGTAGCGGGGCAGGTTCCGGCAGAGCTCGGCGGCCACCGCCTCGGACAGGTCGCCGGGCGTGATGTCCATGCCGGTGGAGGCGGCGTACGAAGACAGCCACGCCTCGGCCAACTGGTGCCGTGCGGCGAGGTCGTCGAAGGCGGCAAGGTCCTCGGCGTACCCCGAACCGTCCACCGTGCGGTGGAACTTGTCGAGCAGGGTGCGGGCACCGGTACTGAGGACGAAGCCGTCGGGGCCACTGGTCAGCTCGTCGAAGAGGTACGACGCCGAGGCCGCCGGGAGTCCTTCGGCTCCCTCGCTGCTTCGCCCGGACCAGGTGTCGATCGCCTCCGCCAGCTCCGCCTGGAGGTCGGCTGTCGCGGGTGCCAGGCCGAACGTGTCCCGCGCGCGGGCGAGCGAGACGGCGCGCCGCCGCCAGTCGGCACGGTCCTGGTCCGTCGTGCCGTGGGCCCAGAACATCTGGGCCGCCGCCCGCACGGCGGGCTGGTGGCGCAGAAGGCCCGCCGCCTCGTGCAGGCGGAGCAGCGCGGCGAGGATCAGAGCCGCGTCGTGGTCGTGCACCCCGCGCTCGTACCCCTCGTCGTACGCCTGCTCCGCGGCGTTGCGCACCAGCGCGGGGAGGTCTGCGTCGGCCAGGTGCTCGGGACCGAGCTCGTCCAGCAGCCGGGCGGCGAGGTGTTCGGCGCGGTAGACCTCGGGCGACTCGGAGGGCAGCGGCCGGTCCCAGTAGGGGCGGGTGGCGGCGAGGTCGGGGTCCGTGACCGGGGACCGGTAGTCCGTGCCGGTGAGCGCGAAGGCGAGGGTGTCGCCGTGCGGGACCAGGGTGAGGTCCAGGAGCTGGGTGTTCACGGCGAAGCGGTGGCGGCCCAGGCGGAGGGTGCGGCCGTCGTCGGCGTACAGGTCGGTGCGGTCGCGCAGGGCGCGGGACGCCTCCTGGCGGGCGGCCTTGAGACGGCCGTCCACCTCCTCCGCCCGTACCGTGTCGCCGAGTTCGCGCAGCTCGTCTGCGATGCGGCGGATCTTGGCGACCAGCGGGTCGGAGGTGAAGTACGTGGCGACGGCGTCGGCGTCGGCGAGCGTGGCGGCCCGGCGCGTGACGGTCTGCAGGACGCGGCCCGCCGAGTCTGCGAGCCGTTCGGCACGGCGGGCGCGGGCATCGGCGAGGCTCTGCTTGCGGGCGGAGAACGCCTCGTAGACCTCCGTGCGCTTGTCGGCCAGTTCGCCGAGGAAGTCGTCGTACTCCGCGAAGCGCGACTCCAGGTTCTCCAGCCGGACCAGTAGAACCGCCAGCTGCTCGTCGCACGCCTCGGGTGTGTCCGCCGCGGCCAGCGCGCCGGCGACCGCCTGACCGAGCAGCGCGAACTCGGCGGTGAACTCGGCGCGCCCCTCGCGGTCGAGCAGTGCGCGACGGCGGGCACCGAGCATGGCGCGGGCGCGGTTGACGCCGCCGAGCACCTCGGCTATGCGCTCCAGGATGGACGTACGGACCGTGGCGTCGCCGATGTCGAGGCCGGAGACGACGTCCGTGATCGTCCGCAGCCCGTCGGCCAGTTCGTCGAGCCTGGCGGTGACCGGCGCGGCCTCGGCGACGGTGGTGATCGCCTCGGCGTCGGTGACCAGCCGCTCGATGTCCTCGTGATGGCCGGCGAAGGCGTCGTCGCGGGCCAGGTGGTCGACGGCCCGCCGGCCGAAGGCGACGAGGTCCGCCTCAGTTTCGGTGGCGAGTTCGTCGATGCGGGCGGCGTCCGCGTACCGCATCTCCTTGAGGGTGAGCAAATGCCCCTGCGCGTGGCGCAGTTCGGTGAGTCCGGTCACCCAGGCGGCAGCGCTGCGCGGAGCCTCACCGCGCAGGCGGCGCACCACCGTGGCGATACGGGCCGCGGCCTCGCCGAACGCGTCGGCGGCCTGCCGGGTCAGTGCCTGGACCGTCTCGAACTCGGCCAGCACCTGTTCGGCCGTGGCCCGCACCTGCGTGAGCGGTGTACGCAGATCGCCCAGCTCCGGCCGGTCCAGCCAGTGGTGGCTGTCGGCGGCGCGGACGCAGGCGGCGGCCAGCGCCTCGTACACCTCGCTCGTCGGGATGGTCTCGGCGACGGAACGCGTGATGGACAGGCAGTCGGAGATGCCGCGGACGAGGTCGGCGTTGCCGACGCGGGCCAGCGGTCCGGTGCCGACGGGCTGGGCGGCGGCGTGGGTGTCGGAGACGTACGGCGAGTTCCACAGCTGGACCGGATGGACGCGCTGCGGCTCGTCGCTGTCGGCGCGCAGCACCATGAGGGTGCCGTCGTCGAAGAGTGCCCAGCCGTGGCAGAACAGCGGGGTGGCGGCCTCCTTGCGGATCATGTTGTACGGCAGGAGCAGACTGCGGCCCTCATCGCGCGCGTGGAAGGCGAACAGCACGTCCTCGCCGTTGGGTGAACGCACTTCGCGCTCGAACTCCAGGTCGCTCGCGTCGAGCTCGAACGTCTTGTACGCGCCCGTGGCGAGGTAGTAGCCGCCCGGGAACACGATGCCCTGGTCCTCGGGCAGCCGGCGGCACGCCTGCCGGATGCCGTCGAGGCGTACGACGGTCCTGGTGAGGGTGTTGAACACCAGGTACCGGTGCGTGTCCTCCTTGTACGGGCGGATCCGGAGAAGGATCAGAGCGCCCACCCGTGCGTGGGCGATGTCCGCGTCGGCGAGCGACTGCAGCGGCTCGGCGACCGGTTCGCTGTGAATCCCCTCTCCCGTCTCGGTGTCGTCCTCGGTCTTGACGGTCAGCGCCCCGCCGACGGTCGCGACGAAGACCTCGCCCTGGACGGAGACGTGCGGGTGGCGGCCCAGGACGTGGTCCTCGCGGGTCGTCCGGGTCCATACGACGTCGTGGGAGGGCGGAAGGACGTAGTCGCGTTCGCCGCGCGCGTCCAGGAAGGCAGGCCGGCCGTCGTCGGTGACCGCCCAGCGCAGTACGCGGATGTCCCCGGCCTTCTCACCGGTCTGGAACACGGCCAGCAGCTTGCCGTCGACGCGGCGCAGCTGGAGGAGACGAGCCTGCCTGTAGTAGCGGTACAGGGCCGCGAACTCCCGCACGAAGCCCGGGTCGTCCAGCAGGCCCGGCACCGCGTCCGCGGACAGCCGGTTCCCGTCGCGGTCGTGCAGCGCGAGGACATCGCCCACCGTGATCTCGGACTCGATCGCGAGCGCTGCGTTGTAGCCGAAGAGCAGTGTGTCCCCGACGGCGACGATGTCACGGGGCACGCATCCGTGCCCGGTCCGCAGCCGCTCACTGCCGGCCAGTTCCAGCCGCATCGCGCCGAACTCCTCGACGCGGCGGGCGTTGAGTGCCTCGGCGCGCCGAGCGAGTTCGGCGGCCTGCGCGGCGAGCCGGTCGCGCAGCACCTCGTATGTGCCGGTGTCGACGGCGTCGTGCGTCACCGGGTCCAGGCCGGTTGCCATGGATCGTGCATCCCTTCGAAGAAGTGCGGGCCGGAGCCGCCGTCCCCTGTGCGGCGGCTCCGGCACCGCGGCTCATCAGGCCCTGACGCTGCCGTTGAGGGCGGCGAGAGGAGTGTCGGCAAGGCCCAACTCCCCCGCTTTGTCGAGCAGTTGCTGCACCTGGCCGACGTTCGAACCGCCTGACTTCATCAGCTTCATCAACAGCGCGGACACGGTCAGGTTCTGTACATCGGCGGTGGAGACCGAGCCGAGGATCCGGCTCAGGTCGTCGGTGAAGTTCGCCGTGCCGTCCAGCCAGGGCTTCGCCAGCGCCTGGGCGGTCTCGGAGTGCTGGACGAATCCGTCGACGCTCTTGCCGAGCGCGATCGAGGAGACCAGCCGGTCGAAGAAGACGGAATCTCCGCCGACGATGTTGATGTCGGCGTTCTCCAGCCCGGTGGCCAGCACCGTGGCCTGCGCCTCGGCGACCTGCCGCTGCACCTCCAGGCCGGCCAGCCGGATGTCCTTCTCGGCCTCCAGCCGCAGCCGGTACTCCTCGTGCGTACGGGACGCCTCGTCCAGCGCAGCCATCGCCGCTGCCTTCTCGGTGAGACCCGCGGCCTCGGCCTTCAGCTTCTCGCCGATGGCCTCCGCCTCCGCGAGCGCCTTCGCCCGGGCACCCTCCGCCTCGGCCCGCATCCGCGCCTCGGTGGCCTCGGCCTCCGCACGGCCGGCCTTCTCGACGACCTCGGCCTCCTTGTCGCGGACCTGGACGACGGCCAGCCCCTCGGCGGCGGACTCCGCCTGGATGCCCTCGGCGAGCCGCAGCTTGGCCCGGGCGTCGAGGTCGGCGCTCTTCAACCGGGCCTCGGCGAGGGTGAGTTCCTCGGCGGCACGGTGCACGGCGGCCTGCTCGGCGGCCTCCGCCGCCTTGATGTCCTTGACCAGCTTCTCCTGCGCCTCCGCCTCGGCGGCGATGATCACGGCCTGCCGTCCCCGCTCCGCCTCCTCCACGGCCCGGAGCTTCTTGATGGACTCCTCCTGCTCGGCGACCGTGCGGTCGACGGCGACGCGCTCGCGGACGACCTCGGCGATCTCCCGCTTCTCCGCCTCGACCTCCTTGGCGGCGGCGATCCGGGTCAGCTCTGTCTCCCGCTCCCTGGCGATGACCTCCAGGAGGCGGTCCTTCTCAATGCGCTCGTTCTCGATGGCGATGACCCGCTCGCGGTTCTTCGCGGCGACGGCGACCTCACGCGCCTGGTTCTCCCGCTGGACGCCGAGCTGCTCCTCCGTGCGCAGGAACGCGCCCTGCGCCCGCAGCCGCTCCTCCTCCACGACCCGCGCGGTCTCGGCCTCCTCCCGCGCTCGTACGGTCTCGATCTCCCGCCGCTGCTTGATCTCCGCGTCGGTCTGCCGCCGCTCCAGCTCCAGGATGGCCTCGCGGGCGTCGACGTTCTGCCGGGTGATCTCCTTCTCCTCGGTGCGCTGCGCCTCGTTGGTGCGCACGTGCTCCACGGCCGTCAGCTCGGTGATCTTCCGGATGCCCTGGGCGTCCAGCACATTGTTGGGGTCGAGCTGGGAGAGCGGCGTCTGCTCCAGGTAGTCGATCGCCGCGTCCTCCAGGTGGTAGCCGTTCAGATCGACGCCGATGACCTCGATGATCCGGTACCGCAGCTCCTCGCGCTTGGTGTACAGGTCGGTGAAGTCCAGCTGCTTGCCGACGGTCTTCAGCGCCTCGGAGAACTTCGCGTGGAACAGCTCCTGCAGAGTGTCCCGGTCACTCGCCCGCGCTGTGCCGACGGCCTGGGCGACCTTGATGACGTCCTCCACGGTCTTGTTGACCCGTACGAAGAACGAGATGCGGATATCGGCGCGGATGTTGTCCCGGCAGATCAGCCCGTCCCGGCCGGTCCGCGTGATCTCGATGGTCTTCACCGAGATGTCCATCGTCTCGGCCTTGTGCAGCACCGGCAGCACGACCTGCCCGGTGAAGGTCACATCGACCTTCCGCATCTTGGAGACGATCAGCGCCTTGCCCTGCTCCACCTTGCGGAACAGCCGGGAGACGACGAGCAACATGACGAGCGCGATGAGCAGGCAGGCGCCTATGCCCACGGTGATGGCATTCATGACAGACGTCCTTGCAGAGAGACGTGAAAGTGCAGAAACGGGTGAGAAGTTGACGCCGGGGGCGCGGGATTCAGGCGGCGTGGCCGCGTCGATCGAGCCCCGGGTCGCAGCGGAGACCGCGGATCTCCTCGTAGACGGAGAGCGGGCCGGTAGCGCCCATGGGCAGGCGGTCGGCGCCACCCCGGTGGAGCGGGACCACGGCGGTGGAGCCGTCCCATGCGGACATCTCGACGTGTCCGGCCCCAGCATCCGACTGTCCGGCGAAGCCCGACGGGGACGGCCCGGGTTCGTCAGGCAATCGCCGGCGCAGAGGTCGTAGGCACCGACCGGTCAGCCGCCAGGCGACGCACACTGCCCCGAACGGCAACAGCAAGCAAGTCAGGATGCGGAGGACACCGGCCGGCACTGCCAGGCCCAACAACACGGCGGCACCGAGACTCAGCAACCAGGCGAACCCGGTCAACAGCGAGAACGCGACCGCGACCGGCACCCCGCCCATCCCCCAGGCGTCCAAGTCGACGTCGGCGTCGAAGCTGTCGGACGCTGCGGCGCCTACAGCGACCAGCAACCAGAAGACGACCACCACCACGAGGGCGGCCGTGAACAGGAGGGTGGGAAATCCGGCTGCGGCCACAAGAACCGTCCGCATCCCCTAACCCCCAGCCTGTGTCCGGGCACGGCTCTCCTTCAGGTCCCGATGCCGAGACACCTGCCGGTGTCCGGCATCGGGACCATCCGCCGTGCTCCCCTGCCGTCATCCTGCACGCTCCGAGAGCTTGGCCGCATTGCCGGATACCGGCAGTGTTCCAACGGGTCTGGATGCCGGGGACTGCTAAGAAGTCGTCACCGGAGCGTCAAGAGAACAGGGAACGTGTGACAGAGCGTCAGCGGGAGTCATCAGACAGTCGATGAGCCGACAGAAGGCCTCCGGAGGCTGGTCAGGGCCGGCATGCGGCTCGGCCAGCATCGTTTCCAGAACGTCGGCCACCCAACGGTGCCGGGTCGAGCCGTCGTGCACCCAGTCCGTGCCGAGTTCGGCAAAGAACTCGGTGATGTACATGCTGGAGCGGTAGGGGAAGTACCTCGGTTCGGAAGAGCTGTCAGGTTCGTCCGAACCCAGATTTCCACAAACCAGATCGCCAAGAGATTCAAGCGTTCTCCTTCTGAACTTCACGACCGAGTCCCCTCCCCCGTCGCCGCACCAAGTCGGCTGTACACGCGCCGTGCCAGCCCAGCAGCATCCGCGCACGTGCCCTTCGCTTCCGCAAGGTCGATACTGCCGATAACAGGGTTCCCACCGAACCGTCTCCGGCCAACACCCCGAAACCTGACGAGCCGTCATTCAAGTCAGCATCGAGTCGGCATCGGCACCGCCAGGACCCGCTTCCGACCGACACGTACCGCCAAGATCGACTACCGGCCTCACCCAGTCCGACCTGCAAAAACGCAGGTCATGAGCCCGTCTGTTAGCCTGGCCGGGAGGTACCCACGAGTATGCGTGACATTCTCCCGGTGATCGGCGGCTGGTACGCGGCCCGGGCGCCGTTCGGGCTCGCCATGGTGGTCTCCACCAGCCGCAGCGCCCCGCGCGATCCCGGGGCCGCCATGGCGGTGGGCCCCGACGACGAGGTGGTGGGCAGTGTGTCCGGCGGCTGTGTCGAGGGGGCCGTCTTCGAACTCGCGCGGGAGGTCGTGGCGAGCGGCGAGGCGCGGCTGGAGACCTTCGGGTACAGCGACGAGGACGCGTTCGCGGTGGGGCTCACCTGCGGCGGCGAGATCACCTTGCTGGTACGTCCCGTGACGGCCGTGTCGGATCCGTCCTTCGGCGAGGTCGCCGAGTCGGTCGCGGCGGCCCGGCCGGTGACCGTGGCGACGGTGACCGACGGACCCGCGCCGCGCGGAGCGACGCTCGCGGTGTGGCCGGACCGGGTCGCCGGGACGCTCGGCACGTCCGGCCTGGACGCGGCGGTCACCGCCGACGCGCGCGGCGAACTCGCTCTCGGCGCCACGTGCCTCAGGCACTACGGTCCGCACGGCGAGCGCCGCGAGGACACGGTCACCGTCTTCCTGCACTCCTTCGCGCCACCGCCCCGCATGCTGGTCTTCGGCGCGATCGACTACGCCGCCGCGGTCGCCCGCATCGGCGACTTCCTCGGCTACCGGGTCACCGTGTGCGACGCCCGCCCGGTCTTCGCCACGCCGAAACGCTTCCCGGACGGCGTCGAGGTGATCGTGGACTGGCCGCACCGCTACCTGAGCGGCACCGACACCGACGAGCGCACCGTGATCTGCGTGCTCACCCACGACCCGAAGTTCGACGTACCGCTGCTGGAGGAGGCACTGCGCCGCCCGGCGGCGTACATCGGGGCGATGGGCAGCCGTCGTACGCACGAGGACCGGATGCGTCGGCTGGCCGGAGCCGGGCTCGGCGAGGGCGAATTGGCCCGGCTGCGCTCTCCGGTCGGGCTCGACCTCGGGGCCCGTACGCCCGAGGAGGTCGCCGTGTCCGTCGCCGCCGAGATCGTCGCGCTGCGCTGGGGCGGCAGCGGCGCCCCGCTGACGGCGACCGCCGGCGCCATCCATCCGCACGGGACGCGAGTCCGCCCGCGGGGAGCGTGAGGGAGGAAGCCATGGAAGTCGCCGCGTGTCTCGGCACCAGCAGGTGGCTCGAAACCAGTAGGTGTGAAACCGGCGCGAAGGGGTAGTCACGGCACATCGGAGGCGTAACGGAGGCAACCGTGCCCCCGGAACGACGCCTCTGAGCGGGAAGGAGGTCCATGACAGCGCATTGCAATGACCGGGCCGCTTCCCCAAGCAGGAGCGGCCCGGTCCCTGTGAGGCGCGGCTCCTTTTGAGACGCGGCTCCTGTTGGTGCCGGCCGTCAGCGCGGCGGCAGCCGGTGCAGTTCCACGTCCGCGAGACGCCCCTCGGTCACGGTGGCGGTCATATAGGTGCAGTGGGGCTGGCGGCGGCGGTCAGTCGGCGAGCCGGGGTTGAGCAGCCGCAGCCCGGTCGGGGCGGTGGTGTCCCAGGGGATGTGGCTGTGCCCGAAGACCAGGACGTCGAGGTCGGGGAAGCGGGCGGCGCAGCGCGCCTCGCGGCCCTTCGCGGGGCCGGTCTCGTGGACCGCGCCGAAGCGCAGGCCGTCGAGCTCGACGTACGCCACCTCGGGCAGCCGGGCGCGCAGGTCCGGTCCGTCGTTGTTGCCGTGGACGCCGACGAGCCGGGCGCAGCGGTTCTCCAGCAGGTCGAGCGTGGCCATGTCGACCCAGTCCCCGGCGTGGAACACGACGTCGGCGCGCGGGAGTTCGGCGAGCAGCGGATCCGGCAGTGCCTTGGCGCGCTTGGGCAGGTGGGTGTCGGACATCAGCAGCAGGCGCACACCGTCAGGCTACCCGCGTGCGCGATCCGCCGGCCGGTTCCGCACGCGTGGTCGCGGTGGTTGATCGGTGGACAAATCCACGGGCAGGGTTAGCATTTGGCCACGAGCGCCGTAATCCGACGCAAACGCCCAGCGACCCTCAGGGGGGCTCGAAGCCCGATGCCGGTCAAGGTCAGCGTGGTCGTTCCCGTGTACAACCCGGGGATCTATGTCGAGGACTGCGTCGCCTCACTGCTCAGACAGTCGCTGCCGCCGGACGAGTACGAAGTGATCTTCGTCGACGACGGTTCCACCGACGACACACCCGCCCGGCTCGACGCGCTGGCCGCCGCGGATCCCCGGGTGAACGTCGTTCACCAGCCGAACTCCGGCTGGTCGGGCAAGCCCCGCAACGTCGGCATCGCCGCCGCCCGGGGCGAGTACGTGATGTTCGTGGACCACGACGACCACCTCGGCGACGAGGCCCTGGAGCGGATGTACGCCTATGGCGTGGCCAACGGCGCCGATGTCGTGGTCGGCAAGATGGCCGGCAAGGGCCGCGGGGTGCCGGTCGAGTTGTTCCGCCGCGACCACCCTCGCGCCACCGTCGAGAACGCGCCACTGATCGACAGCCTCACCCCGCACAAGATGTTCCGCCGCGCCTTCCTCGACGACATCGGCCTGCGCTTTCCCGAGGGCAGAAGGCGCCTCGAGGACCACGTCTTCGTCACCGAGGCCTACCTGCGCGCGAGCAACGTCTCGGTGCTCAGCGACTACGTCTGCTACTACCACGTCCGCCGGGACGACGCCTCGAACGCCGGCTTCCAGCGCTTCGACCCCGGCGGCTACTTCAAGAACCTGCGCGAGGCCCTGGACGTCGTCGAGCGCCACACCGAGCCGGGCCCGCTGCGCGACCGGCTGTTCCGCCGCTGGCTGCGGGTGGAGATGGTCGAGCGGATGCGCGGGCGGCGGTTCCTGGCCCTGCCGGCCGACTACCGCCGGGAGCTGTTCGACGAGATCCACCAGGTCGTCGTGGAGCGTTTCGGTCCCGGGGTGGCGGCGGGGCTGCAGCCCACGCAGCGGGTCGTGGCGGCGTTCATCGCCGCGGACCGGTTCGAGGACGTGGAGGCCTTCGCCGGCTGGGAGGCCGGTATCGCCCTGACGGCCGTTCCGGAGCGCGTGGAGTGGTCGGACGGCACACTGCGGATCGGCTTCACGGCCGAGTACACGTCCGGCGGCGAACCGATGACCTTCGCCGCCGATCCGTCGCGCACGGCGCTCGACGGGCCCCCGAAGGACCTCGCCGCGGCGATCGCCTGGGTGGGCGCCGACACCGTCGCCCGGTTCGGCAAGGCCGGCGCGGACCTGCTGCTGCGCGAGCGTTCCAGTGGCGCCCAGTACTTCCAGCCGGTGGAGTTCACCCGGGAAGAGATGCCGTGCGGGGACGACGGCCCGGTCCGGCTGGTGCTTCACGCGACCGCCGCCGCCGACCCCGCCACGCTCACGGGCGACGGTCTGTGGGACGCCTTCGTCCGCGTGAAGCTGGGCGGCTGGACCAAGGAGTGCCGCCTGGGCCCCGCCCCGCGCCAGGACCGCCCCGCCCCGCACGCCGGTGTCGTCGGCGGCCACGTGGTCCTGCCGTACTGGACCGCACCGCACGCGCACCTGGCCCTGGACGTGGACCGCGCGACCCACCGCCTCGGCCTCGGCGCCCTCGCCCCGGACGACGTCACGGTCTCGGGCGACCGGCTGCGCGCACCGCTCCCGCTGTACGTCCCCGGCCACGGCACCGAGGTATCCCTCCGGCTCACCTCGTCCGGCGGCGCCCAAGACGCCCCCGCCACGCTGTCCCCCGAGGGGTCCGGGGCGGTGCTGGAGGCCGTCCTGCCCGTCGGTGATCTGCGGGGCGGGACCTGGCGGACGGCGCTCGGGGCTCCCGGGCCGCGGTTCCTGACGCTGCCGCTCGCGCTGCGCGCCGGGGCCGACGGCGTCCACGTGGTGCGGGCTCCGCGCCCGGGTGCCGTACGACGGTTCGCCCGCAAGGTGCGACGCAGTCTCGGTACGGCCCTGCGACGGGCGGCGGCCCGCGTCAGGGCCCACAGGAGGTGACGGACGGCATGCGCCCCCTTGGCATCGAAGGGGCCTGGGCGCTCGAGCCCGAGGTGTTCCCGGACGACCGGGGCAGTTTCCACGAGTGGTACCGGGGCGAGGAGTTCCGCGAGGCCACCGGCTACGACCTGTCCCTGGCACAGGCCAACTGCTCGGTCTCCCGCCGGGGCGTCCTGCGCGGGGTGCACTTCTCGGACGTGCCGCCGGGCCAGGCCAAGTACGTCACCTGTGTGCGCGGCGCCGTCCTCGACGTGGTCGTCGACCTCCGCGCCGGCTCCCCCGCCTTCGGCCGCTGGGAGGCGGTGCGCCTCGACGACGACAGCCGGCGAGCGCTGTTCGTCGCGGAAGGCCTCGGGCACGCCTTCATGGCGCTCACCGACGACGCCACCGTGATGTACCTGTGCTCGACCGGCTACGCTCCGGAGCGCGAGCACGGGGTGCACCCGCTCGACCCCGAGCTGGGCATCGCCTGGCCCGAGGACATCCCGCCGGTGCTCTCGGCGAAGGACGCGCGGGCACCGTCGCTGGCCGAGGCCGAACGGGCGGGGCTGCTCCCCTCGTACAAGGCCTGCACCACCCACTACGAGCGGTTGCGCAACGGACGGTCCGGAGGCAGCTGACGGTTCTGCTACGCCCCGAAGCCTCCGGTCACTCCTTCGACCGCCTTCCGCAACGGCTCCCACCCCCGCGACCGCCCGACCCCCAGTCCGCGAGCCCGCGCCAACGCCCGCCAGAAGCCCGCCCCGAGCAACTCCTCCGGCGCCACGGCCCCCGCACGGTCCAGGATCGTCTCAGGCACTTTCTGCGGATCGGGCACCTTGTACTCGGCCACGATCTCGTCGTACCGGTCCCGCAGCACCCTGTTACGAGGATCCGCGCCGAACACCACGAGCTGGCCGGTCGGCTGGGTATCGACGAGAACGGTCACCAGATCAGGACGATGGCGCCCCAGAATCTCGGCGATCTTGTACACGTCACCGGTCCACGCCCCGGTGTGCCGGTCCCGCGCCGCCTCGTCGACGTTGCGCGGCAGCATGTCGTCGAAGACGATCACGCTGGTCCAGTCGGAGTGCCGCTCGATGTTCATGAAGTCCCGCAGCGCGTACTCGAACAGGTGCATGCCGTCGATGAACGACAGGTCGAGCACGGTCCGGCGCCAGTACCCCAGCGGGCTGCGCCCGCGGCGCAGGTTGCGCAGGGGATGGCGGCCGCCCTTGAGGTGGATCAGCGGGTTGTCGCGGGCGAAGAAGTCGTCGCTGGTGGCCTTGACCAGGTGGACGTCGCAGCGGATCTCCGTGACGACCTTGAAGGCGGGGTCGACGGCGATGGTGGGGACGCGGGAGAGTCTGAGGCTGCGGCCGTCGTTGACGCCGATCTCCAGGTAGTTGCGGTTGCCGCTGACCTTGTGCAGCTCCTTCAGGAACTCATGGCGTTTCACGAAGGGTCTCCTTGCGGATCCGGGGCAGTGCTTCGTGCAGGGCGGTGCGCCAGTCCCGCGCTCGCGTGAGGCCGAGCCGCTGCCTGCGGCCCTGCGCGAGGACGCTGTACGCGGGACGGGGTGCGGGCCGGGGGAAGGCCGCGCTGGTGACGGGGTGCACCCGCTCGGGGTCGGCGCCGAGGAGCCGGAAGACCTCGCGGGCCAGGTCGTACCAGGTGGCCTCGCCGGAGTCGGTGGCGTGGATGATGCCGGTGGCGTCGACGCCGACGCGCGGGCCGAGGCCGGCGATGAGCGTGGCGACGTCGGCGCTCCAGGTGGGCTGGCCACGCTGGTCGTTCACGACGTCGACGGTGTCCCGGCTCCCTTCGAGCTCGATCATCGTCCGGACGAAGCTGCGGCCGTGGACGCCGTACAGCCAGGCGGTGCGCACGATGGCGCTCGCAGCGGGGAGTTCGTCCAGTACGGCCCGTTCGCCGGCGAGTTTGGTGCGGCCGTAGGCGGTGTTCGGGGCGGTGGGGTGGTTCTCCGCATAAGGGGTCCGGGCGTCGCCGGCGAAGACGTAGTCGGTGGAGACGTGGATCAGGCGGGCCTCGTACGTGGTGCAGGTGTGGGCCAGGAGGCCCGGGCCGTCGCCGTTGACGCGCAGGGCCCGTTCCTCGTCCTTCTCGGCGTCGTCGACGGACGTGTACGCGGCGCAGTTGACGACCACCTCGGGACGGTGCGCGGCGAGGGCGCGGTCGACGGCGTCGGGGCTGGTGACGTCGAGGGCACGGTGGTCGAGGCCGGTCACCTGCTCGCCGCGCGCGCGGAGTTCCTCGACCACGTCGCGGCCGAGCATGCCGCCCGCGCCGGTGACCAGCCACCTCATCCGTGCTCCTGACCGGCGCGGCGTTTGAGGGGTTCCCACCAGGCGCGGTGGTCGCGGTACCAGGCGACGGTGTCGGCGAGGCCCGAGGCGAAGTCGTGGCGGGGCCGGTAGCCGAGTTCGGTGCGGGCCTTGGTCCAGTCGACGGAGTAGCGCAGGTCGTGGCCCTTGCGGTCCTCGACGCGGCGCACCCGGTCCCAGTCGGCGCCGCAGGCCTTCAGGAGCAGGGCGGTGAGGTCCTTGTTGCTCAACTCGGTGCCGCCGCCGAGGTTGTAGACCTCGCCGGGGCGGCCCTTGGTGCGGACGAGTTCGATGCCGTGGCAGTGGTCGTCGACGTGCAGCCAGTCGCGGACGTTGAGGCCCTCGCCGTAGAGCGGGACCCGCTCGCCGTCGAGGAGGTTGGTGACGAACAGCGGGACGACCTTCTCGGGGAACTGGTGCGGCCCGTAGTTGTTGGAGCAGCGGGTGACGCGGACGTCGAGGCCGTGGGTGCGGTGGCAGGCGAGGGCGAGCAGATCGGAGGAGGCCTTCGAGGCGGAGTACGGCGAGCTGGGGCGCAGAAGGTCCTCCTCGGTGGCGGAGCCCGTCTCGACGGAGCCGTAGACCTCGTCCGTCGAGATGTGCACGAAGGGTTCGACGCCGTAGCGCAGGGCCGCGTCCAGGAGGGTCTGGGTGCCGAGCACGTTGGTGAGGACGAAGTCGCCGGCGCCGGCGATCGAGCGGTCGACATGGGATTCGGCGGCGAAGTGCACCACCTGGTCCGCCTCGGCCATCAGCTTGTCGACCAGTTCGGCGTCCCGGATGTCGCCGCGCACGAACTCCAGCCGGGGGTGGTCGAGTTCGAGGTTGTCCAGGGTGCCTGCGTAGGTCAGCTTGTCCAACACCGTGATCCGGGGCGCCTCGGGGGCGTCGCGGGCGAGCAGCGTGCGGACGTAGGTCGAGCCGATGAAGCCGGCGGCGCCGGTGACGAGAAGGTTCATGTGTGGATCTGCACCTTGCTGTGGTCTCCGAGGACGAGTCGGTGGGCGCTGGGGACGCTGGGCGCGGGGGTGACCTCGACGTGCCGGCCGATGAGGGAGGACTCGATCCGGCCCACCCCGTCGATCGAGGAGTCCCGCAGCACGATGGAGAACTCCAACTCGCTGTCGGTGATACGGCAGCCCTCCGCGATGGAGGTGAAGGGGCCGACGTAGGAGTCCTCGACGATCGTGCCCGCGCCGACGACTGCGGGGCCGACTATGCGCGAGTTGACGATGCGCGCCCCTTCCTCGACGACCACCCGGCCGATGGTCTCCGACGCGTCGTCCACGTCACCGTCGATGCGACGCGCGAGGCTCTCCAGGACGGTCCGGTTGACCTCCAGCATGTCGGTGACGTTGCCGGTGTCCTTCCAGTAGCCCTTGATGACCGTGCAGCGCACGTCGGCGCGGGCGTCGATCAGGTGCTGGAGGGCGTGGGTGATCTCCAACTCGCCGCGCCAGGAGGGGGTGATGGCGCGGACGGCGTCATGGATCACCGGTGTGAACAGGTAGACACCGACCAGGGCGAGGTCGCTCTTGGGGTGCTCCGGTTTCTCCTCCAGGCCGATCACCTGTCCCGCGTCGTCGAGTTCGGCGACACCGAAGGAGCGCGGGTCCTGGACGCGGGTGAGCAGGATCTGGGCGTCGGGGCGGTTGCCGCGGAACTCCTCGACGAGGTCGGTGATTCCGCCGACGATGAAGTTGTCGCCGAGGTACATCACGAAGTCGTCGTCGCCGAGGTAGTCGCGGGCGATGAGGACGGCGTGGGCCAGTCCCAGCGGCCGTTCCTGAGGGATGTAGGTGATCTCCAGACCGAACTTGGAGCCGTCACCGACCGCGTCCCGGATCTCCTCGGCGGTGTCACCGACGATCACGCCGACGTCGGTGATGCCGGCCGCGGCGATGGATTCAAGCCCGTAGAAGAGCACGGCCTTATTGGCCACCGGCACGAGCTGTTTGGCCGAAGTGTGCGTGATCGGCCTCAAGCGCGTACCGGCGCCACCGGACAGCACGAGAGCCTTCATCTGCTTCACCTTAGCCCCGATTCCGCCGATTTGACGGTGCCGGGATTGGCTTGTTCGCAACTTCCGGGCCGCCGGGCGTGCATCGGGATCCGGCCTCACCCGCCCAGGGCGATCTCGCTCCACACCTGTTTTCCGCCACTGACCGGCACCGTTCCCCAGGTCGCCGACACGGCCTCGACCAGGAGGATGCCGCGGCCGCCGGTGGCCTCCCAGCTGATGCCGGCCGGTTTGACCGGCGTGCGGGGTGAGGCGTCGGCGACCGCCACGCGCAGCCGGCGATTGATGAGGGTGAGGTCGAGGCGGACCCGGCCGTCGGTGTGCACGAGTGCGTTGGTGACGAGTTCCGAGACGACGAGCAGAGCGGCGTCCATGTCCTGCGGCGGCAGCCCCCAGGTGCGCAGGGTGCGCCGGGTGAAGCGGCGGGCGTGGCCGACGGCCTGCGGGACGCGCCAGACCGTCCAGCTCTCGCGCAGCGGGCGCACCGCCATGCCGTCGTAGCGCATGAGGAGCAGGGCGATGTCGTCGCTGCGGCGGGCTCCCACGAGCAGGGTGTCGGCGAGGAGCCCGAGGTGGGCGGGGTCGGAGCGGGCGAGGTCATGGGCGAACCGGTCCATTCCGGCGTCGATGTCGGCGTCGGGGGACTCGACGAGGCCGTCGGTGGTGAGGGCGACCACGGTGCCGCGCCGGAGGCTGAGCGGGCTCATCGGGAAGTCGGCCTGCCGCATCACTCCGAGCGGGGGTCCGCCCTCGGCCTCGGCGATCTCCGTGCTGCCGTCGGGGTGGCGCAGCACCGGCGGGAGGTGTCCGGCGCGCACGCACCAGGCGGAGCCCTCCTCCAGGTCGACGTCGACGTAGGCGCAGGTGGCGAAGAGGTCGGTCTCCATGTCCATGAGGAGGCGGTTGGCGTGGTGGACCACCACGTCCGGCGGGTGCCCCTCGGCGGCGTAGGCGCGCAGGGCGGTGCGCATCTGGCCCATGAGGGTGGCGGCGGCCGCGCTGTGGCCCTGGACGTCGCCGATGACGAGGGCCACGTGGTGGTCGGGCAGTGGGATCACGTCGTACCAGTCGCCGCCGACCTCCAGCCCGGCCGTGGTCGGCAGATAGCGGGCGACGGCCTCCGCGCCGGGCAGCCGGGGCAGGCGGCGGGGCAGCAGCTGGCGCTGGAGCATGCCGACGAGTTCGTGTTCGGCGTCGAAGGCGTGGGCGCGCGACAGGGCCTGCCCCGCGAGGCCGGCGGAGGCGGTGAGCAGGGCGCGTTCGTCGGCGCCGAAGTCGTGCGGGGCGTCCCAGCCGATCAGACAGGCGCCGGCCATGCGGCCCCCGGCGGGCAGGGGCAGGACGGCGAGGCCGCCGGGGCCGACGTCGGCGAGGGCCGGTTCCAGCGCACTGCCGGCGGGCCAGATCCGGGCGCGGCCCTCGCGCAGGGCGGCGGCGAGGGTGGGCATGGCGCGCACGGGCGCGTCGGGCCATTCGGTGCGCCACTCCAGGCGCCACAGCTCCGGCCACGACTCGGGTTCGGGCGGGTCGAGGACGGTGACGACGAGGCGGTCGTTCTCCAGCTCGGCGAGTGCGATGCGGTCGGCGCGCAGCGGCCCCCGCAGGGCGGTGACCACGGCATGGCTGACGTCCCGGACCGTGCCGGCGGTGGCGAGGGCGGCGGCGAGACGCTGGACGCGGGCCACGTCGGTGACCTCGGCGCGCAGGGTGGAGGTGTCGGCGACGGTGCCGACGAGGCGGGCCGGGTTGCCCTCGCCGCCGGGCAGGAGCCGGCCGCGCAGCCTGAGCCACTTGGGCGGTCCGGTGGGCTGCAGGACCCGGAACTCCAGCTCGCGTTCACCGATGGACATGTGGCCGGCCTCGACGACGGACATCAGCGACGGCAGGTCCTCCGGGACGGTCAGGCCCAGCAGGGTCTCCACCTTGCCGTCGAAGTCGTCCGGGCCGAGGCCGAACAGCTCCAGGATGTCGTCGCCGACCTCGACGCGGCCGCTGTCCATGGCGAGGCTGAACGCGCCGGCCGGCAGCTCGCCGCCCTCGGCGGTCGCGGGCAGGGCGGGAAACGCGACGGCCTCGGCGACCAGCTCCAGGCACCCGCGGTCCTCTCTGTCGAAGCCGCCCGGGCTCTCGCTCACGGCCACCACACAGCCGCCGCCGTCGTCGCCGTGGGCAGGCAGGACGGCCAGGTGGAAGTCCCGCGACGGCGCCCGCCGGGACTCCGCGGAGTCGGCGAGCTCCCGCGGGGTGAGCCACACGGAGCGGCCGGTGCGGTGGGCGTCGGCGACCGGGGACCGTCCGGCCAGGGCGTAGCCGTCGCGCAGCCCGTACAGGGCCCGGGGCACGCCCACGGACTCGATCAGGCACAGCAGCTCGCCGTCCTCACTCGGCGTGTACACGGCGGCGAAGGCGGCTCCGGCGAAGACGAGCGCCTGCTCCAGGACCCGGCGCAGCCGCTCGGGCGAGTCCGGCTCGACGGCAAGCGCCTTCAGGGCACCTTCGGCGCGCAGAGTCCTCGTCCTGCGTCCCGCGGCGCCCTCGTTGACCACGTCCGCCATTACAGCGCTTATGAGACACCTGCGCAGCCCCTGTGACGGTTCGATGGAACGTCGACGAGGGCCGCGATCGAAATCCTCCGAACAGTTCTTGACGCATGCGTTCCGCACGGTGATCTCGTGACAGGCATGACTGTCCGTGCCCGCCCGGCCGCTGAAAGTCTCGGCGTCGGGCCACGGAGGGGGACGCATGGACAAGCGGTACGAGGTGTACGCGCTCGCCGACCGGCACTTCTACGAGACGCCCGAGCGCATGCCGGCGCAGTCGCCGGGCACCGGGCTCGGCTACGAGCCGGCCCGGCGCGAGGTGCCGGAGGGCTGGGACGCGGCGCGGATCGGTGACTGGCTGACGCTCACGCCGCTCGACGCGGACGGAAAGCCGGTGCCGGGCCCGGCCCAGGGCTGGAAGATCCATGCCTCGGCCACCCGGGCCAACGCGGAGCGGATCGCCGCGATCGTGTGGGACTACTGCGTCCCGCGGCGCATCCCGTTCAAGTTCGTGCCCGGTCCGCATCTGCTGCATCTGCGCAACACCAAGTACGCGGCCCGCGACACCAGCGGCAAGTTCGTCACGATCTACCCCACCGACGAGGAACAGCTGCACGTCGTGCTGCGCGAGCTCGGCAAGCTCCTGGAGGGCTTCGAGGGGCCGTACATCCTCACCGATCTGCGGTGGTACGACGGCCCGCTGTACGTCCGCTACGGCGCGTTCGCCCGCGCCTTCGTCGTCGACGAGCGCGGCTCGCTCGTGCCGGCGGTGGTGGACGGCGAGGGCAAGCGGGTGCCGGACCGGCGGGCGCCGTCCTTCCAGGTGCCGGAGTGGGTGACGCTGCCGGCGTTCCTGGAGCCGCATCTGACGGCACGCAACACCACGACGGTGGGCGAGCTGCCGTACCGCATCGAGAAGGCACTGCACTTCTCCAACGGCGGCGGGGTGTACGCGGGCACCGACACCCGGGACGGGCGCAAGGTCGTGCTGAAGGAGGGGCGGCCGCACGCGGGGCTGGCCGCCGACGGGGCGGACGCGATCGCCCGGCTGGAGCGGGAGAAGGCGGCCCTGGAGCAGGTGGCGGGGACGGGCGTGGTGCCGGAGGTGCGGGACTGGTTCACGCTCGGCGACCACCGGTTCCTGGTCATGGACTTCCTTCAGGGGCGCCCGCTGAACTCGTTCTTCGCCGAGCGGCATCCGCTGCTCACCCCGGACCCCGACCCGGAGGCGGTGGCGCAGTACACGGCGTGGGCGGTGCGCATCCACGGGGCGGTGGAGCGGGCGGTTCAGGCGGTGCACGCGCGCGGGATCGTCTTCAACGACCTGCACGTCTTCAACATCATGGTCGGCCCCGACGAGGAGTCGGTGTCCCTGCTCGACTTCGAGGCGGCGGCGCCGGTGGAGGAGAACGGCCGGCAGGTGGTCGCCCACCCCGGCTTCTTCGCCCCGCCGGACCGCAAGGGCATCGACGTCGACCGCTATGCGCTGGCCTGTCTGCGGCTCGCCCTGTTCCTGCCGGTCACCACGCTGTTCGTGGTGGACCGGGGGAAGGCGGCCCACCTGGCGGAGGTGATCCTCCGTCAGTTCCCGGACGTGCCGAAGGAGTTCCTCGACGAGGCGGTCGCGGAGATCACCCGGGACACCACCGTGCGCGCGCCGTCCTTCGTCGAACCGGGCGACTGGCCGTACAGCCGCGACTCCATGGTCAAGGCACTGCTCGCCTCGGCCACCCCGGAGCGCGACGACCGGCTCTTCCCCGGCGACATCACACAGTTCAACGACGGCGGCGGCCTCGGGCTCGCGCACGGCGCGGCCGGCGTGCTGTACGCGCTGGACGCGGTCGGCGCCGAGCGGTACGAGGAGGGCGAGCGCTGGCTGCTGGCCCGGACAGCGCCGCCGCCGACGGGCACACCGCTGGGGCTGTACGACGGTCTCGCGGGCGTCGCCCACGTCCTGGACCGGCTCGGTCACCGGCAGCGTGCCCTCGACCTGGTCGAGCGCGTCCTCGCGGAACGGTGGCAGAACCTCTCCTCCGACCTGCACGGCGGCCTGGCCGGACTCGGGCTGGTCCTCGGTGAACTGGCCCGCACGACCGGCGAGTCGGAGCTGCGGGACCGTGCCGCCGAGGTCGCCGACATCCTCGTACGACGACTCGCGCAGCCCCTCGCGGACACCCCGAAGCGACGCCGGGCCGGGCTGCTGCGCGGGGCGACCGGTCCCGCGCTGTTCCTGCTGCGGCAGTACGAACGCACCGGTGAGCCCCTGCTGTTGCGGGCCGCCGAAGTGGCGCTGCGCCGGGACCTGGACTGTTGCCTGACGCACCCGACCGGCTCGCTGGAGGTGGACGAGGGCTGGCGGACGCTGCCCTACCTCGGTGAGGGCAGCGCGGGCATCGGGATGGTCCTGGACGACTACCTCACCCACGGCACCGACAGCGACGGGGAGTTCGAGCGGGCCCGCACCGGGATCCTGACCGCGGCCACCAGCCGCTTCTATGTGCAGCCCGGTCTCTTCCAGGGCCGCGCCGGGATGATCCTGCACCTCGCCCGCACGGACACGCCCGGCGCGAGCGGGCGGCGGCTCGCCGAGCAGATCGACGGGCTCGGCTGGTTCTCGATGGACTACCAGGGCCTACTGGCCTTCCCCGGCCACCAGATGATGCGGCTGTCGATGGACCTGGGCACCGGAACGGCAGGGTGCCTGCTCGTGCTCGGCGCGGCCCACGCGGCCCCCGGCGATCCGGCCACCCCACATCTGCCGTTCCTGCCGCCGCTCGGGCGGCCCACAGAACGCGGTTCCGCGACCTGACGGAGCCGTGACACAACCCGTCCCCACGGGTGGACGACACCGATAGGAAGGAAGACGACATGGCACTTCTCGACCTGCAGGCGATGGAGTCCGACGAGCACACGGGCGGCGGCGGCGCCAGCACGCTCAGCCTGCTGTCCTGCGTCAGCGCGGCAAGCCTGACGCTCTGTCTCTGACGATCATCGTGCGCCCATGACTCCGGGCGGTCCGCTCCCGCGAGGGAAGGGCCGCCCGGGGTCCTGCACACCGTTCTGGACACGGTCCTGCATACGGCTCTGCAACGGTCTTTCTGCACACGGTCTCTGCACACACCGAGGGGTGAGGGGTGCGGCCCCCATGACACAAGCCAACAGGCCGGCCATCAGGACGCTGCCCGGGCCGCTCGGTCCGGCCCCCGCCCGCTGGCTGGTCCTGTGCCTGGTGAGCACGGCCGCCACCGGCGCCGGCCTGCTGCTGCCCGCCGCGCTGGGACACACCCTCGACCTGCTGCTGACCGGAGCCCCGGCGACCCGCTGGGTGCTGTACTGCACCGCGATCGTCGTACTGCTCGCCCTGCTCGACGCCTGCGAGACCGTGCTGGGCGGCACGGTGGACGCCCGCACCACCGCCTGGCTGCGCCGACGTCTGACCGGGCATGTCCTGGCCGTCGGTCCGCGCGCCACCGCACGCTTCGGATCCGGAGACCTCGTCGCGCGCCTCGTCGGCAACGCCGCCCAGGCCGGCACGGCACCGACCGCCCGGGCCGCTCTGCTCGCCGCGCTCGCCGGACCCGTCGGGGGCGTGGTGGCCCTCGCTCTGATCGACCCGTGGCTCGCGGCCGTGCTGCTGGCCGGGGCACCGGTGCTGGCCGTGCTGCTGCGCGCCTTAGCCCGCGACACCCGGGAATGCGTGACGCGCTACCAGCAGGCGCAGGGCCGGATCGCGCAGGCCCTCTCGGAAGCCGTCGGGGGCCATCGCACCATCGAGGCGGCGGGTACGGCCGACCGGGAGACGGCACGCATCCTGCGGCCGTTGCCCGAACTGTCCGAGGCCGGGCACCGTATGTGGCGGGTGCAGGGGCGGGCCGCGGGCCGGTCCGTCGCCGTGGCCCCGTTGCTCCAGCTCGGCGTCGTCGCCGTGGCAGGGGTGCTGCTCGCCGGGCACCGGCTGACGGTGGGCGAGGTGCTCGCGGCCTCCCGGTACGCGGTCCTCGCCGCCGGCGTCGGCGTGCTGGTCGGCCATCTCGCGGGCCTGGCGCGGGCCCGGGCGGCGACCGCCCGCCTCGGCGAGGTGCTCGCCGAACCCGCCCCCGGCTACGGCGACCGCTCACTCCCGCGCGGTCCGGGCCGGCTGGAACTGCGCGGGGTGACCGCCCGGCGAGGTGGACGGGCCGTACTCGACGGCGTCGACCTCGTGGTGCCCGGCGGCACGACGCTCGCCGTGGTGGGCCGGTCGGGCGCGGGCAAGTCGCTGCTCGCCGCGGTCGCCGGACGGCTGGCCGAGCCGGACGCCGGAGAGGTGCTGCTCGACGGGGTGCCGCTGCGCGCGCTCACCCACGACGCGCTGCGCCGGGCCGTCGGCCACGCCTTCGAACGCCCCGCCCTGCTGGGCGGCACGATCGAGGAGGAGATCGGCCTCGGTCTTCCGTCCCCCTCCCCCGCGCGCGTCCGGGAGGCGTCCCGTACGGCCCACGCGGACGAATTCGTACGCCGCCTGCCCCAGGGTTACGCCACCGCCGTCGCCGACGCCCCGCGCTCCGGCGGGGAGTCCCAACGCCTCGGCCTCGCCCGGGCGTTCGCCCACGGCGGCCGTCTGCTGATTCTCGACGACGCCCTGTCCAGCCTCGACACGGTGACCGAGGCGCGCATCACCGCGGCCCTGGTCGACGGCGGCCCGCACGGCGGCACCCGGCTCCTGATCGCCCACCGCGCCGCCACGGCCGCCCGCGCGGACGCGGTGGCCTGGCTGGACGGGGGGCGGGTGCGGGCGGTGGGGCCACACGAGCGGCTGTGGCAGGACCCCGAGTACCGGGCGGTGTTCGCGGACGGGGAGTTCACCGAAGAAGCCGTGGCTGATGGGGAGTTCGCGGACGGGAAGCGGCCATGACCGAGGGCGTACACCGGCGCGGTCTGCGCTTCCTTCGGGACCGGTGGCGGGTCGTGGTGCGGCTGGCCGGCTGGTCCGTCCTGGAGACCGGGCAGACCTTCCTCACCGGATACGCGCTCGCCCGCGCCCTGGACGAGGGGTTTCTGGCCGGGCGTCCCGGGGTCGGGCTCGCCTGGCTGGGGGTGGCCGGGCTCGGCGTGCTCGTCGGGGCGTACGGCACCGTGCGGGTGTACGGCGCGGTCGCCGCGCTGGTCGAACCGCTCCGGGACCGGCTGGTCGCGCGGGTCGTCGGACGCGGGGTGCGCGAGGCGGACGCCGGGGCGCTGTCGGGGCTGACCCAGCAGGTCGAGATCGCGCGGGACACCTTCGCCGGGCTGGTGATGGTGTCGCGTTCGTTCGTGTTCACCGCGATCGGCGCCATCGCGGGCCTGGTGTCGCTCGACCCGCTGCTCCTGCTGGTCGTCGCGCCTCCGCTCGCCGCGGGTCTGGGCCTGTTCGCGGCGACGCTGCGACCGCTGGCCCGCCGCCAGGAGGCGTTCCTCGTCGCCGACGAGGCGCTGGCCGACCGGCTCGGCGCCGTCTGCCCGGGGCTGCGGGACATCACGGCGGCCGGTGCGGAGGAACGGGTCGCCGCCACCACGGGCAGCCGTGTCGACGCCGAGTTCCGGGCCGCCCGCTCCCTCGCCCGCTGGGGCGTCCTGCGCGTGGCCTCGCTCGCCCTCGGCGGCCAACTCCCGATCGTGCTGCTCCTCGCCTGCGCACCCTGGCTCCTCGACCACGGCGTCACCCCCGGCGCCCTGGTGGGCGCCCTCGCCTACGTCACCCAGTCCCTCCTCCCCGCCCTGCACAACCTGGTCCACGGCCTGGGCACCAGCGGCTCACGCCTGGCGGTGGTACTGCGACGCCTTACCCGCGAAAGCTCCTCCGGAGGTGGGGCGGGGGCCGACGCCGGAGCCGAGGATGAGGCCAGGACTGGAGCTGGGGCCGGCACCAGGGCTGAGAACGAGGGCAGGTCAAGGACCGCGCCGGATTCGGCGCCCCGTACACACCCCGCCGACGGGACACCCACTGCCCCCACTCACCCCACCGAAGCACCCTCCAGCCCACCCGCCCTCTCCCTGAGCTCCGTCACCTTCGCCTACGGCCCCCACGCGACCCCCGTGATCGACGACCTGGACCTCACCCTCCCGCCCGGCGCTCACCTGGCCGTCGTCGGCCCGAGTGGTATCGGTAAGTCCACGCTCGCCGCGCTGGTCGCGGGGCTGCTGGAGCCGGGGCGTGGCACCGTCCGGCTCTGTGGGCATCCGGTGCCGGGGCCCGAGGCGGCCGCGCTGCGGGTGCTCATCCCGCAGGAGGCGTACGTGTTCACCGGCACGCTCGCCGAGAACCTCGGGCATCTGCGGCCGGATCCCGTGCCCGAGGCCGAGTTGGTCGCGGCGGCCGAGGCCGTGGGGCTCCTGCCGCTGTTCGAGGCGCTCGGCGGGCCCACCGCGACGGTGGATCCGGCGGCGCTCTCCGCGGGCGAACGGCAGCTCGTCGCCCTGACCCGGGCCTATCTCGCCCACGCCCCGCTCGCCCTGCTCGACGAGGCGACCTGCCACCTGGACGCGCGGGCCGAGGAGCGCGCCGAACGGGCCTTCGCCGAGCGGCCGGGCGGGACCCTGGTGGTCGTCGCCCACCGCATCAGCTCGGCCCGTCGCGCCGACCGCGTACTCGTCATGGACGGCCGGCACACGGCGTACGGCACCCACGACGAACTCGTGTGCCGCTCGGCGTCGTACCGCGCTCTCGTGGGCGGCTGGACGCCCGGGCCGTCAGAGCCACCCCTCGCCCTGGGAGATCCGGATCGCGTCGATGCGATTGCGGGCCCCGGTCTTGCGGGTGATGGCCGCCATGTAGTTGCGCACGGTCCCGTGGGACAGGTGCAGACTCCCCGCGATCTCCGCCACCGAGGCTCCCTCGGCGGCGAGGGATAACACGCTCAGCTCCCGCCGGGTCAGCGGCATCTCGGCGGCCTTGAGGAAACCGAAGCCCAGCGAATCGTCGACGAAACGTTTTCCCTCGGCAACGCGCCGGATCCCGTGCACGAGCTGCTCGGGCGAGCCCTCCTTGTCCACGTAGCCGAGCGCCCCCGCCTCGGCGGCTCGCTTCAGCAGCCCCGGCCGGTGCGCGCTGGCCAGTACGAGGAGCGGGGGCGGTGTGCGGTCCGTCTCGCGTGTGCGGAGGTCGCCCAGCGGCGGGATGCCATAGGCGTCCGAGCAGTCGAGGTCGGCCGCGCAGACGTCCGGCCGCACGGATCGCAGACGTCCGGGCGCGCTCTGCCACGAGGCGTCGAAAACCCCGAGGTCGGGTTCGTTGCGCAACCACTCCGCCAGGACCGATCTGACCAGACATGTGTCGTGCACCAGAAGCACCCGGATCACTGCCCGTCCCTTCGACTCGCCGTACACCGGTTCCGTGGTGAGGAGCGCGTGCCCCATTGTTCGTGTTCGGCACCACCACTGGGCGCGAAGAACCGGCCATCAGGGTGCGCGGGGGCGCACGCGAGGCGCCCGTCCGCCGCCCCGCGCTTCCACCGCGGGGGCATGACGCGGGCCCGAGGGGGTACCCCGCGGACCTCGCCGTGCCGTGGGTACCCGTGTGCCCGCGCACGGCCCCGCGCCGGTGCCGCCGGGGGTACCGCCGGGCGCTCGCCGGGCGCTCGCCGTGCGCTCGCCGTGCGCTCGCCGTGCGCGAAGCGCCGTGAGGGAGGAGATTTGAGCCCTGGGGCCCGGCGCGCGTGAGCGGCTCGGGTCGCCTCCGGGACGCGCCCGTGCGAGGAGGTGGTCGGCGTGTCCGACGGGCAGACGTCCGCCCAGGCGCCGGCGGCCGCGAGAACGCGGGTCGGCCGGCCACTGCTGTCCCTGGCGCTGGCGTCGATGATGGACGACGTGCACGCGCACTCCGGTGCCGTGTATCTGCTGGCGGCCGACGAGCCCGTACTGGAGATGGCGGTGATGGCGGGGCTGCCGCGGGCGTTCGCGGCGCCGTGGGAGCGGGTGGGGCTGAGCGCGCCGATCCCGGTCGCGGAGGCGGTGCGTGAGCGGCGGCTGGTGTGGGTCGGGGGCGAGGAGGACATGGCGGCCCGGTATCCGCGTATCGCCCTGGTGCTGCCCTATCCGTTCGCGCTGGCCGCGCTGCCCGTGGCCACCGGGACCACCGTCTACGGCGCGATCTTCGTGACCTGGCCCGGTTCGCATCCTCCGGAGCTGTCGGAGCGGGAGCGGGAACATCTCACGGCGGCCTGCCGGCGGCTCGCGATGCGGCTGGAGCGCGCGAAGGAGGACAGCCGCCCGCCGCTGCCCGAACCCGATCTGCTCGCCGGGCCCGCGTTCGGCGGCGCGGCCGGCACCCTCGGTACGGTGGAGGCGGCGCGGATGGTGTCGCGGCTGCCGTACGGGCTGTGCTCGCTCGATCTGCACGGCCGGATCAGCTTCGCCAACCCGGCGGCGGCCGAGCTGATCGGCGTCCCGGCCAACCGGCTGCTCGGCAACCAGCTGTGGGCCTCGGTGCCCTGGCTCAACGACCCCGTGTACGAGGACCGTTACCGGGCCGCGCTGATGAGCCAGCACACGACGTCGTTCGTGGCGTTGCGCCCGCCCGGCGACTGGCTGTCCTTCCGTATGTATCCGAGCACGACCGGCCTGAGCGTACGGATCACCAGAGCCCGCGCGGTGGCCGAGATGGGCCGCAGCGGACCACAGCCCGGCGATGCGCCGGCCCGGCTGGTGACCATCTCCCAGGTACTGAGCCTGGCCGGTGCGCTCACCGAGGCGGCGGGCGTGCAGGACGTGGTGCAACTGGTCGCGGACGAGATCGTGCCGGCCGTCGGCAGCCAGGCCCTGGTCGTGCTGGGCTCGCGGGCGGGCCGGCTGCATGTGCTCGGTCACCGCGGCTATCCGGATCCGCAGATCGTGGAGCGGTTCGACGGGCTGCCGCTGACCGAGCAGACGCCGGGTGTCCAGGCCCTGAGCAGCGGGGTGCCCGCGTTCTTCGAATCGCAGCAGCAGCTGGAGCGCCTGTATCCGGCACGGCACGCGACTCCCGACGGCTTCGCCGCCTGGGCGTATCTGCCGCTGATCGCCTCCGGCCGCCCGGTCGGCACCTGTGTGTTCGCCTATGCCGAGCCGCATCCGTTCCCGGCGGACGAGCGGGCGGTGCTGACCAGTCTGGGCGGGCTGATCGCACAGGCGCTGGAGCGGGCCCAGCTGTACGACGCGAAGAACCAGTTGGCGCACGGTCTGCAGGCCGCTCTGCTCCCTCACTCACTGCCGTCGCTGCCCGGCATCGAAGCGGCCGCGCGCTATCTGCCCGCCATGCAGGGCATGGAGATCGGCGGCGACTTCTACGACCTGGTGCCGACGGAGCAGGGCCTGACGGCGGCGGCCGTGATCGGGGACGTGCAGGGCCACAACGTCACCGCGGCCGGTCTGATGGGACAGATCCGCACCGCCGTACGCGCGTACACGACCGTCGGTCAGGCGCCCGAGGAGGTCATGCGCAGCACCAACCGGCTGCTGCTCGACCTCGGTTCCGACCTGTTCGCCAGCTGTCTGTACCTGCGGCTCGACCCGGAACACGGGCGGGCGGTGATGGCCCGCGCCGGGCATCCGCCGCCGCTGCTGAGACGGCCGGACGGACGGGTGCGGGTGCTCGACCTCGCCGGTGGCCCGCTGCTGGGCATCGACGGCTCGCCCACCTATCCGACGACGGAGGTCGACCTCACTCCGGGCTGTGTCCTCGTCCTCTACACCGACGGACTGATCGAGTCCCCCGGCGTCGACATCGAGGACGCGCTCGCCGATCTCGGCCACGTGCTCGCCGAGGCCGGGGAGCAGCCCTTGGACGAGCTGGCCGATCTGCTGATCCGGCATGCCGCGTCGGTGCGGGAGCGGGTCGACGACGTGGCGCTGCTGCTGTTGCGGGCACGGGGCTGACGGCCCGGCTGTCGCGGGCGCGAGGTCGGCAGTCCCGCAGACGCGGCGGTCCGGCCCTCCCGCCGGAGGGCCGGACCACGTGCTCGTCCGGATCACTCGGATCCGTGCGTCGGTGTCAGGGCGTCAGTTCCCCACGCCGTTGCCGACGATCTCGCCGAGGCCGTTGCCCGTGCCGTCGGCGTTGCCGTTGCCGACCTCTTCACCGGCACCGGCTTCCTCACCGCCGACCTCTTCACCGGCTCCGGCCTCTTCACCGGCGCCCGCTTCCTCACCGGCTCCGGCCTCCTCGCCGGCGCCCGCTTCCTCACCGGCTCCGGCCTCTTCACCGGCTCCGGCCTCCTCACCCGCGCCCGCGCCGCCCGCGGCGTCACCGCCGAGGGTCGCGCCGACCGCCTCCAGGGCGGTGGTCACCGGCTGGAAGAACGTCTCGCCGCCGACCGTGCAGTCACCGCTGCCGCCGGAGGTGAGGCCGATCGCCAGGCCGTCCTGGGTGAACAGGGAGCCGCCGCTGTCGCCGGGCTCGGCGCAGACGTCGGTCTGGATGAGCCCGGTGACCGTGCCCTCCGGGTAGTTGACGGTGGCGTCGAGCCCGAGGACCTGACCGTCGCTCAGCCCGGTGGTGCTGCCCATCCGGAAGACCTGCAGACCGACCTCGGCCTCCGCGGCCTGGCTGATCGCGAGGGTCTGGTCGCCGAGGTTGACCTCGCTCGGCGCCTCGGTCGCCGGGTCGTCGTACTTGACCAGGGCGAAGTCGCCGTCACCGGGGAAGGTGGACTGGTCGACGGTGGCGATCGGCTGACCGCCCTCGGCGTCCGACCACTCGTTCCCGGCGAGCGTGCAGTGCCCGGCGGTCAGGAAGGCGGGAGAACCGTCGCCCGCGGTGACGTTGAAGCCCGTGGAGCAGCGTGAGCCGCCGGCGAAGATGGCGTCGCCGCCGGAGAGGAACGTCTTGAACGTGCCGGCCGACTTCTTGATGGTCGCCATGCCGGAGCCGAGGCTCTGGACGGTCGACTCCAGCTGGTCCCAGTTGTCGCCGGTGACGGTGGAGTCGGCGGTGACGAGGATCTTGTTCGTTCTGGGGTCGACCGCCCAGGCCGTACCCGGGATGGTCGCCTCGGACTTCAGGGTCTGCGCGCCGGACTCGAGCTCGGACAGGCTGTTGGCGACCTCGCGGACCTTCGCGCCGGCCTTCTTCGCCTGGACGATCACGTTGTTGTTGTCGCCGGGGATGACGTTGACGACGAGCTGCTGGCTCTCGGTGTCGTAGTACGAACCGGCGAAGGCGTCGCCGAGCAGTCCCTGGAGCTGCGAGGCGAGATCCGACGCGTCCGCCGCCTTCAGGGTCTTGGGGGCGGCGGCGTCGGTCGACGCGCCGTCCTGGGACGCGTTGGCGTTCGGCAGCAGGATCGCGGCCGCTCCGAGCGCCACCACGCTGCCCGCGGCTATCGCGGCCTTGCGCTTCGGAATTCGCTTGTGACTCAAACTTCTCGACCTCCTGGGGGACGGGGTCTGTGCCGCCGTTCGTCCGACGGCTTTTCGGGGCGCCTGGTTGGCAGTTGGTACGCACGGGTCGCCCGGGGCGTTCAACTCCGTTTGCGCGCGCCCCGCCCGAAACACCGAATCGGCCAAGGACCGCGCCCGCGGGTCCTGCGGCGGGAACAATCCCCCATATGACGATGACCACGGCCGAAGCCGACAAGATCCTCTCCGCCAACTTCGCCCCTTGGGTCCTTCAACTGGGCCTGACCGTCGAGGCGGTGGAGGAGCGCCGCGCGATTCTGCGCATGCCCTGGTCGGACGGGCTCGCCCGGGAGGGCGGCGCGCTGTCCGGGCAGGCGCTGATGGCCGCCGCCGACACCGCCACCGTGATCGCCGTGTCGGCGGCGCGCGGGGCGTACGGGCCGATGACGACGGTGCAGCAGTCGACGTCTTTCCAGCGCGCCGTGATCGGTTCGGATGTCCTGATCGAAGCGGTGGTCACCAAGCTGGGCCGCCGTATGGCGTTCGCCGACATCACGCTGACCGACGAGGGGTCGGGGAACACCGCGGCCCGAGCGAGCACGGTCTACGCACTAATGGGCTGACACGATCCGCTACCGATCGGTAGCGGTCCGTCGTGAACACCGATCGGAATCCTGGCTTCAGGGAATCTGCACATTCAATACTCAACGAAGTCACCGGGCGCCAAGGTTCTGCACAAGGTGCTACCGACGGTCACCCCCTTGGGGCGGGAGTGTCGGATTCGCCGCGAGACCGGCCGGGCCGTCGCGCGGCGGACGCAACAGCTCGCCCGAGCCGATGCTGTGACGCATGTGAAGAAGTCGCCGACGAGACGTGCGCACATCTGCACGCATCGATGCCACTGAGATCAAAGTGCCCTGGTGAGACCGGAGTTTGATTGGAAGCCCCTACCCGCAGCGTGCTTTGATCCATCGCACCGCAGGGGTCGCGAACGGCTTCCGGAAACGGGCGCCGGGCGCCTGCGGTCGCGGCCGTCATCTGTCCCCAGAGGGGGCCGCTCCCCCTTGTGAAATACCCATTAGGAAGGGAAGTTCCATCATGAACTCCACCCCCCAGGTTGCGACCGTCGAGATCTCCGACGCCGAGCTCGACAACGTCTCCGGCGGCCTGCAGGTCAACGCCGTGAACGGTGCCCTCGACGCTGTCAACGGCATCGCCCCGGTCTCCGGCCTGGTCGACACGGTCGTCGGCACCGTGGAGGGTGTCACCGGCCTGCAGACCGCTCCGGTCACGAACCTGGTCGCCGGTCTCTGATCGCGCCTTCGTAACCGCTGAGTCCCGGAGCCGTTCCCGGCTCCGGGCTCTTCGGGTGCCGTAAACCCAAACCGGCACCGCCCGCACCACGACCGGCCCTCGCGAGCCGGTCTCCGCTCATCCTCAGGTGAGGGAAGTTCCGTGCAGTTCCGCCAACAGGCCCTCGCCAAGCTCCAGTCACCGGAGGAGCTCGACCTTCCGGTGCGCTTCGCCCGCCCGCAGGGCTGGCTGGTGCTCTCCGTGACGGTGGTCGTCATGGCCGCCGCGTCCGTGTGGGCGGTGAGCGGTTCGGTCGCCTCCACGGTCGGCGCGCCCGCCGTCCTCACCCACGGGCAGGGCAGCTACATCCTGCAGAGCCCCGTCGCCGGACAGGTCACCGCCGTCCTCGCCGAGCAGGGCCAGCGGCTCCCGGCGAACTCCCCCGTGCTGAAGGTCCGTACCGCCAAGGGCGACACGGTCGTCCGTACGGTCGCCGCGGGCCGGGTCACCGCGCTCGCCGCGACCATCGGGCAGATCATCTCCACCGGCGCGAACGTCGCCGCCGTGGAGAAGGTCGCCCACACCAAGGACCCGCTGTACGCCACGGTGTACGTCCCCGCCGAGAACGCGGCCTCCATCCCCGACAAGGCCGCCGTGGACCTCACCGTCTCCTCGGTGCCCACCCAGGAGTACGGCGTCCTGCGCGGCCATGTGAAGTCGGTGGACCGCTCCGCGCAGTCGGCGCAGCAGATCGCCGCGTTCCTCGGGGACCAGCAGCTGGGCGAGCAGTTCACCAAGGACGGCAGGCCGGTCGCCGTACTGGTGAAGCTGGACAAGGAGTCGGGCACCAAGAGCGGTTACCGGTGGTCGTCCGCGGACGGGCCGCCGTTCTCCCTCACCTCCATGACCATGGCCGAGGCCTCGATCCGGCTGGCCGACCAGCGCCCCGTCGATTGGCTGCTGCCGTGAGCGCCGCACAGGAGACACGCAGTCGGCGGCGCGCCGCCCCGCCGAAGCGCCCCGTGCCCAAGGGGCGCTCGAAGACCGTCCGCACGCCCACCGTGCTCCAGATGGAGGCCGTGGAGTGCGGCGCCGCCTCCCTCGCGATGGTGCTCGGCCACTACGGCCGCCATGTCCCGCTGGAGGAGCTGCGCATCGCGTGCGGCGTCTCCCGCGACGGTTCGCGCGCCAGCAACCTGCTCAAGGCCGCCCGCAGCTACGGTCTGACGGCCAAGGGCATGCAGATGGACACGGCCGCCCTCGCCGAGGTGAAGACGCCGGCCGTCCTGTTCTGGGAGTTCAACCACTACGTCGTCTACGACGGCATGGGCCGCCGCTTCGGCCGCCGCGGCGTCTACATCAACGACCCCGCCAAGGGCCGCCGCTTCGTGCCCATGGAGGACTTCGACGGCAGCTTCACCGGCGTCGTCCTCGTGATGGAGCCCGGCGAGGACTTCAGCAAGGGCGGCCGCAAGCCGGGCGTGCTCGGCGCGATGCCGGCCCGGCTGCGCGGCACCGCGGGCACGATGCCCGCCGCCGTCCTGGCGAGCCTGCTGCTGGTGGTGGTCGGCGCGGCGGTGCCCGCACTGAGCCGCACCTACATCGACGAGTTCCTGATCGGGAACCAGACCTCGCTGCTGAGCGTGCTGTTCGCGTCCATGGGGACCTGCGTCGCGCTCACCCTCGTACTGACCTGGCTGCAACAGGCGAACCTGCTGCGCGGCCGCATCATCTCCTCCACCCTCTCCAGCGCCCGCTTCCTGCGGCATCTGCTGCGGCTGCCGGTGACGTTCTTCTCCCAGCGCAGCCCGGCCGACCTGGTGCAGCGCCTCCAGTCGAACGACGCGGTGGCCGAGACGCTGGCCCGCGACCTCGCGGCGGCGGGCGTGGACGCGGTGGTCGTCGTCCTCTACGCGTTCCTCCTCTACACCTACGACCCCCAGCTCACCTTCGTCGGCATCGGCGTCGCCCTGCTGAACGTCGTCGCCATGCGCGTCGTCATCCGCCTGCGCGCGACCCGTACGGCAAAGCTGCGCGCGGACAACGCCCGGCTCACCAACACGGCGTACACCGGCCTCCAGCTGATCGAGACGATGAAGGCGACCGGCGGCGAGGACGGCTACTTCCGCAAGTGGGCCGGACAGCACGCCACCACGCTGGAGGAACAGCAGCGCCTGGGCGTCCCGAGCGCCTGGCTGGGCGTGGTGGCGCCCACGCTCGCGACGCTCAACAGCGCGCTCATCCTCTGGATCGGCGGTATGCGGGCGGTCGAGGGCGGCATATCCGTCGGCCTGCTGGTCGCCTTCCAGGCCCTGGTCACCCGCTTCACCGCCCCGATCACCCGCCTGAACGGTGTCGCGGGCCGCATCCAGGACTTCGCGGCCGACGTGGCCCGTCTGAAGGACGTGGAGAACTTCGAGGCGGACCCGCTCTACGGCCGCCCCGGCGCCGGCGAGTCGACGCGCCGCCTCAACGGCCACGTCGAACTGCAGAACATCACCTTCGGCTACAGCCCGCTCGACAAGCCCCTGCTCACCGGCTTCGACCTGACGGTCGGCCCGGGCCAGCAGGTCGCCCTGGTCGGCGGTTCCGGAAGCGGCAAGTCGACGGTCTCCCGGCTGATCTCGGGCCTGTACGCCCCCTGGGAGGGCGTCATCCGCATCGACGACCAGCGCATCGAGGACATCCCGCGCGGCGCGCTCGCGTCCTCCGTCTCCTTCGTCGACCAGGAAGTGTTCCTCTTCGAGGGCACGGTCCGCGACAACGTGGCGCTGTGGGACCCCTCCATTCCCGACGACGCGGTGGTGGACGCGCTGCGCGACGCGGCGCTCTACGACGTGGTCATGCGCCGCCCCGGCGGCATCCACAGCAAGGTCGAGCAGGACGGCCGCAACTTCTCCGGCGGACAGCGCCAGCGCCTGGAGATCGCGCGGGCGCTGGTGCGCCGCCCCAGCATCCTGGTCCTCGACGAGGTGACGAGCGCGCTGGACGCCGAGACCGAGCAGGTCGTGATGGACAACCTGCGCAAGCGCGGCTGCGCCTGCGTGGTGATCGCGCACCGGCTCAGCACCGTGCGCGACAGCGACGAGATCGTCGTACTCCAGCACGGCACCATCGTCGAACGCGGGCGGCACGAGGACCTCGTCGCGCGCGGCGGCGCGTACGCGGCACTGGTCAAGGAGCGGTGAGATGACCTCCGTCCACGAGGGCGACCTCGTTCTCAACGCGCTCGGTCAGATGGGCACGCGCATCGACTGCGCCGGATTCAACCGTCTCGACCTCGAAGGCCCGCAAGTGCTGTGGCTGGTCGCGTCCGGCGCCGTGGACCTGTTCGCGGTCGACGCCGGGCAGCAGGGCCACTGGCACCACCTCGGCCGCCTGGAGGCGGGCTCACTGCTGCTCGGCCCGGTCCCGGGACCGCAGCACACGCTGGTGGCACGCCCGCTGCGGGACTGCGTGGTGCACCGCATAGGGCTGCGCGAGCTGTACCAGCCCGCGAACACCCAGACGTGGTCCTACGACGAGTACGGCAACCCGCAGTACGTCCCGCCGCAGACCAGCCCCCTGGAGTACGCCCTCGCCCTGGGCGTCGGCCGCAGCCTCTCCATCCTCTTCCAGGCGCCGATGGCCACCGAGCGGGCCGCCGAGGTGACCGACGACGACGTCTTCTGGATGCAGGTGCCGCCCGGCAGTGTGCAGTACGGCTCGCTGTACGGCGCCGAAGCCGCCGCCGACCTGCTGATGGACCCGGCGGTCTGGCAGTCCATGGTCGACCAGCAGTACCGCCTGCTGACCACCCTCGACCGCTGGATCGAACAGCTGGAGCGCACCCACGAGACACGCACGGCCGAGGGCATCAAGGCCGGCGAGGCGGTGCGCGCCCAGGCCGACCGGACGCTCCTCGCGTCCATCGGCAAGCGCGGCGACAAGCGCACGACGTCCGCCGACGCGGACGCCAGTTACGCGGCGTGCAAGCTGGTCGCCGAGGCGGCCGGGATCACGCTGGCCGAGCCCGCGCAGAGCGGCACCGAGAGCGACCGGCTCGACCCGGTCGAGCGGGTGGCCATCGCCTCCCGGGTGCGCACCCGGGCCGTACGGCTGGACGGGCGTTGGTGGCGGGACAACGTAGGGCCGCTGGTGGGCCACCGGGCGCTGTCGGGTGCGCCGGTGGCGTTGCTGTGGCGGCGTGGCGGCTATGTCGCCGTCCATCCGGCGACCGGCCGGGAGACGCCGGTGGAGAAGGCCAACGCCGAGGAGTTCGAGCCGCGGGCCGTGATGTTCTACCGCCCGCTGCCCGACCGCGCGCCCAGCCCGCTCAGGCTCCTGCGGTTCAGCATGCGGGGCACCGGCGGGGATCTGACGAACCTGCTGATCAGCGGCCTGGTGACCGTGGCGATCGGTGCGCTGGTACCGATCGCGACGGGCAAGATTCTCGGTGAGTTCGTGCCGAAGGCCCAGACCGGGCTGATCGTGCAGTTCTGTCTGGCGGTGATGATCAGCAGCGTCGTGGCGGCGGCTTTCATGCTGCTGCAGAACCTGACGATCCTGCGGCTGGAGGGCCGTATCGAGGCCACGCTCCAACCGGCCCTGTGGGACCGGCTGCTGCGGCTGCCCACGAAGTTCTTCACCGAGCGCTCGACCGGCGAGCTGGCCAGCCAGGCCATGGGCATCAGCGCGATCCGCCGCCTGATGGCCGGAGTCGGCCCCGTCGTCGCGTCGTCGGTGACGGTCGGCGCGATGAACCTGGCGCTGCTGTTCTGGTACAGCGTGCCGATGGCGATGGCGGCGATCGGCATGCTCGTCGTCATCGCGGCCGTGTTCCTGGGGCTGGGGCTGTGGCAGGTGCGCTGGCAGCGGCGGCTGGTGGTGCTCGGCAACAAGCTGAACAACCAGGCGTTCCAGACGCTGCGCGGACTGCCGAAGCTGCGGGTCGCGGCGGCCGAGAACTACGCGTACGCGGCCTGGGCGGACCGGTTCGCGCGCAGCCGTGAGCTGCAGCAGAAGGTGGGGCGGATCAAGAACCTCACCACGGTGATGGGCGCCGTGTACCTGCCGGTGTGCACCCTGCTGATGTTCATGCTGCTGGCGGGACCGGCGCGCGGGTCGATGTCGGCGGCCGCGTTCCTCACGTTCAACACGTCGGTGACGATGCTGCTGACCTCGGTCACCCAGCTGACCGGCTCGTTCGTGTCGGTGGTGGCCGCGCTGCCGCTGTTCGAGGAGATCAAGCCGGTGCTGGACGCGACGCCCGAGGTGCGCACGGCGAGCACCCGGCCGGGCCCGCTGACCGGGGCGATCGAGGCGCGCCGGCTGTCCTTCCGGTACTCCGACGACGGTCCCCTGATCCTCGACGACGTGTCCTTCGAGGTGCGCCCGGGCGAGTTCGTGGCGATCGTCGGCCCCAGCGGCTGCGGCAAGTCGACGCTGCTCAGGCTGCTGATCGGCTTCGACAAGCCGGTCTCGGGCAGTGTGCTCTACGACGGCCAGGACCTGTCGGCGCTCGACCAGTCGGCCGTGCGCCGGCAGTGCGGGGTCGTGCTCCAGCACGCACAGCCGTTCACCGGGTCCATCCTGGACGTCATCTGCGGTACGGAGCCGTACACGCCGGAGGAGGCGATGGCGGCGGCCGAGATGGCGGGGCTCGCCGAGGACATCAAGCGGATGCCGATGGGGCTGCACACCATCGTCTCGGGCAGCGGGGCGATCTCCGGCGGCCAGCGGCAGCGGCTGATGATCGCGCAGGCGCTGATCCGCCGCCCGCGCATCCTCTTCTTCGACGAGGCGACCAGCGCCCTCGACAACGAGACCCAGCGCACCGTCATCGAGTCGACCAAGGCCCTCAACGCCACCCGCATCGTCATCGCACACCGCCTGTCCACGGTGCTGGACGCCGACCGCGTGATCGTGATGGAGGACGGCAAGGTGGCCCAGCAGGGCCCGCCCGCACAGCTCCTCGCGGACACGAACGGGCGGCTGCACGAGCTGGTGCGACGCCAGATGGCGTGAGCGCGGTGCCGGACCAAGTTCAGGGACGGCTCAGGGCTGTGCGGGGCAACCCCTGAGTCGTCGCCCTGAGGGCGACCCCGACCACGACCCGGTGCGTTCCCTGATTCCCGTCCTGTGCGGTTGTGGCCCCGGTTGGATCACTGCCACCTTCGATCTTGCGGGTCCTGCCCGTGATCCGTTTCGCAGGACGCTCGGAAGGGACTTCATGCGGTCACTCATCAGAGCGCTCACCGCAGCGCTCGCCGCCGGGTTACTCGCCGGGGCGTCGACGCCGGGCGTGGCGTCGGCGCAGGCCGGCCCGCCAAGCAGCGGCTCGACGACACAGGAGGCGATCGACTGGAAACCATGCGCCCAGGACGCCACGGCGGAGTGCGGGACCCTGCGCCTGCCCGTCGACTGGGCCCGCCCTTCGGGCGAGACGTTCGATCTCGCGGTGGGCCGTCGCAAGGCGACCGATCCGGATCGCCGCGTCGGGGTGCTGCTGGTCAACCCGGGCGGGCCGGGCGCCTCGGGTGTGCGGTTCGCCGTGGCGGACGCCAAGTCCCACTTCAGCCCCGACATCCAGGAGCGGTTCGACATCGTCGGGTTCGACCCCCGGGGCGTCGGCGCGAGCCATCCGGTGAAGTGCTCCACCGCACTGCTGCGCCAACGGCCGTCGGTCTACCCGCGCAACCAGACGGAGTTCGATCGACTCGCCGAGTACAACCGCGTGTTGCGCGAGGACTGCCGGCGGCACACCGGCCCGCTCTTCGACCACGCCGACACCTTGAGCGTGGTCCACGACATGGACGCGCTCCGCGAAGCGCTGGGCGAGGAGAAGATCAACTACTTCGGCCACTCCTACGGCACGCTGATCGGCGAGCAGTACGCGGAGGAGTACGGCGACCGCATCCGGTCCATGGCCCTCACCGCGAACATCGACCACAGCCTCGGCGCCCGCGCGTTCCTCGTCTCCTCCGCGGCCGCCGCCGAGGACTCGTTCCACCAGTTCGTGAAGTGGTGCGAGCGCACCAGCTCCTGCGCCCTGCACGGCAGGGACGTCACCGCCGTATGGGACCGCCTGCTCGCCAGGGCGGACCGGGGGGAGATACGCGATCCGGAGCGTCCGGAGCGGACACTGACCGCGCACAACATCGCGTTCGACGTCTTCCTGAAGTTCTACGGTCCGCGCTGGGACGAGCTGGCCGCCCAGGTGGCGGCCCTCGACGCACAGGCGCCGGCGGAGCGGCAGCGATCCGGGCAACCTCGCCAGGACCGGCCGCCGCTGTCGCGGGAAGCGGACCAGCAGACGGAGGCGGAGCCGTTCCACGCGGTCTTCTGCCAGGACTGGCGCATCCGGGCGAAGGACTACCGGGAGTACGCCGAGCTCACCCGGGCCGAACTACGGGCCGCGCCGCACATGCGCGGTTCACCGCGCGTGCACCAGGCGGTCGCCGGGTGCATCGGCTGGCCCGACGAGGTGAACAACCCGCAGCACCGTCTGCGTATCACCGAGGCACCCAAGATCCTCATGCTGCACTCACGGCACGACCCGGCGAACCACTTCACATGGGCGGCCAATGTCCACCGGCAGACCAGGGGGACGACGGTCCTGCTGCCGTACGAGGGCGCCGGACACAGCGTCTACGGGCGCAGTGACTGCACCCGTGGTGCCGTGGACGAGTACCTCACGAAGCTGAGAGTCCCGAGTGCCGGGAGCAGCTGCGCCCCCGCCGGGCCGCACTGACCGGACTCAGGAGTCCAGGCCGGGAACCGGGGCGCCCGAGGGGACGCCGGCCGCAACATAGCCGTCGTACAGCTCCTTCCACGGCGCGTCGGCCCCGGCGTGCGCTCCCTCGAAGCGCTCCCCGCGCACGTGCGCGTCGAGGGCGGCCAGGCAGACCTCCCAGCCGGCGCCGTTGCGGGCGGCGGTGTTCTCGGCGACGAGGATGTTGGTGAGCGTGAAGCGGGTGCGGCTGTCGTCCAAGGCCTCCAGGTCGAAGTGCAGCTCGTCGCCGCCCCACTCGAAGGACAGGTGCCGGGGTTCGTCCACGGCGATCACCCGGCCCGTGGAGTCCTCCATGTTCGGGTCACCGCTGAACGTGATCGTGCCGCCGGGGTGCAGCTCGATCTCGGCGCGGGACGGGAACCAGTGGGCCAGTTCGTCGGCGTCGGTCACGCACTGCCAGACGCGCTCGACGGGATGGTCGTAGGTACGGCTGAAGCGGACGGCCGGGCGGCCGTCGTCCAGGGTCAGATAGGTGCCGGTGAGATCGGCGGTCATGGTGGATCAGTCCTTCGTGGTGGGGGCATGTCGTCCGAGGTCTCGTCGAGTCGGCGGCCCAGGGCGTCCAGGCTGCGGTTCCAGAGCTCGCGGTACGGGGCCAGCCAGGCGTCGAGTTCGGCGATCGGGGCGGGATCGAGGGCGTACACGCGGCGCTGGGCATCCTGCCGCACCCGCACGAGGCCGGCCTCCCGCAGCACCTTCAGATGCTTCGACGTACTCGGCTGGCTCAGCCCGCATGCCTCCACGATCTCCCCGACGGGCCGCGGCCGCTCCAGGAGCAGCGCGACGATGGCCCGCCGGTGGGGATCGGCGAGGGCGCTCCACAGCGAGGTATCGGACACCCGTCCAATATGCCCCTGTGGTTATATTCCCGTCAAGGAATGTAAAGCCCGCTCCTGTGCGCCCCCGTTGCTCCCGCCCTGAAACGGGTACTGGCGACGCATGCGAATCAGCGTCGTGGATGTGGGGTCCAACACGGTCCGGCTGGTGGTGGCCGATGCGGAGGACGGGGTGCCGCTGCCCGTGCACACCGAGAAATGGCGGCTGAGGCTGTCCCAGCAGGTCAGGCCGGGGGACAGCATCCCCGAGGAGGCGGTCGAACGGTTGGTCGGCGCGGTCGCCGCCGCGAGCCGGACCGCGACCAGATGGGGCGCCACCGCTCCCCTGGCCTTCGCGACCGCGGTGGTGCGCGCCGCGCCGAACCGCCAGGACGTGGTGCGTACCGTGCGCACGCGGACGGGGGTGAGTCTGTGCACCCTGCCGGGTGAGGTCGAGGCCGAGCTCACCTTCCTCGGGGCCCGGCGGTGGATGGGCTGGCGGTCGGGGCCGCTCGCCCTGCTGGACATCGGCGGCGGCTCGCTCGAAGTGGCGTTCGGTCGTGGCCGGTTACCGGACTTCGTGGCGTCGCTGCCGCTCGGCGCGGCACGGCTGACCCATGAGTTCTTCGCCGACGAGGACCCGCCGGCGACACGGCAGGTACGGGCGCTGCGCCGCAAGGTCCGCCATCAGCTGCGGGACGTCGCGGCCCGGATCCGCTGGGAGGGGCCGCACACGGCGACCGCCACCTCGCGTACGTTCCAGCAGCTGGGCCGTCTGTGCGGGGCCGCACCGGGTCGGCACGGTCCGTTCATGGAACGGCAGTTGGCGCGTGCGGACCTGCGGGAGGCCATCGGGCGCCTGGCCGCGCTGCCCGCCGCCGAGCGCGCCCTGCTGCCCGGCATCTCCGCACCGCGTGCCGCGCAGAGCCTGGCCGGCGCGGTGGTCGCGCACACGGCGATGAAGCTGACCGGGCTCAGTACGGTGACGATCTGTCCGTGGGCGATCCGCGAAGGGATCATGCTGCGGCACATCGAGGACGGCGCGTCCTGGTGGGCGGAGATCAGCCGCCTCAACGACGAGGCCGTCCTGTCCGACCCGGTGCCCCTGCGGATCGCGAGCGCGCCCGCGACCAGCTGACCGCAGGAGAGGCTCACGCCACGCAACCACCCGACGACGGAAGGAGACCCCGTGACCGACGGCACGAATCAGCACGGCAAGAAGCAGCACGAGGAGCACCCCGAGACGGCGTTCGAAGAGGTCATCGACGAGATCTCCGACGCCGAGCGCCGCACCCGGGACTCCGCCGGGCAGCGCCGCCGCAGGGGTGAGGCCGGCGATGCCATCACCCCCAACAGGCGCGCCCAGGAGGAGTCCGAGGGCGAGTGACCGTGGCGGGTGGCCCGGCGCCCCACGGGTACTCGGCGGTCATGACACACGACCTCCGCCCGGCCCACGGCGACGAAGGGCCCCCGCTGCCGACCGCGCGGGGCCCCGTCTCCGCTGCCGTCGAGGAGTATCTGCGGGGTGCGGGCCCGCCGCCCCGGCACCAGGACGTCGCCGGCACGGCCGTCTACGGCGACGACCTCCAGCTGGCCCTCTACCTCTGCTACGAACTGCACTACCGCGGTTTCGCCGGCGTACCCGAGTCCCTCGAGTGGGATCCGGAACTGCTGCGCGTCCGCGCCGCGCTGGAACACCGCTTCCTGACCGGCCTGCGCGCGGACGCCCCCGCCCACGACAGCGTCGAGGACGCGCTGGCCGACCTTCTCGTCGAACCCGTCGACGGCACGGGAGTCAGTCACTTCCTGTGCGCCGAGGGCGAGTTGTGGCAGCTGCGCGAGTACGCGGCCCAGCGCTCCCTGTACCACCTCAAGGAGGCGGACCCGCACGCCTGGGTGCTGCCCCGGCTGTGGGGCAGGGCCAAGTCGGGCATGGCTGCGGTGGAGTTCGACGAGTACGGCGGCGGCCGGCCCGAACGCGTCCACGCGCGCCTCTTCGCCGACCTGATGACGGACCTCGACCTGGACACGACATACGGGCGCTATCTCGACGCGGCGACCGCGGAGGCCCTGGCCACGGTCAATCTGATGTCCCTGCTGGGGCTGCACCGGGCACTGCGCGGCGCCCTGGTCGGCCACTTCGCGGCGGTCGAGATCACCTCCTCACCGGCCTCACGGCGGCTGGCCGAGGCGATGCGTCGCACGGGCGCCGGGCCCGCCGCCGAGCACTTCTACGACGAGCATGTCGAGGCGGACGCGGTGCACGAGCAGGTCGTACGCCATGACGTCATCGGCGGCCTGCTCGCCGAGGAGCCGCACCTCGCCCCGGACGTCGCCTTCGGCATCGACGTCACCGGGTTTCTGGAGGACCGTCTCGCCGACCGGCTGCTCGGCGCCTGGCGCGCGGGCCGGACGTCGCTGCGCACTCCCCTGCGGTCCGAGATGCCCCTTACTTCCTGAATGCCGGGGTACCCGGGGCCGGTGAAGCCACTGGTCCCCCCGGGCGTCTACGCCCCTCAGGAAGACACCGCCCTGCTCGTCGGCGCCCTGCACGACGAGCCGCTGCCCGACGGCGCGCACGTCCTCGACGTGGGGACCGGCTCGGGCGCGCTGGCGATCGAAGCCGCCCGACGCGGCACGTATGTGACCGCGGTGGACGTGTCCTGGCGGGCGGTGTGCGCGGCGCGGCTGAACACCCGGCTGGCCGGGCTCGATGTCCGCATCCGGCACGGCAACCTCTTCGCCCCGGTGCGGGGGCAGTCGTTCGACCTCATCCTGGCCAATCCGCCGTATGTACCCGCGCCGGACACGGGCCGCCCGCCGCACGGTGCGGCCCGGTCCTGGGACGCCGGCCGGGACGGGCGGCTCCTCCTCGACCGCATCTGCCGGGAGGCCCCGGCCCTGCTGCGCCCCGGCGGCGTTCTCCTGGTCGTGCACTCGGCGCTCAGCTGCCCCGGCCGGACACTGACGAAGCTGCGCGGGGCAGGGCTGAAGGCATCGGTGACACGGCGTCGGATGATCCCGTTCGGCCCCGTGCTGCGGTCGCGGGAGGGATGGCTGCGGGAGCGCGGCCTGCTGTCCGCCCCGGACCAGAGGGAGGAACTGGTGGTCGTCCGTGCCGAACTCCCCGTCTGACGAGCCGCGCCGCGTCAAGGTCCAGCGCCAGGGCCCCCTCTTGGTGGAGGGCCCGGTGGAGGTGGAGCTGGAGGACGGCACGATCGTCGCCTCCGACCGCTTCCGCGTCGCCCTGTGCACCTGCCGCCGCAGCCGCCGCTACCCCTGGTGCGACACCAGCCACCGCGACCGGGGCAAGGAACGCTGAGCCGGTCAGTCGAAGTACGACTCGAGGGTGCCGCGGCGCCGGATGTCGAGCGTCGCGCAGTGGAACGAGCCCCCGAACGGTGCGTAGTGCAGCAGGTCGCAGGGGATCGGCTCGAAGCCCCACTGTTCGAGCGCGCGCAGCATGCCGGTGTGGTGGCGCTCGGCGATCACTCGCTTCTCGTCGACCATGAGCACGTTCATGCTGAGCCATTTGCCGCACATGGAGGTGAGCCTGAGCAGGCGGTCGTCGATCGGATCGGGCTCGGGAGCGACCAGGACGTCCCAGGAGTTCAGGACGTCGGGCAGGCGGTCGACGTCGATGTACTCGGGATTGACCAGGACCTTGCCGGGGGCCGGCAGGACGAAGGTCGTGTCGATGTGCATGGGCGTACGGCAGCGGCTCTCGATCTCGTGGATGCGATAGCCGGGCCCGAGATGGCGGCGCAGCCACTCGATGCCCGTCCGATTGGTGACATTGCTCCGGGTGACGAACAAGTCGCGGCCCGCGCGGACGAAATCCGCGGCGTCGAAGACCGGCTCGAACTCGGTGAGGACGTAGCGCATGGGTTCGCCGGGCCCGGGCGCGCGGAAGCCCGGCTCGAACAGCTCGTCGGTGAGCTGGGGCTTCGGCGCCGCCGTCCAGCGCGCGCCGCGCCGGAAGTAGTCCTTGAGGATCGCGCGATAGGAGTGGGTCTCGAAGTACCGGCACGGCCATGCCATCGGGGTCTCGATGATCTCGTCGCCGATCACGAGCAGACTGTCACGCGGACAGGTGTTGCAGAAGCCCCGCGACGACCAGTGCGGGGTGCCGAAGCGTCGGCTGTGGTCGACCGCGTCCGGGCGCCGGACCGTGACGTCGAGGGACCGCAGGAGGGCGATGAACCGTTCGAGTTCGTCCCGCGCCCCCTCGATCAGCGCGCGCGGATACCTGAATCCGCCCGCGAGCCCCAGCAACCGCCCCGTCCAGGGCGGGACGTTGCAGGTGACGACCGGATGGCGGGACGGGATCGTCGCGCCGTCGAGACGCCCGACGACGATTTCCTCCAGCGGGTCCCACTCGTTGTGCGAGTTGACCGGCGAAGCAGGGTGTTCCTCCACAGCACTGGCGGGTACCCCGCGCTTGCATGGTCACTCGCAGTGAGTCAATCACTTCTGGCTGCGTTCACCAGGTCGAGTGAACCAGATCTTGCGCGCGGCGCCGCAGGGGTGCCGACCCTCGCCTCCGGGTAACAACCCTGATCAAATGCGCCCTTTTCCGAGGTGGAGCCGACATGACGCCGGACGCCGACGACCGCGCCCCCCATCCGACCGAGGACATGGCCATGGACCCCTTCCGGTCCGTGCCGCCCCCGGCGAACGCCCATGCCCGCACGCGCAGATGCGGCCCGTTCACCGTGGTCGAGGTCCTGGGTGAGATCGATCTGGCGACGGCGGCGCTTCTTGCCGAGCATCTGGACGCGGCGACGGCGAGACCGGAGTCGGACGTGGTGGTCGATCTGCGGCGGGTCGACTTCTTCGACTGCTCGGGGCTGCGCGTCCTGTGCCGGGCCGAGAGGCGGGCCAGGGACCGTGGCGGCCGCCTCCGAATCGTCTCCGACGCGCCGCGGCTGCGGCGGCTGCTGCACGGCGCGGGCCTGCTGGGCCGCCTCGCGCCCTTGCCGCGTGTCCCCGGGGAGAACGGGTGACCCCGTAGCGGTCCGAGGTGTCGGCCGGGCGGCCCCACTCCGCCCGACCGACCCCCGATGCGAGATCACAGAGGGCCCCTCGGCACGGCTCGTACTCCCCATCCGCGAGCCTGTGCCGAACTGCACGGGGACCGTGCGATCCCGGTCCTTAGAACGCGAAGAGACTCGTGGTGTACGAGCCCTTCACGCACTCGTTGGAGAAGGTGCGCTCATAGGAGACACGCTGGCCCTGCCACACTCCGTCGACGGTGACGATCACGGGGTCGTACTGCTTGGTGCACAGCATGCCGTTCTGGGCCGTCAGGGCCTCGAAGTTCCCGCCCACACCGCGCAGTTCGGCACAGGCCGAGGCGGAGTCGGGATGGGTGCCCGAGGGCGTCGGGGAACAGCTCAGGGTGACCGCGCGCACCGGGGTGGTCATGGTGGCGCTGTCACCGTGGGCCACGGTGAGCACCAGGGCCGAGGGTGCGTAGAGCGAGGCGGGGGCGGCGTCCGGGGTGGCCAGGGCGGATCCGGTGAGGGGTCCGCAGACGGCGGTGGCCGTGAGGCCGAGGGTCGCTGCCCAGCGCGCGGTGTTCCGCATTGTGTGCATCCTTCCGCTCGAGTTGAGGGTGTGCCGGCTCCGGCGCGATCGGTGCCGGAGCGACGAGCGGGAGTCTGCCGAGTCCGCTGCCGAAACTCACATCGACACCACCGGTTTCAGTAACCTTGCGTATTGAATCAGTGGCGTGAAGTAACGGACTTCGAACGTTCCACCGCCGGAAGTTGGCGGTTCTTGATCGTTCCAAGTCGCCGAGTGGCCGGATCCCACACGCTCAGCAATAGGCCTGAAACATTCCGGTTGGGCCCTCCGGTTGAGCTCTCGGCTTACTCGGCCGCTGTCCCTTGCATTCGTGGACGGGCGGAGTAATCGTCATTACATGATTACCAGCGAACAACGACAGAAGCTGCGCGGCTGGTTCGCCGGCCGTCTGCCGGACGACCTCTTCGAGGAGCTGGTCGAGGTGACGGTCGACCGCGAGGAGATCACCGTGATCGGCCGTATCCCCGCACCCCACCTGGCCGAGGGCGTCTCCGGCGCGGAGCGGGAGGCGGCCGTGGAGGGCCGGATCCAGGAGTTCCGGGAGCGCACCCGGGAGACCCGGATCGGGGTGGCCCGTGAGGCGGAGCACCGGTTCCGCCGGAAGGTCTCCTGGGGAGTGGAGTGCGACGGCGAACGCGCCCTGTTCACCCATATCGCCGCCCCGGTGATGACCCGGCTGCGTCAGCCCGAACGGCAGGTCCTCGACACCCTGATCGCCGGCGGGGTCGCCCGCAGCCGCAGCGACGCCCTCGCCTGGTGCGTACGGCTGGTCCAGCGGCACACGGACGACTGGCTCACCGAACTGCGCGAGTCCCTGGAGCACGTCCAGCGGGTGCGGGCCCAGGGGCCGGACACGGAGCGGCAGAGCACACCCACGGACACTGACTGATGGAGGATTCGTCCACTGAGGGAACCGAAGCTTCCTCGCCGCCCCCACGGCGTTGTCAGACCCGTCCGCTACGTTGCGAGCATGACCCACTTCGTACTGGTGGCAGGGACATGGCTCGGAGCGTGGGCGTGGGACGAGGTGGCGGCCGAGCTGCGCTCGGCCGGGCACGACGTTCATCCGCTGACGCTGTCCGGTCTCGCCGAGAAACAAGGTGTGCCCGCCGGGCAGCAGACGCACGTGCGGGACATCGTCGAGGACGTCGAACGCCTTGATCTACGAGATGTCGTCCTCGTCGGGCACAGCTACGCAGGCGTGCCGGTCGGCCAGGCGGCCGAGCGGATCGGCGACCGGCTCACCCGTGTGGTGTTCGTCGACGCCATGGTCCCGGTCGACGGCGAGTCGGCTCTCTCGGGCTGGCCGAGCGACGAGGTGCGGGAGGCGATCGGCGCGAGCGGCTTCTGGCCGCCACAGACCGCCGAGGACTACGTGGGTCAGGGCCTGACGGATGAGCAGATCTCCCGGATAGTGAGCGGCTCGACCCCGCACCCCGGCGACACGGCGACCGAAGCGGCTGTGCTCGCGGGCGACCTCGGCGAGCTTCCGGTGACGTACATCAAGTGTCTCCTCGACGGCGACGAACCCTGGGGGGCCGCGGCCGAGCTCCTCAAGAGCGACCGCTGGGAGCTGGTGAACATGGACACCGGGCATTGGCCGATGTTCTCCCAGCCGCGCGAACTGGCGCGCATCCTGCACGAGTCGGCGACCCGCCCCTGACCCTCCCCTCCTGCCTACTGGTCGGTATGGTCGGCGTACTGCGCGTTCTCAGCGACGAGAGGCGGGATGCACGGCATGGCGAAGCACTGGGCGGACTTCCAGTACGAGATCTATCTGAACGGCATGGCGGGGGCCGTCCCCCGGCTGCCCACCGATCTGACCCGGCTGGAGGAGCTGACCGAGCAGCGCCTCGGTCCCGGTCCCGTCGGCTATGTGGCGGGCAGTGCGGGCGACGGCAGCACCGCCCGTGCCAACCGGGCGGCGCTGCGGCGGCGCCGGATCGTGCCGCGCATGCTGCGGGACGTGCACGAGAGGGACCTGTCCGTCGAGGTGTGGGGGTGCTCCCTGCCCGCTCCGCTGGCGCTGGCGCCGGTCGGCGTGCTGTCGATCATGCACCCGGACGCCGAGTGCGCGGCCGCCCGGGCCGCGGCGGCGCAGGGCGTGCCGTTCACCCTCTCCTCGGCGTCCAGCACGCCCATGGAGCAGGTCGCGGAGGCGATGGGCGACGCCGAGCGCTGGTTCCAGCTGTACTGGCCGAAGGACCCGGAGGTGGGCCGGAGTTTCCTGAACCGGGCGAAGGCGGCCGGGTTCAGCGCGCTCGTCGTCACCCTGGACACGCCGATGCTGGCCTGGCGGCCCCGCGATCTCGACCAGGCGTATCTGCCGTTCCTGCGCGGCGTGGGCACCGCCAACTACTTCTCCGACCCGGCCTTCCAGGCGGGCCTGGCCAAGCCGGTGCACGAGGATCCGAACGCAGCCGTGATGCACTTCGTCGGCATGTTCTCGGACCCCGCCAAGACCTGGCCGGACCTGGCGTTCCTCCGGGAGAACTGGGACGGCCCGATCGTCCTGAAGGGCATCCTGCACCCGGACGACGCCCGTGCGGCCGCCGACGCGGGGATGGACGGGGTCGTCGTCTCCAACCACGGCGGCCGCCAGGTGGCCGGCTCCATCGGCGCGGCGGACGCCCTGCCCCGGGTCGTGGAGGCGGTCGGCGACCGGCTGACCGTGCTGTTCGACAGCGGCATCCGCACCGGCGACGACGTCTTCAAGGCCCTCGCCCTCGGCGCGCGGGCGGTGCTCGTCGGGCGGCCGTACGCGTACGGGCTCGGCCTCGACGGACAGGCGGGCGTCGAGCACGTGATCCGCTGTCTGCTCGCCGAACTCGACCTCACCCTGGCCCTGTCCGGGCACGCCTCCCCCGCCACGATCGGCTCCGCCGACCTCACCGAGGATTCCGCATGACGCCCACGAAGAACGTCCTCGCCGTCGTCCCGCCCCATGTGGGCGGTCGTGACATCGGCGCCGGCCTCGCCACGCTCTTCCCCGAGGGGGCGGACGTCACCGTCGTCGAGGTGACCGACGAGGACCCGGCCGCCCTGCGCGCCGCGCACGTCGTCATCACCGCGCTCGCCCCGGTCACCGCCGAACACCTCGCCGCCGCCCCGGAGTTGGAGCTGGTGCAGTGCGCGAGCCACGGCTTCGACTACGTCGATGCGGACGCGGCGCGCGAGCGCGGAGTGCGTGTGTGCAACATCGGCTCCAGCGGTGCCGAGGCGCAGAACGTGGCCGAGCAGACCTTCGCCCTCATGCTCGCCCTGGCCAAGCAGATCGTCCCCGCGCACACCGCGCTCGTCGAGGCCGACTGGGCGCTCCCCCGGCTCCAGCACTCGCTGACCGAACTGTCCGGCAAGGCACTCGGCATCGTCGGCCTGGGCCAGATCGGGCGGCAGGTCGCCCGCCGCGCGACCGCGTTCGACATGAGCGTCGTCTACACGGGGCGACGCCGGCTGCCGCCGTCGACGGAGGCGGAGTTCGGCGGTGCCCGCCATGTCCCGCTCGACGAACTGCTGCGCACCGCCGACTACGTCTCCCTGCACGCCCCGCTCACCGACGAGACGCGGAACCTGCTGAACGCCGAGCGGCTGGCGCTCCTCAAGCCGTCGGCGTTCGTGATCAACACCGCGCGGGGCGCCCTGATCGACCAGGACGCTCTCGCGGACGCACTGGAGAAGGGCGCCCTGGCCGGGGCGGGCATCGACGTCTTCGACCCCGAACCCCCCACCCCGGCCCTGCGCCTGCTCCGCGCCCCGAACGTGGTGCTCTCCCCCCACGCCGGCGGCGTCACCCGCGAGACCCTCGTCCGCATCGCCCTGGCCGCCGTCCAGAACGTGACCGCCTTCCTGTCGGGCGGGGCACCGCAGGACGTCGTGAACTAGGACCACCGGCTGAGCGGCCCGGCACCGGACAACCCGGTGCCGGGCCCACTCCTACGCCTCCTCCCCCGCCAAGCCCACCGCCCGCGCCGACGGTGTCTCGATCTCCGCACTCGACAGTGACCCGGGGCTGGCCGACGCCGCCGGATCGGTCAGCCAGCGTTGCTCGTCGGAGCCGTCGCGGACCTTGACGACGATGTCGGCGCCCGCGTCCGCCGTGGTGAACGTCAGGGCGAGCCGCTCGTCCCAGCGGGGCAGCAACTCGCCCTGCACGGTGAGGTCGTAGCGCACGTCGTCGGCCCGCTTCGAGTCGTCGTCGACGCATGTGCCGAGGATCACCACTCCGGCGTCCGCATGCGAGTCCAGACACAGGTCGGGCTCCGCCACGCTGCGCAGCAGGCCGTCCTTCTCGTACGACCACTGCTGGGTGTCGTCCGAGGAGCACTCGGCCAGCTCGGTACCGGCCTTGGCCTTCGGCTCGCCCCGGATGCCGAGGCACAGCTCGGCGTCGGCGTTGCGCAGCCGCGTCCGGCGCGGGGCGTTGGGGAGCTGGGCCGTGCCGGGCGGTGAGGAGGAGACCGCGGGGGGCACCTGCGGTCCGGTCCCGCCGCCGGTGGCGGAGGCGGCCGGGGCGACCCCGTCGTCGTCCGACAGCAGCCCGGACGCGAGCATGATCGCGATCAGTCCGGCGGAGGCCACCCCCACCCCCGTGAGCAGCGTGCGGGAGCGCGGTCCACCGGGCGCCCTGCGCATCTGTGCCGGGATCCGCGGCAGCAGCCGCCGTCCGGCACCGTGCCGGGCGGCGCCTTGGGGACGGGGCCCGTCGCCCTGGGTACGGCCGGGTCTGGTGTCCAGATAGCGACGCGCGCCCCAGCCGAGCACCGCCTCGGCGATGAGCACCCCCAACCCGCCCTCGAAATGGCTCAGTTGTTCGGCGGCGTTGCGGCAGTAGCGGCACTCCGTCAGATGCTGCTGGACATCCGGCAGCAGTGCCCCGCCCCGGCGAATCGGGACGTCGAGGAGGCGGTTGTAGAACCGGCAATCCTTCGTCGGCGCGAGTTCCCTATGGGCATGTACACAACCTTCGCGGAATTTATCACGCGCCTGTTCGAGTGCGGCCGCGGCCGTAACGGTATCCATGCCCAGCAGACCGGCGGGGACGCTTAACGGCTCGGCCTCGACCTCGGTGTGCCAGAGCAGACACCGGGCAAGTCCCGGAAGCGCCTGGAATGACCGGTCGGCGAGCTTCCGATTTTCGGGCGTCATGGACTTCGCGGTACGCATACCCCGACCACCCGCGGGTTTCTCCAGCTCCGGCATAACGCCTGATATTCGGTCCTCGGTGGACCACTGCCGGACCACGTCCCGCACGGCCACGAGCAGCCGGGGACGCAGCGCGGCGGCCGGTTCGCCCAGCGCCAGGCGATCGAGGACCTGGTGGAAGGCGGCAGCGGTGACCATGTCGGCGACGTCCGCCGGGGAGGCGAGACAGATCACCGCGTATTCGTGGACCGGGTGCCAGTGCCGCGCCATGAGCAGCGCGACGGACGGAGCGGCCTCACCGTCCGGACGGCCCCGCAGCCGGGCGGCGAGACCTTCGTCGGATTCCTCGGGAACCCCGCCGGGCGGGGGGTAAGGAGGGCGAGGGGGGTGGGGGGTGGGCACTGAACGGATTCCTTCCCACGCGCATGACTCAGAAGTTCCGGTCGCCGAAAAGGAGAACGACTTGGTGTGTACCTCTTCGACGCGAGCGCGGGGAGCGCGAATTCACCAACGTCCATCCGCCCGGTTCCCCACGGAACGAATGAGCCCGGCCTTTTCCCACCCCCCACGGGTAGTTCACCCTTGCACAGCACACCAATGACCAACAAGGCACTTGGGCAACATCCGCACCTTTGAAAGAAAGTCAGATACCGCGGCAACTCTCCACAGCGGCACGAGCTTTCGCCATTCCGTGCGCTCCGCGTGAAACGCGCGCACCCGCCGGAGCACCACGCGCTCCGGCCGGCCTCAGATCTGCCAGGAGCGCAGCCGGTCCGCGGCGCCGTACACATCGACCTTGCCGGAGATCAGGTCACGGGCCAGGTCGACGAGAGCACCGTAGGGCGGGTCGATGCCCACGCCGCTGACGAACATGTAGGCCACCGCGGACGCGCAGGCGAACCGGGCGTTGGCCGAGGGAAGCGGCTTGAGCAGGGCGAGGGTGTGCAGCAGCGCGGCGGCCCGCCAGGCCGGGTCGGAGTCGACGCCCAGGCGGGGCGGGTCCACGCGATGGCGTGCGACGGCGGCGACCAACGCGGAGAAGTCGTTGATCGTGGGCTGGTCCGGCAGGACCTCTTCGTGACGCTGGAGCAGCCAGGGCACGTCGATATGGATCACGGGTGCCATCGGTCAGGCGGCCCGTCCCGCGCCCTTGGCGGACGGTTCGTCGTCGGGGAAGGCGGCCGCGAACTCGTCGGCGTGCGACGCGAAGAACCGGCGGAACGCCTCGGCGCCCTCCTGCAGTGCCCGATGCCGCGCTATGTCGGCCGCTGCGGCCTCGCGCACGAGCGCCTTCATCGACGTACCGCGTTCCTTGGCGATCTGCCGCAGGTCCTCTAGCTCGCGGTCGCTGAACTCCACGTTGAGAGCTGGCATGCCCTCACGGTACCGCTCGGGTACTCCAGCGTAAATACGCGCAGGTCAAGTGTGATGTACGCCGGTACCAGGGGATGCGGAACGGCACGTCGGGGACGAGGCCGCGCCCTGCGATGTCGAGACGTGGGTCACATTCCACCGTGGGATGTCACATTCCGATCCCCGCCGGGCCTCGCAGTAGTGAGCGCTCACCGGGAGGCCCACCGCATGTCCGACATCCCCATGACCGTCACCGCCGAGGCGACCGGCGTCTTCGTCGAGCACCGTGAACTGATGTTCGGCGTCGTCTACAACATGCTCGGCAGTGTCGCCGACACCGAGGACGTACTGCAGGAGACCTGGCTGTCGTGGTCGGCGCGGAACAGGGGGGCGCCGCGGGACACGATCGCCAATCCGCGGGCGTACCTCGTGCGGATCGCCGTGAACCACGCGCTGGCGCGACGGGCCGCGATCAGCCGCCGCCGGGAGACGTACGTCGGCCCGTGGCTGCCCGAGCCGCTGGTCGCGGACGGCGCGGACGACGGTCCCGACGACCCCGCCCTGCGCACCGAGTCCGTGTCGCTGGCGATGCTGGTCGTCCTGGAGTCGCTGTCGCCGCTGGAGCGTGCGGTGTTCGTGCTGCACGAGGTGTTCGGGTACCCGCACACGGAGATCGCGGAGATCATCGACCGCAGCCCGGCGGCCGTACGCCAGCTGGCGCACCGCGCGCGGGGGCATGTGCACGCGCGGCGGCCGCTGTACGAGGCTCATCCACGGGTGCGGCGGGAGGCGACCGAGCGGTTCGTGCGGGCCGCGGTGGGCGGGGACATCGCCGCGCTGCTGGAGGTCCTCGCGCCCGACGTCACGGTGTGGACGGACGCCGGCGGCAAGCGGAAGCCGGCGGCGCTGCGTCCCGTGCACGGGCGGGACAAGGCGCTCCGGTTCTTCGGCTCGTACGGGAGGAAGGGCGGTGGGAGCCACCTGGAGCTGCGCTACCGGCGGGTCAACGGCGACGACGCGGTGGTGCTGTTCCAGGGCGGGGAGCCGTACGCCGTCCTGGTCCTGGACCTCACGCCGGACGGCGAGCGGGTGTCCGGTGTCTACGTCGTCAGCAACCCCGACAAGCTGACGCACGTGCGCCGGGAGGAGGCGTGAGCGCCCGCGAGCTGCCCGGCCGGGGTGAGCGGGTCGCGGACTGGTTCGACGGGCGTCTCGGTATCCACTCCCTCGGCCGGAGGTATCTGCGCAAGGTCTTCCCGGACCACTGGTCCTTCCTGCTCGGCGAGGTCTGCCTGTACAGCTTCGTCGTCCTGATCCTGACGGGCGTGTACCTCACCCTCTTCTTCCACCCCTCGATGAACGAGGTGACGTACCACGGCAGTTACGTCCCCCTCAACGGCGTCCGCATGTCCGAGGCGTACGCCTCCACGCTGGACATCAGCTTCGACGTGCGGGGCGGGCTGCTGATGCGCCAGCTGCACCACTGGGCGGCGCTGGTCTTCGTCGCCGGGATGCTCACCCACATGATGCGGCACTTCTTCACGGGGTCGTTCCGCAAGCCGCGGGAGGTCAACTGGCTGTTCGGCTGGTCCCTGCTGTTCCTCGGCCTCTTCGAGGGCCTGTTCGGCTACTCGCTGCCGGACGACCTGCTGTCGGGGACGGGTCTGCGGTTCGTGAACGGCGCGCTGCTGTCCGTCCCGGTCGTCGGGACGTATCTGTCGATGTTCCTGTTCGGCGGGGAGTTCCCGGGCCATGACGTCGTGGCCCGCTTCTACTCCCTGCACATCCTGGTGATCCCCGGCATCATGGCGGCGCTGGTCGTGGCGCACGTCGTGCTGGTCGTGTACCACAAGCACACCCAGTTCGCCGGCCCCGGGCGCACCGAGCGCAATGTCGTCGGCGCCCCGTTCATGCCGGTGTACCTGGCGAAGGCGGGCGGCTTCTTCTTCCTGGTCTTCGGCGCGCTCACGCTCATGGCGGCGGTGGCGACGATCAACCCGGTCTGGACGTACGGCCCTTACCGCGCGGACCAGGTCTCCACGGGCGCCCAGCCCGACTGGTACCTGGGCTTCGCCGAGGGGCTGGTCCGGATCATGCCGGGCTGGGAGATCACGCTGTGGGGTCACACCCTGGTGCTCGGCGTCCTCATCCCGATCGTCGTCTTCCCCCTCCTGCTGGTCTTCATCGGCGTCCACCCCTTCCTGGAGGCGTGGCTGACGGGCGACAAGGACGAGCACCATCTCCTGGACCGTCCGCGCAACCGCCCGGTCCGCACGGCGATCGGCGCGGCCTGGATCAGCCTCTACCTCCTGCTCCTGGCGGGCGGCGGCAACGACATCGTCGCGACCCGGCTGCACCTGTCGATCAACATGGTGACCTGGACGATCCGGATCGCGGTGTTCGTGGTCCCGGCGGCCGTGTTCGTCATCACCCGGCGCATCTGCCTGGGCCTCCAACTCCGCGACAGGGAGCGGGTGTCGCACGGCCGCGAGACGGGTGTGATCAAGCGGTTGCCGCACGGCGAGTACGTCGAGGTGCACGAGCCGCTCACCCAGGCGCAGGTGCACACCCTGAGCGCCCACGAACGGCCGGGGGAGCTCGTGCGACGCGACTCCTAGCACTCCCCCGCCCTGTCCGCCGCCCGCTGTGCCGATCCTCTTCCGCAGCGGACCCTGACCCCTAATCTTGTGTCACGGGCGTACAGCGAGCCGTCGGACAGGGCAAGGGAGCGCGCCCCGGGCGGGCGCCGGAGGGGGGGACCTCCTTGTGCGAGGAGATCGAGGACCGCATACGGCGTGCCGCCGTGGACGTCCTGGTGGGCAGCGACAGCCTGCGCTCGCCCGAGGACCGGGAGCAGTTCCTGGACCTCGTACTCGACCGGCTCAGGCGCACGGGGCGGCTGCCCCGCCACACCATCCCGCGCAGCCAGTTCGTCGCCCTGCTGCTGTTCTGCATGAAAAGCCCGCTCGACGGCCGCGGACCGGACGGCCTCGCGTGCCTCGCGGCCGTCCTCGACCTGCTGGACCCGGGTTCCGCGGAGTCGCTGCAGATGCTCCGGCTCCGTGACGAGTGGAAGGCCGCGCGGACACTGCCGGCCGAGTTCACCGAGTCCTGGGGCCTGTTGGCCCAGTCCCTGCTGTCGCTGCGGCTCACCGCCGACGAGCGCCGACGCCTGGTGGGCCAGGCGACCCTGTCCCGATTACGCGTCCTCCCCGACCACTCCACCACCGCCTGGTCGGACTTCCTCTACCTGGTGGGCCAGAACACGGCACCGGGGCAGGTGCCGCCATGGATGGCGTACCTGGACGAGGCGTCGGCGTGGATGGACGCGGCGCACCGCCAGGAGGTCCGCGCGATCAACCGGCATCGCGCCGTGCGCTGGGAGTTCGGGGACGCCCTCGACCGCAGACGGTACGTGCGGCCGGCCGAGCGCCGGCCCGTCACGCACGACGAGCACCTCGCCATCCGGATCATGCCGGCGCCCTTCGACGAGGGGCACTACACCGTGTCCCACTGGTTCCACTCCGACGCCCGGGGACCGGACTTCGAGGGGCGCCGTGACAGCTCGGTGATCCCGTTCGCCGATCTCCAGCGCACGGTCAGCGAGGTGATCTCCGAGGTGGAGCGGGCCGAGGGCGACCGGCCGGGACAGCTGCGACTGGAGTTCGTGCTCCCGCTGGAACTGATCAACCTGCCCGTCGAGTCATGGCCGTTGGACGCCTCCGAGGAGTCACATCTGCTTCTCGGCATGAGCTATCCGGCGGTGGTGATCCGGAGTCTGGACCGGCTGCTGGACCAGCGCTGGCACGGCTGGTGGCGGCTGCGCTGGCAGAAGCTGCGCCAGGAGCCGACGACCAGCTCCGTCTACATGAGCATCCCGAACAACAGCCCCCAGCATCCGCACCGGGTCGCGGCCGGGCTGCTGGACGAGGGGCACGTGGCGGCCGTGCTGAGCGAACCGCCCGAGGCCGGACGGGCGCACGGCTGCCTGGAGTTCAGGACGGCGCTGCGCACGGGGTACCCGGTGGTCGTGTGGCACCGGACGAGCGAGTCGACGACGGAGTTCCGGCAGGTGCTCAGCGACCTGTTCGCCGGCGGCTTCGCCGATCTGCTGCCGCGGATCACCCGGTTCCGCCGGCAGGCCGCCGCGCTCGGCTCCGGAACGCCGGAGCACCACATCGGCCGGCATCTGGCGGTGCTGTGGGACGACCCGGACCGCAAACCGCTGTGACCCGGTCCCCTACCCCGGACCGGCCGCCCGCGGCCGGTCCTCGCAGGAAGGATGCGCCCATGGACTCCTGGTGGCTCTACCGGGGCACCGGCGTGCCGCTGAGCCAGGCCGAGCGCGACCGCCGCTGGCCCGCTCCGCCGCCGTGGCGGACCTACTCCGGCGCCCCGGAAGAGCCGCCGCCCCTCCCGCAGGACGAGGCGGCCACCAGGATCCTCGGCCCTGTGGGCACGCCGTGGGCCGCCGATCCCGACGAGGTGCTGCGGGTCAACCTCGCGCTCCGGCTGCGCCGTCCGCTGCTCGTCTGCGGCGAGCCGGGCTCGGGCAAGTCGGCGCTGGCGTACCGGATCGCGCGGGAGCTCGGTCTGGGGCCGGTGCTGCGCTGGCGGATCACCGGCGGCAGCACCCTGCGGGACGGGCTGTACGGCCCCGCGGGCGCCGGTTCGGTGCGCCTGGGCCCGCTGGGGACCGCGCTGCTGCCGCGTCGGCTGCCACGCGTCGTCCTGGTCGACGACCTCGACCGGGGCGGTTTCGACCTGCCGGACGAGCTGCTGGCCGTCCTGGAGGACGGCGGGTTCACCCTTCCCGAACTCCTCGGCTCCGCCGAGCGGCCGGAGGACTCCGGCACCCTCGTCCACACCTGGGAGACAGGCGGCACGGCCATGGTCCGTCACGCGCGCGTCCACTGCCACGAGCCGCCCCTCGTCGTCGTCACGACCAGCGGCGAGCGGGACCTCCCGCCCTCCTTCCTCCGGCACTGCCTGTGCCTGAACCTGCCGCCGACGGCGCGGGAGCGACTGGCCGCGCTGGCCCGGGCCCGCTTCCCCGCCGTCGCCGCGGCGGACCTCGACGCGCTGCTCGACCTGGCCACGGAGGAGTCCCGTCGGTCCGGCCCGGTGACCGGGCGGCTCCTCGACGCCCTGCACCTCGTCGAGGCGGGTGCGCCCGGCGGAAGCCGGGAAGGAACGGAGGACGGGGAGGCAGCCCTCGACGCCGTCTGGCGGTGGGTTGCCGTGGAGGGGCCATGACATCCTTCGACGGCCGGGACGGCGTTCCCCTGAGCCGGGCCGCGAGGGCTCCGTGGGCAGACCCCGGCCGGTGGACGGACATCACCGACCCTCAAGGCACGCTGCGTGCGCTGCGCCGGCTCCGGAAGGTCCCGGTACACCGCCCCCGGGACGCGGTGGTGGCGGTGGACAGCGACCTCGGTATGGCGGTCTGGCACGACACGGCCGCGGAGTTCACCGAGCTGCTGCGGCGTTCGCGTGCTTTCCGCCGCGTGGACCGGTGCGCTCTCCAGGGGCGGCCGCCGGGAGGCGGTCCCACCGCATCCCCGGGGCGGCTGACGCTGGTGGTCACGGACGGCAACGCACCCGGCTGGCGCACCGGTGCGCTGGGGCGGACCCTGCACCGCTGGGCGCGGACCGGCCCGCTGGCCGTCGTCCACCTGCTGCCCTACCAGGCGTGGCCCGAGGCCGGCATCCCGACCTGGCCGCTGTCGCTGTGGTCGGCGGGCGCCGGGGCGCCGAACCGCGGACTGGGTACGCGACCGCGGTCACCCGGGCTGGGCACGCCCGGGGAAGCGGCGGACGGCACCTCGTATCTGCCGGTCCCCGTGGTGGAGTTGGCCCCCCGCAGCCTGGAGTCGTGGGTGCGGCTGGTCACCGGGCCCCGCGGGACGTCGGTCCGGCTTCCGCTGACCTTCGCCGCCACGGGCCAGGGCGGCACGCCACCGGAGCGCACCCCGTCCGAGGCCGCCGAACGCGTCGCCGCCTTCCGACGCTCGGTGTCGCCCGAGGTCCTGGCGCTCGGCCCGCTGATCGCGGCGACCCCGCTGGCGGTCCCCATGGTGCGGCGGGTGCTGACCCGGCTGCGGCCACGGGCGCGGATCTCCGACTTCGTCCAGTTGCTCACCCATGGACTGATCCACCCGGTCGCCGGCCCGCCCCCGGCGGCCGTCCTCACCGGTCCGCGCATCGCCTACGCCTTCGCGCCGGGCGTACGGGGCGAACTGCTCGCGACGGGGCGGACGGAGGAACTGCATCAGGTCGTCGATCTGGTCGAGGAGGCCCTGGGCCCCTCGGCCCGCGGGCTGTGGCGGGTGCCCGAGCTCCTGGCCGGACGGGACAGCCCGCCGCCGCGCAGGGCGGACGAGGAGACACGCGCCTGGGCCGAGGCCGAGATCGCCGTACTGCACGCGCTGTCGGGTCCCCACGCCGCTCAGGCACGCGCTTTGGAGCGCGAGATCGTGGAGGCCGGGGCCCTGCGGGTCCACGCGAGCCCGGCCGAGGCCGCCGGTACAACACCGACACCACCCCATTCGCACCTCCGGAAGCAGGAGGCACTGGTGAACGAGCCGAGCAACGGACCGCAGCCGCGCACCGACGTCCCGCCCGGCGGGCCCTCGGGTCCGGCGGACCGGCGCGCCACCCGCGGCACCCCGGACGTCTGGGGCAACGTACCGCCGCGCAACCCCAACTTCACCGGCCGCGAGGACCTGTTGGAGGCCCTGCACCGCAGACTGCGCAGGGAGAAGGCGACGGCCGTGCTGCCCAACGCCCTGCACGGAATGGGCGGTGTCGGCAAGTCGCTGCTCGCCGTGGAGTACCTCTACCGCTACATGGGGGACTACGACGTCGTCTGGTGGATCTCCGCCGAACGCACCGCCCAGATCGCGCTGTCCCTGGTCCAGCTGGCCCCGCGGCTCGGCCTGAAGGCCGGAAGCGACGCCACCTGGTCCGTGACCGCGGTCCTGGAGGCGCTGCGGCGCGGAGAGCCCTACGACAACTGGCTGCTGGTCTTCGACAACGCCGACAGCCCCGAGGCCGTACGCCCCTACTTCCCTTCCGGAGGGCCGGGCAACATTCTCGTCACCTCGCGCAATCCGCAGTGGGCGAGCGTCGCCAAGCCGCTGGAGGTGGACGTCTTCCGGCGGGAGGAGAGCGTGGACCTGCTGCGCCGGCGCGGCCCCGACATCAGCGACGACGAGGCCGACCGCCTGGCCCAGGCCCTGGGCGACCTGCCGCTGGCCATCGAACAGGCCGCCGCCTGGCGGGCCGAGACCGGTATGCCGGCGGACGAATACCTGCGGCTGCTGGACGAGAAACAGATCGACCTGCTCGGTCTCGCCGCCCCCCTCGACTACCAACTCCCCGTCATCGCCGCCTGGAACGTCTCCCTGGACCAGCTGGAGACGAAGAACCCGGCGGCCATGCAGCTGTTGCAGCTGTGCGCCTTCTGCGCGCCCGAGTCCATTTCCCGCAACCTGTTCGCCGGACGCCGGGGCGCCACGATCACCCCGCAACTCGACGCGGTCCTGCAGGACCCGATCCGCCTCGGCCAGGCCATCCGGGAGATCGGCCGGTACTCGCTGGCCCGGTTCGACTTCCGCACCACCTCACTCCAGATGCACCGGCTGGTCCAGGCGGCGCTGATCTCCCGGATGACGGACGCCGAACAGCAGCGCATGCGGCACGGCACCCATCTGCTGCTCGCGGCCCACGACCCGACCGACCCGCACGACGTGAGCCACTGGCCGCGCTACAGCGAGCTGTACCCGCACCTGATCGTCTCCGAGGCCGTCCGGTCCACCGACCGGTGGGTGCGCACCCTGATCGTCAACGAGGTGCGGTACCTGTGCCGTTCGGGGAACTACGACGCCGCGCTGCAACTGGCCCGGTCCGCCTACGACTCTTGGCGGCAGGACGGCGGGGAGGACGACTCGCAGACCCTGGAGGTGTCCCGGTGGCTGGGCGTCGTGCTGTTCAGCATGGGCCGGTACGCCGAGACGGCAGCCGTCAACGACCGGGTGCTGGACGCCTACCGGCGCACGGTCGGCGAGGACCACGAGGACACCCTCGCCGCGCTGGGCAACGTGGCGATAGACCGGCGGGTCAAGGGGAACTTCACGTCCGCCCTGGAACTGTCGGAGGCGGTGCACCAGCGCTATGTGCGGCTGCTCGGCCCCGAGGACCCCGAGACCCTGCGGGCCGCCCACAACAGGGGCGTCAGTCTCCGTCTCACCGGGGACTTCGCGGGCGCGCGCGAGCTCGATGCCGCGACCTGGGACAGCAAGCAGCGCCTCTACGGCCAGGACCACGTGGTGAGCCTCGTGACGTGGCTGAGCCTCATCCTCGACATCCGTGAGCTGGGCGACTACCACACCGCGCTCGCCTATCAGCGGGAGCTGACCGAGCGGGCCCTGCGTCTGCTCGGTCCCGACAACCCGTTCACCCTGTCCAGCCACCGGCACCTGGCGGTGGCGCTGCGCAAGGCCGGCCTGCACGAGGAGGCGCGGGAGACGGCCGAGCGCGCCCAGTCCGCCCTGGTCCGCCGGTACGGCGAGAACAACCCGGGTTCCATGGCGTCGACGCTGGAACTGTCGATCGACCTGCGGCACTCGGGCGAGCTCACCACGGCGCGCGACCTCGGTGTGCGGATCCACCGGCAGTACGCCGAGGCCTACGGGCCCGCACATCCGCACACGTTGTCGGCCGAGGTCGACCTCGCCATCACGCACCGGATGCTCGGTGACGCCGACGCCGCGCGTGCCACCGACGAGCGGGTGCTGGCGAAGTTCCGCCAGGCCCTCGGGGAACGTCATCCGTCGTCCGTGGTGTGCGCGACCGATCTGGCCGGCGACCTGTACGCCCTGGGCGAGTACCCGGCGGCCCGGGAGCTGGACGGCGAGGCCCTCGCTCTGTCCACCGAGGTACTCGGAGCGGCCCACCCCTCCACTCTGGCCTGTGCCGCCAACCTCGCGCTGGACCTGGAGGCGTTGGGCGAGCGGGAGGAGGCGGAGCGACTGCACCGTGCGACGGCCGAGCGGCTCAGGCAGTCGCTCGGGGCGGATCACCCCGTCGTACGTCGGGCCGTGGCCGGGGAACACCGGGTGGACTGCGACATGGATCCGCTGCCGCTCTGAGCGCCGGGCGGGTTGGCGGCGCCGTCCCAGGCGCGGGCCAGCCAGTCGGCCAGCTCGACCGGCGGTACGGTCCTTCCGGACCGCCGGGCGATCGCACCGGAGACGGCGCGCAGCAGTTCCGGCCGTTCCCCCAGGGCCCGGTGCCCCACGCCCGCCGCGCGGTGGGAGCGGCCGGCGAGGAGCAGTGCGAGTCCGCCCCAGGAGACGGGCCGCACGGCGGTGGACGCCTCCCTGGCGTACAGGGCCTCGGCCTCCGCCAGATCGCCGCCCACGTAGGCCAGGTCGGCCGGGGTGGCGCCATGGAGGTGGGCTCCGGTCGGCGGGGCTCCGTCGCGGGCGGCGGCGAACGCGGAAGGATCTGCGATCTTCAGGCGGAGCAGATGCGCGACGACGTCCAGTCGGCGGCCCTCGGGGTCGGTGCGGACGGTTCCGCCGGCGTCCGTGGCGACGGCGCCCGGCGGTTCGGCGCCCCTCGTCCAGGAGTCCGCGGCCGCCCGCACCGTCTCCTCGTCCGGTACCACGTGGTGGGCGCGCCAGGCGGCCCGTTGGTGGGCGGCGGCCCGGTCCGCCATCCGGACGGCCGACTCGGGCAGCGCCTCGTCGTCCCAGGACCGGACGTCGGCCAGCAGGCCGCGCACGAGAGCCCGGCCGGTCGCGTTCAGGGCGGGAAGGGCGTCGAGCGCCTCCAGCACGGCACGGGACTGGCTCCGCGCCAGGGCGAACTCGAACCGGGCACGCCGGCCCGCGCTTCCCGTGTCGCGGGCGCAGCGCGTGCGCCAGAACGCGGCCACGCCGGAGAAGGCGAACGCCCCGTGCAGGACACCGATCAGCGGCCTCGGGTCGTCCCGCCAGGGCGCGTGGTAGAGGTCCGAGCAGTCATCGGTGAGCGGTGTCAGGTGCATCAGCCCGTTGAGCAGGGTGTGCCGGAACTCATGGACGAGGGTCACCGCGCACTCCACGGTGTCCTCGTGGCCGGGGCCGTCGGTCCCCGGCTCGGAGAGCATCACGCACCCGAACGCTTCCGACGCCGAGGCACTGTGGGTCCGGAACCGCTCGCCCGGCGGCATCGGCACCAGAGAGAGCAGGCCGGCGGAGAGCGCCCGCGCACGCTCGCGGTGGTCCTCGACCAGCAGCGCCCAGGCCCGGTCGAGCGCCTGCTGCCAGCGCCGCACCGCCGCCTCGTCCAGCCGGGCCGGCCTCGCCGTACCGGCGACGACGGGGTACAGGGCCAGGTCGTCGACGGTGAGAGCGAGAGCGAGGCCCCGGTGGCTGGTGGACAGTCGGCGCATGCCCCACCAGCCCGCGCCGTCCCTGGTGGCATCGGCCGGCACGTCCACCACGGGCCCACCGTCCAGCCGGACTCGCGCCGCACCGCCGTGCGCGCTGACCTCGGCCACACCCCACGGGTCGGGGGTGGCGAACCGCGCCTGGCCCAGGCAGGGCAGAAGTACGGCTCCCTCCCGGGCGGGTACCGGCATCCGGAAGTCGAGCCCGGCGAGGACGGCGCCGGCCGCGGCCAGGGCGTGCAGCTGCCCGATGTCGGACCACAGCGGGGCGTCGTCGGCCACCGAACCGCGCAGCCTGCGCAGCACATGCGCCGCCCAGAGCCCGGTCTGTGGGTCCATCAGCAGGCGACGTACCGCGTCCGGGTTGCGGCGTTGGGCCCGCGCGAGCAGCTCCCACGCCTCCCGTGCCGGCGCCAGCGCACCGACCGCCGCCGGCCGGGCGGCGACCTCGTCCACCAACAGGCGCAGCATCAGCAGGCGTCGGCTGTACTCGGCGTCGAGGAGGGCGTACGTCACCTGGTGGCGTTCACCGGTGGAACAGAGCAGCCGGAGCAGGTCGTCGTCGAGGCGGTGACGGCTCAGATGACTGCTCGTGGATTCGTGGTCCCGGACCGGACTGCGGTCAGCCTCCCTCACTGCCGCCCCGGGTGCTGAACTGCCGGTCGACGCTGTCGAGCAGCACGTCCATCGCGGGCCGCAGCGCCGCGTGGCTGACCTGGGGAAGGTCCTCCAGCGTCAGATGGGACAGACGGGGCAACCAGGAGTCGACGCTCGCGGACTCCGCCGCTTCACGGGGCTCGTACATGGGGCCCGATGCTACGTGGCCGACCGCCGGTATGTATAAGCGGCGTGACCGCGCATCAGGCCCCATGCCGGTCGCGCGGTCCGGCCGTCTCGACGATCAGCCGGTGCACCCGCTCGGCCTCGGGCCCCCCTCCCGCGCACAGGAGCACGGCCTCCGCCAACTCCCCGAGCGCTCCGAGCCGGCGCGCGCAGACGCGCAGGATGCTGATCGTGTCCAGGCGCGGTCGGCTGTGCCGTGGGATGGCCGCCCGGACGCCGATCCTGAGCAGCCCGAGGATCTCCTCCCGTCCCTGGGGTTCCACGAACTCCTCGACCGCCAGCAGGGCGTCCGTCAGGATGCGCAGGCGGTCCGGGGTGAGGTCGGTGAGCTGCTCGGGGCCGCCTGCGTCGGGGTGCCCGAGGGACAGGAGTTGGCCCTCGTCGCCGTCCCAGGTGCGTGACCACACGTAGGTGGGAGTCTGCTGCGGCAGGCCCGCGGCACGCAGGTGGGTGAAGCGGTCGCGCAGGCGGTCCATCACCGCGCCGGGGTCCGGTGGCCAGCCGGCGCTGTCGGTGAGTACGGCCAGTGCCTCACGGCTGAACAGGCCGGTGCGGGACGGGGTGAGGTTCGCGGCGGCCTCGCCGGGCCGTACGGCGAAGAGTACGGCCTGGTCGCGCGCGGTCAGCGGGCTCGCGGGGCCGTAGTCCTCGTGCGGGAGCAGGCGCCGCGTCCGCCACGGATCGCGCAGGCTCTGGCAGGCGTCGACGAGCCAGATCTGGCGGGGATGGCCCGGCGCGGAGCGGTAGTACGTCAGGAGTGCGTCGAAGTCCAGGTTGAGCGGGTCGTGCACGGTGGCGTCCGCGTAGAGGAGCCGGCGTCGCCCCTCGGCGTCCACCACACCATGGCCGCCCCACACGACCCACAGCAGATCGCTCGGCGCCGCCGTGACGGTTCGCAGCAGGGTGCGGTGCACGGTGGCGCGGTCGGCGTCAAGGACGGTGTACGGCAGGTCGTCCGCCTCGGGAGCGTTTTCTGGCAGCGCGGACAGCAGTGCGGTGATCCGCTCGGGCGGCACACCCCGGGCCATGAACCACCGCGCGAACCGCAGCGCGTCGGCGACGGGCCCGTCGAGATCCCATCCCGCTCCCGCCTCGTAGCGGTCGATGCCCACGACGACGACGGTCGTGCGGCGCGGGTCGGCCCGCGGAGCCGGCGAGTTCATACCCTCAGTGTGCCGCCCGAGCGGCTTCAGCGCGTCACCCTTGGCCCGCCACGAAGGACGCCATCCGGGTCAGGGCCGAGTTCCAGTTGATGGTGTGCTCGTTGGTCGACCAGGACTGGATGTCGTCGATGTAGCAGAACTGGCCGACGCAGCCCTGGAGTTTGCTCTGTGCGTAAGGGTCCTGGATGCTCGAGTTGGGGCCGCCGGCGAGCGTGCCGGCCGGCGGGTTCGGCTGGCTGGGGTCGAGCTGGTGGGCGTACCAACGGGCGTGCTGATTACGGGAGTTGACCTCGCCGTAGCCGGTCACGTACGAGATGTTCAGCGCGTTGCGGCCCAGCAGGTAGTCCATGCTCTGCAGCGCGCCGTCCCGGTACTTCGAGGCGCCCGTGATGTCGTACGCGGTGGCGATCACGACGGCGTTGTGCAGGATCTGGTGATTGGAGCCCCAGTCGTAGAGGTTGCCGGTCGGGGCGTAGGGCATGCCGTACGGCTGTGACTTCAGGGTGGCCAGATAGCCGTCCGCGCCCTTGATCACGGACTGGCGCACCTTGTCCCGGCCGGGCAGCCGGCTCGGCACGGTCGCCAGGTCCAGGCGGGCCGCCGCCGCCGTCCTGGCCCAGTCGTAGCCGAGGGCGCCGAAGATGTCCGCCGTGTGGACGGGCGAGTTGAGGACGTGGTCCGCGAACTCCTTCTCCCCCGTGCTGAGATACATCTCCGCCGCGGCCCAGTAGAACTCGTCGGTGACGTTGCTGTCGGCGTACGTGCCGCCGCCGACGCCGTCGCTCTCGGAGGCGTACCGGTCGGGGTGCGCGAGGGCCGCGGTCCAGGCTTTACGGGCGGCGGCCAGGGTCTTCGCCGCGAACTCCTTGTCGTACGGCTGGTACAGGCGCGCCGCCTGCGCGGCCGTCGCGGCCAGGTTGAGGGTCGCCGCGGTGGACGGCGGGTGCAGTTCGCGCTTTTGCGGGTCGTCGTGCGGCATCAGCGGCAGGCCGGTCCACTGCTCGTCGTGGATCTTGTGGTGTGCCATGCCGGCCAGCGGCTGCCCCGCGGGCACCTGCATCTTCAGCAGGAACTCCAGCTCCCAGCGGACCTCGTCCAGGATGTCCGGCACCTTGTTGCCGCTCTCCGGGATGGCGAGCGTGCCGTCGCCCAGCTTCTCCGGCTCGCCGGTACGGGCGAGCCGTTCGCGTTCGTACGTGCTCAGCAGCTCCCACACGGAGATGCCGCCGTTGACGACGTATTTGCCGTGGTCGCCGGCGTCGTACCAGCCCCCGGTGACATCAAGGGTGTAGTCGCACACGCCCGGCTGACAGGGCACGTTGCCGTCGCCCCGGTTGGGCGCGACGTCGACGTGTCCGGCGGGGCGGGCGTAGCCCGGGCGCAGATCGTCGCGGATCGCGATGCCGCTGCGCTGGGTGTAGTAGTACTTCACGGCGTCGAGCCGCAGCCGCTCGTAGGCGGCCGTGCCGATGTCGAACGGGCGGCTCGCCTCTCCGTCGACGACCAGCGTGAAGTCCTTGCCCTGCTTGCGGTAGGCGCCGAAATCCAGGGAGTGGACGTTCTGCGCGGAGGAGGTGTCGATGCCGCGCGGCACGGTCCAGCCCTGGGCGACGACGGCGCCGGAGGCGTTCTTCAGCTGCCAGGGCAGCTTCGCGGTGGCGTCGGTGACGAGGGTGGCGTTCTTCGGCCCGGCGGGCAGATAGGCGACCTGGTTGACCCGCACCCGGGGCCCGGTGTCGGGCTCGTACACCTCGGGCGGGACGCCGCCCAGGAGCGAGGCGTCGTCCATGCAGAAGCGCCACGCCTCCGCGCTGCCGCCGAGCTGGAAGGCGACCTGGCCCTGCGGGGTGTCGACGGGCGAGGTGAAGGTGTACGCGTAGGCGTTCCCGGAGACGCTCAGCTCGGGCGTCACCTCGAAGTAGGTGTCGTACGGCGCCGCCGACAGCCCGACGATCGCCCGTACGACGTGCCCCTCGGGCGAGCCGTTCGCGGTGAAGGAGAACCGGTACGACTCCCCCTTCACCAGGGCGATGTCGTTCTGGCCGACGGCGGCGTCCCAGGTGTTGGTGGTGCCGCCCGGGACGTTCGCGCAGAGCTGCCCGTCGGACAGGCCGGCGGTGACGTTACTGGTCGTCCACCACGGCTCGGTGGTGGTGTCGAAGGTGCCGTTCTTGAGCTGCTCGACCTCTTCGGCGCCGGCCGGTACAGCGGCCAGGCCTGTGGCCAGCAGGGCCGTCAGGGTCAGCAGGGCGGTTCTGCGTCGTTTCACGTCTGGGCTCCTCGGGGGGAGGTACGGGTGACGCTCGTGATGGGAGCGCTCCCAGATGCGGACGCAGCCATGCTTGTGGGCGACATGACGCTACGTCAACGGTCCGGACGGGCGGCTTTCGGCTGAGCCCGGCGTCCGGACCGTGACGTGGCTCAGGTGGCCGGTGCCTCCAGCTTGCTGATGCGTATGGCTCCTCGGGACTCCCCCGGGTGGGCGCTGGTCAACGTCAGTCGCAACCGGGAGCCGCGTACCGCGTCGAAGGTGATGACGGTCGGCGCGTCCGAGGCGGTGGCCCAGTCGACGGCCGCCCCCTCCACCGGCACATGGCGCCGGCCGTCCCACACCTCGGCCTCGACCGACACCGGCAGCGTGTGCGTCGCGTCCACCGTGAAGGAGACCTCCACCCGGTCGAAGGTCCGCGTCCGTCCGAAGTCCACGCAGACCCAGTCCTCGGGCCGGGCTCCGTCGAAGGCGGGCAGCAGGGCCGTGGCCGCTTTGAGGAAGCCGTTGGACCAGCCGGTGGCCGGGTCGCCGTCGAGCATGGCGGCCGGGAGGGTGTTCGGGCGGCCGGAGTAACTTGCGTCCGCGTGAGGGTGGTTGACGGGCGCCGGGTGGTCCGGCTCGAACGCCGTGGCCGGGGTGAGCGCGGCCGAACGGGCGGGAGTCGTGCGCACGGTGACGTTGCCGGCCCGCAGGCCTTCGGCCCGTGCGGTCACCTTCAAGGAGCCCGCCTTAGTACCGGACCGCACGATCGCCAGCGCCTTGCCGCGGAAGGCCGTCCGCGTACTGGCCTGGTAGCGCTCGGCGCTCTCCTCCCGGCCGTTGTCGAGCCCGGCGAGCGAGCCGCCCGTCACCTCGAAGGCGATCAGGTCCTCGGCGTCGGGCACCACCACACCCCGGGCGTCGACGACCTCGGCGGTCACGAAGAGAAGCGAACGGCCGTCGGCGGCGAGGGACTTGCGGTCGGCGGTGAGCCGTAGGGCCTTCGGCGCACCGGCCGTGCGCAGCACATCGGTGGCGACCGCCTTGCCGTCCCTGCGCGCCACCGCTTTCAACTCGCCCGGCCTGTACGGCACTTTCCAGGTCAGGTGGAGCTTGCCCGCGCTGCCGTTCGGGCTGGTGTAGCTGCCGGGGTAGGGGCCGTCCGTGAAGGTCTTGTCGTCGCCGGTCGCCTCGGTCGTCTCCAGGTAGGGCCGGCCGTCGACGGTCTTCTTGGTGTCGAACGTCCGTGTGCCGAGGGACTTTCCGTCGAGGAAGAGCTCGACGGTGTCGACGTTGGAGTACGCCCACACCTCGACCGTGTCGCCCTCCCGGTGGTTCCAGGTCATCGGCAGCAGGTGGACCATCGGCTCGTCGACCCACTGGCTGCGGAACAGGTGGTACATGTCCTTCGGGAAGCCGGCCGTGTCGACCGCGCCGAAGAAGGACGCCTTCACCGGGAAGACGTCGTACGGCGTGGGCTCGCCGATGTAGTCGATGCCGGACCACAGGAACTGCCCGGCGAACCACTTGCGGTCCCGGTCCTTCTTGTGCCCGTACTCGCCGCTCATGGTCCAGGAGGCGAGGTTGTTGTCGTACGACGAGGTCGCCCGCTTGCCCGGCGTGTGGTTCTCGCCGGTGTTGAGGCGCTCGGGCTCCTGGTAGACGCCGCGCGTGGACGTCTCGGAGGACGACTCGGACTCGAAGAGGAACAGGTGGGGATAGCGGGCGTGCAACGCGTCCACCGACTTGGCGGTGTTGTAGTTGAGGCCGAGGCCGTCGAGCTTGGCCAGGATCAGATCGCCCGGCGAGCCCGGGGCGGGCACGCTGCGGTGGCGGTGGGAGCCGATGACGACGGGGCGGGTGTCGTCGCAGGCCTTGATCGCGGCGATGAGCCGGTCGGCCATGGCGAGGCCGGAGGCCGAGGTGAACTCGGAGACCTCGTTGCCGATCGACCACACGAGGACGGCGGGCGAGTTGCGGGCCGCGAGCACCATCTCGGTGACGTCCTTGTCGGCCCACTCGTCGAAGAAGCGGCCGTAGTCGTAGCGCGTCTTGGGTGAACGCCAGCAGTCGAAGGCCTCCACCAGCATCACGATGCCCATCTCCTCGCAGACCTGGATCATCTCCGGCGAGGGCGGGTTGTGGGAGGTGCGGAAGGCGTTGACGCCCATCGACTTCATGATGGTCATCTGCCTGCGGATGGCGTCGATGCTGACGGCGGCGCCGAGGGCGCCCAGGTCGTGGTGGAGGTCGACGCCCTTGATCTTGGTGTAGGCGCCGTTGAGGTGGAAGCCCTCGTCCGGGTCGAATCGGAAGGTGCGGAAGCCGAACGTGGTGCGGTAGGTGTCGGTGACCTTGCCGCCGACGCGCAGTTCGGTCCTGAGGGTGTAGCGGTGGTGCGGGGTGTCGAAGTCCCACGACTGCGGTTCGGAAACGGTGAGTTCGTGGGTCTCGGTCGCCTTGTCGGTGACGGCGACGGTGGAGGACGTACGGGCCACGGTACGGCCCCCCGGATCGACGATCCGTGAGACGACCTCGATGTCCGCGCCGGTGCCGGAGGCGTTCACCACCGAGGTCCGCACCCGTACGACGCCCCGCTCGGCGGTGATCTCCGGTGTCGTGACGTCCGTGCCCCAGCGCTCCACGTGCACCGGCTCGGTGACCACGAGGCGGGCCTCGCGGTAGATGCCGCTGCCGGAGTACCAGCGGCTGCTGGGCAGGCGGTTCTGCACCTTGACCGCGAGCACGTTCTCGGTGCTGCCGTCGGTGTGCACGAGGTCGGTGAGGTCGAAGGCGAATCCGGTGTAGCCGTAGGGGTGGCGGCCGACCTCCTTGCCGTTGCAGTAGACGTACGAGTCCATGTAGACGCCGTCGAACTCCACCGATATCCGCTTGCCCGCGAGGCCGGGCGGCAGGGTGAAGGCGAGGCGGTACCAGCCGAGGCCGCCGGGGAAGAAGCCGGTGCCGCTGGTGGTGCCGTGCTCGGTGGTCGGGGCGAACTCGATGGACCAGTCGTGCGGCACCGCGACCTCGCGCCAGCCCGAGTCGTCGTGGCCGGGCTCGGCGGCGCCCGCGTACGCGCCGGTCGGGTCGGTGATCCCGCCGGGGTTCACCAGGGCGAAGCGCCAGCCGTCGCGCAGCGCGACCGTACGGCGGCCGGATCCGGCGCCGGCGGATGCGACGGCCTCGGCGGCCCGGGCCGTTGGGGTGGTCAGCAGCGCTCCGGCCACCGGGGCGGCGCCGGAGGCGAGGAGTAACGATCTTCGAGTGACTGCCATGGCGGCTCTCCCTCATCAGGGCGCAGAAGTACTCACAACTGATCGCGAACAAACAGATTCTGACGGGGTGGCACGCCGTACCGTCAAGGGTGCGCGCGGGACTGCCGGGGTGAGGGCTGACTGGACGCACTAGCCTGGAACGATGAACCCGGAGTATCCGTTCGACGACGCCGCGACAGCCCGCGCCGTCATCGACGACGACGGCACCCTCGTCGAGTGGAACGCCGGGGCCGAGCGACTGCTGGGCCACCGGGCAGCCGAGGTCGTGGGCCGCCCCGCCGTGGAGCTGCTGGCCGCTGCCGGGGAAGACGGATCCGCGGCGCCGGAGGGCGACCGCTGGGAGGGCACCGTCAGTCTGCGCCGGCGCGACGGCGGCGCGGTGTCCGTGTGGCTGCTCGCCCACCGAGTCCGGCCGAGGGACGACGGCCCCGCCCGCTGGCTCGTGGTCACGCCGCTCGAAGGGGAGGGCCCGCGTTCGCCCGACGATCCGCTGGACCGTCTCGGTCTCCTCGAGTCCCCCTGTGCCATCGCGATCTACGACGAGCGGCTTCGGCTGCGGCGAATCAACACCGTCATGTCGGAGATCCTCGGGCTCTCCGAGGATCAGGTACGCGGGCTGCGGGCGCCCGAACTGTCCGGCGGCCCGCAGAACACCGACGTCGAGCAGCACCTCCTGCGGGTGCTCACCACGGGCCGGAGCACCGACGTGCGGACATACGTGCCGGTCGGGGGCGACAGAACGAGCGTCTGGCTGGCCCGGATGGCCCCGGTCACCGACGGCGAGGGGCAGGTGCTCGGCGTGTCGGTCGCCGCGCACGACTTCACCGAGCAGTACCAGGCGCAGGAGCGGCTGCAGCTGGTGAACGAGGCCAGCGTCCGTATCGGCACCACTCTGGACGTCACCAGGACCGCCCAGGAGCTGGCGGACGTCTGTGTCCCCGCGCTCGCGGACTTCGTGAGCGTCGACCTGCTGGACCCGCCGGAGCACGGCGGCGACTCGCCCACAGGCCGGCTGACCGCCCCGATCGGCCTGCGCCGGACCGCCCACCGATCCGTCAATCCGGGCAACCCCGAAGCCGTGGCCGAGCTGGGACGTGTGGAGATGTATCCCACCCCCTCGCCCCAGGCCGACGCGTTGCTGGCGGCCCGCACCCTCGTGGCCTCGATGTCGGCCGGTGACCTCGCGAAGTGGCTCTCCTGGGACCCGGTACGCGCGGAGCGGATCAAGGAGCACGGCATCCACACGACGATGGCCGTGCCGATCCGGGCCCGCGGCACCACCCTCGGCGTCGCCGTGCTCACCCGGTTCGAGAACGCCGACCCCTTCACCCCCGACGACGTGCTGCTGGCCGAGGAGATCACGGCACGCGCGGCCGTCTGCATCGACAACGCCCGCCGCTACTCCCGCGAACGCGAGACCGCCCTCGCCCTGCAGCGCAGCCTGCTGCCCCGCTCCCTGCCGCGCACCGCGGCGCTCGAAGCGGCCTCCCGCTATCTGCCGGCGGCACGCTCGGGGGTGGGCGGCGACTGGTTCGATGTGATCCCGCTGTCCGGGATGCGGGTGGCGATGGTCGTCGGGGACGTCGTCGGCCATGGCGTCCAGGCGTCGGCCACCATGGGCCGGCTGCGCACCGCCGTGCGCACGCTGGCCGACATCGACCTCGCGCCCGACGAGCTGCTCACCCACCTCGACGACCTGGTCGTACGCCTCTCCGAGGAGGCGGGCACCGACGGCAGCCCCGGCGAGGTCGGCGCCACCTGTCTGTACTCGGTGTACGACCCGATCTCCCGGCGCTGCACGCTGGCCCGGGCCGGGCACCCCTCGCCCGTCATGGTGCCGCCGGACGGCGCGCCGGAGGAGATCGAGCTGCCCGCCGGGCCGCCGCTCGGGCTGGGCGGGCTGCCGTTCGAGTCCGCCGAGCTCGAACTGCGCGAGGGCACCGTGCTGTCCCTCTACACCGACGGGCTGATCGAGAGCCGCGAGCGAGACGTCGACGCCGGCCATGGCCTGCTCCGCGAGGCGCTGTCGGCCGCCTCCGGCTCGCTGGACGAGACCTGCGACCACGTCCTGCACGCCCTGCTCCCGCCGGGCGGCGCGGCCGACGACGTGGCCCTGCTGCTGGCCCGCACCCAGGGACTGCCCTCCTCCCAGGTCGCGACCTGGCACATCCCGGCCGACCCGGCGCTCGTCGCGCCGATCCGCAAGCAGGTCATGGAGCAGCTCGACCACTGGAATCTCAGCGAGGTGTCGTTCACGGCCGAGCTGGTGGTGAGCGAGCTGGTGACGAACGCCATCCGCTACGGCACCCCCGGCATCCGGCTGCGGCTGATCCACGACGCGGCCACGCTGATCTGCGAGGTGTCCGACACCAGCCACACGGCACCGCATCTGCGCCGCGCCAAGATCTTCGACGAGGGCGGCCGCGGGCTGCTGCTGGTCGCTCAGCTGACCCAGCGCTGGGGCAGCCGGCACACGACCGACGGCAAGACGATCTGGGCGGAGATCGGGCTCCTCGACGAGGAGTGAGTACCCGGCGCGAAAACGTTGAGTACTCGGCGGCAAAACGGGGATTCGTCACCAACATGGGACGTGCACGCGCATTCCACGCCTTACATCGAGCAACCCCTCTGGTGAGCGCCGTCACGCTGGTGGCGTTGCTGGCCGCCTGCGACAACGGCGCGGACTCATCGGGCGATGTCCGGACACCGGTCGGCACGAGCAGCCGTACGACCGAACCACCCGGCACGCCGGGTACCGGGAGCCCTCGGACCGAGCCGAGCCCGGCCGACTCCGGAAGCACCGCGACCGGGCCGGCCGCCTCCACCACCCGGTGCCACACCTCCGAGCTGCGCGCCGCCATCGGCCGCCCCAGCCCGGGGGCCGGACAGCGGAACTTCCCGATCGTGCTGACCAACACGGCCGACCGCACCTGCACGCTCCGTGGTTATCCGGGTGCCGCCTTCGTCGACGCGTCCGGCAAGCAGCTCGGCCCGGATCCGAAGCGCTCCCCCGACACGCCCACGACCATCACACTGGCCCCCGGCCGCAGCGCCTGGGCCGGGCTGTCCTTCGCCAGCCCCGAGATCAGCGGGGCCCGTACGGCCACGCCCGAAGGGCTGCTCGTGACGCCGCCGGACGAGCGGGACTCGCTCGAGGTGGCGTGGACGGCCGGTGAGGTGCCAGTGGCCGGAAACGAGTCCTCGGTCTTCCTGACCGTGGTCCAGCCCGGCACCGGCGGCTGATCCGTCCCGGCCGGGGTGCTCACAGGACTCTTACCGCAGCCTGTTTTCATGTGCGGGCACGTTTTCGATCACGTCTTGAAGGACCCGCTCTGAACGCCCCGCTCGCCGAAGTACTGTCCGTTGCCCTGCTCGTCGCCGTACTGCTCGGGGCCGTGGTGCGCCCCTTCGGCCTTCCGGAGGCCGCGGTCGCGGTACCTGCCGCGGGGGTGGCGATCACGACCGGGGTGATCTCTCCGGCGCATGCGTGGGCGGAGGTGGAGCGGCTCGGGCCGGTGGTCGGTTTCCTTGCCGCGGTGCTGGTCCTCGCCCACTTCTGCGATGTCGAAGGGCTCTTCCGGGCGTGCGGGGCATGGATGGCCCGCTGGTCGGCGGGGTCTCCCGGACGGCTGCTGACCGCGGTGTTCGCGCTCGGCTCGGCGATCACGGCCGTGCTCAGCCTGGACGCCACGGTGGTGCTGCTGACGCCGGTCGTGCTGGCCACCGCCGCTCGGGCGGGCGTCCGCGCCGCACCCCACGTCTACGCCTGCGCGCACCTGTCGAACACGGCCTCGCTGCTGCTGCCGGTGTCCAACCTGACGAACCTGCTGGCGTTCGAGGCGAGCGGGCTGAGCTTCACCCGGTTCGCGGCGTTGATGACGCTGCCCTGGCTGGCCGCGATCGGCGCCGAGTACCTGGTCTTCCGGCGCTGGTTCGCCGACGAGCTGAAGGCGCCGATCCATGCGCCCGACACCGGCAATGCGCCCGAGCTGCCGCTGTTCGCGCTGGTCACCGTGGGCTGCACGCTGGCCGGGTTCGTCGTTGCCTCGGCGGTGGGCGTCGAGCCGGCGTGGGTGGCGTTCGCGGGGGCGCTGGTGCTGGCCGGGCGGGCGATCGTACGGCGCCGGGCCTCCCCGCTGACGGTGGTGCGGGCCGCCTCACCGGCGTTCCTCGCGTTCGTGCTCGCGCTGGGCGTCGTCGTGCGCGCCGTGGTCGACCACGGGCTCGCCGACGCGCTGCGGCAGGTGCTGCCGGAGGGCTCGGGGCTGGCCGCGCTGCTCGGGATCGCGGCGCTGGCCGCCGTACTGGCGAACCTGATCAACAACCTGCCCGCCGTGCTGGTCCTGCTGCCGTTGACCGCCCCGGCCGGGCCCGGCGCGGTGCTCGCAGTGCTGCTCGGGGTGAACATCGGCCCGAACCTGACGTACGCCGGCTCGCTGGCCACGCTGCTGTGGCGGCGCATCGCGCAGCGGCACGGGCACGAGGTCGCCGTCGGTGAGTTCACCCGGCTCGGACTGCTCGCGGTGCCGGCCGCCCTTGTCCCGGCCGTGGTGGCGCTGTGGGCGTCGCTCCAGGTCGTCGGAGGCTGAGTGGCAGGAGACCGGCCGACCGGGCCGGGCGCCGCTCAGCGGCGGCCGCCACCGCCCTGGCCGTAACCTCCGTATCCGCCGTACCCCCCGCCGTATCCGCCGTATCCGCTCCCACCGGACCCGCCGTACTGGCCGTCCGACGAGCAGTAGGAGGGGTAGTAGGAGCAGTACGGGTCGGTCGGGTACGCGCTCGTGGGGGTCGGCTGCGCGGTCGACGGGGTCGCGGACGGCGTCGGGGTGGGCGTCGGGGCCTTCGACTGCTTGGGGGTGGGTGTCGGTGCGGGCTCGGGGCGCGTCGGCTGCGGAGTCCCTACGTCCTGACCCCAGTTGACCGCCTCCATCTGGAGCTCGGTCTTCGAGGTGTCGATCACCCAGTGCTGGGCGTCGCCCTCGTCGTCACGGGTCTTGAGGACCAGGGCTCCCGAGCCGTCCGTGGCGGCGGGACTGAGGGCCAGTTCCTGGTTGAAGCGCGGCACCAGGGTGCCCTGGAGGGTGAAGTCGTAGCGGACGTTCTTGGTTTCGGAATCAGAGGCCCCCGCGCACGGGGCCAGCCGGACCGAGTAGCCGAGGTGGGAGTCGAGGCAGAGGTCGGGGTTCGCGCCGCTGCGCAGCAGGCCGTCGGTCTCGTACGACCACTCCTGGCCCGGCTCCGAGGAGCAGGTGGCGAGCTCGGTCTCCGCGTTCTTGACGGCCTTCCCGCCCACGATGCCGACGCAGAGCCCGGATCCGATGTTGTAGAGCCGGCCCCGCAGATCGCCCTTCGCGGCCTCGGCGGCGCCCGCCCAGGACGGGTTGCCGGTGGCGGAGCCCGCGTTCGAGCCGGGCGCCTCGGAGGGGCGGTCGTCCGCGGTCGGAGTGGAGCCCTCGCCGGAACCGACGACGGACCAGACGACGAGCGGGAGGACCACCAGGGCACTGACGGTGGCGACGGCCGCGGTGAGGTTGCGGCGCCGGGCGGCACGGCGGGCGGCCTTGAGGGCCGCGCGGCCGGAGCAGCCGCGGGTACCGGGGGCGGTGGTGGCGCCGGTGGGTGGGGCGGTGCGGCGCGTGGCCCGGCGCGCCCGTCGGGGGCCCGTCTGCGCCGATGAGGCGGCCGCCTCGGCAGCGGAGGAGGGGCGGCCCGTGGGGGCGGGCGGCGCCCCTGGTGCGGGCGTGGGAGCCTCGGTCCCCGAGGCGAAGCTCTCTGCCGAGGGCGCGAGGCCCGCGTCCGCGGAGACAGCTGCGGCAGGGGCGAAGGCGCCGTCCTCGGAGAAGAAGGACTCGCCGGCGATCGCCGCCGTCGGCGCGGGCTGGGCCTCCGCCGGATTCTCGGCCCGGCTCGCTCTCGCTTCCAGATAGGCTCTCGCGCCCCAGCCGAGCACCGCCTCGGCCAGTGCGACGCCGAGCCCGGCGTTGAAGAAGTGCAGCTGGCCCGCGGTGTCGCTGCAGTGTCCGCAGCGGTCCAGGTGCTCGCGCAGGTCGGGGTCGACGTCGACGCCGCCGCGCCGGTAGGTCACGTCCAGCATCCGCAGGTAGCGTCGGCACTCCTGTTCCGGGGCGAGTTCGCGGTGGACCTGGAGGCACTCCTCGCGCAGCCGCTCGTGGGCCCGGCCGAGTTCGACACGGGCGTCCTCCTCGTCGAGGCCGAGCAGTCCGGCGGGTATCGCCAGCGGTTCGGCCTCGACCTCGCTGTGCCACAGCAGGCAGCGGGCGGACTGGGGCAGCCGCTGGAACGCCCCGGACAGCAGCCGGCGGTCGGCCGGGGGCAGCAGCCGGGCGGAGACGCGCTCCCCGCTGCCGGGCTCGGTGCGCAGCTCGGGGTGGAGCAGCTCGCGTCGGCGGTCGTCGTCCCATTCCGCCGCGACACGGCGCACGGTGACGAGCAGTTGGGGACGCCAGGCCGCCGTCGGCCCGGTCTGGCGCAGTATCTCGCCGAAGAGCCGGGTGAAGGCCGCGGTGGTGAGCATGCCGGCGGACCGGGCGTCCGCGGTGCACAGCCGTGCGTAGGCGAATCCTGCTTCCCAGTGCCGGTCGAGGAGTTCACCGACGGGGTGGAGGGCCGGTGTCGCCCCCGTCCACTTCTTCAGTTCGGCGCTCAGCTGAGCGTCGGTCACTTCGAAGAGGCGGGCGTCTTGAGGGGAATTCGACAGGCCTGCGTCATGCACGGCGGCATTCCTCCGGAGGGCATGCGGCTTTAAAGGTTCATACCAACGGGTATGCTCCGGGCGCGGCTCTTGTGAAGCATGGGGCGTGTGGGAGCGAGGCACACCTTTGCACAGGTCAACGACAGGGAACAAGTGATTCCAGTTTTTTGTGCATTGCGTACGCGGGGATCGGGATTTGACGATCGGTCAACACTCGATCGCGGCCATTACGGCCCATCAAGCGGGGCAATCGGAAATGGTATTCACTCAGCGATCTTCGGGAACCCGCGAAAACCATTGAACGGCCACGCACAGACGTTTTTGCCTGGTCATACGGACGTACGCGCCTTCACTCGGCCTTCACAAGTCATCCGCCAACCATTGGGCCCCTCGTCCGGTACGCGCCGGGCGGCAGCCCGTACCGTTCGCGGAACACCCGGTTGAAGTGAAACGGGCTCGCGAACCCGGAGGCGGCTGCCACGCGCTCCACGGACAGGCCGGTGCTCTCCAGCAGCCGGGCGGCGTGCCGCAGACGTGCCTCGCGCAGGGCACGCATCGGTGACTGTCCGAGTTGCCGGGTGAAGAGGTGGGCGAACCGGGAGGGCGACAGCGCGACCTGCTCGGCGAGCGAGCGCACCGTGTGCGGGGCACCCGGATCGGCGGCGATCAGCGCCTCGGCCCGGCGTACCCGGGCGTCGACGCCGGGGTGGGACGGGGACGTCCGCGCGGTGCCGGCGGTGAGCAGGACGACCTCTTCCAGTGAGCACAGGGCGAGTTCGCGGGCCGCGGTGCCGTGCGCCACCGCGACCGGCTCCTCCCCCGGCGCCAGGGCGGGCGGCGCGCCCGTCCCCGTCCAGCGGGCGTCGGCGAGCATCCGGCGGAAGGCCGCCTCGACGCGGCCGCGCACCGCGTCCGGCGTCGGCGTGACGACGTACATCCCCTCGCCGGTGTCGTACGGGCGCAGCCAGGACCGCCAGGAGGTGCGGGCCTGGCAGTGCACCCACCAGAACTCCCAGTGCTCGACGCCCGGTTCGACCCCGTAGCCGTGCGGAACGCCCGGCGCGAGCACCACCAGGTCCCCCGCCCCGGCCCGCGCCTCGACGCTCCCGTGCCGCAGTCGACCCCGTCCGCCGCCCGTCCAGGTGAACAGCCAGCTGTCCGCGCCGCTCGGCCGGTCGACGCCGTACCCCGGCGGCTGGTCGAAGTGCCCGACCACCACCAGGCCCGGCGGCGGGGCGGGATCGCCCACCGCAGCAGTCTCGGGCAATCCGTCAGCGCTCATGGTCATCCTCCTGGGGCGGGTATCGGCCTAGCGTGGCGGGGCGAGGACACCTGACCGAGGAGTGGAAGCATGACAGCCACGGACATCGGCGCCGACGGCGCATCCATCCTGCCCGAGACCGGGCTCCGCCAGTTCCACGACGACGGCTTCACGGTCGTACGCGGGCTGTTCGGGCACGACGAGATCGACCGGCTCTGCGACCGGTTCGCGGCGCTGCACGCGGCCGGGCCGGTGCCCGGGCACTTCGAGCCGCGCCCGTCGGACGGTGACCCGTTGCGCGTGTATCCGAGGGTGATGCAGCCGCACGAGATCGACGAGTCGTCGCTGCGGGTGCTCCTCGATGCTCGGCTGCGCGGTGTGCTGGAGGTGCTGCTCGGGGAGGAGGTGCTGGCCGCGCAGAGCATGTTCTACTTCAAGCCGCCGGGGGCCCGGGGTCAGGCGCTGCACCAGGACAACTTCTATCTGCGCGTCGAGCCGGGTACGTGTGTGGCGGCGTGGATCGCCTGCGATGTGATCGACCGGGACAACGGCAGCCTCGAAGTCGTCCCCGGCACCCACGCCATGGACCTGTTCTGCCCGGAGACGGCGGACGCCGACGTGTCCTTCGCGCGTGAGTACGTCCCGCCGCCGCCCGGTCTGGAGCCCGTACCCGTCGACATGGAGCCGGGAGACGTCCTCTTCTTCAACGGCAGCCTGGTGCACGGCTCGCAGCCCAACCGTACGGAGGATCGCTTTCGCCGGTCGTTCATCGGGCACTACGTGGGGCGTTCGGCCGAGCGGATCGGCGAGTACTACCGCACGCTGACGATGAGCGGCGACCGCGTCGCGCTGCCGCACAGCGAGGGCGCGGGGCCGTGCGGCACGGAGTTCACACCGCACGGGCCGCACTGAACACGACCGTCAGGATCAGTGGCCGATGATCGGATGCGGAGCATACGGCTGCTGGAGCTCCGCCAACTCCTTTTCGCTGAGCCGGAGTTCGACCGCGGCCGTCGCGTCCTCGATGTGGGACGGCTTGGCGGCGCCGATGATCGGGGCCGCCACCGTGTCCTGGTGCAGCAGCCAGGCGAGGGCGATCCGGGCTCGTGGGACGCCGCGTTCGTTCGCGACGCGGGTGACGGCCTCGGCCACGACCCGGTCGCTGTCGACGTACAGACGGCTGCCGAAGTTGTCCTTGGCGCTGCGCTCGGTGACCGTGCCCCAGTCACGGGTGAGCCGGCCGCGCGCGAGCGGACTCCAGGGGAGGACGCCGACGCCCTGGTCCGCGCAGAGCGGCAGCATCTCGCGCTCCTCCTCGCGGTAGAGGAGGTTGTAGTGGTTCTGCATCGAGACGAACTTGGTCCAGCCGTGCCGCTCGGCCGTGTACTGCATCTTGGAGAACTGCCACGCGTACATCGAACTCGCCCCGATGTAGCGGACCTTGCCGGCCTTCACCAGGTCGTGCAGGGCCTCCATCGTCTCCTCGACCGGGGTGTGCGGGTCGAAGCGGTGGATCTGGTACAGGTCGACGTAGTCGGTGCCGAGGCGGGCGAGGCTGTGGTCGATCTCGGTCATGACGGCCTTGCGGGAGAGGCCGGCGCCGTTGGGTCCGGGCCGCATCCGGCCGTTCACCTTCGTCGCGAGCACGATCTCGTCGCGGCGGGCGAAGTCGCGCAGCGCCTTGCCGACGATCTCCTCGCTGGTGCCGTCGGAATAGACGTTGGCGGTGTCGAAGAAGTTGATCCCGGCGTCCAGCGCCTGCCGGATCAGTGGTCGTGAGGCCTCCTCGTCGAGGGTCCACTCGTGCACGCCGCGGCCGGGGAGCCCATAGGTCATGCAGCCCAGACAGATCCGCGACACGTCCAGGCCCGTCGAACCGAGCTTCACGTACTGCATCGTTGCTGCTCCTGCCTTCGGGATGGGGTACGAGGGGAGCGTACGTCGGGAGGTGCGGGCGAGGCCGGGGCCGTCACCGGTCCAGGAGGTCCAGCGCGCGCTCCCACCCGAACTCCGGCCGCCCGCCGTCCTCCACCTCGCCGGAGTACGGCTCCCCGAAGCGCACGCCCATCCCCCGCAGCCGTATCAGGCTGTCCTGGTAGGCGGGATGGGCGGCCAGCGCGTCGGCCACGCAGGGCAGGGCGGCGACGGGGACACCGAGGCCGTACGCCTCGCACAGGGTGCCCAGGGCGAGGGTGTCGGCGATGCCGGCGGCCCATTTGTTGATGGTGTTGAAGGTGGCAGGGGCGACGACGACCGCGTCCGGTTCCGGGAAGGGCCGCGGTTCGCCGGGGCGACGCCAGGCGGAACGGATCGGGCGGCCGGTCTGGGTCTCGACGGCGGCGGTGTCGAAGAAGCCGTTCATGGCGAGCGGCGTCGCGATGACCCCGACGTGCCACTGGCGCTCCTGCGCGGCGGTGATCAGCTTGCCGACGTCGGCCGCGATACCGGCGGCGCACACCACGACGTAGAGAAAGGGCGGTCGCAGGTCCTGTTCGGTCATCCGCGCACCCTACTCAAGTCGCCCGAGACGGGGGCTACTCGAGCGGGAAGGACAGGCCGCGTTCGGCCTCGGGGCGCGGGCCGTGGATCCGGCGGTCCTTCTCCTCGATGGGGATGTCGTTGATGCTCGCCTCGCGCCGGGTCATCAGTCCGTGCTCGTCGAACTCCCACAGCTCGTTGCCGTACGACCGCCACCACCGGCCGTCGAGGTCCCGGCACTCGTACTGGAAGCGGACCGCGATGCGGTTGCCGTCGAAGGCCCACAGGTCCTTGCGCAGCGCGTACTCGTGCTCCCGCGCCCACTTGGCGGTGAGGAACTCGACGATCTCGCCGCGGCCGGTGACGAAGGTGTCGCGGTTGCGCCACACCGAGTCCGCCGAGTAGGCGAGGGCCACCTTGTGCGGGTCACGGGTGTTCCAGGCGTCCTCGGCGGCCCGCACCTTCTGTGCGGCGCTCTCGCGGGTGAACGGCGGCAGGGGCGGGCGGTCGGTCATGAGGTCCTCCGGCTGGGATGGCGGCGCGAGCCACGGAGAACGTGCGTTCTCCACTGGGCTGCTACCGTAGGAGAACGCTCGTTCTCACGTCAAGGAGTGGTCGTACATGGACAGCGCAACCGCCCGGGAGCAGGCGCTGGACGCCGCGGAGAAGCTGTTCTACGGGCGCGGCATCCAGTCCGTCGGCATGGACGACATCCGGGGCGCGTCCGGGGTCTCGCTCAAGCGGCTCTACCAGCTCTTCCCGGCGAAGGAGCAGCTGGTGGTGGCGTATCTGGAGCGGCGTGACGTGCGCTGGCGCGGGCGGCTCGCCGCCTATGTGGAGCGACAGGCCGACCCCGAGCCGCGGATCCTCGCCGTCTTCGACTGGCTTCAGGAGTGGTTCGGCGAGGCGGACTTCCGGGGGTGCGCGTGGATCAACTCGTACGGCGAGCTGGGCGCCCGGTCGGAGCGGGTGGCGGACCAGGTCCGGGCGCACAAGCGGGCGTTTCGCGACTACCTCGGCTCGCTGGTGGCGGGGGCGGGGCTGCCCGACGCGCTGACCGGGCCGCTGTTCCTGCTGGCCGAGGGCGCCATGGTCACGGCGGGCATCACGGGCGGTACGCGGCCGGCGGCGGAGGCCCGGGAGGCGGCACGGTCGCTGCTGGCCGCGTGCTGAGGTCAGACGGCGGCGAGCTCCGTGACGGCCGCGCGGGCACGACTGAGGGAGTCGTCCGCGAGGTGCTCCAGACCGGCCAGTCGGGGCAGGACGTCGATGCGGGTCAGTTCGGCCGCGACGAGGTGGAGGTGGTCCGGCGCCACGCCGAGCCGACCGAAGTAGGCCCGCAGATACGGCGTCTGGAAGTCGCGGTGCTCCATCGGGGTGCCGGGGCCGTATCCGCCGCCGCGGGCCATGACCACGACGACACGGGTGCCGCGCAGCAGGCTCTCGCCACTGTCCGGGGCCGAGAACGCGCCGGGGAAACTCACCCGGTCGATCCAGGCCTTCAGGGACGCGGGCACGGAGAGGTTGTACATCGGGACGCCGAGCAACACCGTGTCCGCGGACCGCAGTTCGGCGAGGAGGGGCAGGGTGAGCTGCCACTCCCTTTCCTCGGCGGCGTTCTCGATCAGCGCCGGCACCTTGTCCGGCGGGACGAAGCCCTCGCGTTCCACCCGGCGGCCGAGGGTGGTGTACGCCGGGGTCAGCGGGGGCACCGGGTCGGCGGACAGGTCGCGGTGGCGGTGGGTCCCGTCGGGGTGTGCGGCGCGCCATGTCGTCGCGTAGAGGCCGGTCAGCCGCCTGGTCACGGAGTCGGCGGTCAGGTCGGCGCTGGAGTCGATGTGCAGCAGATCCATGAATCGGTCACCTCGGTCGGGTCGGGTTCGTCGTAGGGGTGACGGAGCACGACGGAGAAAGGTGACCGATGGACGGCGCGGACGAGCTGGCACGGCGGTTCGATGCCCAGCGGGGGCAGCTGCGGGCGGTGGCGTACCGCATGGTGGGCTCGCTCGACGAGGCCGAGGACGCCGTCCAGGAGGCCTGGTTTCGCCTCAGCCGTACGGGTGGCGACGGCATCGGCCATCTGGCGGGCTGGCTGACGACGGTCGTCTCCCGCATCTGCCTGGACATGCTGCGGTCCCGCGCCGCGCGGCGCGAGGAGCCGTACGGGGACGAGGTGCCGGAGCGTGGCGGCGGGGCCGCGCCCGAGGACGAGGCCGTGCTGACCGACTCGGTGGGCCTCGCCCTGCTCGTCGTCCTCGACCGGCTGGGTCCGGCGGAGCGGGTCGCGTTCGTGCTGCACGACCTGTTCGGTGTGCCCTTCGATGAGGTGGCCCGCGTCGTGGACAGGTCCTTGCCGGCGGCGAAGAAGCTCGCCAGTCGGGCCCGGCACAAGGTGCGGGGCACGCCCGCGGTGCCGGGGGCCGAGCTCGACCGGCATCGGCAGGTCGTCGAGGCGTTCCTCGCCGCCGCGCGGGGCGGTGACCTGGGCGCACTGCTCGGCCTGCTGGCCCCCGACGTGGTCCGCCGGGCGGACCCCGCGGCCCTGCCGCCGGGCGTGGCGACGGAGCTGCGGGGTGCCCGGGCGGTCGCGGAGGGCACGGTGCTCATGCGCGAGCGGGCGCGCTTCGCGGTGCCGGCGCTGGTGGGCGGCGACGTGGGCCTGGTCGTCGCCCCGCGCGGACGGCTGCTGTACGTCGTCACGGCCACCGTGCGGGGCGGGCGGATCAGCTCCTACGAGGTGATCGCCGACCCCGCCCGGCTGCGCGCGCTCGACCTGGCCGTGCTCGACGCGCCCGGCGTCAACTCCCCGTTTCCGACACGGTGATGGCGCTGACCGGGCAGGCCCGGGCGGCCTCCCGCACCATCGGGTCGCCGCCGCCGTCCTCCCGGCCGGGCAGCAGGGTGCTGAAGCCGTCGTCGTCCTGGGTGAAGACGGACGGGGCGGCGAGGGCGCACTGGCCGGCGCCGACGCAGAGGTCGTGGTCGATGTCGATGTGCATTTCGTGCGATTCGCGCGTTTTGTTTTCCATGACCGGAGCCTCTTACCAGGTCACGGGGAGTTCCAGCATCCCCTGGATCGTGTCGCCGGGTTTGAACGGGATTTCCTCCGCGGGGACGGCCAGGCGCAGGGTCGGCAGCCGGTCGAAGAGGGTGCGCAGGGCTATCTCCATCTCGGCGCGGGCCAGGTTCTGGCCGAGGCACTGGTGGATGCCGAAGCCGAACGCGACGTGGTGGCGGGTGGGGCGGTGCCAGTCCAGGGTGTCGGGGTCGGGGTAGACGGCCTCGTCGCGGTTGATGACCGAGGTCGAGAAGACGACGCCGTCGCCCGCCCGGATCGTCCCGCCGTCCGTCTCGATGTCCTCGACCGCGACCCGCAGCATGCCGTCGGCGATCGAGAGCATCCGCATGAGCTCCTCGACCGCGTCGGGCAGCAGCGCCGGGTCGGCCCGCAACTCGGCCAGGCGGTCGGGGTGCTGGAGCAGGGTGTAGGTACCCAGGGAGATCATGTTGGCGGTCGTCTCGTGGCCGGCGACGAGCAGGATGGTCGCCAGGGCGATGAGCTCTTCGTGGTCCAGCTCGCCGTCGCGCAGCTGCTGGTGGACGAGTTCGTCCAGGACGCCGTCACCGGGCTCCGGCTGTTTCCGTTTCCGGTCGATCAAGTCGGCGAAGTACGCCTCCATCCGGTCGCGGGCGTCCATGGTGTCGGCGGCCGTGGGCCCGCGCAGCAGTCGCCGGGACTGCTCCTCGAAGAAGTCGTGGTCGGCGTAGGGGACGCCCAGCAGGGCGCAGATGACCATCGAGGGGACGGGCAGGGCGAAGGCACCCACCAGCTCGGCGGGGGCTCCCCGGTCGATCATCGCGTCGAGCCGTTCGTCCACGATCCGCTGGATCTCCGGGCGCAGCTCCGCGGCGCGCCTGAGCGTGAAGCTGGGGACCATCATCCGCCGCTGGACCCGGTGTTGGGGGTCGTCGACGCCCAGCAGCGCGGTCTTCCGGTCGCGGACCGCCGCGAACCGCGCGTTGGGCGCGGGGAAGCCGGGCCGGGTGCGGTCGGAGGACAGCCGGGGATCGGCGAGCAGGGTGCGGGCGAGGGCATGTCCGGTGACCAGCCAGACCGGGCGGCCGTCGTAGAGGGTGATGCGGGCCAGCGGGCGGGCGTCGCGCAGGGGGTCGTAGGCCGTGGGCGGGTGGTACGGACAGGTGCGGTTCTGGGGGAAGGCGACGGCGGGCGATCCCGTCACGCCTGCCACGTCTGCCATGTTCGCGGCATCCGACATGCTCGCGGCATCCGTCATGTTCCTCGCGTTCGTCGCGTCCGTCATGTTCGTCGTGTCCGTCGTGTCCGTCATGGAAGACCTCGCAGACGAAGAGTGCGTCGTGCCGATCTTCATTAGATGCCCGGGGCATCTAATGGGGCGACGTCAAGTTCGGCCAGATCAGGCGTCCGGGCAATCTGGCCGGAGATCGTCGTACTGAGCTTCGACCACGGGGAGGTCGGTCCGGTCCTCCGGCCGAATTCGCTTGTGGACGGGCCTCCGTCACCCGCAGAATCCAGCCATGTCTACGACCACCGCCTTTCTGCCGCTGACCGTCGCCGTCCGTCCGGTGCGGTTCCAGCAGCAGCCCGGCCGTCCATGGAGGCCCGCGCTTCCCACGTCGTGACCGCGGCGCTCGTCGCGGGGCTGATCGCGGGCTACGGCATCGCCGTCCCGGTCGGCGCGGTCGCGACCTACCTCGTCTCCCTCACCGCCCGTACGTCCCTGCGGACCGGGGTCTGCGCCGCGCTCGGCGTCGCGACCGCCGACGGACTCTACGCCCTCGCGGCCACCCTCGGCGGCTCCGCACTGGCCGCCGCGCTGCGTCCGGTACTGGTGCCGCTGCGGTGGGCATCCGCCCTGGTCCTCGCGATCCTCGCGGTACGGGGCGCCGTCATCGCCGTACGCCGGCACCACGGCCGGCGGCCCGCCACCGCCGGGCACTCCACGCCCCCTCCCCCGACCCCTGCCCGCGCCTACCTGGCACTGCTCGGCATCACCTTGCTCAACCCGACCACGGTGATCTACTTCGCGGCTCTCGTGCTCGGGATCCGCGCCGTGGCTGCCGTACCGCCCCTGGAACAGGGCGTGTTCGTGCTGGCCGCGTTCGCCGCGTCGGCGAGCTGGCAGTTGCTGCTCGCCGGGGGCGGGGCGCTGCTGGGGCGGGTCCTGACGGGCCGGCGGGGCCGCCTGGTGACGGCGCTGGTGTCGAGCGGCGTGATCCTGGCGCTGGCCGTGCGGATGCTCGTGTAGTCGCGGCAGGATGAATCACGCGTGGGCCGTTGTTGAAGCGGGACGTAAGTCAGTACCAGCACACGACGATGGGACCGAGGCCATGCCTCTTGACGGTGAGTACGAGCCGAGCCCGACCAAGTGGGTACGCGACCAGGTGGAGTTGTACGAGAGCTCCGGCGGCACCGAGGGCACGACCCTCATGAACACGGGGATGCCGGTGATCCTGCTCACCACCCGGGGCGTCAAGAGCGGCAAGCTCCGCAAGACGCCGCTGATGCGCGTCGAGCACGAGGGGCGTTATGCCGCGGTGGCCTCGCTGGGCGGGGCGCCCCAGCACCCGGTCTGGTACCACAACGTCAAGGCCGAGCCCCACGTGGAGCTCCAGGACGGGCCGGTGAAGCGGGACATGCGGGCCCGCGAGGTCACCGGCGCGGAGAAGGCCGAGTGGTGGGAGCGTGCGGTGGCGGCGTATCCGCCGTACGCCGAGTACCAGGAGAAGACGGAACGGCTGATCCCGGTCTTCGTGTTGGAGCCGGCCGACGGGGAGTGACGGGGCGGCCGGCTTCGGACTGGGCTTCCGCGGGGGCATGGCTCGGGCATCCGCCGGGCTTCGGCTGAGGCTTCGGCTCGGCGTTCGGGTCGGGCCTCCGCCGGGACTTCGGCTCGGCTTCCCCCCTCGCTTCGGGTCGGACCTTCGCTCGGGGTTCGGCTGAGGCTTCGGCTCGGGCATCCGCCGGCCGCCGACTCGGCTTCCACTCGGGCATCCGCCGGGCCTTTCGGCTCGGCTTCCACTCCCGCTTCGGGTCAGGCTTCCGCTCGCCCTTGGGCTGAAACCCCGGCTCGGGCATCCGCTGAGGCATTGACTCGGCAGCCGCTCAAGCTTCGGCTGAGGCTTGCGCTCGTGCTTCGGCCGTCGACTCACCCGGCGATCTGGAGGGCATCGACGATTGGCCGTCTTCACCGGCGGCTCCCTGCTCATCGGCACCGTCGGGCGGCCCGACCTGGTCGAGCCGTGGCTGACGGGGCGGCCGGCGCGGGCGCAGTACGACTCCGCGACCTCGCGGAGCTACGGATTCTGCTGAGGCTTCTACTCGACTCTGCTCCGGCATCGCGACTCAGCTTCAGCTCAGGTACCCGCTGAGGCTTCCGCTCGCGCTTCGGTGAAGCTTCGACTCGGTTTCCGCTGGGGCACCCGCTGAGAGCCCCCGCTCAGGCATCGACTCGACATCCGCTTCGGCTCCGGCTCCGGCTTCCACTCGGGCACGCGCTGCACCTTCGACTCGGACTTCCGCTCGCGCTTCGGCCGAGGCTTCAGCCGGGGCTGATCGGCTCCGAAATTTTTTCTCGCCCAAGACGCATGAACCCATGTTCGCCGGGCACACGTGCGTCAGGCCCCGCCGCGCTCCCCCGTCGCGGCGGGGCTTCCCTGTGCCTCGTGGGCGGAGCGTTCGGTCACGTCGAGGAAGATCTGGTCGGCCTCGGCGACGGTGTGGCCGATGGAGCGCTTGATACGGACGGCGACCTCCTCGACCCGTTCGCTGTCGAGGCCGGGCACCAGATCGACCCGGGCCGCCACCAGGGCCGTTTCCAGGCCCGTCTGCATCGTGAACAGGGCCTCCACGCTGTCGATCTCCGGCTGCGCCTCCAGCAGGGCGCGGATCCTGGCGTCGGCCTCGGGAGCGGCGGCCTGCCCGATCAGCTGGTCGCGGGCGTCGCGTCCGAGCCGGTAGGCGACGTACACGAGGAGCGCGCCGATCGCGAGTGAGGCGGACGCCTCCCACACGACCTGCCCGGTGATCATGTGCAGCGCCATGCCGGTGAGGGCGAGGGTCACGCCCAGCACCGCCGTGGCGTCCTCGGCTACGACCGTACGCAGGGCGGGGTCGCGCAGGCCGTCCGTCACGCCGCCCTGCCGGCCCACCTGGTACAGCGCCCGCACCAACGACAGACCCTCGGCCACGAAGGCGACGCCGAGCACGATCATGCCCGCCACATAGCCGCCGAACTTCTCCTCGGCGCCGCCGCGCAAAGCCTCGACGCCCTGGAAGAAGGAGAAGCAGCCGCCCATCACGAAGATGCCGACGGCCGCGAGCAGCGACCAGAAGAAGCGCTCCTTGCCGTAGCCGAAGGGATGGCGGGCGTCGGCGGGGCGGCGGCTGCGGCGCAGCGCGGCCAGCAGGAAGACCTCGTTCATGCTGTCCGCCACGGAATGCGCGGCCTCCGACAGCAGCGCGGGCGAGTGGGCGACGAGGCCTCCGACGGCCTTGGCGACCGCGATGGCGAGGTTGGCTGCGAGGGCGATCAAAACCGTGACTCGGGTCCTGCGATCCGTCTTCGGTGCCTTGGGCGTCCTGCTCATTTTCCACCGACTCCCCCGGTCGATGCGGCTCACACCGTGCCGTCGGCGGAAATCGGGGGACTCGGTGAGACCGAAGGAACCACAGGACTCGTGAGATCGGGAATGAGAGGAGCGCGGTCATGAGCGGCGGGGGCAACACCGCCTACGGGAGGAAGTCGTTCCAGCGGTCGAAGGCCCACTTCACGGACCGCATCACCGCGGACGGCCAGGACGGCTGGCCCGTGGAGGCGAGCCGCTATCGTCTGGTGGTCAGCCGTGCCTGTCCGTGGGCGAGCCGGGCGGTGATCTCCCGACGGCTGCTCGGCCTGGAGGACGCCCTGTCCCTGGCGATCGCCGACCCGATCCAGGACGACCGCAGCTGGCGCTTCACCCTGGACCCCGACGACCGCGACCCGGTGCTCGGCATCCGCTTCCTCCACGAGGCGTTCGACAGGCGGGAGCGCGACTACCCGGGCGGCGTCAGCGTCCCGGCGATCGTGGACGTGCCCAGCGGCCGGCTCGTCACCAACGACTATCAGCGGATCACGCTGGACCTCGCCACCGAGTGGGCGGCCCTCCACCGTGACGGGGCGCCCGAACTGTACCCCCGGGCGCGCCGGGACGAGATCGACGCCGTGATGGCGGACGTCTACGAGGACGTCAACAACGGTGTGTACCGGGCGGGCTTCGCCACCGGCCAGGACGAGTACGAGGGGGCGTGCACACGTCTCTTCCGGCGGCTGGAGCTGCTCGCCGAACGCCTGGCCGGGCAGCGCTATCTGGTCGGCGACACGATCACCGAGGCGGACATCCGGCTGTTCACCACGCTGGTCCGCTTCGACGCCGTCTATCACGGCCACTTCAAGTGCAACTGGTGGAAGTTGACGGAGAATCAGGTCCTGTGGGCCTACGCCCGCGACCTCTACCAGACGCTCGGATTCGGTGACACGGTCGACTTCGACCACATCAAGCGGCACTACTACCAGGTACACACCGGCATCAACCCGACCGGCATCGTGCCCCTCGGACCGGATCTGTCGGGTTGGCTGACGCCGCACCACCGTGCGGAGCTGGGCGGCAGGCCGTTCGGAGACGGGACGCCACCCGGGCCGGTTCCCGAGCCCGAGCAGGTACCGGCGCGGGGACGGCCCTGACCGACGAGGACGAGGGAACACATAGGAGGAGCAGGCGCACATGGCCAAGAAGAACAAGCCGAAGAAGATGACCCTTCCTCTTGCCTACAAGCCCCTGGGGTTCGCGCTCGGCTGGGCGAGCGGCGCGCTGGCGGGGCTCGCCTTCCGCAAGACATGGATGGCGATACGACATGAGGAGGACGCCCCCGACGCGCTGGACCGGGACCGCGGCTGGGGCGAGATCCTGCTGGCGGCCGCGGTGCAGGGCGCCCTCTTCGCGATGGCGCGCAGCTTGGCGGACCGCACCGGCGCGAAGGCGATCGAACGCTCGACGGGTGTGTGGCCGGTCAGTGAGAAGGGCGGGCGGGACTGAGATCACTTACGGGAGTCCGGCCGGGACCGGCCCTCCGGAAGGTCGACTGGATCCGGCCCTCCGGAAGGCCGGGCGGAACCGGCCCTCCGGAAAGTCGGGCGGAACCGAGCTCCCGCAAGCCCTGTCAGGGCCGGGCCGGGGCTCAGCCCTGCTTCGGCGCCGTAGGAGCGACGCGGCGCAGGGTGAAGGAGTGGCCGGCCGGGTCGGCGTAGCCACGCTCCTCGTACGGCCCCGCCGCGTCCTTCGCCTCCAGGGGGCGGCCGCCGAGCCCGACGATCCTGCGCTCCGTCTCGTCCAGGTCCCCCACCACGAAGTCCAGGTGGGCCTGGAGGGAGTTCTCGGGGCGCGGCCAGCTCGGCGGCGTCGCGTTCATGTCGCGGCGGAACGCCAGCCGGGTGCCGTCGGCGCCCCTGATCTCCACGCGGTTGGCGGTCGCCTCCGTCTGCTCACCGTCCAGCAGTTCCCTGTAGAACAAGGCGAGTTTCTCCGGCTCGGCACAGTCGAGCACCACGAAGCCCGCTTTCACCAGTGGCATGAGTCCTCCGAAAGGTCCGGGGCGCGGGACGTGCCTGTCCCGCCGCCCTGTGCCTCTCGGGTGTCCCCACCGGGTCGTTTCAGTCCGCGACCAGCCACTCTCCGTCTCGCATGAGCTCGCGCCCGTCCAGTTCGTCGGCCTCGCGCCAGGCCTGCACCCGCTGCGGCCGGACACGGAAGTACAGGTAGGGCGTGGCGAGTTGCCGCGGATCGAAGCCGGTCCTGGCCGCGAACCGGTCGGCCGCCTCCTCGGGCAGCTGAGCGGGAGCGATCGTGTCGACCGCGCCCTCGATCATGACGACGTCCCGGGTCGGCCCGATGCCGAGGCGCGCTCTGCCGGTCGTCCTCAGGTTCCGGCCCGTCGGGCTGTTGGCCGGCGTGGCCAGCAGCAGGGTCGAGCCGTCCCAGAGGTAGGACAGCGGGACGAGATACGGCACGCCGCCGTCGACCTCGGCCGTGGCGACCCACACGTCCTCGTCGTGCTCCAGTCGGTTCAGGGTGTCCTGCTTGCGCTGCTTGGCGGGGCGTGCGGGCGGGCGGGTCATCGGGGGACGGCCTCCTGAGGGGACATGACGGAACAACTGTCGACGGACGTTTCCAGTGTGACCGTCAGCCTTCCGGCCGGCCCCGGATTTCCGTCAGCCGCACCTGCGCCGCGCTCAACAACAGGTCCAGGGCCGCCGGATAGGAGCTGTGCCGCATGTCCGCCACGAGGTGGCGGGCGGTCGCGGCGATGTGCGGGTGGGTGTCGGCGGGCAGCCGGGCGTACGTCGCCCGCCACACGCGCGTCTCCGTCTCCCGGGAGGCCTTGGGCAGCGCCGCGGCGGCCGCGTCGAGGGCCCCGAACGACAGGGCCTGGTCGACGAAGACGTGGTAGATCCGCACTGCCTCCGCGTCGGGGAAACCGGCGCCTCGCAGGACGCCGAGGATGGTCTCGACGGCCTGGATCTCGTACACCCGCCCGGTCACCCGGTACGAGCTCAGCACCGCCGCGCGGGGATGGGCGAGGGCTCCCGCGTGCATGCGCAGGCCGAGGTCGCGCAGGTCGGCGCGCCAGTCACCGGTGGGACGCCAGATGCGCAGCGTCCGGCCGATGAGCTCGTCGGCGATGGCGAGCATCAGGTCGTCGGTGTGCCGGAAGTACCGGTACAGCGAGCTGGGGTCGGCGCCGAGGGCGCGGCCGAGGCGGCGTACCGAGAGGGCGTCCGCGCCGTGCTCCTCGATGAGCCTCAGGGCCGTCTCGACGATCAGTGCCTCGGACAGGACGACGCCCTGCTTGGTGGGTCGGCGGCGCTGCCGTGCGGTGGGCGGGACGACGCGGTCGGTCATGGGCGCCTCCGTGGGCCGGGAAGCCGGTATCGATGGGCGAGACCTTATGACAACACCGTTGACCTGTTAACCCCCCGGACAGTTTCATGTCCGCTCATCGGGGCCGCCCAGGCCCCCGGTGCGAGCGGAGACCGGCCATGCCCGACCAGCCCCACAGCGTCGACCCAGCCGCGCGGCCCGCGCTGCGCAAGTCCCTCGGCGTCCTCGACGGCATCGCCATCGCCGCGTCCAGCACCGCCGCGACCACCAGCATCGGCATCGGCCTGGGGGTCACGGCCGGGGTGGTCGGCCTGCATCTGCCGGCGATCATGCTGCTGGCGTTCCTGCCGATCCTCGGCATCGCGGGCGCCTACTCCCGCCTCAACCGCGTCGAGCCGAACGCGGGCAACGGCTATGTGTGGGTGGGCCGTTCACTCACTCCGTGGCTCGGCTTCATGGTCGGCTGGGTGAACATCGTGGCCGTGGTGGCGTTCCTGGCGTACACCACCGCGGTCACCGGCTCGGCCCTGCTCCAGCTCGCGGGGGACGCCGGGCTGCACCGGGTGGGCACTGTGGCGCTGGACCCGGGTTCGACCGCGCAGACGACCGCGGTCGGCATCCTCGTCCTGGTGGCGGTCACGCTGACCGCCGTGACCGGCATCCGCACCGCCGCGCGACTGCAGGCCGGACTGCTGGTCTTCGAGTACGTCGTCCTGCTCGGCTTCTGCGGCTACGGCATCGTCACCGGCCCGCACGACTTCAGCCTGAGCTGGTTCGACCCGTTCGCGATCCCGTCGGCGACGGCACTCGCGCAGGGGATGCTGCTGTCGGTGTTCTGCTACTGGGGCTTCGAGTCGGCCTTCAGCGTCAACGAGGAGGTGCGCGACCCGCGCGACGCGTCCCGGGCCGGGATCACCACCCTGTTCACCATGCTGGCGCTGTTCCTGCTCGGCTCGATCGCCTTCCAACGCGTCCTGTCCGAGGCGGAGTTGGTCGGTCACGGCGCCGAGGGCCTGGCCTTCTTCGGCGAACGGCTGGCGTCCCAGCCCTGGGCGGCGCTCCCCCTCGTCGCCCTGATGTTCTCGGCCGTCGCCTCCCTGCAGGCCGGCGTGATCCCCACGGCCCGGGCGATGTTCGCGATGAGCCGGGACCGTACGCTCGGGCCGGTGTGGTCCAAGGTCAGTCCCCGGTACGGCACTCCGGCCGCCGGGACGCTGCTCATCGGCGCGCTCGCGGCGGTGGTCGCGGCGCTCGCGCTGGTCATCCCGCGGCTGGCCGACATGATCATGGCCACGGTGAGTGCCGTGGGCATCGTGGTGGCCCTGTCGTACGCCCTGACGGCCGTCGCGGCCGCCGTGCGCTTCCGTTCGCTGCTGCGTGAGGACTGGCGGCAAGGCGTACGGGCGGTGGTGTTGCCCGCGCTGAGCGCGGCGGTCCTGCTCGGCCTCGGCGGCTACCTCGGCTGGTCCTTCTACACCTCCGCCGACCACTTCGAAGTCAGCGCCGACAACGGCTGGTTCCTGTTGTGCACTCCCCTGGCGATGATCGCGTCGGGCTTCGTGGCCGCCGCGTGGGCCAAGTGGGTGCGCAGGTCGCCGTACTTCCGCACCGGCAAGGGCACCGACGCGGACGCGCCCCGCCTTCTCGCCACGTCCCGCTGACCGATCAGGAAACGGACCATGTACGCAGATCTGCTCTTCACCGGCGGCCCCGTCCTCACCCCCGAGGGCCGCACCGCGACCGCCGTGGCCGTCACCGGCGACCGCATCACGGCCGTAGGACATCAGGAGGTGCACGATCTCGCCGGGCCGCGGACCGAGGTGGTGGACCTCGCCGGGCGGCTGCTGCTGCCGGGGTTCCAGGACGCGCATGTGCATCCGGTGCCGGCGGGGCTGGAGCTCACCCAGTGCGACCTGACCGGGGCGAGGACGGCGGACGGCACCCTCGCCGCGGTGCGCGCGTACGCCGACGCGCACCCGGAGCGGGAGTGGATCACCGGCGGCGGCTGGTCGATGGAGGCCTTCGAGGGCGGTACGCCGACGAAGGAGCTGCTGGACGCGGTGGTGACCGACCGGCCGGTCTACCTCCCCAACCGGGATCATCACGGCGCGTGGGTCAACAGCCGTGCCCTCGCGCTCGCGGGCATCACACGCGACACGCCCGACCCGGCCGACGGGCGCATCGACCGGGACGCCTCGGGTGAGCCGAGCGGGACGTTGCAGGAGGGGGCGATGCAGCTCGTCGGGCGGCTCACTCCGCCCGCCACCGCGGCCGACCGGCTGGCAGCCCTGCTGCACGCCCAGCGGCATCTGCACGCGCTCGGCATCACGGCCTGGCAGGACGCGCTGGTCGGGGAGTTCCTGGGCATGGACGACCCGTCCGACGCGTACCTCGCGGCGGCCCGGGACGGCCTGCTCACCGCGCGTGTCGTCGGGGCGCTGTGGTGGGACCGCGAGCGCGGTGCCGAGCAGATCCCGGAGCTGGTGGAGCGGCGCGCCGCCTCGGGCCACGGCCGGTTCCGCGCGAGCAGCGTCAAGCTGATGCTGGACGGTGTCGCCGAGACCGGGACCGCCGCCCTGCTGGACCCGTACCTCGACAAGTGCGGCTGCGCCACCGCCAACCGCGGCACGAGCTTCATCGACGCCGGTCGACTACCCCAGTACGTGCGTGAGTTGGACGCGCTCGGCTTCCAGTGCCACTTCCATGCCCTCGGCGACCGTGCCGTACGCGACGCGCTGGACGCCATCGAGGCGGCGCGGGCCGCGAACGGACCGAGCGACACGCGGCCCCACCTGGCGCACCTTCAGGTCGTCCACCCCGATGACGTGCCGCGTTTCGGCCGGCTCGGCGCCATCGCGAACATCCAGCCGCTCTGGGCGGCCCACGAACCGCAGATGGACGAACTGACCATCCCCTTCCTCGGGTCCGAACGGGCCGCGTGGCAGTACCCGTTCGGGGCGCTGCTGCGCTCCGGCGCGCGGCTCGCGGCGGGCAGCGACTGGCCCGTGAGCAGCCCCGATCCGCTCCAGGGAATCCATGTCGCGGTCAACCGCGTGGCGCCCGACGGCGGCGACACGCCGGTGTTCCTTCCCGCCGAACGCATCGGACTCGCCGAGGCGTTGACGGCGTACACGGCGGGCTCGGCACATGTGAACCACCTCGACGACACGGGCGCGGTGCGGCCGGGAGCGCTCGCGGATCTCGTGGTCCTGGACCGCGATCCGTTCGAGGGGCCGGCCGAGGCGATCGCTCAGACGCGTGTGTGTTCCACTTATGTCGGGGGCGCGCGAGTATACGCAGCTCAAGAGGTGTGAGCAGTAACGGAGATCACGGTCCGGTCACGCGTAGATCATTTACGCTCTGGGCAGTCTCGTACCGCTTTTAGGTTCAACTTTCGGCCATAGAAGCTGAGTTCGAGTGCACGGGTGGCCAATTCGGCCACCTGTGGGCAGGGCCGGGGGGGCTCTGTATCGCCGTCTCCCGGAAGGAAGCGCATGCCTCAGGAATACCAGCCATGGGATCTGCCGCAGACCACCGCCCGCACCTACCCCTACGCCTCGGCCGACGACATGGCCGTCCAGATGAATCGGTTCTCCCTGGCCTTACTCCTCGACGACCCGTTGGACGCCAACCAGCCGGACGGGACAGCCGAGGCGGCGCGTGAGCTCATCGTCGTCCCTGGCGTCGGACGCTGAGGCGCCGACAGAGGTGCCGTTCCTCGGCTGCCGACGCAGCAGTCGTGCCCTTCACGGTCGTTCGCGGCAGGAACCCGAGCCGGTCGCGTGAGTCCGGCCGTTCGGCGAGGCCGTCGCGGCAAGTACCGAAGGTTCCCGGGCACGGCCGGCCGACAGCCACGGTCGTTCGATTCCGTTGCCAGACCACAGTTTTAATGGGAGACCGGTGTGAAATCTCGTGTTATAGGCACTGTTCCGAAGGCGTCCGCCGACAGCCTGCTCCCGGCGCAGCCAGGCGCCCAACTCCCGCCCACGGAGGCGGCGAACAGCCTGGCCCGCTTCTTGGCGAAACACGTCAAGAGGAGCACGGAGCAGTACCGAAGGTCCCATAACGCCGCTCTGCAGCGGCTGAACGCCCTCGGATCCCCTCACCCCGGTACCACGCTGCATGTGGAGGGAGCCCTCCATCTGGCGCGGCCCGCGTTCCTCCCGCCCGACGAGGAGGGCTACGCCAGGCTGAGGCGCCTCGACGCCGGCCTGCGCGTGATCGAGGCAGCCTTCCCCCAAGTCAGCACCGACATCGAGCTCTGCCGACTGACCTGCACGATGCTGGAAGGGGCGTGGAGGAGCCGGGCCCTCACCCCGCCGCGCGAGGAGGAGCAGACGACCGCCTGCACCTGCCCTCTGTGCCGTCGGCTGCCCACACCCCCCGCACGCACACTGGACGACTACCGTTGGCGGCAGAGCGCCGGTCGTCCCCTCACCGTCAAGACCTGGCCGAACCGCCGGGAACTCGACAGCGTCCTGACCGGTGGATGGTCCTGGACCCGGCAGATGAACGACCTTGAGCGAGACCTGGGCCACCGCTACCGCTTCGAGGACGACATCCTCGTCTTCCACGAATACAAGCGCGTGATCGACACCATCGACACAACGCGCCTCACCCAACACGTCGAAGGCCGCCTGGCCGAGAATTTCAGCACCAACAGCGCACGGGCCCTGGTCTCCGGGCTCTTCGCGGCCCACAAGCGATCCGTCGACGAGTACTGGCTCCAGCAGCACGACGCGGGCAACGTCACGCTCCCCCAGTCCAACCCGCTCAACCAGAGCACCTACTCGATCCTGCAGATGCTGGACTGCCTGTTCTGGCACGTCGCCCCCGACACCGAACTCTGGCAGGAGGAGAACCTCGCCTCCCTGCTGCTGTGCCGTGCCATCGACGACATGGCCGATGTCCGAGCCGACGCCCTCACCGGCGAGATCAGCAACTTCTGGCTCGCCGACATGCCCACCCACACCAAGGCGCTCTACGCCGCCTGCGCCATAGCCATCGTCAAGTACGGCTGCATGCCCGAGGCGCACAGCCCGATGTGGAACACCTGGCTGATGACCACCACCATCGTCTGGATGGGGCTCACGGGCCGCCACGCCCTGTGGTTCGACGGCATCACTCAAGGCCTCCCCCCGGCCGACGAGTGCCCGCTGTGCGACCTGCAGCCCAACCCGTGCACCGGCATCCTCACCCACGGCGCCACCCTCACCATCGCCCCGCGGCCCACCGCACCGGCACTGAGCCCCCGGACCGCCGAGCTGTCCGCGCGCTGCCGGGCCCAACACCCCCAGGCATGGCCGCTCTTCGACGCCGAGCTCCATGCCTTCGAAGCACTGCACGGGCCCTGGTACGGCAACACCGACAGCGCGTGGGAGATCTTGCGCCGCACCTACATCGCCGCTGTGGAGGCATCCAGCGCCGACCCGTCCCCGGAGCGCGCTCGTCAGATCCAACAGGACGCCGGCGTAGTCGGATCCGAGAGGTTTCACACCCTGCACGACCCTCGGACCGGGAGGGAGGACACCGCGCTGCTCGCCTACATGTTCGGCGGCGCCCACCCGCACTTCCTCTGGAACGCCACGGGATACCGTCCCACGGGCGTCGCAGGCGACTGGCTCGACGGCTGACGCCTCAGTCCTTTTCCGGATGCCGGCCGGGTGAGGAGACGACGCTGCCCGGCCGGGGATCCGGCCGGGCAGCGGTGGTGTCGGAGCGGTGGTGTCAGACGGAGAACTCGACCGGCAGGCTGTCGAGCCGGGACTCCCAGGTGGAGGCGGTCGAGGAGAGCTCCTCCGACGGCACGGCCAGGCGCAGGCCCGGCAGCCGGTGCAGCAGGACGTCCACGCCGATCTCGATGATGGACTGGCCGATGTTCTGCCCCGGACACTCGTGCGGTCCGGAGCTGAACGCCAGGTGCGACTGGTTGCCCTGGACGGCGACGGCCGAGTCGGGCCGTACCTCCGGGTCGAGGTTGCCGGCGGCCAGGCCCAGGATGAGCAGTTCGCCCTCCTGGATGTGATGGCCTCCGAGCTCCAGGTCGGCGGTCGCGAACCGGCCCGGCAGCACGGCCAGCGGCGGGGTGTCCCACATGACCTCCTCCACCACCGAGGAGATGTTCAGCTGCCCGCTGACCAGACCGGACAGCCGGCCGGCGTCGGTGAGGACCAGTTGCAGGACCCGGGCCAGCAGGTTGCTGGTGGTGGTGTGCGCGGCGATCAGCACCAGGCGCAGATGGCTGACGACCTCGTCGTCGTCGAGGCCGGCCGGGTGCTGCAGCAGGGCCGTGGCGAAGTCGGAGCCCGGCTCGACCCGCTTGCGCTCGGCGAGTTCCGCGAGGATCTGCATGATCCGCTCGTTGTGTTCGAGGGCGCCCTCGCCGCCCTTGAAGACCTGGGCGCACGACTCGACCAGGCGTAGCCCGTCCGCCGTGGGAAGGCCCAGGATCCGGGTGAGCACGAGCATCGGCAGGTGCTCGGCGTAGTCGGCCACCAGGTCGGCGCGCCCGGCGTCGGCGAACGCGTCGATCTGTTTGTTCGCGAAGTACGTGGCGTGTCGCCGTACGCCGCGGCTGGACGCCGCGAGCAGCCCGTCGGTGACCGCGCCGCGCAACCGGCGGTGCGGTTCGCCGTCCTGGGAGACGCAGTCGGGCCGCCAGCCGACCATCGGGATCAGCGGTGACGTCTCGGAAACACGCCCCTCCCGCCAGTCCCGCCAGATCCGCGCGTCCCGGCTGAACTGGCGGGGGTTGTCGAGCACCCGCCGGTTGTCGCGGTAGCCGAGGACCAGCCAGGCGGGGACGTCGCCCTCCAGCAGCACCGGCGCCACGGACCCGTGCTCCTTGCGCAGCCGCTCGTAGATGCCGTAGGGGTCGGTCGACGCCTCCGGCCCGTACAGCCGGGTGAGGTCGGCCCCGTGGGCGACCGGGCAGCCGCTCGGGGCGTCGGGATCGTTTAAGGGCTGGGCGTTCATCGGGACTCCAGTGCGACGGCGGAGCGAGCCTTCAAGTGACGTATCAGCGCGACGAGCACGTCACGGCTGGAGGCCCGGTCGCGGGCGTCGCAGGCCACGACCGGGATGTGTTCGGGGATGTCGAGGGCGTCGCGGATCTCCTCGACCGGGTAGCCCTTGGAGTCGGGGAAGACGTTCAGCGCGACGACGAACGGGACGTTCTGCCGCTCCATCTCCTCGATGGCCCGGAAGCTGGAGGCGAGGCGCCGGGTGTCGACCAGGACGACGGCGCCGAGCGCGCCCTTGAACAGGCCGTTCCACAGGAACCAGAACCGCTCCTGGCCGGGCGTGCCGAACAGGTACAGCATCAGGCTCTCGTTGAGGCTGATCTTGCCGAAGTCCAGGCTGACGGTGGTCTCCGTCTTGTCGGCGACCCCGATGAGGTGGTCGACGTCGGCGCTGGCCTGGGTGAGCGTCTCCTCGGTGGTCAGCGGCTTGATGTCGCTGACCGAGCGGACCAAGGTGGTCTTTCCGGTGCCGAAGCCGCCGGCGATCATCACCTTCACCGAGCGGGGGCCGGACCCACCGGGCCGCCCCGGATCGTCAAAGCCTTTCAAGTCCACTGAGTACCTCCTCAAGGAGCGCGAGGTCGGGCCCGCGACCGACGCCGTGCGCCGGGATGGGGTCACGGGCTTCGACGCGGCCTGCCTCGAGCAGATCCGTGAGCAGCACCGCGAGAATGTTGAAGGGCAATCCGAGATGGGCGCCGAGTTCGGCCACCGACAGCGGATCGCGGCAGCGCCGGAGGATGTCCTCGTGCTCGTGCTGCATGCCCGGTACGGGGGCGGTCAGGGAGACGATGAGGGTCGCAACGTCGAGACTCGACGCCGAACCGCCCGGTCCGCTGCGCCCCCCGGTGAGGACGTAGTAGCGCTCGAGACCGGACGGGTCCGTGGACCGGCGGGGAGCACTCATCCAGAGTGCTCCTCCAGGCGCGGAGTGGTGCCGAGGAGCTCGCCCATCCTCCGGGCCAGATCCCTCATCTGGTGTCCGAGCAGCCCCTGGTCGAGGCCTTCCCGGGCAAGCACACCGAGATACGTCTCCACACCGGCCCGTACGACGAAGAGGTGCCCGCCGTCGACCTCGATCATCGCCAGCCTGAGCTGCCCCGCGTACTTGGGGAACTGCTCGGCGACCGGCTGGGCCAGGGCCTGCAGTCCGGCCACCACGGCCGCGAACCGGTCCACGTCGTCGGGGTCTTCGGCACCAAAGGAGGTGATGGCCTTGCCGTCACTGGAGGCCACGAGGGCGAAGCGGATCTCCGGGATGGACTCCACCAGATCGCGGAGCGCCCAGCTCACGTCGGTTCCCTGTTGCGTCATGTGGACTAGTCGCTCTCTTCAGTGTGGTGCTCGGTGGATCCGCGCCCGGCAGGTGCGGTTTCCTCCTCGGTGGACTCCTCGCCGGCCTCCCGGCCGGCCGTGGCGAAGGCGGCCAGGCCGGCGAACGAGGCGTCCGGCGGGACCGCGGAGACGGCTGTCTCCTCGGTCCGCTCCCGGCGCTCGGCCGGCTGGGGCGCGGCCGCCTCGTTGCGTTTGCTGCGGCGCCGGGGCAGTCCGCCGGGCGTGGTGTCCACGGCCTCGCCGGGTTCGGCCACCCATTCGGCGGCGGCCGCCGTGCGCACCGGGGCGGCCTCGGCCGGCTGGGCCGCCGGGGTCGCGGCGGCGGCCGGGGCTGCGGCGGGCAGCGGGCTGAAGTACTTGTGCGGAACCACCACCACCACCGAAGTGCCGAGCCAGGGCGAGTCCGCGAAGGTCACGCGGATGCCGTAGCGACGGGCGAGTGCACCGACGACGCGCAGGCCGATGCTGGCGTCCTCGGAGATGCCGCCGATGCCCGGTCCGGCCGCGGTGCCGGTCAGGGCGTCCTCGGCCTCGCGCTTCTTCTCGTCGCTCAGGCCCTTGCCGGAGTCCTGGATCTCGATGCCGACGCCGTTGGGCACCTCCTTGCCGGAGACCAGCACGGGTTCGCTGGGCGGCGAGTAGCGGGCCGCGTTGTCCAGCAGGTGCGCGAAGATCAGCGTGAGGTGGTCCACCAGGCCGCCGTCCACGCCGAGTTCGGGCAGGTGGCGGATCTCGACGCGGTGGAAGTCCTTGATCCGCCCGACGCCGCCGCGCACCACGCTGAGCAGGCGCTGCGGCTCCTGCCACTGCCGTCCCGGCCGGTCCGAGCCGCCGAGCACGCCGATGCTCGCGGCGAGCGAGTCGGCGGGGCCGAGCTCCTGGTCCAGCTGCATCAGACCGCGGGCCACGGCGGGCAGCCGCCCGTGCTCGCCCTGCATCTCGTGCAGGCGGCCGCGGAGCTTGCTGGTCAGCACGTGGATACGGTTGCCGATGCTGATGACGGCCTGTTCGGCGGAGGTCGAGCGGTTGAACTCCTCCTCCACGCCGATCAGGGCGGTACGCAGCACCTTGCGCAGTTCGGCCTGCAGGTCGGCGCTGACCTTGGCGCACTGGTTGGCCGCGGGCAGCAGGTCGTCGATGGCCTCGCCGGCGCGCAGCTGCTTCAGGGCCTCGGGCAGCTGCTCGTCGGCGAGCCGGGCGACCGCGGCCTGCTGGTGCGCGAGCTGCTCCTGCCAGACCTCGGCCTGGTCGGTGAGCTGGGACTCGTACGACGTCACCTGGGCGGCGAGGCGCTCCTCGAACGCGCGTGCCTGCTCGGCCAGTTGAGCCTCGTACGTCGAGCGCTGCTCCGCGAGCTGTGCCTCGTACGCGCCGGACTGATCCGTGAGCTGGCCCTCCAGGGAGGCGCGCTCGGCGGTGAACTTCCGCTCCAGGCCCGCCACATGCTGCTGCCACTGCTGCGAGTGCTCGGCCTGCGTGGCGCGGAAGGAACCCTCGGAGCTCCTCAGCTGGTTGCGGGTGCGGATCAGCAGCCGTACGCAGACGGCGCTCGCGGCCGTCGCCGCGACACCCGCGACACCGGCGGTTATTCGCTCGGAGCTCATGAACGTGGCGGCAACCGTCCCGCCTCCTAAAGCCAGCGGCATCAACCACCAGCTGTACCAGGCGACAGGGGCCCGCGCCGCCGGCGGCGGAGTGGCGAGTTCCATCTGCATCCTTACAAGCAACACGATCGAACAGGGGGGGTGTGCAAGGGGGAAGCGCACTGATGCATACGCACCACGAGGTGACCGATCGCGACCGAGTCAACTCGCAGCGCCGAACGGGAGCTTATCGGGTTTGAACGCGAAAGGATCAACCTGACCGCTTGGCGGAAGTGAGGATTCCATCACTCTCCGCCAAGCGCACAAACATCGACAAATACCTTTACTGACCTGCACAGTTGGAGAAAACGACGCCTGGGTTCACGCGCGGTTCACCTGCAGCCGGCGCCGTCCTTCACCCGGGGCCAGGCCTCGACACCGTCGGGGGTGCGGACGTACGCCGTCGACATGTCGTCGGTCAGCCACAGCCGCCGGTCGCCGAGCCGGTATCCGGTGTCGTGCGCGTCGTCGGGCATGGGTACGTCGCCGTCGTACGCGGCGTTCAGCATGCCGGGGGCGAGCACGCCGTCGGGATCGCGGGCGTACAGCTTGCGGTCCCGGTACGTGCCGAGTCCCAGGAAGTGCGCCTGCTGCCAGTCGCAGTGGGCCGATCCGGCGGAACTGCTGATCTCGGTGATCGGCACGCGGCGGCCGTCCTCGTCGGTCCAGATCTCGTACTCCTGGGTGGCGGTGAAGCTCTCGGGGAGTTCGGCGGGGTCACAGGAGGCGCTGGTCTCCGGGCCCCAACCGGGGCGGTCCTCACCGTCCTCGGCGACGACGACCGCGACCTTCGTCCGCCCGTCGACGTCGTAGGAGAAAAGGACCCGGCCGTTCTCCTCCCGCTCCACGCGGTAGCCGGACCGCGGCACATCGGGCTGCTCGATGTCGAAGTACGCCGTCAGGCCCTCCTCGGGCGTGGATCCGCCGTCCCCCTCGCTCCAGGTTTCGCCGCCCCCGCCGGAGTAGATCTCCCCGTCGCACTCCAGTGCCCGGCCCGCGGCGCCCGACTCGACGCGTGTCGCCCGCGGGCCGTCCTCGTCGAGATTGCGGACGGGGACGTAGAGCGGTCCGTCGTACGGCGTGGGCGGCGGCGTGCCCTGGACGATCACGCCCTCCTCGCCGGCCCCGCATCCCACGGCCGCCGACGCCACCAGGACCGCCACCGCCACAAGCCCTCTGCGCATTCCTGCCCCCTGTGCCCCTGCCGTCTTGGTCCTTCGACGCGCCGGCGGGCCGGAACGTTCGTGTCTACCTGGCGGCAGCCGCCTGGAACGTGCGCCGGTACGCCTGCGGCGACACCCCGATCGCGGCATGCAGGTGTTGGCGCAGGGAGGCTCCCGTGGCGAAGCCGACCTGGCCGGCGATCTGGTCCACGGGCAGATCGCTGGCTTCCAGCAGATGCCGGGCGCGGGCGACGCGCTGCTGGATCAGCCAGCGGCCGGGGCTGAGGCCGACCTCGTCGTTGAAGCGGCGGGCGAAGGTGCGCCGGCTCATCCGGGCGTGGGCGGCGAGGTCGGCCAGGGTGAGGGGTTCGTCGAGGCGCTCCAGGGCCCAGGCGCGGGTGGGGGCGGTGCTCGCCGCCGCGCTCTCCGGGACCGGCTGCTCGATGTACTGGGCCTGGCCGCCGTCCCGGAAGGGGGGCACGACGCAGCGCCGGGCCACCGCGTTGGCGAGTTCATGGCCGTGGTCGGTGCGGACGATGTGCAGGCAGACGTCGACGCCGGAGGCGGCGCCGGCCGAGGTGAGGATGCGTCCGTCGTGCACGAAGAGGACGTCCGGGTCCAGGTCGACGTGCGGGTACCGGCGCCGGAACGGTTCGGTCACCTGCCAGTGCGTGGTGGCCCTGCGGCCGTCCAGGAGACCCGCCGCGGCGAGGACGAAGGCGGCGGTGCAGATCGACACGATGCGGGCGTCCGGGCGGATCAGCGCGAGCGCGTCGGCGACCTCGGCGGGCAGCTCCGCGGGGATGTACGGGACCGCCATGGACGCGACCACCACGGTGTCGGCCGTGGCGAGGACCTCCGGGCCGTACCGCACGCCGATCGTGAAGTCCGCGTTGCTGCGCACCGGGCGGCCGTCCACGCTGCAGGTCAGCACCTCGTACCGGCCGTCGGCCGCGCCGAAGATCCGGCTGGGGATGCCCAGCTCGAAGGGGTAGACGCCGTCCAGGGCCAGCACCACGACCCGTTCCACCTGTCGCTCACCGCTTCGCTCTCCACTCATGGCACGATCCTATCGAAGGTTGGCAATCGTGCCATTTTCCTGTGCGGCGGCTCCCGGCAGGCTGTTTCCCCATGAGCACTGTGAACACGATGCGAGCCATCAGCCAGGACGTCCTCGGCGGTCCCGAGGTCCTCAAGGAAGTGGAAATCGAGCGCCCGACGCCGCGCCCGAACGAGGTGCTGGTCCGCGTCCGCGCCGCCGGCCTCAACCCGACCGACTGGAAGCACCGCGCGAACGGCGGTTTCCTGGGCGAGCCGCCCTTCGTCCTGGGCTGGGACGTCTCCGGAGTGGTCGAGGCGGTCGGTATCGGCGTCGCCCGCTTCGCGCCCGGCGACGAGGTCTTCGGCATGCTGTCCTACCCGTTCGGCCACGGCTCGCACGCCGAGTACGTCTCCGCGCCGGCGCGCACCTTCGCGCACAAGCCGGCCTCGATCGACCACACGCAGGCGGGCGCGCTGCCGCTGGTCTCCCTCACCGCCTGGCAGGCGCTGGTCGAGTACGCCGACCTCAAGCCGGGGCAGCGGGTCCTGATCCACGCGGCCGCGGGCGGGGTCGGACACGTGGCCGTGCAGATCGCCAAGGCGCGGGGCGCGTATGTGATCGGCACGGCGAGCGCGGGCAAGCACGACTTCCTGCGGAGCCTCGGCGCGGACGAGCTGATCGACTACCGGGAGACGGACTTCGCCGAGGCCGTGAAGGACGTGGACGTCGTACTGGACACCCTGGGCGGCGAGACGTCCGTGCGCTCGCTGAGGGTGCTGCGCCCCGGTGGGGTCGTCGTCTCGATCCTGCCGGTCGGGTCGGACGAGTTCCACGAGGAGGCCGAGCGGCTCGGCGTTCGGGGCGTGCGGATGCTCGTGGACGCCGACCGCGCCGATCTGCGGGCGATCGTGGAACTCGTGGAGAAGGGCGAGCTGCGCGCCGAGATCGCCGGGACGTTCCCGCTGGCCGATGCCGCCGAGGCACATGCGCTCGGCGACACCGGCCGGACGACGGGCAAGCTGGTGCTGCTCGTCAGCTGAGTCAGAACGTCAGCACGGGCTTGATCGCCTTCCCCGCCCCCATGTCCCGTACCGCCTGGTCGATCTCCGCGAACGGATAGGTGCTGATCAGGCGGTGCAGCGGGAGCCGCCCCTCCTTCACGAGGCGGACCAGGGCGGGGATGAAGGTCCGCGTCTCGGCGTCGCCGAGGGTGAGGCCGACGACCTGCTTGCCGCCGAGCAGCCCGTTGACGTCCAGGGCGACCTCGGTGCCGAAGGGTGGGGCGCCGACGACGACCAGGGTGCCGCGGGCGGCGAGCGCGTCGACGCCCTGGCGCAGGACGCCGACGTTGCCCGTGGTCTCCACGACGCCGTCGGCGCCCTGGCCGCCGGTGATCCGGCCGAGCGCCTCGGCGAGGTCGGCCTCGGCGGCGTTGACGGTGTGGGTGGCGCCCAACTCCTTTGCCAGTGAGAGGCGTTCGCCGACCCGGTCGACGGCGACGATGTTGGTGGCGGGGGTGAGGGCGGCGGCCATGACGGCGGACAGGCCGACCGCGCCGGCGCCGAGGACGACGACCGTGCTGCCGGTGACCGGCTTCAGTACGTTCCAGACGGCGCCGACTCCGGTCTGCACACCGCAGCCCAGCGGGGCGATCGAGGCGAGCGGCACGTCCGGGTCGACCTTCACCAGGCTGGCCTCGTCCACCAGCGCCCGCTCGGCGAAGGAGGACTGCCCGAAGAAGTGACCGCCCAGCGCCTCGCCACCCCGGCTGATCGTGCTGCTGCCGTCGGCCCGGCGCCCGCCGATCAGGTTCAACGGCAGCCAGGTCGCGCAGTAGGCGGGGTGGCCACCCCGGCAGTTGCGGCAGTCGCCGCAGGAGGTGAAGGACAGCACCACGTGGTCGCCGGGCGCGACGCCGGTCACGGACGGGCCGACGGCCTCGACGACGCCCGCGCCCTCATGACCGAGGACGCCGGGGAGGGGGAAGGGCAGTCCGCCGCTCGCCACGCCGAGGTCCGTGTGGCACAGGCCGGTCGCCACCATGCGGACGACGGCCTCGTGCGGTCCGGGCTCGTCGAGCTCGACGTCGGAGAGGGTGAAGGGTGCTCCGCCGGACTCGACGACGGCGGCACGGGTGGGGATGGACATCGTACGAACTCCTTGGCGGGGGCGCTCAGTCGAGCGACACGACGACGGACTTGGTGGTGGTGTAGGCGTCGAGCGCCTCGGGCCCGTACTCGCGGCCGAAGCCGGAGTCCTTGACGCCGCCGAAGGGGACGGCGGGGTCGAGCATCGCCCAGTCGTTGACCCAGACGATGCCGGCCTGGAGCCGGTCGGCGACGCGGTGGGCACGGGCCAGGTTGCCGGTCTGGATGCCGGAGGCCAGGCCGTACGGCGTGGAGTTGGCGAGCTCGACGGCCTCGTCCTCGGAGTCGAAGGGCTGCACGGTGAGGACCGGGCCGAAGATCTCCTCCTGGATCACCCGGGAGTCGTTCGGCAGGTCGGCGATCACGGTCGGCTTGTAGTAGTAGCCGCCGTCGAGGTCGAGCCGCTCACCGCCGCAGACGATGCGGCCGCCTTCCTTGCGGGCCAGGTCGACGTACTCCTCGACCTTGCGCAGGTGCCGCTCCCCCGCCATCGGGCCGACGACGGTCTCGGGCTTGCGCGGGTCGCCGAGCGGTACGCCGGGCACGGCGTCGGCGAGGATGCCGAGCAGCGTGCTGTAGACGGGACGCGCCACCAGCAGCCGCGGTCCGCCCATGCAGAACTGGCCGGTGTTGAAGACGAAGCCCTTGATGACCGCGCCGACGGCCTTCTCCAGGTCGGCGTCCTCGAAGACGAGGTGGGCCGCGTTGCCGCCGAGCTCCATGGTGACGGGCTTGAGTGCCTCCCCGGCGATGCCCGCCACCTTCCGGCCGACGGTGGTCGAGCCGGTGAAGGCGACCTTGTCCACGCCGGAGTGGCGCAGCAGCGCCTCGCCGGCCGCGGGACCGCCGGTGACGACGTTGAGCACGCCGTCCGGGAGACCGGCCTTCTTGAAGAGCTCCGCCATGTACAGCGCGCTGAGGGGGGTCTCCTCGGCCGGCTTGTGCACCACCGTGTTCCCGGCCGCCAGCGCCGGGCCGATCTTCGAGCCGGCCAGGATCAGCGGGAAGTTGTACGGGGTGATCGCCGCGACCACGCCGAGCGGCCGGCGCCGGACATAGGCGAGGGCGTTCATGGGCGTGTCCCGGACGGAGCCGTCCAGGGCGTGGGCGAGGGCGGCGAAGTGCTCGTAGTCGTTGGCCGCGTTGGTCACGTCGACGGCGTGGGCGAGCGTGATCGGCTTGCCGACGTCGCGGCTCTCCAGCTCGGCGACGGTGTCCGCGTTCTCCCGGATCAGCTCGGCGACGCGGTGCAGCACTCTGCCGCGCTCGCGGCCGCTCAGCCCGGACCAGGCACCGTCGTCGAAGGCGTCCCGCGCGGCGCGCACGGCCGCGTCCACGTCGGCGGCACCGGCGTCCGCGACGGTCGTGACGACCGCGCCGCGGGACGGGTCGACCACCTCGGTGCGCGCTCCGTCGGCGGCCTCACGCCACTGGCCCCCGATGAACAACCGACCGGGTTCGATCTCGAAGGTGGTCATCACCACTCCTCAGCCTCATCGCCAAGATTTCAACCAACAGGATTCCTGTTTGTCCGCAGTCTCATTACAGACAGGTTTCCTGTCAATGCTCTAGGCTGAACTCATGCTCGACACCCAGGCAACCAAGGCACCTCCGTCGCTTCTCTACATGGTGAAGCAGGTGGAGCTCGTCGTGCGCTCCCACCTGGACGAGCTGGTCAAGCCGTCCGGGATCACCGCGCTGCAGTACACCGCGCTCACCGTGCTGCAGCGGCACGACGGACTGTCGGCGGCCCAGCTGGCGCGCGACTCGTTCGTCACGGCGCAGTCGATCGCCGATCTGGTCCGCAGCCTGGAGAACCGCGGACTGGTCCGCCGGGAGCGCAACCCGCGCAATCGCCGGGAGCTGCTGATCCTGCTCACCGATGCGGGGCGCGAGCTGCTCGCACGGCACGAGGGCGCCGTGCGGGAGCTGGAGGAGCGGATGGTGCGGGACCTCACGGCCCATCAGACCGAGCAGCTGCGCCAGGCACTCTCCAAGGCCTGGCACGCGCTGTCGTAAGTCCCGTCCGCGGCCGGACGGTGCTGCCGCAGCGGCCCCTGGGCTAGGATCGCGCCCGCTGATGATCGTCGAGGTCGCTGTCCTACCGAAGAGGGAGCCATGGGGCGAACACTGGCCAGGGCGGTGGCCGCTCTGCTCGTACTGTTCGTCGGCAGCCTCGCCTTCAACGCGGCGTCCGGGCAGAGCCGCTGGCCGGGGCCGCTCGACTTCGTACGCGTGCACCCGTGGTTGGTACTCGTCCTCCTGATACCTCTGTCGCTGATCGGGCTGTGGCAGGCACCGCCCCGCAGCCGTACGCAGGGCCCTCCGGTGCCCACGACCTACGGACTGCCTCCACGAAACACCGACTTCACCGGTCGCGACGCCACCCTGCGGGAGATGCGGCAGCGCCTCACCTCGGCGAACGACGTGGCGATGCTGGTCGTCCACGGGATGGGGGGCGTCGGCAAGACCCAGCTCGCCGTCGAGTACGCCTACCGCCACCTGTCGAAGTACCGGTTCGTCGCGTTCGTGAACGCCGAGCACCCCGATCTGGTGGCGTCGCAGTTCGTCTCGCTGGCCGGAGAGCTGGGGCTGACCGAGGTGAACTCCGACCAGGCCGCCCCACGGGTGTACGGCATGTTGCGGGACCGCAGGCCCTGGCTGATCATCTTCGACAACGGCGAGAAACCGGGCACGCTCACGCACGCGCTGCCGTCGGGCGACCTGGCGAGCAACGGGCATGTCATCGTCACGACCAGGGTGAGTGGCTGGCCGGGCAGCGCCGGGGTCATCGACCTGGACGTGTTCACCAGGCGGGAGTCGGTGGAGCTGCTGGTCCGGCGGGTGCCCGGCATGACCGCGGCGGTGGCGGACCGGATCGCCGAGCAACTGGGGGACCTTCCGCTGGCGTTGGAGCAGGCGGCCGGGTACATGGGCTACAACCACACGGCGCCCGAGGAGTACCTGACGCTGCTGACGTCGCAGCTGGAGGACGTGATCGCCCGGGGCGAGCCGACCGACCGGCCCACGGTGGTCGCGTCCCTGTGGCAGCTCAGCGTGCGAAGGCTGGAGTCGCAACAGCCGCAGGCGGTGCGGCTGCTGGAGCTGTGTGCCCTGCTGGCGCCGGAACCGATCCCGCTGGACCTGTTCACCGGCAACCCCGACGTGCTGGACGTGGCGGCCCCCGACCCGCTGACGTGGGACACGACGGTCGGCGCCCTGGCCGGTCTGAGTCTCGCGAGGCGCGGGAACGCGTCCCTGGTGGTGCACCGGCTGGTACAGGCCGCCGTCCGGGCCGCGATGCCGGACGAGGTCCACACCGGCACTCGGGCCCGGCTGTGTCGTGCGCTGCTCGCGGCCGTGCCGCACGACATCCACGGCGACCCGGATGCACGGCCGCGGTGGCAGCAACTGCTCCCCCACGTCATCGCGGTGACCAAGGGCGACCCGCCGGCCGAATGCGCGGCGGAAACGGCGGTGCTGCTGAGGCTGGCCGCGGAATTCCTCCTCCAGCTCGGGGACTACTCGGTGGCACTGCCCCTGTGTGAACGCGCTCTCGCGATCGACGAGTCGCTCGACGGCCGGGAGGCGGAGGTCGGCTTCGATCTGATCACCCTGGCGCAGATCCACCGGGACCTCGACGCCCCGGAGACGGCACGCCGGCTGACGGAACGCGCGCTGCGGCTGCACGAGTCCTGCCTGCCGGCGGACAGTCCCGTCATCGCTACGGACCTGGCCACGCTCGCACGGACCCTGTGCCTTCTCGGTGAGCACACAGCGGCGCTGCCACTGGCCGAGCGGGCGCTGCGGATCGACGAGGCGGCACACGGGCCGGACGACCCGTACGTGAGCTTCGACCTGGTGGCACTGGCGACCATCCACTTCGACCTCGGCGACTACGCCACGGCCGTACCGCTGATCTCGCGGGCGCTGCGGATCCGCGAGGCCAGATACGCACCCGACCACCTGTACATCGGGTACGCCCTGATCTTCAAGGCTCGCGCCCTGCACGCCTTGAACGACCCGACCGCAGCGGAACTGGCGCAGCGGGGCGCACAGATACTGCACACCCGACTGGGCAGGACACACCCCAAGACCGAGGATGCGCTCGCTCTCGTCGACCGTCTGCGTTGACGACGCCCGATCCTGGCCATCCTCTGTCGCAATTCAAAGACATATGTCAATCGAACATGCTCAGATTCGATCGATCGAGGGTAACTTGCAGTGCGGGGGCTGGATTTGGGCAGCCCGCCGCAAGTGAGCAGGTTGGAGGCGATGTCGTCGTGCAGCAGGAACCTGCGCCGTTCAGCCGGCATCTGCGCGTCCACCGGCACCGGGGCCACACGGTGCTGGAGTTCCGCGGCGAGATCGACATCTCGGCGGCGGTGGAGATAGCCCCGTACCTGGACCGGGTAACAACCCGCCCCGGCGCTCGGATCGTGATCGATCTCAGGAGCGTCGAGTTCTTCGACTGCTCGGGGCTGCGGCTGCTGTACCGGGCCCGCGCCCGGGTGCTCGATCACGGCGGGCAGCTGCACCTGGTCTGCACCCACCCGCTCACCCTGCGCATGCTCAGGATCACCGGGCTGTCCCGGCTGCTGCCCCCGCATCCGACGCCGGACGCGGCCCTGGGCCGGCCCGAGGCCACGTCCGGCACGTTATGACGCCGTCAACCGCCTTGTAAGGGCGGCTACTTGAGGATCCTGGTGACCTGCCCGGCCCCCACCGTCCGGCCGCCCTCACGGATGGCGAACTTCAGCCCCTCCTCCATGGCGATCGGCTGGATCAGCTGGACGTGCATGCCGGTGTTGTCGCCCGGCATGACCATCTCGGTGCCCTCCGGCAGGGTGACCACGCCCGTCACGTCCGTCGTGCGGAAGTAGAACTGAGGCCGGTAGTTCTGGAAGAACGGCGTGTGCCGGCCGCCCTCGTCCTTCGACAGGATGTACGCCTGCGCCTCGAACTCCGTGTGCGGGGTGACCGATCCGGGCTTGATGACGACCTGCCCGCGCTCGACGTCCTCCCGCTTGACGCCCCGCAGCAGCAGCCCGACGTTCTCGCCGGCCCGGCCCTCGTCGAGGAGCTTGCGGAACATCTCGATGCCGGTGACCGTGGTCTTCGTCCTCCGGTCGTGGATGCCGATGATCTCGACCTCGCTGTTCACCAGCAGCCTGCCGCGCTCGATCCGCCCGGTGACGACCGTGCCGCGCCCGGTGATCGTGAACACGTCCTCGATCGGCATCAGGAACGGCCGGTCGACATCACGCTCCGGTTCCGGCACGGCCGTGTCGACGGCCTCCAGCAGGTCGAGCACCGACCGCGCCCACTGCGGGTCCCCTTCCAGGGCCTTGAGCGCGGAGACCTGGACGACCGGGACGTCGTCGCCCGGGAACTCGTACTCCGTGAGCAGCTCGCGCACCTCCAGCTCGACGAGCTCCAGGATCTCCTCGTCGTCCACCATGTCGGTCTTGTTGAGCGCGACGACGATGTACGGCACGCCCACCTGCCGGGCGAGCAGCACGTGCTCCTTGGTCTGCGGCATCGGCCCGTCGGTCGCGGCGACGACCAGGATCGCGCCGTCCATCTGGGCCGCGCCGGTGATCATGTTCTTGATGTAGTCGGCGTGCCCCGGGCAGTCGACGTGCGCGTAGTGCCGGCGCTCCGTCTGGTACTCGACGTGCGCGATGGAGATGGTGATGCCGCGCTGCCGCTCCTCAGGAGCCTTGTCGATCATGTCGAACGGCGTGAACGGATTCAGGTCGGGATACCTGTCGTGCAGCACCTTCGTGATGGCCGCCGTGAGGGTGGTCTTCCCGTGGTCGATGTGACCGATGGTCCCGATGTTCACATGCGGCTTGGTCCGTTCGAACTTCGCCTTCGCCATGGCGAGCCCTCCTGAGCATCCGGTGATGCCGAGCCGTGCGTCCGGGTGATGCGGAGCATCGCTTCGCTCCTTCCTGTCTATTCGGTTCCCGGCGCGTCGAACAGGGCGCTGACGGACTCCCCGTTGTGAATACGGCGCACGGCCTCGGCGAGCGCGGGGGCGATGGAGAGGATCCGCAGCTTCTCGGTGCGCTCCTGAGCCGGGACCGGCACGGTGTTGGTGCAGACGATCTCCAGTACGTCGGGCTGCTCGCCGATCCGCTTCAGCGCGCCGGACGCGAACAGGCCGTGCGTACAGGCGACCCGGATCGAGCGGGGCCCCAACTCCCGCAGCCGGTCGAGGAGTTCGAGGACGGTGCTGCCCTTGGCGATCTCGTCGTCCAGGACGATGACGTCCCGCCCCGTCACCTCGCCGATGACGGAGTTGATGCTGACCCGGTCGTCCGCGAACCGCTGCTTGGCGCCGGCGGCCACCTGGGCGCCGATCATCCGCGCGAACGCGGCGGCCTCCTTGGCGTTGCCGAGGTCCGGGGAGACGACGGTCGTGCGGGAGAGGTCGTACTGGCGGAAGTGCGCGGCGAGTTCGCGCAGCGCGTGCAGGTGGTCGACCGGCACCGTGAAGAAGCCGTGCACCTGGGGCGCGTGCAGGGTCATGGCGAGGACGCGGCTCGCACCGGCCGCCACCATCAGGTCGGCGACGAGCCGGCCCCCGAGGGAGATGCGGGGCGCGTCCTTCTTGTCGGAGCGGGCGTAGGAGTAGTGCGGCATGACGACGGTGATCCGGCGCGCGGAGGCCCCGCGCGCGGCGTCGCACATGAGCAGCAGCTCGACCAGGTGCTCCTGGACCGGCCGGACCAGCGGCTGGATCAGGAAGACGTCCCGTTCGCGGCAGTTCGCCTGGAGCTGCACCTCCAGGCAGTCGTTGGCGAACCGGCTGACCCGGCTGGGGCTGAGCGGCACCCCCAGATGAGCGCAGACCTCCGCCGCCAGTTCGGGGTGGGCACTACCGCTGAACACGGCGATCTCTCGCACGATCCGCTCCTCGAATGATCATTCCGGGTGGCGGACTCATGCTACTGACCTCGGCAGAAACGTTGCGGCTCACGCCGGGGCGGGGACGTGTGGCGATCGCCTCACCACGACACGGGCAACCGGAGCGGGCTTCGCGTCATCTGGCCCTCCCGCCACTCGATGGTCTCGGGCGTGAACTCGGCGCGCAGGCGCGGGAAGCGGGCGGCGAGGCGGTGCAGGGCGAGTTCGAGTTCCAGGCGGGCGAGCCAGGCGCCCAGGCAGTGGTGGGGTCCGGCGCCGAAGGCGATGCCGGGTGAGGGCAGGGGTGCGAAGAGGTCGGGTTCGCCGGGCGGGAAGACGTCCGGGTCGCGCCCTGCGGAGTTGGTCTGGACGGCGACCACGCTGCCCGCCGGGATCAGCACGCCTCCCACCTCGGTGTCCTCGACGGCGCGCCGGATCAGTCCGGGCAGGACCCGGCCCTCGCTGAGCGGGACGGTGCGCAGCAGTTGTTCGGCCGCGGTGGCCGCCGCCGCCGTGTCCTTGGCGAGGCCCGGCCAGGCGGCCTGCCCGTCGGTGAGGAGGTGGACGACGGCGTTGCCGAGCGCCGTCATCGTGGTCTCGTGCCCGGCGACGACCAGTCCGCAGACCAGAGTGACCAGGCGCCGCTCGTCGATGCCGAACTCGTCGCCCGCCGCGACCAGCCCGCTCACCAGGTCGTCGCCGGGTGACGTCCGCCGCGTCGCCACCAACTCACCGGCGAACCGCCCGAACTCCCTCATCGCCAGGGCGACTTCCTCTGCCGTGTGCGCCCCGCCGGACAGGGCGTGGTCGGCCCAGTGCCGGATGCGTTCGCCGTCCACGTGCTCCAGCCCCATCAGCCGGCAGATCACCGCGACGGGCAGCGGCCGCGTGAACCCCTCGACGATGTCGGCGGGCCGGTCCTGCTCGGCGAGGTCGTCGAGGAGCGCCTCGACGACCGAGGCCACCCAGGGCCGCCGGCGCGCGATCGCCCGGGGCGTGAAGGCACGCTGCACGGTGCCGCGCAGCGCCTGGTGGGCGGCACCGTCCTGGTTGAGGAGCCCGTCGGGGGCGTCGAGGAGGTTCGGTACGACGAGGAGGGGCGGGGCGTCCGCCGCGTACAGCGAACTCCTGTTGAACCGGGGGTCCATGAGCACCTGCCGCACCTCGGCGTACCGGGTCACGAGCCACACCGGGGTGCCCGTCGCGAGGGTGCCGAGCCGGGGCGGTCCGGGCTCGGGGAGGCTGATGCGGTGCATGGGAGGAAGCGGCCGGGAGGTGCTGTCTGCGCTCATCCGGGTCTCCAGACGCGCCGGTACGGACGGTTCCCCACGTTAGTGCGCCGTCCCGCACCGGTCAGGGGCGGCAATCGGCCAACGGACAGGTCGGGCAAGGAATTTGGGGGTACTTCGTTGAATAGGGAAGGAGGGCCGTCGCCATGACGACTCCCATCAAGCGCATCGACAAGCGCATGCCCGGCTGGGCGAAGGCGGTGAGCGCCCTGATCCTGGTGCTCGTCGTCTTCTTCGCCGGGATCCGGCTGAGCGTGATCCCCGGTCTCAAGGACCTGTTCGGCACGGAGACCAACGACCGTTCGGGTCCCGCACTGCTCCAGTCCATCCAGGACATGAGCCGCTACGACGCCGCCTCCGGCAACTTCCAGATCGTCGTGGATCTGGAGAAGGACGCCAAGTTCCTGCCCGACGCGATCCGCGGCACCCGCACGCTGTACGTCGGCGCGGGCACCGTGGACGCCTATGTCGACCTCGGAAAGGTCGGTGAGGACGACGTCACGGTCAACGACGACCGTACGTCCGCCACACTCCGTCTCCCGCACGCGGCCCTCGGCAAACCGGCCCTGGACCCCGACCGCTCCTACGCCGTCTCCAAGGAGCGCGGTCTCCTCGACCGCCTCGGCGACCTCTTCTCGGACAACCCGAACAGCGAACAGGCCGTGCAGAAGCTGGCGGTCAAGCACATCGGCGACGCGGCCAAGGAGAGCGAGCTGACCGCGCGTGCCGAGACCAACACCACCGGCATGCTGGAAGGCCTGCTCCACTCCCTCGGCTTCAAGGAGGTGAAGGTGACGTACGGGGACTGAGTCCCTGGGGCTCAGCGGCCCCGGCCTCCGCGACTCCCCCTACGACAGCAGGCCCGGCAGGGCCAGCGCTGCGAGCACGGTGGCGCCGACCAGCACCCAGGCCACGTAGTCCCCGACGTGCCCGGACTGCAGGCGCCGCAGCGGCCGGGCCCGGTCCGGGGCGGTGAGCAGCCCCGGCCGGGTGACGGCCAGGGCCGCGAGGCCCAGGGCCAGCACGGTCGAGGCGAGGTCGAGCAGCACACCGGCCGGACTCCAGTGCGGTGCGGGCACCACGGCACCGCCGGAACCGGCCTCGTCGACGGCGTGCGCCACGGCCTCGCCGAAGCCGGGGGCCACCCCGACGGCGAGCGAGCCGGCGAGCAGCAGGGCGGGGACCGCGGTCATGGAGTCGGGGATCCGGCTGAGCCGGTGCCGGGTCTCGGGCCGCTCGCCGGCGCCGGTCGTCTCGTACTCGGTGTCCTTCTCGGGCGGGCGGCCGAGCCCGAGGAACACCCGGGCCGCGACCCGCAGTACCGCTGCGGCGGTCACCGCGGTCGCGGCGACGTACAGCACGGTGACCGGACCGCCCACGGACTCCTCCGTGACGGCCTTCCCGAACGACGTCCCGAACGGCGGGAGTCCGGCGAGCGCGAGCCCCGCCAGCGCGAACAGCACGGCGACACCGCGCAGCTCCCGGGCCCGGCCGTGCAGCGCGTGTTCGTCGACGGTGCCGTACCGGTCGAGGAGGATGCCCGTGCAGGCGAACAGCGCGGCCTTCACTCCGGCGTGGCCCAGGACGTACAGGGCGACCCCGTCGTCGGCCTCGGGCGTCAGCACCCCGATGCCGATCAGGAACAGCCCGGTGTGCGCGACCGTCGAACACGCCAGCAGCCGCTTGATGTGCCGCTGGTACCAGCACATCACCGCGCCGATCACCGCCGTCACGCAACCGAGCACGACGAGCACCCGCTCCAGGTCGGCCGCCGGGATCCCGCCGGGGCCGGCGAAGACGGTGCCGTACACGCGCCAGACGCCGTACACGCCGAGTTCGACCATGACGCCCGACAGCAGCATGCACACGGGGGTGGGTGCGACGGCGTGGGCGTCCGGGAGCCAGAAGTGGAAGGGGACGGCGGCCGCCTTGACCAGCAGGCCGGTCAGGACCAGGACGAACGCGGCGAGGACCAGCGCGTCCGGCGGCCCGTGCGCGTCGAGCCCGCGACCGATCTGCGCCATGGCGAGCTCGCCGGTGCGGGCGTAGAGCAGGCCGATGCCCATCAGCATGGCGTACGCGCCGAGCGAGGTGATCACCCCGAAGCTCAGCGCGCCCTGCACGGCCTTGGCCTCCTCGACGCGGTGCCCGGTCAGCGCGTAGGCGACGACGCTCATCAGCTCGAACCAGACGAACGCGTTGAACAGGTCGCCCGCGACCGCGAACCCGCACATGCCCGCCTGGAAGAGCAGCATCAGCGCGGGGAACGAGCCGGCGTGCCGCCGCGGGGGTTCCTCGAAGTAGTGCCAGGAGTACGCCAGGGCCGCGAGGGTCAGCAGGGAGGCGAGGGCCGCCATGCCGAGCCCCGCGCCGTCCCCGACCAGGACGATGCCGACGCTGCGGCCCTCGACGGGCGTCCAGCCGCCGACCCATTCGGTCATCGGCGGCGAGGAGTTCAGCAGCAGCACGATCGCGAGAACGGCCGTGCCCGCGGAGACCGCGCAGCCCACCGACTCGGCGAGGACACGGGGCAGGCGGCGTCCACCGGCGACCAGGAGGGCGGCGCCGAGGAGGGGGACGGCGACGAGCAGCGGCAGCAGGTCGTTCATCAGCCGCGCAGCTCGGTCAGTTCGTCGGGGTCGACCGTGCCGTGCCGCTTGGAGACCTGGACGACGAGCGCCAGCAGCAGGGCGGTGACGGTGGCGCCGACGACGACGTCGGTCAGGGCGAGGGCCTGGACGACCGGGTCGACGACGGGGCGGGATCCGGGCTCGATGTCGGAGAAGACGGGGGCGGTGGCGTCGTCGCGGTAGCCGACGGCCAGCAGCAGGACGTACGTCGCGGACTGGCACACGGACAGGCAGCCGACGGCGTGGATGAGGTTGCGGCTGGTGGCGAGGCCGTAGCAGCCGGCCAGGAAGATCCATACGGCGACGAGGTACGGCAGGACATCCATCACGGCGCGCTCACTTCCCGCTCTCCTCCTCGATCTCGACGGCCTGGTCCAGGAAGCGGGCCAGCAGCACGACCACCGCGCAGGCGACCTCCATGCCGATGGCCGCGTTCAGCAGCGGCACGGTCCCGCCGGAGGACAGCGTGTTGAACGTGCCGTACGGCAGCAGGGTGTTGGCGAGGAACGCGGTACCGCCGATGAGGCCCGCGAGGCCGGTGACGAGGTAGGCGGAGGCCGAGACGGCGTCGCCGACCTCGTACAGGCCGACCGGGCGGATGCGTTCCAGGGCGCGGTAGTCGGCGCCGAGGTAGAGCAGGTGCAGGGCGGTCGCGGCGACGACGCCGCCCTGGAAGCCGCCGCCGGGGCTGAGCTGGCCGTGCGCGATGACGTACAGGCCGGTGACCAGGGCGACCGGCAGGACGAGCAGGGCGTACCGGCGTACGGGCGGGGCCACGTCGGCGGGTTCGGGCCGGGCGCGGTGCTCGTCGCGGGTCTGCCGCAGCAGGACGACACAGCCGACGACGGCCGCGAACAGGATGGTCATCTCGCCGAGGGTGTCGAAGGCACGCTGGTCGAAGTTGACGGAGGCGATGGAGTTGGCGGTGCGGCGGGCGAGGGACACGTGCACGGCGCGGTCGCCGTACGGGTGACTGTCGCCGCCGAAGTCCGGCAGCCGCAGGCAGGCGGCGACGAGGAGCACGGCGAGCCCGGCGCCGCCGACGAGGACGAGCCACCGCCGGGTGCGCGGGGTCATCGCTCACGCCCCTTGCGCCGCTTGACCTTGCGGACCGACAGGAGCAGCAGCAGGGGCGCCAGGGCGCCGCCGACCGCCAGCTGCGACAGGGCGACGTCGGGCGCCTGCACCGCGGTGAACAGCACGGCGAGCACGACGCCGAGGACGGCCAGCACGAGGGCCTGCCGCACGGGGTCACGGACGGCCACCGCCACGGTCGCACAGACGGCGACGAGTACCAGCGCCGCGACGATCACCGCGTCAGCCACCGCGCACCCCCGCGAAACCGCCGGACAGCGCATGGGAGGCGACGATGTTCCCGCCGATCAGGAGCGCGCCCGTGAGCAGGAGCTTCACCATGGCCCGGCTCGGCCCGACCGCCACGCACAGCGCCAGGACCACTACCGCGACGAGACCGGCGGCCGCCCAGGTCAGGCCCCAGGCGCGCGGCGGGTCGGCGGCGAGTTCGTCGGTGAGCAGGCGGGCGAACACGAGGGTGCCGACGGGGCCCAGCAGGGCGAGGACCAGGGCGACATCGACGTACGAGGGGCGCTCGTACCCCTGGGCGAGCAGGAGCAGTCCGGGGCAGGCCAGGGCGGTGGACAGGTTCTGGGCCACGACCCGGCGCCGCAGTGGTCCGGTGGCGATGCCCCAGAGGGCGGCGCCCACTCCCCCGCCGAGTACGACGGTCGCCGCGAGGAGCCAGCCGTTCATCGTCCGGTCACCGCCCGGCGTGCGGCGACGGCCGCGAGCGCTGCCACACCGGCGACGCCCGCGCCGACCGCGAGCTCCAGGGTGTCCACGGCGCTGATGAGGACCAGCCACAGCAGGGCCAGCCCGGCCCACCAGGCCAGGAACTCGGCCGCGGCGAGCAGCGTCGTACGCCGGTCCATACGCCACCTCCGCGGGCCGGATGTCCAGATATCCGCAGCTTGCGCTACTTCGGTTACTTCGGTTCCGCGTCATCCAAACACCACCCTGGGCGACAGCGGCGGCGGACGCGCGGGTCTCCGGCCGGAGTGCCCCGACAGCATGAAGGGAAACCGCGGGCGGCCGTGCCCGGGAGCGGCCGGGGCGGCATCTCATCGGGGTACCGGGGTAATCCCCTTATTACGAAGGGAAGTTGAAGACTGGAGGACCGCATGGCCCGTGGAACCTCACGTTCGCGCGCCGCGATACGCCCCGGCACTTCCAAGACCCCAGGCGCCGCCAAGTCGGCGGGCGGCACCAAGTCCTCGGGCGGCGCGAAGCCCGCAGGCGGGGCCAAGTCCAAGCGCGCCGCCAAGTCCGAGCGCGGCGCCAAGCCCCCTCACTCCCCGCGCCCCAGGCAAGACCCCCTGCGCTTCCTCGCCCGTCTCCTCGCGATGGTGTGCGCCTTCGCGTTCATGGTCGCCTTCGCCGTCATCCTGGCGAAGCTCACCCTGCAGCCCTCTCCCGCCTCGGAGGCCCTGACCCACACCAACCTGCGTCCGGGCCGCTCCCTGCGGGCTTATCTGGACCAGCCCGAACTGCGCGACGCCGTCCGGCAGATCGGCGGGAACCTGCTGCTGGGCGTTCCGTTCGGCATCCTGGTCCCCGTGCTCGCCCCACGGGCGCGCGGGGTCCTGCGCGTCCTGCTGCTGACGGCGACCGTCATGCTTCTCGTCGAGTTCGCGCAGGGCGCGCTGGTGACGGGGCGCGCCTTCGACATCGACGACGTCATCCTCAACACCACCGGCGCCCTGATCGGCTACCTCCTGCTGGGCCGGCGACTGAGCCGCGCGGTGCACGCCCGGCGGCCTCGCTCCGGCAAGGACTAGGGGGCTTCTGCTGGATCTCCGTGGGAGAAGGAACGGCGTTCGGTGCGTGCCGGGCGTTGCGACGCCGCGGAGATCCAGCAGAAGCCCCCTAGCGCAGCACCAACTGGACGATGGCCACCGTGCCGACCACCACGATGAGCGCGCGCAGCACGGAAGGAGGCAGACGGCGGCCTGTTCTGGCGCCGAGATGGCCACCGACCGCGGATCCGATCGCGAGGAGGGCGACGGCCGTCCAGTCGAAGTCCGCGACGACGAGGAAGAACAGCGCGGCGACGGAGTTGACCACGGCGACGAGCACGTTCTTGACGGCGGTGAGGCGTTGCAGGCCGTCGTCGAGGAGCATGCCCATCAGGGCGACGTAGATGATGCCCTGGGCAGCGGAGAAGTAGCCGCCGTAGACGCTGGCCAGGGTCAGTCCGACGAGCAGCAGCGGGCCGCCGTCGGGGCGTGCGGATCGCCCCTTGCGTGCCCGGCGGTCGCGCAGCTTTCTGCTGATCAGCGGTTGGAGGACGACCAGCAGGAGCGCGAGCCCCACCAGGACCGGCACGATGCGTTCGAACGCCGAGGCGGGCAGGGCGAGCAGCAGCGCGGCGCCGGTGACCCCGCCGAGCAAGGCGCCGGCGCTCCACTTCAGGATGCGGCGGCGCTGCCCGCGCAGTTCCCCGCGATATCCGACGGCTCCGCTGATCGAGCCGGGGATCAGGCCCAGCGCGTTGGAGACCGTGGCGGTGACGGGCGGCAGGCCGGTCGCGAGCAGGACCGGAAAGGTGATCAGCGTCCCCGAGCCGACGGCGGCGTTGACGGCACCGGCCGCGATGCCCGCGCCCAGGACGGCGAGGAGTTCGCCGAGGTGTGCGGCGTTCATGGAGAGCAGCGTAGAAACCGAACGCTTCGGCGGCGGACGAACCATGCCGGGCGGTGAGGACCGCGGGCTCGAACTCTGGTCTGTACCAAGGTATTGACGACCCCTTATCTCACTCCTTAAATCAAGTGGCGAGACCTTTACCCCACGCCTTCCCCCTTCATCCCCCACCTCGTTCGGCGCGCCCGCCCACCGGGCCGTCGTACGGAAGGGAGCACGATGGCCACCCCACGTTCGCTCCGCACATGTCTCCTCGCCGCTCTGTCGGCCGTCCTGGTCGCGTCCGCCGCGATCGGACCCGCCCAGGCGGAACCACCGGCCGTCACGGCCGCCGCGGTGACGTTCTCCGACGGCTTCGACGGGCCCGCCGGTGCCGCGGCCGACTCCTCGAAGTGGCAGATCGAGACCGGCGACAACGTCAACAACCACGAGCGGCAGTACTACACCTCGGGCAACAAGAACGCGGCCCTGGACGGCCAGGGCCACCTGGTGATCACGGCAAGGCGCGAGAATCCCGCCAACTACCAGTGCTGGTAGGGAACTTGCCAGTACACCTCGGCCCGGCTGAACACCGCGGGCAAGTTCACCGCCCAGTACGGGCATGTCGAGGCGCGGCTGAAGGTGCCGCGCGGGCAGGGCATGTGGCCCGCGTTCTGGATGCTCGGCACACCGGTGAACTGGCCGGACTCCGGCGAGATCGACGTCATGGAGAACGTCGGCTTCGAACCCTCCACCGTGCACGGCACGATCCACGGCCCCGGCTACTCGGGGTCGGGCGGTATAGGGGCCGCGTACTCGCTCCCGAACGGGCAGGCCTTCGCCGACGCCTTCCACACCTTCGCCATCGACTGGGCGCCCGACTCGATCACCTGGTCCGTGGACGGGAACGTCTACCAGCGGCGCACCCCCGCCGACCTGGGCGGGCGGAGCTGGGTGTTCAACAAGCCGTTCTTCCTGATCCTGAACCTCGCGGTCGGCGGCTACTGGCCCGGCGACCCGGACGGATCCACGGTCTTCCCGCAGCGGCTGATCGTGGACCACGTCTCGGTGACGACCGGCGACTCGGCCTTCGGCGTCCCGATCAGGGGCCTGGCCGGCAAGTGCGTGGACGTGGCCGGTGCGAACCCCGCCAACGGCACGCCCGTGCAGCTCTACGGCTGCAACGGCTCCGCGGCCCAGCAGTGGACCGCCGGCGCGGACGGCACGCTCCGCGCGCTCGGCAAGTGCCTGGACGTGACGGGCAACGGCACCGCGGACGGCTCGACCGTCCAGCTGTGGGACTGCACCGGCGGCCCGAACCAGAAATGGGCCGTCTCCACGGCGCGCGACATCGTCAATCCGCAGTCCGACAAGTGCCTGGACGCTACCGGCAACGACTCGGCCAACGGCACCCGGCTGCAGATCTGGACCTGCACGGGCGGCACCAACCAGAAGTGGACGGTCGGCTGACGCGGCCGACTAGTGGTGGTGCCAGGTGAACTTGTCTCCGCCGACCCAGCGGACCACGTCCGGGTCGTCCAGGTCATGGACCGTGATGCCGAAGGCGGCGGCAGCCTCCAGGACATCGGTGACGGTCTTCGCCTGACCGACGACCTCGCCGTCGATCTCCAGGATGCGGAACGGAGGCGTGCCCGGCTGAACCCCGAGCACCATGATCCGCGGGTGTGAAATGTGCGGGCTCGCGCTTTCGGTCATGAATAGAGCGTAGAGCGCAATCCGGGTCGGCGAATCCTCCGGGTCACCCACACGTTCCGTCACGCCGTCGTGCGGGGGCGGCGGCGCCGGGGAACCCTGGAGGAGGAGGTGGCGATGGATCCCGTCGAGGCGCTGAACCGGATCGCGTTCCTGCTGGAGCGGTCCCTGGCACCGACGTATCGCGTACGCGCCTTCCGTACGGCGGCCCGGGTCCTGGCCGAGCTGTCCGAGGACGAGGTGCGCGAGCGGGCGGAGGCCGGGTCGCTGGAGTCGCTCAGGGGCGTCGGTCCGAAGACGGCGCAGGTGGTGCGGGAGGCACTGGCCGGTGGGACGCCGGGCTATCTGGAGAAGCTGGAGGGCGAGGCCGAGGAGTCCGCCGGGCCTGAAGGCCGGGCCGGCGGGCGGCTGCGGGCGCTGCTGCGCGGGGACTGCCATCTGCACTCCGACTGGTCCGACGGCGGCAGCCCGATCGAGGAGATGGGCAGGGCCGCGGCGCAGCTCGGCCACGAGTGGGCGGCGCTCACCGACCACTCGCCACGGCTGACCGTGGCCCGCGGGCTGTCTCCCGAGCGGCTGCGCCGGCAGCTGGACGTGGTGGCGGAGCTGAACGAGACCTGGGCGCCGTTTCGGCTGCTCACCGGCATCGAGTGCGACATCCTCGAGGACGGCTCGCTCGACCAGGAACCCGAGCTGCTGGAGCGGCTCGACGTCGTGGTGGTGTCCGTGCACTCCAAGCTGCGCATGGAGTCCGGCGCGATGACGCGGCGCATGGTGGCCGCCGTACGCGATCCGCACGCGGACGTTCTGGGGCACTGCACGGGCAGGCTGGTGACCGGGCGGGGGCGGCCCGAGTCGGAGTTCGACGCGGACGAGGTGTTCGCCGCGTGTGCCGAGTCGGGTACGGCGGTGGAGATCAACAGCCGTCCGGAACGGCTGGACCCGCCGCGCAGGCTGCTGCGCCGGGCCGCCGACGCGGGGGTGCTGTTCTCGATCGACACCGACGCGCACGCGCCCGGCCAGCTGGACTGGCAGATCCTCGGCTGCGCCCGCGCGGAGGAGTGCGGGGTGCCGGCCGAGCGGGTGGTGACCACCTGGGACCTGGAGGAACTGCTGGCCTGGACCCGCGAGGGCCGGACACCGTCCCGAGTGGCGGGCGCCTGACGTGGTACTCGTGCGGCTCGTGAGGAACGGCGCGTGAGGAAGGGACAGCACATGGAACGGGCGGCCGTGTTCGACGTCGACGGAACCCTCGTCGACACCAATCACCTGCATGTCACGACCTGGTGGGAAGCCTTCCGGCAGGCCGGACACCAGGTGCCGATGCACGCCGTCCACCGGGCCATCGGTCTCGGCTCGACCGACCTGATCGCCCACCTCCTCGGCGACGACCGGGACAAGGACCAGGACGCCGCGCTGAGCGCCGCCCACAAGGCCCTGTACGGGCAGTACTTCGACCGGCTGCCCCCGCTGCGGGACGCGGCCCGGCTGCTGCGGCGCCTCGACCGCACCGGCTGGCGAGTCGTCCTCGCGACCTCGGCGGGCGGCGCCGAGCTGTCCGCGCTGCGTCGGGCGATCTCGGCGGACGACGCGATCACCGCCACCGCGAGCGCCGACGACGTCGAGGAGGGCAAGCCCGCGCCGGAGCCCGTCGAGCACGCCCTGGAACTGGCCGGGGTGCCCGCCGAACGCGCCGTGTTCGTCGGCGACACCGTGTGGGACATGCGGGCCGGCGCCCTGGCCGGAGTGCGCTGTGTGGGCGTGCTGTGCGGCGGCATCCCGCGCGCCGACCTGCTGGACGCGGGCGCGCAGGCGGTCTATGCGGATCCGGCCCACCTGCTGGCGTCCCTGGCGGACAGTCCCTTGGCCGACGTGACGGGCGGCGCGGACCCGGACCGCGGATGACGCGAGTCACGGATGCGGCGCCCCGGCCCACGCGCCGGGGCGCCCGGACGCTGGAATCGATACGGCAGCGGGCGCTCGGGCATGCGCGCGTGACCGACGCGCTACGGCGGGAGGCGCATGCCGTCGGCAGGGCCGCCCGCGCCGCCCGGCACGGGCCGGGCCGGGAGCGGGACCTGGTGGTGCAGTCGCTCAAGGCGGCGGCCGCGGCGCTGCTCGCCTGGCTCGTGGGGAGCGTGTGGCTGGGTGATCCGATGGCCCTGATGGCGTCCTGGGTCGCGCTGATCCTGGTGCAGGCCACCGTGTACAGCTCACTGGTGCAGGCCGCACAGCAGTTCGGGGCGATCTGTGCCGGGACCGTGCTGGCGTCGGCCGCGCTGGCGGTCACCGGGAGCACCGTGGGCGCGCTGGCCCTGTCGATCCCCCTGCTGATGCTGCTGGCCAACTGGCGGCGCTTCGGTGACCAGGGTGTCTTCGGCGCGACCACGGCGCTGTTCACCCTCGCGACGGGCGCCGCCGGAGCGTCCGCGGTCGGGCACCGGGTCGGGCAGGCCGCTCTCGGCGCGGTGATCGGGGTCGCCGTCAACGCGCTGATCCTGCCGCCGATCCATCTGCGGGACGTACGGGAGAACCTCGCGGCGCTGGCCCGGGAGGCGGGAGACCTCCTGCACGCCGTGGCCGCGGATCTGCGGGAGACCGAATGCAACGCGCAGAGCGCGGCGGGGTGGTCGAGTGCCTCGGCGCGCCTGGAGCGCCGGCTGGAGGCGCTGCGGTCCGCGCGTGGCTGGAGCCGGGAGAGCCTGCGCCTGACCGCAGGACCGCTGCGGGGCCTTCGACGCCCTCCCGCGCCGGCACCGCCGGAGGAGGAGGACGAACGCTGGAGCCGGGTCACCGGGCACATCAGGGCGCTCACCCGGACCCTGGCCGTCGCGGCCGACGAGGACCGCACGCCCCTGCCGCCCGACGGGCCCGCGCTGCGTGCGTACGCCAGGCTGCTGGAGCTGATCGGCGACGTCTGCCACACGGAGAGCCGCCGGCTGCTCGGGGCCGGCGGTGACACCTGTCCGGGCGTGCGGACCGAGGCCGCGATGCTCGGGCTGCACCAGGAGCTGCAGGACTTGCTGCGGGATCACGCCGGGCAGGGCGCCGCCCGGGCGACGGTTCTCGGGACCCTGCTGCTGCAGGCCGAGAACGTGTGGAGCGAGACCGTTCCGGCAGAGCGGCGGAGGTGACGCGGATCACCTCAAATCGCCCCTTGCGCCGGAACACCGCAGGGTCGTTGCCCGTTGAACCACGCGTGGGTGCGGATGGGACAGTGTCCCCGGGCCTCACCTTTTGCCCACAGGGACGATCGTTCGGCTGAAGCCCTGTGGAGCCTTTCGCCGAGAGGCGACCGCCATCCGCACCCACCCCTGACCGCCCCGACCGGCATTCCCCCGTCCGGTCGGGGCTTTCTTCTCGGCTCGGACGGGGTACTCGGACGCTCCCGCCCCCACTCCCGTGAGGAGCCGCAGGTGAGCAGCGAACCGGCCCGCAGGATCGTGGTCACCGGCGCCACGGGCAATGTCGGTACGAGCGTGGTACGGCTCCTCTCGGAGGATCCGGAGGTCGGCTCCGTGCTGGGGCTGGCCCGCAGGACCCCCGAGTGGTCGCCGCCGAAGACGGACTGGGCGGCGGTCGACCTGGCGTCCGAGCAGAGCGACCTGGTGACCATGTTCGAGGGTGCCGATGCCGTCATCCACCTGGCGTGGGCGTTCCAGCCCACGCACGATCCGGCCGTGACCTGGCGGACGAACGTACTGGGCAGCATCCGGGTCTTCGACGCGGTGGCCGCGGCACGGGTCCCGACGCTGGTGCACGCGTCGTCGGTCGGCGCGTACTCGCCGGGGCCGAAGGACGACGCGGTGGACGAGTCGTGGCCGACCCACGGCTGGCCCGACGCCGCGTACTGCCGGGAGAAGGCCTACCTGGAGCGGACGCTGGACACCTTCGACCGGGCCCACCCCAGGACGCGGGTGGTGCGGATGCGGCCGGCGTTCCTGTTCAAGCGGGAGTCGGCGAGCGAGCAGCGCCGTATCTTCGGCGGCCGCTTCCTGCCGGGGCCACTGGCGCGCCCGGAGCTGCTGCCGTTCCTGCCCGACATTCCGGGACTGCGGGTGCAGGCCCTGCACACGGACGACGCGGCCGAGGCGTATCGGCTCGCCGTGAGGTCCGACGTCCGTGGCGCGTTCAACCTCGCGGCCGAGCCCCCCGTCGACGCGGCCCTGCTGGGCGAGATGCTCGGCGCCCGCCCCGTCCGGCTCCCGCCCACGGCGGCCCGCTCGGCGATCGCCGCGGCGTGGGGGCTGCACCTGCTGCCCGCCTCCCCGCACCTCTTCGACGCGGTGCTCAGGCTGCCGCTGATGGACTGCACACGCGCCCGCACGGAACTGGGCTGGCGCCCGGGACGCACGGCGCCCGAGGTGCTGGAGGAGTTCCTGCACGGCATGCAGCGCGGCGAGGGGGCGCCGACCGAGCCGATGCGGGGCCGCAAGGTGGGCTGACCAGCGCCCGCCCAGGGCTGGGCGTCTCAGCCGGACGGCTCCTCAGGAACCGGATGTTCCGCAGGAACCGGATGTTCCGGGTGGGCCGTGCCCGACCGTGCCGCGCCCTGCCGGCCCGTGCCCGCCTCGTCCGTGTCGGGGACGTCGTCCCCTTCGGTGCTGTCGTCCGCGGGCTCGACGGACACCTCCCACGGGTCCTCCTCCGGGTTCGCCTGCTGGTCCGGCAGATCCCGCGGCACGGGCTCACCGGTCTTGTCCTGCGTCGCGCGACGTTCGTCGGTCATGGTGCACCTCCCTCGCATCGTCCAAGGTCGTCGTGAGCCCCGCGAGTACCGTTCCCACCAGCGGCGAAACCTCAGGGCGCCGCCCGCTCCGCCAAGGCCGTGCGCCGGGCGGGCGACGGCCCCTCGGGCACGGGCTCGGCGCGTCGCCCGCCGCGGGCGAAGAAGTCGGCGAGCGGCAGGATCGCGGCACCTACGGTGACCGCCTCCGGGCCGAGCCTGCCCAGGTCGACGGTGACCTTCCGGGCCGGATGCCGCAGGGCGTAGGACGCCGCGTGCCGGCGTACGGCGGGCAGGAGGTGGGCGCCGAGCCGGAGACCCGCCCAGCCGCCGATCAGGATGCGCTCGGGCTGGAAGAGGTTGATCAGGTCGGACAGGCCCGCGCCCACGTACTCGGCCGTCTCCTCCAGCACGGCGAGCGCCACCGGGTCGGCCGCACCGCCCTCGGGCGGATGGGCGCCGGCCAGCATCGCCGTCAGCGCGGTCTCCTCGTCGACGCCCTCCGGCACGCTCCCGCCCTCCTCGCGCCAGCGTTCCAGCAGCGCCTCGGCGCCCGCGTACGCCTCCAGGCAGCCGAGCGCACCGCACCGGCAGCGGCGCCCCCTGACCCGCACCGTCAGATGCCCCCACTCCACCGCCCGCCCGCGCTCCGCCTCCGGGGTGACCAGACAGGCGCCGACGCCGGAGCCGAAGAGCACGACGACCGCGCTGCGGGCGCCGCGTCCGCCGCCGAACCACATCTCCGCCTGACCGAGGGTCCTGGCGCCGTTGTCGATGAAGTACGGGACGCTGTCCGGGAGTTCGGAACCGTCACGCAGGAGCCGCTCCAGCGGTACCGCGTCCCAGCCGATCGTCTGCCCGTGCACCACGGCACCTTGCCGCGGCGTGTGTTCGACGATGCCGGGGACGCCGATCCCGACGCCGAGGAGCCGTTCGGGCCCGATGGCGGCGCCCGCGAGCACCTCGGCGATGCCGTCGCGCACATGGCCGACGATGCCTTCGACCCCGTAGCACTGCCCTATCACAGGCCGTTCGGCGCGGGCGAGTTCGGTGAGGGTGAGGTCGAACAGCCCGATCCGCACCCGGGTCTCGCCGACGTCGACGCCGATCATGTGGCCGCTGCGGGGCGCCACGCGCAGGAGGATGCGGGGGCGGCCGCCGTCGGAGTCGACACTGCCGGCCTCCTCGACCAGGCCGTCGGCGATCAGCTCGGCGACGACATTGCTGACGGAGCCGGAGCTGAGTCCGGTCGCCGGGCCGAGTTCGAAGCGGCTGAGGGGGCCGTCGAAGTAGAGGCGCTGCAGTACGGCCGTACGGTTGCCCCGTCTGAGGTCGCGTACCGTGCGCCCGTTCCGCCCCGCCATGCGGCTCCCTCCCGAGTCCTCAAGATCTATGCAGTCTGGGCGAGTCGCTCGATCTCGTCCAGCGCTGCCACGAGTTCCGGCGCGACCACCGCCTGGACCCAGCGTTCCTTCTCGACGTCGACCGCTCGCGGGACCGTCTCGGTGAGCATGATCAGGTAGAGGTAGGCGCGGTAGAGGGCCAGCCGCAGACGGGTCGGGACGTCGAACTCGGCCCGGCCGCCCGCCTCCCGGTAGCCCGCGAGGAACGCCTCGTCCTTCCTGATGTCCCCGAGCAGCGCCAGGGAGACGAAGTCGGCGAGGGGGTCGCCCCAGAACATCCGCTCGCCGTCGATGAGCCCGCCGATGCGGGGCTCCTGCTCCGCCGTGCGGTCCAGCAGGATGTTCCCCTCCCACAGGTCGAAGTGGACCAGTGCGGGGACCGTGACCTCGTCGAGCGCGGGGTAGGCGGGCCGGAGCATGCGGGCCACCTGGTCGGCGGAGCGGGGCAGCCGGGCGTCGTAGTCCCGGGCGTCGTCCAGGACGGCCTCGGTCATGGCGGTGAACGCGGTCCGCCAGTCGGGCGCGAGCGGGCCGAGGGCGCCGGACGGGTAGCCGAAGCCGGGCCCGGTCACCGTGTGCAGACGGGCCACCTGGCGGCCCAGCTCCCGGCGCAGCGGGGCCCTTTCGGCTTCGGGGAGCGAGCCGTTCCAGGGCTCACCGGGGCAGGCCGTCATCAGCAGATACGGTACGGCGGCCTTCTCGTCGACGACCACGACGTGCGGCGCCTGGACATCTGCCCCGGCGGCCCCGCGGTAGAACTCCGCCTCGGAGGTCAGCAGGCCGCGCTCGTGGCGCAGGCCCGGGACGGTGGACGCGGGCGGGACCTTGAGGATGTAGCGACTGCCGTCGATGAGGAGGAGTTCCTCGACGGTGTTGTACGTGCCGCCGCTCAGGGGCCGGACCCCCACGAGCAGGCCGGGGTCGATGCGTGCGCTCTTCAGTACGCGCCGAGCCCAGTTCCAGGAGTCCGTCAACGCCCCGCCCCATTCTCGCGTGTCAGCCCGCGGCGTACACGTCCTCCACGTAACGCCCGTCCCGCACCAGCCCGTCGAGCCACTGCTCCGCGGCCGCCTCACCGGCGCCCGGCGTGCGGTCCCGGAACAGGGTACGGAACGCTTCCCGCACCCCGGGTGCCATTTTCGAACCGTCGCCGCAGACATACACCCGGGCGCCCGCTTCGAGGAGGTCCCAGACCTCGTCCGCCTCGGCGGCGACGCGGTGCTGCACGAACGTCCCGGCGGTGCTGAAGGCCGGGCGCAGCGACACGGCACCGGCGGTCTCGGCGGCACGCAACTCCTCGGCGTACAGGAAGTCGGCATCGGGGGCATCGCAGCCGAAGTAGCAGAGCGCGGGCGGGAGTTGGGTGCCTTCGGCCAGGGCTACGGCCCGGTCGGCGACGGCGCCGCGGAACGGGGCGAGGCCGGTGCCCGCCGCGATCAACAGGACCGGGGCGCGGTGGTCGACCCGGAAGGCCTCCCGGCACGGCTGGATGCGGGCGTACACGGTGTCGCCGGGCTGGACCGTGGTGAGGTGTCCCGATCCGGTGCCTCGGTAGGTGCCCTTGCCCGAGCGGGCGGGGGCCTGGAGCAGGGAGACCATCAGGTCCGCGTGGCGTGGGTCGACGGCGGGCGAGGAGGAGATGGAGTAGTGGCGGGGGCGCAGCGGGGTGAGGAGACCGAGCAGCGTCGGCCAGTCCAGGGCGCCTCGCAGGGCCGGGAAGTCCTCGATGACCTCGACGAGGGTGCGCGCGTCGTCGGTCAGGTCCGCCAGCGCCATGCGCTCCGGCGGGCACGGGTTGGCGGCGGCGAGCGCGGACAGCTGGGCGGCGTTCGGGCGCTCCTGCAACTCGACGTGGTGGGCGAGGAGTTGACGTACGGTCAGGGGCCGGTCGATGGCGAGGCCGTCCCGGCGGGGGCGGGTGGCCCGGATGTCCAGGACCGTGTCGAGGTCGACACCGAGCGCGGCGGCGGCTCGCTCGACCAGCGCCGGTGCGTTGACGGGCAGCACGGTGAGGTGGTCGGCGGTGCGGTAGGTGACGCCGTCCGGCAGGGCGAGGCGGACGAAGCGCTTGCGGCGGGGGTGTCCGGGGGCGGTGAGGTCGTGGGCCTCGGTGACCGTCATCGGGACGAGGCCGTGGCGTTCGGCGAGGGCGTCCAGGGGGCCGCCGGTCACGGTGCGGACCTCGTACGCCGCCCTGGGCTCGTCGTCGGCCGGGGCGGTGGCGGCGTCCGGGTCGCCGTACCGCTCCAGCAGAGCCGTGCGCAGCCTGGCCGTGAAGTCCCGTACCGCGCCGGTCAGATCGCCGGAGGCGTCGGCGGCGGCGCGGTCGATCAGACGGGTGGCGCCGAGTTCGGCGAGGCGGTCGTCGAAGCGGGTCGGGACGTGCTGGTAGGTGGCGGCCCAGTTGCGGTCGCCGACGCCGAGGACGGCGTAGGTGACGTCCGTCGCGTCGGCGGCGTCCTCCAGCCAGGCGGCGAAGGCGGTGGCGTCGTCGGTGGGACGGCCGTTGTAGGAGGCGGCGGTGATCACGACCGGGCGGTCGGCGGGCAGGGCGCCCGCGTAGTCGTCGAGGGGCGCGATCCGCGTCTCGCATCCGATCGCGGCGGCCTCGTCGGCGAGCCGGGCGGCGAAGTCGCGGCAGGTGCCGTAGTTGCTGCCGTGCAGGAACAGGGCGCTGGTGCCGGGGCGGACGCGGGCGGGGAGGGCGGCCGTGTCGGACACGGCTTCCGTGGTCGCTGGGGCGGCGCCCGGCAGGGGTGCGTGCACGCGGTCGGCGGGCGTGCGCGGGGTCAGGGTGAGGGTGAAGCCGTCGGGCTTGAGGGTGAGGGTCTCCTTGACGGTGAGGCGGTAGTCGGCGTGGTCGTGCAGCCGGTAGCGGTGGACCAGCATCGCCAGCAGCATGGTCGCCTCGTGCAGGGCGAACTGCCGCCCGATGCAGGCGCGTTCACCGGTGCCGAACGGCTTGAAGGCGTGCACGGAGCGGCCCGCCTCGGCCTCGGGTGTGAAGCGTGAGGGGTCGAAGAGCTCGGGGTTGTCGCCCCAGACCGGCTGCCGGTGCAGCATCGGCGCGAGCACGGTCACGGCCTGCCCGGCGCGCAGCGGGACACGGCCGCCGAGCATCGTGTCCTCCAGGGCGTGGCGGCTGAAGGCGGCGGCCGTGGGCCACAGCCGCAGCGCCTCGTTGAGGACCTGGCGGGTGTAGGTCAGCTTCCCGACCTCGTCGTACGTCGGCTCGGGGTCGGCCCGGTCGCCCCACAGCTCGTCGACCTCGCGCTGCACGAGCTGGAGCGCCGCCGGGTGCTTGGCGAGGTGGTACAGCGCGAAGGACATCGCGCCGGAGGTCGTCTCGTGGCCGGCGATCAGGAAGGTGATGACCTGGTTGCGGATGTTGGCGGCGTCGAGGGTGGTGCCGTCCTGCGGGTGCTCGGCGGTGAGCATGAGACCGAGCAGGTCCTCGGCGTCGCGCTGGTCGGTGCCGGCGCGGGAGGCGATGACGTCGTCGACGACCTGGGCGAGGTAGGCGGAGTCGTCACGGAAGGCGGCGTCGGCGGCCTCGTAGTCCCCGCCCGGGACGCGGGCGAGCCGGTTCATGCTCCACTCCAGGCAGCGGACCATCGACTCGACGAAGGGGTGCGGCTGGGTCCGCTCGAAGGACCCGAAGTCGTAGCCGAAGCCGGCGAGCCCGATGGTGTCGAGGGTCATCCGGGTCATGTCCTCGGGCACGTCGACCGGCTGCCCGGCCCGGGCGTCACGGTCCCAGGACGCGATGAGCCGCTGGGCCACCTTCAGCATCACGGGGTGGTAGGTACGCATCGAGCCGAGCGCGAAGGCGGGCATGAGGATGTCGTGCGCCCTGGCCCAGTTCGGTTCGTCGTTGTACGCGGTGAACAGGCCGTCGGCGGCGAACTCCCGGACGTTCTCCAGGGCGGGCCCCACATGCTTGGCGAACCGCTTCTCGTCCGCGAGGTCGGCCACCAGGTCCAGATCGGCGGTGAACAGGGTGTCCCGCCCGTGCAGCCGCCGCACGAGCACCGGCCCGTGCTCCCGCATCAGGTCCATGACCTGCTGGATCGGGGTGCGGCCGGGTCCGACGGCGGTGATGTCGACGACGGGGACGCCGGGGAGGGTGTCGAGGGTCTGCGGGTGCAACGCGGTGGGGGGCATGGCGCGACAACTGCCTTTCGCGGTACGGGACTACTGCGGTCCAGCGTGATCGACGGCCCCCGGCCGCCCGCACCCCCGCACTACATGATTGTGTAGTCCACGCAGGGGCGTCGCTCTTGCGCCGAGGGACCGGAGGTGCTGATGGACTGGGCTCACCCGGAGGCCGTGGTGTGGCGCAACCGCGCCCTGATGGTCTTCGACCGGGTCTCGGTGCCGATCGCGGTCTGCGATGTGTACGGCGCGGTCCTGCTGGCCAATCCGGCGATGGCGGCCGAGTGCGGTACGACGCCGGGGCGGCTGCGCGGCCGGGACGTACTGGAGCTGTTCCGGCCGCAGGAGGCGACGCAGGTGGAGCGCATCGCCGAGGCGCTGCGGCTGCGGCACCGGTCGCGGTACCAGGTCTCGGTGCGCTGGCAGGCGCCCGGCGGTGCCGAGCGGTACGGGGAACTGACGGCGGACCCGGTGAGCGACACCGTCGAGGAGACGCCGGCGCTGCTGGTGATGCTGCGCGTCCTGGGCGAACGCGAGCCACACCGACGCACGCCGCCGAAGGTGACGCCGATGGAGGCCCACATCCTGACCCTGCTCGCCGGCGGCGCCACCACCGCCCAGGCCGCCCGCGAGACCGGCCTCACCGTGGACGGCGTCAACTACCACCTACGACGCCTGTCGACCCGCTGGCACGCGACGAACCGGACGGAACTGGTGGCTCGCGCCTATGCGCTGGGGGTGCTGGCTGCCGGGGTGTGGCCGCCGACGGTTCGGAACGCGGAGTAGGAGGCGGTACCCGCACCCGCCGGCATGCCGAGCCGTGGGGCCCTGTGAGCGGCGCCCCCGATGACGCGCGGGTCGCCATGGCCGCCCTCTGCGTCCGGCGGTGCCACGCCGAGCCCGGCCGGGCGGCGTGCGCCGCGGTTCGGCAGCGCCCCGAAGGGGCGCGGGGAACTGCGCGACCAGCCACGATGGCGCCGCTGACGAACGACGGCACAGCGCGGCACTTCCAGCGGAGCGCCTGGTTCATCGGCCTCGGCGAGCGCGAGGAGGTGCATGCCCGCGGCGACGCCGAAGTCGGTCGGTTCGGCGGCGCTGTCGGGATAGCAGAAGGTGGCGCGGGCGAGTGCCGCACCGTTCAGCCTGAAGTGCGAGGAACCGAACCGCGGGGCGGCGCCCACCGCTTGGCGGCGGAAGTTCAGCGCGCCGTACACGGGCCGCTCGTGTGCGGCCGCGTCGTCGTACACCCCGCCGAAGATCCGGCTCCCCCAGCGCCAGCGGTCGCCGCCGGGGTGGGCGGTGAGCCCGCCGTTGCTGGTGCCGGTGACGAACTGCGAGTGGTAGGTGCCGTCCAGGGCCAGCGCGCGCAGGATCGGCACGCCCCGCGCCAGCCGGTCGGGGTGGAAGTCGAGGGTGTGCGCACGTCGGGGTCGAGGGCAGGCCCCGCGGAAGTGACCGCGACATGCCGTAGGGCCGCCCATGCCCGAGGTGACCCGACAGGGCCGAAATTCACTGGCTCCCCCTCATCAAGCTGCCTACCCTAGATATAAACCTAGACCCCCTAGGTTTTCCGGTCCGAGGCCCACACCCCAGGAGACCCCGTGAAGCCCCTCACCGAGCAGGACATCCGCAACTCTTTCATCAACTGCTCCAAAGGCGAGGCCAAGCGCCTCTCCCTCCCCCGCGATCTCGATGAACGCCCTTGGGACGATCTCGACTTCCTCGGCTGGCGGGATCCGGGAGCACCCGATCGCAGCTATCTGGTCACCGAGCGGGAGGGGCGGCCGACGGGCGTCACCCTTCGCTTCCCGTCCTCGCAGCGCGGTTTCCTGCACCGCAGCATGTGCTCCCTCTGCCTGACGACGCATCCGGGCGGCGGCGTCTCTCTGATGACGGCCCGCAAGGCGGGTACGGCGGGCCGCGAGGGCAACTCGGTCGGTCTGTACATGTGCACTGACCTCGCCTGTTCGCTGTACATCCGCGGCAAGAAGAACCTGGCGTCCGGGAGCCGCTTCGAGGAGAGCCTGACGACCGCGGAGCAGATCGCCCGGACCACGGGCAATCTGACCGCCTTCCTCAACAAGCTGTACGTCTGACGGGCACGTGGCGGCGGCTACCGATCGCGTAGCCGCGCCGCCTCCACCCGGTGCAGATGGATCAGGACGTCGTAGCTGCGCGCGAGCGCGATGTCGTGCGGCCCGTCCGGGTAGGCGGTGCCGATGCCGCGCGTCGGGCGCGCCTGCCGCAGCCAGTCACGGGCCGGAGCTGCGGCGGTCCGCAGGTCGAGTACGTAGTCGCGGTGCCGCACCTGGTCGAGGGTCCGCTCGTTGCTGCCCGGGCCCGCCGGGCCGAGCGTCCAGCGGCGGACAGTCTCGTCGTCCCGGCCGGTGGCGTTGAACGAGCCGTGGTCGAAGGTCAGGCCCACGCTCACATAGCCCCCGCCGAGGAGGTCGCGCAGGAACGCGCCCTGTACTTTCGGGTTCTCGGCGGGTTCCTCCGGGACATAGCCGACGTGGTTGTTGTGCGCCGACAGCAGCACCTTGGTGCCGGTGTGCCGCTGCCACCACACCACGTTGGCGGCCATCGCCCCGTCGCGGTAGCGCATGGCCTCGGCGATCTGTGCGGGGTCCTCGAAGTCGAAGTCGTACTGCCGGGCGGTCCGGTCGATGACCGTCGCGTGCTGGATCGCCCGGTCATACGCCGCGCGGTCGGCACCCGGGGCCAACTGCTCGACCAGCCGCAGCGCCTCGCCCGTGCGCGCCGCCCGCTTGCTGCGTTCTGCGTACGGCAGACCGAGGTACTGCTCGATGTACGCCCCGGTCGGCACGGTGGGCCGCAGTCCGCGGTAGAGCTCGGCCAGGCGGGCACTCTGCTCGGGATCGGCGTCGGCCACGTAGTCCTCGACGGCGTCGTACAGCTCGGGTCCGGTCCAGGCGATGTCGTCGCCCATGAAGCGGACGGGGTCCCCTGGGTGCCGGACGTTGTAGGCGCGCATCCACTCCACGAGCCGCAGGTAGTCGGTGTTGTTCCACCACAGGTAGTCCCGCTGGAACTCCTCACGCATGATGCGCCGCGGATCGCCCTTGCCGTACAGCACATAGTCGTTGAGGCGCAGGCCGGTGCTCCAGGGGGCCTCCACGGCGAAGGTGCGGAAGCCCCGTTCCTCGACGAGGTGGCGGAAGACGCGGTCCTTGAGGGCCAGGAAGTCGTGCGAGCTGTGCGTGGCCTCGCCCAGGCCGACGACCCGCGCGTCGCCGATCATCCGGCTCCGGGGGCGCAGGTCACCGGTGTCGCCGGCCGGTTCGACGGTCCGCAGCGGGTGGGCGGCGCGGTCGAGCGCCCCGACGACCGTGGTGGAGGTCGGTGCCGCTGCGGCCGGGATGCCGGTCGTCAGGGCGGCGAGGATGATGAAGAGGGTCAGTGCCGGTCCGGTCGGATGCCGTTTCATGATCCCAGACTTGCGTCCCGGCCGGGCGGGGACCATCCGGCGGTCCTGCGTCCCCGGGTGCGGACAGCCAGGGGGTGACGGCGGGGGTTCTCCTCAGTCCCGGACCCGGTCGGCCGCCCGGCCTCGCGTCTCGCGCGGGTGTCGATGATCACCAGCCCAGCCCCTTGCCGCACCACGACCGCTGCGATCAGTCTGGGGTTCCTTGCGGACGGTTACGTTCCGCAAGCAGGGTGTGGGAAGCGTCTGTGGAAAGGGAACAGCCCGAGGATGCGAGAGGCACGTGAGCGGACGGCGTTGCGGGAGCGGCTGGAAAAGCTGCGCCGGGACCCGGTGGTGGTCCAGACGCTGCGGTCGGCGGCCGCGGCGACGATCGCGTACGTCATCGCGCTGCGCCTGAGCCCCGAGCAGGCGCCCCTGACGGCGCCCCTGACGGCGCTGCTGGTCGTCCAGGTCACGCTGTACGCCACGCTCACCAACGGCATCCGCCGGGTGAACTCCGTGGTGGCCGGCGTCGTCGTCGCCATCGCGTTCAGCCTCCTGGTCGGCCTGACCTGGTGGAGTCTGGCGCTGCTGATCGTGGCCTCGCTGGTGGTCGGACATCTGGTGCGGGTCGACGAGTACGTGCCCGAAGTGGCGATCAGCGCGATGCTGGTCCTCGGGGTCACCACCGTCGGGGACACGGCCTGGGCACGGATTCTGGAGACACTGATCGGCGCGGTGGTCGGGCTCGGCTTCAATCTGCTCCTCGCGCCACCGGTCTGGGTGGAGGAGGCCGGCGAGTCACTGGAGGGACTGGCCCGTCGGCTGCGGCAGTTGATGCTGCGCATCGGCGAGGAGGCCGCCGGCCGCACACCGTTCGAGCAGGCCGCCGCCCGGCTGCACGAGGCGCGCCGGCTCGACCACGACATCGTCGAGGTGGACGCGGCGCTGAAGCAGGCCGAGGACAGCCTGCGGCTGAACCCGCGAGTGCGCGACAGCCTGCTGCACCGGGTGGTGCTGCGCACCGGACTGGACACGCTGGAGATCTGCACGGTGGTCCTGCGGGTGCTCGCGCGCACCCTCACCGACCTGGCGAAGGAGCGGGAGCCCGAGCCGCTGTTCGCGAAGGAGACCGGCGCCGTCGTGGAGCAGCTGCTGTCGGAGATCGCCGACGCGGTGGTCAGCTTCTCGGTGCTGGTCACCACCCACGTCAGCAGCAACGCCGACGCGGCGGAGTCCCGGCTCGCCGCCGAGTTGCGCACGGCGGCGGGCACCCGCGACAAGCTGGCCCTGCTGCTGCGCGAGGAGGCCGAGCGCGAGGACCGGCACTGGCAGTTGCTCGGCGCCGTGCTCACCGAGGTGAACCGCATCCTGGACGAGCTGGACACCGAGCACCGCTCGCAGCGGCTGCTGGAGGAACTGGACCGCGTGTCGCAGGAACAGCGCGCCCGGATGCCGCGCCTGACCCGGCTGCGTGAGCGCATGGGCGTTCAGGAGCAGCTGTGGCGGAACCGCACGGGGTTCGGCGGGCGTTCTTCGTGAGTGAGTGAGTGAGCGCCGGGGCGGAGTCGGCGCCGGATGACAGGACCTGGGGGGCGGGCCGATGACAGACACCACCGTGCGGATCGACGGAAACACGCTGCGGTTGCCGGGCGGGGTGGCGGTGCGGTTCATCCGTACGCTGCGGTTGCCCGAGTCGGGCACGCACCCGCTGCCGCCGGGGCTCGGCGAGTTCCCGGTACGGCGGGTGGCGGACCACGCGGACCGTGTTCCCGAGGCATGGCGGCAGCGTGGCGGTGTGATGCTGCCGGTGTATCTGCGCGAGGCGATGTGGCTGAGTTTCGGGGGCACGACGGAGCCGGCCGCGTTGCAGGTCGGGGTGGGCAAGGTGTGCGCGGTCTCGGGGAAGCCGTGGAGCGACCGGCTCTCCCGCAAGCCGCAGAACTACGTCGTGCTCCCCCGCCAGCCCTGGCTGGACGGCATCAACTCCGGGAAGGGCACGGTCCGCCAGTTCGTGGCCGTACCGCTGGGGCTGGGTGCGACCGTCGAGGGGCAGGTCACCGGCGAGGAGGTCTGGGGCGGCGTACAGCTGCAGTCCTTCGCGCTGAAGGAGCCGCAGCTGGCCAGGTGGCGTGAGGAGGAGCGGCGCCGGGCGGAGCAGGCGCGGGTGACGCCCCCGTACGGCTACGGCGGCTACGGTGCCGCCATGCCCATGGCGGCACCCGCCCCGCAGGGCGGCGTTCCGGCGCCCGCGGCCGCGCCTGCCGGTCGTGCGGGACGGCCCGCCGCGGCGATGGGCCTGGGCGTCGGCGGTTCGATGCGCCAGGAGGTCTACGATGACGACCGGCCACTGTCGGACTGGTCCGAGGGCCCCGCGGGCCGGGTCTTCGTCCATCTGGTGACGCCCCCGGAGTGGCGTCGCATCACCGGCGAGGCTCCCCCGCCGTCGCCGGTGGACCGGGCGGCGTACACGCGCGCGGGGCTGCCGTGGTTCGACTACTACGATCAGGACGCCGAGGATCTCGCCCCTACGGACACGCTGGGGTCGGTGAAGCCGGTCGGCGACTGGCTCGGCGACGACCACGAGCCCTGGCATGCGCCCTCGCCGGGCCAGGTGACGCCGCTCAAGGACGCCCGGGGCAAGCCGGTGCAGGACGGCGACTGGTAGCGCCCCCTGAGCCGCCGACCCCCGCGGACGGCACACTCCCCTTCATTGCACCCTGCGCAACGCTCGTTGCTCTTCTTGCGCTCGACGGGTGATCCACGCCAAGGTGGCTGTCGCGACCACGACGACCGACGACCTGAGGTGTGGACATGGGCAGTGGTGGGCTGAGCAGGCGCCGATTCGTCGGAACCCTCGCGGGATCGGCCGCCGGCGTGACCCTCCCGGCGGCCACGGCGTGCGACGACGCGCCCGCCCCGGCGGACACGGCCGGCACGGCGGCCCCCGAGGCGACCACCCCCGGGACCCGTCCGAGCGCCCAGAACGAGAGCCGCGAGCCGTCCGGCCCGCGCCCCCTCTACCTCGGCGCCTACACCTCCGTCGAGAGCGGCAGCACGGGCATCGGCCTCGCCACGTACGACCCGGCGACGGGCCGTGTCACGGGCACCGGAACGATCACCGGGATCGGCGACCCGTCGTACCTGGCAGCGCACCCGAACGGCCGGACGCTGTACGCGGTCAACGAGCGCGAGGACGGTGCCGTGACCGCCGTCCGTCTCGCCGACCGCAAGGTTCTGGGGAGCCGTAGCACCGGCGGGGCCGCCCCGTGCCATCTGTCGGTGCATCCGAGCGGCCGCTGGCTGCTGAGCGCCAACTACGGCACGGGCAGCGTCGCCGTGCACCCGATCGACGCCTCGGGGGCGCTCGGCGAGCGCACCGAGCTGGTCACGCACTCCAGCCCCTCCCCCGGTCCGGGGCAGGAGGGCCCGCACGCCCACCAGTTCATCACGAGCCCCGACGGCGGCCATGTGCTCGCCGTCGACCTCGGCACGGACACCGTGTACACCTATCGCCTCGACCGGAAGGCGGGCACGCTCACCGAGGTGGCGCGGGCGCAGACCGAGCCGGGCGCGGGCCCACGCCATCTCACCTTCCACCCGGGCGGCCGGTACGCGTATCTGGCCAACGAGGTCGACAACACCGTCGCGGTGTGCGCGTACGACCCCGGCACGGGCCGGCTGACCGTCGGCGAGGAGCAGTCCACGGGCACGGGCTCGGGCACGAGCTACCCGGCGCAGCTCGTGGTGACGCCGAACGGCCGCTACGCCTATCTCGCCAACCGGGGCCACAACAGCCTCGCGCGCTACGCGGTGGAGGCGGACGGCGCCCGGCTCAGGCTGCTCGACACGGTGCCGGTGTCCGGGGACTTCCCGCGGCAGATCGCCCTCTCGCCGGACGGCTCGCTGCTGTTCGCGGCGAACCAGCGGTCGAGCACCGTCAGTGTCTTCCACGTCGACGAGGACAGCGGTGCACTGCGGCTCGCCGGCGAGCCGTTCGCGTCACCCGTCGCCGTCTGTGCGCTGCCGCTGTAGGGCGCGCGGGCAGGAGGCGGCACTGGCCTGGGACAGCAGGATGTGCATGCGTTCGGTGAGCTGCGCGACGTCGTCGGCGGGCCGGTGGAAGGGCAGCCGTACGTCGGCCTGGGCGCGGGCGCGTTCGATGCGCAGCGTCAGTCCGTGCCGGTCGACGGCGAGGGGCTGGACGCGGACGGCGCCGTGCAGGCTGTCGGAGTCGACAAGGCGGGTGAGCCGCTCGACGGCGTCCGGGTGGCAGTCGGCGAGGTGGGTGAGGAGCCGGGCCTCGGCGGTGGCCAGCGGGTCGGGCGTGGCGGCGGCGAACTCGTCGAGGTCGACGACCACGGCTCCGGACGGCTGCCGCAGCACCACCCGCGTCGGCTGGAACGCCAGTTGGCCCTCCTCGGGGGTGAACCAGCCGGACAGCCAGAGCCGCGCGCGAATTCGTTTGCGCACGGGGACGGGGGCGACGTCGGCGAACTCCAGGACGGCGGCGGGCTCTCCGCGGGGGGCGCAGATCGCCGCCGCGACGAGCACGCTGTCCTCCGGCACGTCCAGCAGGACGCGGCCGTCCTCGGCCACGGTGTGCGCGCCGACGAGTTCCTCGCGACTGCCCTCCGCGGTCACCGCGCAGGACCACGCGGCGGCGAGCACCGACCGGGCACGCTCCGCCGCGGAAGGCGCGGCCGTCCACGCTTGGCTGTCACCCATCCCAGACCTCCTTAGGTAAGCCTTGCCTAACCTACAGAAGATCGGGCCGCACGCCAACCGGCCCCGCCGATCCTGTGCGATCTCTTTGCCGGTGTACGTGACCCTCAGGGGGTGATGACGCCCAGCAGGGCCCGGGCGCACAGGTCGCGCACCTGCTCCCGGGAGAGGTCCGAGCCCCTGAGCCACTCCAGGCAGACGGCGGTGGTGAACGCCAGCCAGCCCCGCACGGCGAGCCCGACATCGGGCCGCTCCTCGAAGACCGGGCCGAACTCGGGGTCCGCCGCCATCGCCGCGAGGATCTGCTTCTCCTGCGCGGCCAGGGCCTGTTGGTAGACCTTGCGCACGGCCTGGTCACCGGCCGCGTCGGCGCGATGGAAGGCGCGGAATCCGTGCGCGTGCGCTTCGACGTATTCCAGATAGGTGTCGAGGCCCGCAGTGAGCTGCTCACGTACCGGGACTCCGGGCACGGCGGCCGTCATCCGCAGCATGCGCTCGCTCTCCCGCTCGACGACCGCCGCGAAGAAGTCCCGCTTGTTCGGGAAGTAGTGGTAGAGCAGCCCGCGCGAGACTCCGGCGATCTCGGCGACCTGCTCGATCCACACGTCGTCGTACGGACTCTCCGAGAACAGCCGCGCCCCGACCGCGAGGAGCTGCTCGCGGCGTTCTCCGGTGCTGAGGCGGCGGCGGGTGCGCTCGCCCTGGTTCGCGGCCATGACCGCACTTTACTTGACGTGGATTCAACAGCGGGACCAGACTGAACGCGTTATTGAACCCACGTACAACGAGCTCAACCTGCCGCTGCCTCAAGGGAGATCGCGTCATGGCGGAGACAACGACCGGGACTGGACTGCCGAAGGGATTCCGCAGCGCCGAGCAGGGCTGGCCGGAGCTGTCCCGCATCCCGCATCCCCCGCACCGGCTCCCCCTGCTCGGCGACGTGCTCGGCGCCAGCCGGCGTACGCCGCTGCAGGACTCCCTGCGCTACGCGCGGGAGTTGGGGCCGATCTTCCGGCGCAGGGCGTTCAACCGGGAGTTCGTGTTCGTCTGGGGCGCCGGACTCGTGGCCGACATGGCGGACGAGTCGCGCTTCGCCAAGCATGTGGGACTCGGCATAGCCAATCTGCGCCCGGTCGTCGGAGACGGTCTGTTCACGGCGTACAACCACGAGCCGAACTGGCAGCTCGCGCACGACGTCCTGGCGCCCGGGTTCAGCCGGGAGGCCATGGCGGGCTACCACCCGATGATGCTGGCCGTGGCCGACCGGCTCATGGACCACTGGGACCGCGCGACGGCCGCGGGCCGGGCGGTGGACGTGCCCGGCGACATGACCAAGCTCACCCTGGAGACCATCGCGCGCACCGGGTTCGGGCACGACTTCGGCTCCTTCGAACGGACCCGTCCGCACCCCTTCGTGACAGCGATGGTCGGCACCCTCACCTACGCCCAGCGCCTCAACTCCGTACCGGCGCCGTTCCTGCTACGGGGTGCCGCGCGCCGCAACCAGGCCGACATCGCCTACCTCAATCGCACGGTCGACGACCTGGTCCGCGCCCGTACGGCGAGCGGGCCCGGGGACGGGGACCTGCTGGACCGGATGCTGGAGACGGCCCACCCGGAGACGGGCGAACGGCTCTCCGCACTCAACGTCCGCCGCCAGGTGATCACCTTCCTGGTGGCCGGCCACGAGACCACCTCGGGCGCGCTGTCCTTCGCCCTGCACTACCTCTCGCGCCACCCCGACGTCGCGGCCCGGGCCCGTGCCGAGGTGGACCGCGTCTGGGGCGACACGACGGTGCCCGGCTACGACCAGGTGGCGAGGCTGCGGTATGTGCGCCGGGTGCTCGACGAGTCGCTGCGGCTGTGGCCGACGGCGCCGGCCTTCGCCCGGGAGGCCCGCGAGGACACGGTGCTCGGCGGCGTGCATCCGATGCGGCGCGGTGCGTGGGCTCTGGTGCTCACGGCGATGCTGCACCGCGATCCCGAGGTCTGGGGCGCGAACGCCGAGCGGTTCGATCCGGATCGCTTCGACCCGAAGGCCGTACGGACGCGTCCGCCGCACACCTTCAAGCCGTTCGGGACGGGCGCGCGGGCCTGTATCGGGCGCCAGTTCGCGCTGCACGAGGCCACGCTGGTGCTGGGGCTGCTGCTGCGCCGGTACGAGTTCAGGAGCGACCCGGCCTATCGGCTGCGGGTGACGGAGCGGCTGACGTTGATGCCGGAGGGGTTGCGGCTGCGCCTGGAGCGGCGGGCGGCCGGCACGCCGGTCACGGCACCCGCCTCGTCCGGGGCCGTCGAGGACGCACCCTCAGAGCTGCGCTGTCCAGTGCGCCGGGCGGCTGACTGAGGCGGGCAGCCGGGTGCCCGCGCTGCCCCGGGCCGCGTTCAGCTGGGGCTGGGTCAGGAAGAACGCGCCGGTCAGATCGGCGTCCGTGAGGTCGGTGTCGCGCAGGTCGGCACCGATGAGGTCCGCGCCGCGCAGGTCGGCGCCGGTGAGGTCGGCGGCTATGAGGTAGGCGCCGCGCAGATTCGCGCCACGCAGGTCGGCGCCCTTGAGACGGGCGCCCATCAGATCCGCGCCCCGGCGGTCCTTCTTGCGGCCGCGGACGCCCGCTCGCGCCAGCTCACTGGTCTTCAGCAGGAGCACGTTGACCTCCTGCCGATGAGCGGCCACGTCCAGCGCGGCCAGCTCCTCCGGGGTCCGGCGCGTGAGCTGCTCGGTCGCCTCCAGCAGCTCGCGCAGCTCGGCGTGGAGGGGGCGGGCGGCGGGCAGGGTGAGGGCCTCGGTCAGGTACCAGAGCAGTTCGTGGAGCTGGCGGACGACCGGGAAGACGTCGAACATCCGCCGGGCGTGCTCGCGGGAGGCCGCACGCCAGTCCTTCCCGGCGAAGGTGACCTGCGAGACCTTCTGACCGGCGCCGAAGCAGTCGTAGACCGTGCAGCCGGTGAAGCCCTTGTGCCGGAGCCGGGCGTGGATACCACAGCGGTGGTCGTCCTGAAGGTTCCGGCAAGGTGTCCCCGCCGCCTTTTCGACCGCGAAGTCGGCGGAGGCGGCGAAGGGCAGGGCGACGCAGCACAGTCCGAAGCAGTTCGCGCAGTCTCCGCGCAGGTCGATGAGGTCGCCGAGGTGATCTTGCATGCCTCCAAGCCTAATGTCCGGCCCGGGCCGAAACCTCACCGATGCCTGTCGGGCGCTGTGGGGGTCCTCTCATACAACGGAAAACAAGCTCGGCTACTACAGAGATACAAACCGACGGAAGCAGGAGCAGCACCGCGACGAGGAAACCGAGGAGAGCCGTCATGTGCAGCCACCAGCCCGCGTGCCCCACCGCCGACAGCCCGGACCACCCCTGCGAAGTGATCGTGTCGGCCCACCCCGAACAGGGCTGGAGCCTGCTGTGCAACGGCACCATCGTCTTCGACGACACCGGTGAACTCCTTCCGGACGGGCGGGTGGTGAGCCCGCACCGTACGGTCGGCGTGCCGGCTGTCGCCGCCTGAGCGTCAGTCCTCCAGACCGGTGAGGTCCAGGCGCCCGAGGCGCTCGGGGTCGGCCAGGATGTACATCTCCGTGATACGACCGTCGGCGATGGTGACCCCCATGACCGACTGAGGCTTCCCCTCGGGGGCGTTGAGGACCCCGAGCATGCCGTTGACGAGCACCAGCGCGAGCTGTGTGTGCTGCGCGAACTGCCGGAACAGCAGCGCCTGTTCGGCCACCGACTTCGCGCCGCGCACCACCTTCGACGCCGCGACACCGCGGACCAGCGGCCCGGAGTCGGCGCGCAGCACCACGTCGGGGTCGAGGACGGCGAGCAGCGCCTCGAAGTCCCCCGCGCGCGAGGCCGCCATGAAGGCGTCGAGGACCTGCCGCTGTCTGCCGAGGTCCGGCTCGGTCGACGGTGTGGCGCCCTTCACCCGGCGCCGGGCGCGGCTGGCCAGCTGGCGGGTCGCGGCCGAGGTGCGTTCCACGATCGGGGCGATGTCGTCGAAGGGCACGGCGAACATGTCGTGCAGTACGAACGCGATCCGCTCGGCCGGGTCCAGCGTCTCCAGCACGACCAGCAGGGCCAGGCCCACCGAGTCGGCCTGGAGCACCTCCTGTTCCGGGTCGATCGTCGACAGCGGTCTGATCACGGGGTCCGGGACGTAGGTGTCGTCCAGGGGCTCCTCGTGGCGCCGCGTACGCGAGCGCAGCATGTCCAGGCAGACCCGGCCGACCACCGTGGTCAGCCAGCCGCCGAGGTTGTCGATGTCGTCCGCGTCGCTGCGGCTCAGCTTCAGCCAGGCCTCCTGGACGGCGTCCTCCGCCTCGGCCGTCGAGCCGAGCATGCGGTAGGCGACCGCCCTGAGATGGCCCCGGTGCTCCTCGAAGCGGCGCGCCAGCAGATCCGTGTCGTTCACATTCCCCCCGTTTCGTCTTTCGATCGAGCAGGTCTACCGGCTGAACAGCTCGAAGGCCACGGCCGGCTTCCCGCCGAACCGCTCCCCCGTCGCCTCGGCGTGCGAGGTGAGGAAGCCGCGGGCGTACGTCTCCGGGTCCTGCGTCGTCAACGCCTCGATGTAGGCGCGGTGTTCGAGCAGCGAGCGCACCGCACGCTCCAGGCCGGCCGAGGCGTCCACCGCGTGTGTGGGCGTGCTGGAGCCCGCGACGGCGACCCAGCGCACGCCGTTCCAGGGCTCGAGGCCCTGCTCGACGAGTTCCGGAAAGATCCACCGGTTTCCGGCGTCGCCGGCCGCGTCCAGGGTGGCGCGGCCGACCGCCACATGGTCCGGGGTGTTCCAGGCGACTCCGCCCCAGGTGTCCCTGTGGTTGAGCGTGATCACCAGCTCGGGCCGGTGCCGGCGGATCGCGGCGGCGATGTCGCGGCGCAGGGCGGTGCCGTACTCGATCACGCCGTCCTTGTGGTCGAGGAACTCCACCGCCGACACGCCCACCACCGCCGCGCTGGCCCGCTGCTCGCGTTCCCGCAGCGGGCCGCACTTCGCGGGTTCCAGGGTGTCGATGCCGGCCTCGCCGCGGGTCGCGAGGACGTACGCCACCTCGCGGCCGCCGTCCGTCCAGGCGGCGATCGCCGCCGAGCAGCCGTACTCGAGGTCGTCCGGGTGCGCGACGACGGCGAGCGCGCGCTGCCAGTCGTCGGGCATGGGCTTCAGCTGAGTGATCGTCGGCTCGGTCATGCCCGCACACTAACCCGTCACACCGACATCACGCTTCGTCACGGGTGAGCGCGAGCAGCCGGTCCAGGACGCGGGGGCCGCCGGCCCGTACGCCGTCGTGCTCGAACTCGTCGGTGACCCAGGTGCGCAGGCCGCGGATCGCGCGGGCGGTGGCGAGGGAGTGGGCGGTGTCGACGTACATGTCGTCGTGGTAGACGGCCGCCGCGACCGGTACCTCGTTGGCGGCGAGGCGCGTGGAGTCGTACAGGGGCGTCCAGTCGGTGCGGGCGGCGAGGAGTTCGGCGGTCTCGCGCAGCGGGCGCAGGGCCGGGTCGCAGTCGAACATCCAGGGGTGGATCGTCTCGCCGGTGAACAGCAGCGGCCCGTCGCCCGCGAGGGTCTTGGCCGCGTCGAACTGCGGGAACTCGGCACGCACGCGTTCGGCGGACCAGGCGGTGGGGCGCGCGTCCTGGCCGTAGATCACCTCGTGGACGAGGGCGTACAGCGGGTGGCTCGCGTACGACAGCAGGCCCTGGACCTCCTCCTGGAAGGCGTCCGAGAGGGCCGGGCCGTCCGGGGTGCGCACGAAGGCCTCTTCGAGGAGGTAGTGCAGGCGGTGGCTGCCCTCGCTGCCGCCGAGGACGATGCCGAGGGACTGGAAGGCCTCGGCGGTCAGGCGGTAGCCGTTCGGCAGGACCACGTCGCCTGCGAGGAGGTGGTCGGCGATACGGCGGGCGCGCTCGACGTCCTGCGGGTAGCGGGCGTAGTGCGCGGCGACCTTGCGCTCGATGCGCGGGTAGGCCGCGCGGTAGACGTCGTCGGCGTGCGCGTCGAGGGAGGGCAGGCCGCCGGTGATGACGGCGGCGGTGAGGCCCTCGGGGGCGGTGGAGAGGTAGTTGACCGTGCAGAAGCCGCCGAAGCTCTGGCCGAGTACGGTCCAGGGGGCGCCGCCGGTCACCTCGCGGCGGATCGCCTCGCAGTCGCGGACGATCGTGTCGGCGCGGAAGTGCGTGAGGTAGTCGGCCTGCTGGGCGGGGCCGCCGCGCAGCGGGAGCGTCTGGCGGTTGGCGGGCGTGGAGTGGCCGGTGCCGCGCTGGTCGAGGAGCAGGACGCGGTACTCCTTGAGCGCGCGGCCCAGCCAGGCGCCCTTGCCGACGAAGCGGTTGGCGCCGAAGCCGGGGCCGCCCTGGAGGTAGAGCAGCCAGGGCAGGTCCTGGTGCGCCTTGTCGCCGGCGACGACCTCACGGGCGTAGAGCTCGATCGTCTCGCCCTTCGGGGCGTCGTGGTCGAGGGGCACGGTGAAGTGGCGGTCGGTGAGGACGACGCCGGGCTGACGGTAGCTGACGGTCAACAGGGCTCCCGGGACGGAGGGTTTTCGGGCCGCGTCCCAGTTCAGCACATGTTCGTCCGCCGACCGAGCCCCGGGATCATGAAATCGTACTGAACGGCGGATCAGCGGGCCGAGAGGCTGGACCGCCGGACCACCAGCTCCGGCTGCAGGACGACCCGCCGGTGCTCGTGCTTCTTCGTGGCGGTCTCCTCCTCCGTCTCCTCCAGCAGCATCTCCGCCGCGAGAGTGCCCATGGTGACGGCGGGCTGCCGAACGGAGGTGAGGGGAACGGCCGCGGCGGCCGCGAACTCGATGTCGTCGTAGCCGACGATCGCGAGGTCGTCGGGGACCTTTATGCCGGCCGCGTACATGGCCTGCAGGACGCCGAGGGCGAGCAGGTCGTTGGCGCAGAAGACGGCGGTCGGGCGGTCGGCGAGGCCGAGCAGGCGGGCGCCGGCGTCGCGGCCCGCGGCGACGTCGAGCCGCTCGGTGGGCAGCTCGCGCAGGTGCTCGGGGCCGAGGCCGGCCTCCTGAAGCGCGTGCAGGGCGCCGGTGCGGCGGTCGCGGACCTGGTTGAGGCCGGGCGGGCCGCTGACGTAGGCGATGGAGCGGTGCCCGGCGTCGACGAGGTGCCGTACGGCGAGGGCGCCGCCGGCGACGTCGTCGACGGAGACCGAGCACTCGGTGGTGCCCTCGGCGACCCGGTCCACGAGGACGAAGGGGATGTTGTGCCGCCGGAACGCCTCGATGTTGCGGCCGGTGGCGTCGGCGGGGGTCAGCAGGACGCCGCGCACCCGCTGTTCGGCGAAGAGTGACAGGTAGTCGGCCTCCTCGCTCGGGCTCTGCGCGCTGTTGCAGACCATCACGCCGAGCCCGGCCTCGCGCGCGGCCCGCTCGGCGCCGCGCGCCACGTCGACGAAGAAGGGGTTGCCCATGTCGAGGACGAGCAGCCCCATGATCCGGCTGCGGCCCGCGCGCAGCTGGCGCGCGGACTCACTGCGGACATAGCCCAGCCGGTCTATCGCGGACTGCACCCGCGCCCGCGTCTCGGTCGCGACCGTGTCCGGACGGTTGATGACGTTCGAGACCGTGCCGACGGATACTCCGGCGGCGCGGGCGACGTCCTTGATACCCACCGACTGGGCCATCGGGCAGGGACCTCCAGTGAGACGCGAGAAGACGTGGGGCGGCGGGAACGCACATTACCGTCAAGCCGCCCACAACGGCTGTGGTCAGGCAGGCAGGCGGAAGTTCAGGTTGCGCAGCGCCGAGGGCGTCGTACCGCTGGACTTCTCCTGGTACATGATCGACAGGAAGTTGTCCTGCGCGATCCGCGTCTCGTCGATGACGACCTCACCGAAGGCGTTCAGCCCGGCCGTGACCCCGTCGTACAGCACCGACCAGTCCGTGTAACCGGACGCCTTGGAGGCCCCGGCGATCCGGCAGAACGGGAAGATCGCGTACGCGTTGTCGTACTTGTCCAGGATCAGCTTGGTGCGCTGGCTGGAGTTCAGCGGGACCGGGATCTCGGTCTTCTGCCAGGTGCCGGAGGAGTTCTTGCGGACGTGGAACGCGCGGCCGTTGGCGGTGCGGTCGGTGACGTAGTTCGTCGTGCACTGGCCGAAGCGGCCGGGGACGTAGGAGATGATCGCGTGCGGCAGGCCCGCGGAGTCGGTGAACTGGCTCTCCTGGTTCATCAGGGAGTGGTCCGGGTTGAGCGCGTCGATCACCAGGCCGCTGTCGGTGACGGCGACCTTGTCGGAGCCGCCGGTGGTGCCGACGACGGCGCCGGCGTTGTTGCGCCAGGTGCGACCGCGGTCGTCGGAGTAGACGTAGCCGGTGTCGTGGTTGGTGATGCCGCCACTGGCGCACATCACGGCGCCGTTCTGCTCACGCCAGGTGAAGAAGGAGTGCAGGCGGCCGTTCTTGTCGTAGTCGATGCCGTGCAGGTACATGTTGCGGGCCGTCGAGGAGCCGTGCTCGCTGGTGTACGTGCCGGTGGAGCTGGACCACTCGCCGAGGTTGGTCCAGGTCGAACCGTCGTACTCGGCGAGGGCGTTGCGGCCGTTGCCGGAGATCGCCACCCGGTAGCTGAGCTGCAGCTTGCCCTCGGGGGTGGAGATGAACTGCGGGTAGGTGAACTGCGAGGTGAGGGCCAGGCCGTCCAGGGTGGACTGGGGGGCACCGAAACGGCTCGCGGTCCAGCTCAGTCCCGCCGGGTTGTCCATCAGGCCGGCCACCGACTTGACGTAGGTGAAGCCGTCGCTGTGGGAGTCCATGTTGAGGTGGAGGCGGCCGTCGATCTTGGAGACGCCCATGGAGATGACGTTGTGGGAGTCGTTGTAGCGCAGGGTGTGGCCGACCTTGACCGTGGACCAGGTGCTGGAGCCGAGCACGCGGCGGCCGACGACGGCGTTGCGGTCGGCGGTGTACCAGACGGCGTACTGGTAGCCCTTGTAGGTCAGCAGGCCGTTCTTCTGGAAGGAGTTGTTGTTGACCAGGCCGTCGTACGACACGAAGAAGATGGCCTGCGTGTCGAGGGTGGTGGTGCCGGTCAGGGTGAGGGACGGGCCGGGGTCGGCGGCACGGGCGGTTCCGGACGCGAGGGCGGGGGTCATGACGGCTCCGGCGAGGGCGGCGCCCAGCAGCGTACGTCTCTTCATCTCGGGGGACTCCATTGTCGGCGAGGTGCGGGGGAAGGGAGACATTCAGGGGTCAGGCCAGGTGGAACACTTCCGTGAGCGGTTTCATGGCCTCGTCGGGCCGGGCGCCGTCCAACGACTCGAAGAACGGCGCCATCTCCGCCTGCCAGCGGGCGTTGACATCGGTGGCTTCCATACCGGCCACGGCGGCCGCGAAGTCCTCGGTCTCCAGGTAGCCGACGAGCAGGCCGTCCTCGCGCAGGAAGAGCGAGTAGTTGTGCCAGCCGGTGGCCGAGAGCGCTTCGAGCATCTCGGGCCACACGGCGGCGTGCCGCTCACGGTACTCGTCGAGGCGGTCCGCCCTGACCTTCAGCAGGAAGCACACGCGCTGCATCAACAACCCTCCGGGTATCAGAAGTTGAACTGGTCGATGTTCTTGGCGTTGAAGACGGTGGGCTTGCCGAGGCTGATCACGCCGTCCTTGCCGATGGTGTACGTGGTGCCGCCGGCCTTGAAGGTCTCGCCCTCCTTGCCGGTGATCTGGCCGGAGACCAGGGCGACGGCGGTACGGGCGGCCAGGTCGCCGAGCTTCGCCGGGTCCCACAGCTCGAACGCCTCGACGGTGCCGTTCTTCACGTACTTGCGCATGTCGTTCGGGGTGCCGAGGCCGGTCAGCTTGACCTTGCCCTTGTACTTGGAGCCCGACAGGTACTGGGCGGCGGCCTTGATGCCGACGGTGGTCGGGGAGATGATCCCCTTCAGGTTCGGGTACTCCTGGAGCAGGCCCTGGGTCTGCTGGAAGGACTTCTGGGCGTCGTCGTCACCGTAGGCGACCTTGACGAGCTTGATGTCCTTGTACTTGGGGTCCTTCAGCTCGTCCTTCATGAAGTCGATCCAGATGTTCTGGTTCGTCGCGGTCTGCGCGGCGGACAGGATCGCGATCTCGCCCTTGTAGTCGATCTGTTCGGCGAGCAGCTGCACCTCGGTGCGGCCGAGGTCCTCGGCGGAGGCCTGCGAGACGAAGGCGTTGCGGCAGTCGGCGGTGGTGTCGGAGTCGTAGGTGACGACCTTGATGCCGTTCTTCATGGCCTGCTTGAGCGCGGTGCACAGGGCGCCCGGGTCCTGCGCGGAGACGGCCATCGCGTCGACCTGCTGCTGGGTGAGCGTGTTGACGTAGGAGACCTGCCCGGCGGTGTCGGTGGCGCTGGACGGGCCGACCTCCTTGTAGCTGGAGCCCAGCTCCTTCAGGGCCGCCTCGCCGCCCTTGTCGGCGGAGGTGAAGTAGGGGTTGTTGACCTGCTTGGGCAGGAAGCCGACGGTCAGGCCCTTCTTCAGCTCGGCGTTCGGGTCGGCCTTGCCGGCGGAGGCGGCGGAGGCGCCCTCGCTCTTGACGTCCTCCTTGGTGGTGCCGCCGCAGGCGGTGGCCGCCAGGGCGAGGGACGTGACGGCGGCGAGGGCCGCGCAGGTACGGCGGATGGATGCCTTGCGCATGCTGGGTTCCTTTTTACGAGGTGAGGTGGAGCGCCCCTGGAAGGGGCGCGGGGCTGTTTCGATAGCCACATACGGCCGGAAGATCGAAGACAGCCTTGCTAGTGCAGCGCTTGCGCTCTGCGGCCCGCTCTCGCCACGGCGATTTGACGGGCGACCCGAGGGCCAAGGACGGACAGGACGAGCAGGACGCCGGTGACGACGATCTGCGACTGGGCGGAGACGTCCTGGAGGCTCATCACGTTCTGCAGGGCCCCCAGCAGGAACACCCCGGCGATGGCGCCGCCCAGCGTGCCCTTGCCGCCGTCGAAGTCGATGCCGCCGAGCAACACCGCGGCGACGACGGAGAGTTCGAGGCCGGTGGCGTTGTCGTAACGGGCACTGGCGTAGTGCAGCGCCCAGAAGATCCCGGTGAGGGAGGCCATCAGGCCGGTCACCGTGAACAGGATCAGCTTCTGCCGCTTGACCCGGATACCGGCGAACCTCGCGGCCTCCTCGCTCGCGCCGGTCGCGAAGACCGACCGTCCGAACGGGGTGGCGTGCAGAACGATCACGGCGATCGCGAGGAGCACCAGGAAGGGCAGGAAGGCGTACGGGATGAAGGTGTCCCCGATACGTCCGGCGGCGAAGTCGAGGTACTGGGTGGGGAAGTCGGTCACCGCGTCGGAGCCGAGGATGATCTGGGCGATGCCGCGGTAGGCGGCGAGAGTACCGATGGTGACGGCGAGCGACGGCAGACCCAGCTTGGTCACCAGCAGGCCGTTGATCAGTCCGCACACCACACCGAGCAGCAGACAGATCGGGATGATCGTTTCGATCGTCATGCCCTGGTTCCACAGGGCGCCCATCACGGCGCCGGAGAGACCGGCGGTGGAGGCGACCGAGAGATCGATCTCGCCCGAGACGACCAAGAGCGTCATCGGCAGGGCGATCAAAGCGATCGGAAGAGTGTTCCCGATCAGGAACGACAGGTTGAGAGCGTTTCCGAAACCGTCGACCGTTCCGAAGGACAGCAGGAGCACGACGATCAGAAGCGCACCGACGACCGTGTCCCAGCGGATCGCTCGGCTCAGGGAGAAGTCAGCCATGGCGGGCGTTCCTCTTCTTCAGGGCGGAGGCCACGCGCAGCGCGACGATCCGGTCGACCGCGATGGCGAGCAGGAGCAGGATGCCGTTGATGGCGAGCACCCAGACGGAGCTGACACCGAGGGCGGGCAGCACGCTGTTGATGGAGGTCAGCAGCAGGGCGCCGAGCGCCGCGCCGTAGACGCTGCCGGAGCCGCCGGTGAAGACGACGCCGCCGACGACGACCGCGCTGACGACGGTGAGTTCGTAGCCGTTGCCGGTGCCGGAGTCGACGTTGCCGAAGCGGGCCAGGTACATGGCGCCCGCGAGGCCGGCCAGCGCACCGCAGAAGGTGTACGCGGCCAGGATCCGCTTGCGCACCGGAATGCCGGCGAGGCGGGCGGCCTCCGGGTTGGAGCCGAGGGCGTACAGCTCGCGGCCGCTGCCGAAGTGCTTGAGGTAGTACGCGGTCGCCACCAGGACGGCGATCGCGATCAGCGCCAGCCACGGCACCGCGGAGATGCCGCCGGAGCCGAAGTCGACGAAGCCGTCCGGGAGGTCGGCCGCCGTGATCTGCCGGGAGCCGACCCAGATGGAGTCGATGCCGCGGATGATGTAGAGCGTGCCCAGGGTGACGACGAGGGCCGGTACCTGACCGAGGCTGACGAGAAGGCCGTTCAGCAGGCCGAAGGCGATGCCCATCAGGACCGCCAGCAGCACGGCGACGACGGGGTTCCCGCCGCCCTGCAGATACATGCCGGCGGCGAAGGCGCTGATGCCGAGGGTCGAGCCGACCGACAGGTCCACGTTCCTCGTGATGACCACCAGGGACTGGCCGGTGGCGACCAGGACGAGGATCGTCGCGTTCAGGAGCAGGTCCTTGATGCCCTGCTCGGTGAGGAACTCGCTGTTGCCGAGCTGGGTGACGACGATCATCACCACGAAGACGACCAGGATGGCGAGTTCGCGCATCTTGAAGACGCGGTCGACCAGGCGGGTGCCGCTGGACTTCGGTACGTCGGTGACAGGGGCCTGCTTGGGAGTGATCACCGTCATGCGGCGGCCCTCCCGGTTGCTGCGGCCATCACGGTTTCCTCGGTGGCGTCGGAGCGCGGGATCTCGGCGGTCAGGCGGCCCTCGTGCATCACGAGCACGCGGTCGGCCATGCCGAGGATCTCGGGCAGGTCGGAGGAGATCATCAGGACGGCGACGCCGTCGGCGGCGAGTTCGCTGAGCAGCCGGTGCACCTCGGCCTTGGTGCCGACGTCGATCCCTCGGGTGGGTTCGTCGACGATCAGCACCTTGGGGCCGGTGGCGAGCCACTTGGCGAGGACGACCTTCTGCTGGTTGCCGCCCGACAGGGTGGAGACGGCGTCGGCGATCCGGGCGTACTTGACCTGGAGCTTGACGGCCCAGTCGAGGGAGCGGCTGCGTTCGGCGCCGCGGTCCATCAGGCCCGCCTTGACGGTCGTACGAAGGCCCGTGAGGCCGATGTTGCGCTCGATGGACATGTCCATCACCAGGCCCTGGGCGCGCCGGTCCTCGGGGACGAGGGCCAGGCCGGAGGCCATGGCGGTGGACGGGGCGCCGTTGGTCAGGGCCTTGCCGTCGACGGTGACCTCGCCGGCGTCCCAGCGGTCGATGCCGAACACGGCCCGCGCGACTTCGGTACGGCCCGCTCCCACGAGCCCGGCGAGGCCGACGATCTCACCGCGCCGTACGTCGAAGGAGACGTCGGTGAAGACGCCCTCGCGGGTCAGCCGGCGCACGCTCAGGGCGACCTCGCCCGGCCTCACGTCCTGCTTGGGGTACAGCTCTTCGAGGTCACGGCCCACCATCCGGCGGACGAGGTCCTCCTCGGTCATGCCGTCGAGGAGCTCGCTGGCGATCCAGGCACCGTCGCGCAGGGTGGTCACCCGCCGGCAGATCTGGAAGATCTCCTCCAGCCGGTGGGAGATGAAGAGGACGGCGGCGCCCTGTTCGCGCAAGGTGCGGACGACTCCGAAGAGCCGGGCGACCTCGCTGCCGGTGAGGGCGGCGGTCGGCTCGTCCATGATCAGGACGCGGGCGTCGAAGGAGAGCGCCTTGGCGATCTCGACGATCTGCTGGTCCGCGATGGACAGGCCGCGCGCGGGGCGGTCGGGGTCGAGCTCGACGCCGAGGCGCTGCATCAGGGCCAGGGTCGCGGCGTGCGTGGCCTTGTGGTCGATCCGGCCGAGCGCGCGCCGCGGCTGGCGGCCCATGAAGATGTTCTCGGCGATCGACAGGTCCGGGAAGAGAGTCGGCTCCTGGTAGATCACGGCGATGCCGGCGTCGCGGGCGTCACCGGGGCCGTGGAAGACGACGGGCGCACCGTCGAGCAGCACCTGGCCCGCGTCGGGGCGGTGCACTCCGGCGAGTGTCTTGATGAGGGTCGACTTGCCCGCGCCGTTCTCTCCGGCGAGGGCGTGCACCTCCCCGGGAAACAGCTCCAGGGAGACGTCCCGCAGGGCACGGACCGCGCCGAAGGACTTCGAGATGTCCCTGAGCGCCAGAACCGGGGCCGGACCCGTTTTGGACGGGTGGGTCATGGGGGCTCCTCGACGACGCCGGCGGGACGGCCCTCTCGGCGTCGTGAAAGGTTTCAACTTGGTTGCCGGGACGTTAGGCATGGAGCGCATGTCACGTCAATGGGTCCGTGTCGAAAAAATTTCGATGAAACAAGGTCACGGGGGAGTCACGGGAAAGAGTCGTGGCCACAGGGCTTGACACTCCACCGGACGGCTCATACGTTCCCGTCTTGAATCGTTTCACAGCGAAGCCGTTCAGATGTCTACCGTCCGACTTCCGTCCCGATGTCACAGGAGCCCTCAGTGACCGAGCTCGCCGCGGTGAAGGCCGCACTCAAGACCCAGGCAGTCGAAACGCCGTCGTGGGCGTACGGGAACTCGGGGACGCGGTTCAAGGTCTTCGCCCAGCAGGGCGTTCCGCGTACGCCGCGCGAGAAGCTTGAGGACGCGGCTCAGGTGCACGCCTTCACCGGTGTGGCCCCGACCGTCGCGCTGCACATTCCGTGGGACAAGGTCGAGGACTACGGCGCGCTGGCCAAATTCGCCGAGGAGCGCGGCGTGAAGCTGGGCGCGATCAACTCCAACACGTTCCAGGACGACGACTACAAGCTGGGCAGCATCTGCCACCCGGACGCGGTGGTGCGGCGCAAGGCCGTCGACCATCTGCTGGAGTGCGTCGACATCATGGACGCGACCGGGTCGCGGGATCTGAAGCTGTGGTTCGCGGACGGCACGAATTACCCGGGGCAGGACGACATCCGGGCGCGGCAGGACCGGCTGGCCGAGGGCCTGGCCGAGGTGTACGAGCGGCTGGGCGAGGGGCAGCGGATGCTGCTGGAGTACAAGTTCTTCGAGCCGGCCTTCTACACGACCGATGTGCCGGACTGGGGGACGGCGTACGCGCACTGCCTGAAGCTCGGCGAGAAGGCGCAGGTCGTGGTCGACACCGGGCACCACGCTCCCGGGACCAACATCGAGTTCATCGTCGCGACGCTGCTGCGGGAGGGGAAGCTCGGGGGGTTCGACTTCAACTCCCGGTTCTACGCGGACGACGACCTGATGGTCGGGGCCGCGGATCCGTTCCAGCTGTTCCGGATCATGTACGAGGTCGTGCGTGGGGGCGGGTTCTCGCCCGAGGTCGCGTTCATGCTCGACCAGTGCCACAACATCGAGGCGAAGATCCCGGCGATCATCCGGTCCGTGATGAACGTGCAGGAGGCCACGGCGAAGGCGCTGCTGGTCGACCGCGTCGCTCTGGCCGAGGCGCAGGCTGCCGGTGACGTGCTTGAGGCCAACGCTGTGCTGATGGACGCGTACAACACGGATGTGCGGCCGCTGCTGGGTGAGGTGCGGGAAGAGATGGGTCTCGACGCCAATCCGATCGCCGCGTACCGCCGGTCCGGGTGGGCCGAGAAGATCGTGGCCGAGCGGGTTGGTGGGGAGCAGGCCGGGTGGGGGGCGTAAGCGTCTGCCGAGATCTGTTGTCTTCGGGCTGCGGGCCGTATGTGGCTGGTCGCGCCCGCGCGGCGGTAGCCGCACATTCAACACAGCCCCGCGCCCCTGAAGGGGCGCTATCCCTCGCCCTCGTCAAGAAGGACTGAACAGACATGGCAACCCATCCCGAAGCCGCCGCCCTCCTCGCCCGTTCCCATCGGCTCGGCTCCGACCCCCGTAACACCAACTACGCCGGCGGAAACGCGTCCGCCAAGGGCACCGACACCGACCCCGTCACCGGTGGTGACGTGGAGCTGATGTGGGTCAAGGGGTCCGGTGGGGACCTCGGGACGCTCACCGAGGCGGGGCTCGCGGTGTTGCGGCTGGACCGGATGCGGGCGCTCGTCGACGTGTATCCGGGCGTCGAGCGCGAGGACGAGATGGTCGCCGCCTTCGACTACTGCCTGCATGGGAAGGGTGGGGCGGCTCCGTCCATCGACACCGCCATGCACGGGCTCGTCGAGGCCGCGCACGTGGACCATCTGCACCCCGACTCCGGCATCGCGCTGGCCTGTGCCGCCGACGGCGAGAAGCTGACCGCGGAGTGCTTCGGTGACACCGTGGTGTGGGTGCCGTGGCGGCGGCCCGGGTTCCAGCTCGGGCTCGACATCGCCGCCGTGAAGGCCGCCAACCCGCAGGCCATCGGGTGCATTCTCGGGGGCCACGGCATCACCGCCTGGGGTGACACCTCCGAGGAGTGCGAGCGGAACTCGCTGCACATCATCCGCACCGCCGAGGCGTTTCTCGCCGAGCGCGGGAAGCCGGAGCCCTTCGGGCCGGTGATCGAGGGGTACGCGGCGCTCGGCGCCGTCGAGCGGCGGGAGCGGGCCGCGGCGCTGGCGCCGGTCGTCCGTGCCATCGCTTCCCAGGACCGGCCGCAGGTCGGTCACTTCACCGACTCCGAGGTCGTTCTCGACTTCCTCGCGAGCGCCGAGCACCCGCGGCTCGCGGCCCTGGGCACCTCGTGCCCGGACCACTTCCTGCGGACCAAGGTGCGGCCGCTCGTCCTCGACCTGCCGCCCACCGCGCCCCTCGACGAGGCCGTCGCCCGGCTGGGGGAGCTGCACGCCGAGTACCGCGAGGAGTACGCCGCCTACTACCGGCGGCACGCACTGCCCGACTCCCCCGCCATGCGCGGCGCCGACCCGGCGATCGTGCTGATCCCCGGGGTCGGCATGTTCAGCTTCGGCAAGGACAAGCAGACCGCACGAGTGGCCGGCGAGTTCTATGTCAACGCCATCAATGTGATGCGGGGGGCGGAGGCCGTCTCCACCTACGCGCCCATCGAGGAGTCCGAGAAGTTCCGTATCGAGTACTGGGCCCTGGAGGAGGCCAAGCTTCAGCGGATGCCGAAGCCCAAGCCGCTCGCGACCCGGGTCGCGCTGGTGACGGGCGCGGGCAGCGGGATCGGGAAGGCCATCGCGCAGCGGCTCGTCGCCGAGGGCGCCTGTGTGGTCGTCGCCGATCTGAACGCCGAGAACGCCCAGGCCGTCGCCGAGGAGCTGGGCGGGCCGGACAAGGCCGTCGCGGTGACCGTCGACGTCACGTCCGAGGAGCAGATCGCGGAGGCCTTCAAGGCGGCCGTGCTGGCCTTCGGCGGGGTCGATCTGGTGGTCAACAACGCCGGTATCTCCATCTCCAAGCCGCTGCTGGAGACCTCGGCCAAGGACTGGGACCTCCAGCACGACATCATGGCGCGCGGTTCCTTCCTGGTGTCGCGGGAGGCGGCGCGTGTGATGATCGCTCAGGAGCTGGGCGGTGACATCGTCTACATCGCCTCGAAGAACGCCGTCTTCGCCGGACCCAACAACATCGCCTACTCCGCCACCAAGGCCGACCAGGCTCATCAAGTACGGCTGCTGGCCGCCGAGCTGGGCGAGCACGGCATCCGCGTCAACGGGATCAACCCGGACGGCGTGGTGCGTGGGTCCGGGATCTTCGCCGGTGGCTGGGGGGCCAAGCGGGCCGCGGTGTACGGGGTCGAGGAGGAGAAGCTGGGCGAGTTCTACGCCCAGCGGACCATCCTCAAGCGCGAGGTGCTGCCCGACCATGTCGCGAACGCCGTCTTCGCGCTGACCGGCGGGGACCTGACGCACACCACGGGACTGCACATCCCGGTCGACGCCGGCGTCGCGGCCGCCTTCCTGCGGTGAGCGCGTCCGTGAAGTCGTACGCCGCGGTCGACCTGGGCGCCTCCAGCGGGCGGGTCATGGTCGGCCGCGTCGGCCCGGACTCGCTGGAGCTGAGCGAGGCCCACCGCTTTCCCAACCGGCCCGTTCGGGTGCCCGAAGGGCTGCGCTGGGACGTGCTCGCGCTGTACGCGGGTGTCCTGGCGGGGCTGAAGGCCGCGGGGCAGGTCGACTCCGTCGGCATCGACAGCTGGGCCGTGGACTACGGCCTGCTGGACGCCGACGGGGCGCTGCTCGGCAATCCCGTGCACTACCGGGACTCCCGCACCGAGGGCGTCGCGGAGAAGGTGTGGGCGACCGTACCGGCCGCCGAACTGTACGCGGCGACGGGCCTGCAGTACGCCCCCTTCAACACCCTGTACCAGCTGACGGCGGCGCGTGAGACCCAGCAACTGGCCCGTGCCCGGCGACTGTTGCTCATCCCCGATCTGCTGACGTACTGGCTCACCGGCGAGCAGGGCACCGAGCTCACCAACGCCTCCACCACCCAGCTGATCGATCCCCGCACGCGCGCGTGGTCGTACGACATCGCCTCCCGGCTCGGCATCGACCTGGGCCTGTTCGCGCCGCTCAGGCAACCCGGCGACCCCGCGGGGCTGCTGCGCGGCGAGGTGCTGGAGGAGACCGGGCTGGCCGGTCCCGTGCCGGTGACGGCGGTCGGGTCGCACGACACCGCGTCCGCGGTGGCCGCCGTCCCGGCCGACGGCGAGCGGTTCGCGTACATCTGCACCGGCACCTGGTCGCTGGCGGGACTCGAGCTGGACGCCCCCGTGCTCACCGAGGAGAGCCGGGCCGCCAACTTCACCAATGAGCTGGGGCTGGACGGCACGGTCCGGTATCTGCGGAACATCATGGGGTTGTGGCTGCTCCAGGAGTGCGTACGGGCGTGGGGCGACCCCGGTCTGGGCGGACTGCTGCTGGAGGCGTCCAAGGTGCCGGCGCTGCGGTCGGTCGTGGACGCGGGCGACGCGGCGTTCCTGGCGCCGGGGCGGATGCCGGAGCGGATCGCCGAGGCGTGCCGTGCCTCGGGGCAGCCGGTGCCCGCCTCGCCCGCCGAGATCACGCGCTGCATCCTCGACTCGCTCGCCCTCGCCCACCGCCGGGCGATCGCCGACGCCCAGCGGCTGGCCGGCCATCCGGTCGACGTCGTGCACGTCGTCGGGGGTGGCACGCGCAACGCCCTGCTGTGCCAGCTGACCGCCGACGCCTGCGGGCTGCCGGTGGTGGCCGGTCCGACCGAGGCCGCCGCCCTCGGGAACGTCCTGGTCCAGGCCCGGGCCCATGGGCTGGTCGGCGACCTCGCCGACGGGCGGCGACTGCTCACTCGTACGCAGCCGTTGACCCGGTACGAGCCGCGAGGGGACGCGGCGCGCTGGAGCGAGGCGGAGGCCCGGCTCACCCGAGGGTGAAACTCACCCGGCGGTGAGCGGGGTCTCCCCCGGGCCGCATGCCCGCACTACCCTGCACTCATCCGATGATCGATCACAAGGAGCCGCGATGCGTGTCGCCCTGTTCCTGACCTGCGTCAACGACACGCTCTATCCGGACACCGGGCGCGCCGTGGTGAAACTGCTGACCAGGCTGGGCGTCGAGGTCGACTTCCCGATGGCCCAGACCTGTTGCGGACAGGCGCACTACAACACCGGATACCGTCATGAGGCCGAGCCGCTGGCCCGGCATTTCTCCGATGTCTTCGGTGAGTACGACGCGATCGTCACCCCGTCCGGCTCGTGCGGGGCGATGGTGCGGGAACTGTATCCGCGGATGGGTGAGCGGGCCCGGGCCGAGGGGCGCGGGGACACCCTCGCCGCGACGCTGGCGCCGGTGGTGCCGAAGACGTACGAGCTGACGGAGTTCCTGGTGGACGTGCTGGGGGTGACGGACGTCGGGGCTTACTACCCGCACAAGGTGACCTACCACCCGACCTGCCATGGGCTGCGCGGGCTCGGGCTCGGCGAGCGGCCCCGGCGGCTGCTCCAGGCCGTCAAGGGGCTGGAGCTGGCCGAGTTGCCGGGCGCCGACGAGTGCTGTGGGTTCGGCGGCACGTTCGCGCTGAAGAACTCCGACGTCTCGGCGGCGATGGGCGCGGACAAGGTACGCAACGCAGAGTCGACGGGGGCCGAGGTGCTGTGCGCGGCCGACAACTCCTGTCTGATGCACATCGGCGGGACCATGGCCCGGCTGCGGACGGGCATGCGGCCCGTGCACATCGCGGAGATCCTGGCGAGCACGGAGGAGGAGCCGGCCGTATGAGCGGGACGTTCGTAGGGATGCCGGCCTTTCCGAAGGCCGCGCACGAGGCGGTGCACGACCAGACCCTGCGCGGCAATCTGCGCCATGCCACGCACACCATCCGAGCCAAGCGGGCGAACGCCGTCGCGGAGGTGTCCGACTGGGCGGCGCTGCGGGAGGCCGGGAAGCGGATCAAGGACCATACGCTGCGTCATCTCGACCGCTACCTCGTGCAGTTGGAGGTGTCGGTCACGGCGGCGGGCGGCACGGTTCACTGGGCCGCCGACGCCGACGAGGCCAACCGGATCGTGGCGGACCTCGTCAAGGCGACCGGTGAGCCGGAGGTCGTCAAGGTCAAGTCGATGGCCACGCAGGAGATCGGACTGAACGAGGCGCTGGAGGCGGAGGGCATCCGCGCCTACGAGACCGATCTCGCCGAGCTGATCGTGCAGTTGGGCAAGGACCGGCCCTCGCACATCCTCGTCCCTGCGATCCACCGCAACCGGGGTGAGATCCGGGACATCTTCGAACGCGAGATGAGCGAGTGGGGCCGCCCGGCCCCCGAGGGCCTCACGGACACGCCCGCCGAACTCGCCGAGGCGGCCCGCCTGCACCTTCGTGAGAAGTTCCTGCGCGCCAAGGTCGGCGTCTCCGGCGCCAACTTCATGGTCGCCGAGACCGGCACGCTGGTGGTCGTGGAGTCCGAGGGCAACGGGCGGATGTGCCTGACGCTGCCCGAGACGCTGATCTCGGTCGTCGGCATCGAGAAGATCGTGCCGACGTGGCGGGATCTGGAGGTGTTCCTGCAGACGCTGCCCCGTTCCTCGACGGCCGAGCGCATGAATCCGTACACGTCGACGTGGACCGGTACGACGGACGGCGACGGGCCGGAGAACTTCCACCTGGTCCTGCTCGACAACGGCCGCACCGACACCCTGGCCGACGAGGTCGGCCGCCAGGCCCTGCGCTGTATCCGCTGCTCGGCGTGCCTGAACGTGTGCCCGGTGTACGAGCGGGCCGGCGGGCACGCGTACGGCTCGGTCTACCCGGGTCCGATCGGCGCCATCCTCAGCCCCCAACTGCGGGGCGTGGCAAGCGAGATCGACGCCTCGCTGCCGTACGCCTCGTCGCTGTGCGGTGCCTGCTACGAGGTGTGTCCGGTCGCCATCGACATCCCCGAGGTGCTGGTGCATCTGCGGGAGCGGGTCGTCCAGGGCGGTGAGGTCACCTCGCGGGGCAACAAGGTGGTGCTGAAGCCCGCGAAGGGGCATGCCGCCGAGCGGGCCGCGATGCGGGCGGCGCGCTGGGCCTTCCGCCACCCGGGGGTCCTGCGCACCGGTCAGCGGCTCGCCTCGCGGACCCGGAGTCTGCATCCGCGGTCACTGCCGGGGCCGGGCAAGGCGTGGAGCGGCAGCCGGGATCTGCCGGCGGTGCCCGCGGAGCCCTTCCGGGACTGGTGGCAGCGTACGCGGGGCGCGAAGGACGGTGCGAAGTGAGCAGCAGGGAACGGATCCTGGGCCGGGTGCGGCGCGCGCTGGCGGACGTACGACAGGACGACTCGCCGTACGAGCAGGCGGTTTTGCGCGACTATCTGCGTGAGCACGGGGAGCGGACTGTCGCGCAGACGGTGGATCTGCTGGCCGAGAACCTGGCCGACTACCGGGCCGTCGTGCACCGCTGCACGGCCGCCGATCTCCCGGCGACGATCGCCGGGATGCTCGCCGCGCGTGGGGCGAAGACGGTCCTCATGCCGCCGGGGCTGGACCCCGAGTGGCTCTCGGCGACCGACGCGGAGCCGGTCCCGGACCGGGCGGAGAGCACCCCGCACGAGCTGGACCGCATCGACAGTGTGGTCACGGCGTGCGCGGTGGCCGTCGCCGAGACCGGCACCATCGTCCTGGACGGCTCCCCCGACCAGGGCCGACGCCGCATCACCCTCGTCCCCGACCACCACATCTGTGTCGTACGGGTCCCCGAGCAGGTCGTGTCGTCCGTACCGCAGGCGCTCGAACGTCTCGATCCCGCCCGCCCGTTGACGTGGATCTCGGGTCCCTCGGCGACCAGTGACATCGAGCTGGACCGGGTCGAGGGAGTGCACGGTCCGCGCACCCTGGAGGTCGTCCTGGTCGGCTGAGGCCGTGCCCCCGGGCCTCAGATGTCCCGCGGCTCCAGGGGCCGCACCGCCGGGCCCTGCACCACATGGCCGTCCGGATCGAAGCGGGAGCCGTGGCACGGGCACTCCCAGGCCCGTTCGGCGCGGTTGAACGCCACGATGCAGCCCAGGTGCGTGCACTTCGCGGAGACGGCGTGCACCTTGCCGTCGTCGTCGCGGTGGACCGCGCAGCGTTTCCCGGAGACGTGGACGACCGCGCCGTCGCCGGGGGCGATCTCGTCCACCGACGTGGCCGAGGGGCCCGGCAGGTGCTGGAGCCGGTCGCCGACGAAGTGGCGTGCCACGTCGGCCTGGTGCTTGAGGAAGTCCTTCCCCTCGCGCAGCACGGACGTCACCCGGCGCGGATCGTACAGATCGCTCCACGCGTTCTCGCGGCCGGTGATCAGATCGCACAGGAGGCGGCCCGCCATGATCCCGCTCGCCAGTCCCCAGCCGCCGAAGCCGGTGGCCACGTAGGTGTGCCGGCTCGCGGGGTGCAGCGGGCCGACGAGGGGCACGGAGTCGGTGGGGTCGTTGTCCTGGGTGGCCCACCGGTGCGTGAAGTCGAGGTCTCCGAAGCGCTCCACCGCCCACGCGGACAGGGCCTCGAACCGCGCCTCGACATCGCCGCCGGTCCCCGGGGTGAAGTGCTCTCCGGTGACGATGAGCAGGCGTTTTCCGTCCTCGTAGGGTGCCGTGCGGACGGAGCGGGTGTTCTGCTCGGGGGTGATGTACATGCCGATCGGAGCGGCGGTCGTGTCGAGGGGAGCGGTGACCACGAGTTCGCGGCGGGGCGAGAGCCGGGTGAACAGCAGGGCCCGGTCGAAGATCGGATAGTGAGTGGCGACGACGACGGAGCGCGCGGTCACCTTCACCCCGTCCTCGGTCGTGAGGACACACCGGTCGCCCTCGGAGAGCCCGACCACACGCGTGTGCTCGTGCACGCGGCCACCCAGGCGGCGCAGGTCCTCGGTCAGTGCCAGCAGGTACTTGCGGGGGTGGAACTGTGCCTGCTCCTCGACCCGCACCGCGCCCGCGACCGGGAACGGCAGGTCGGTGTCGGTCACGTACTCGGCGGGCAGCCCCGCCTCCCGGGCCGCGGTGGCCTCGGCCCGCAGCTCATCGGTGCGGTCGGCGTCCTCGGCGAAGGTGTACGCCGCCGTGCCCTCCCAGTCGCAGTCCACGCCGAGCGCGTCCGCGGTCTCGGCGGCGTGCCGGATCGCGTCCATCTGCGAGGCCGCGAACAGGCGCGCCCCCTCCTTGCCACGGGTGCGGCGCAGCCGGTCGTAGATCAAGGTGTGCTGGGCGCTCAGCTTGGCCGTCGTGTGCCCGGTGACGCCGGTGGCGACGCGGTCCGCCTCCAATACGGCGACCTCGTGGCCACGGCGGGCGAGCTCCCAGGCCGTGCTGAGCCCGGCGATGCCCGCGCCCACCACCGCGACCTCCACGGTGAGGTCACCGTCCGGTGGCGGCGCGAGGTCGCCGGGCGGTGCCGTCTCGATCCAGTACGAGGTGTGGGTGCGGCCCTGATCGTCCATGGCGCCCGGGTTCCCCGGACCGGCTGGTTCAAGAGTGGCATGAGGGGCTCTTCCCTGATCCGCCGGAGGGCCGCGCCGGCGGCTGACCCCCGGTCCGAGGTGTCGCTGAGTACACCCCGCAACACGGGTTCTGCGCCCAATGTGGTCACGTCGCCGCCTCCGTAGCTTCTTCGGCAGGGCACAGGGAGTGCCGGACGGAGAGTGATGACGATGTTTCGCTCAGGCTCGCGAACGACGCACGACCAGGGACCCGCCGCCGAGGCGCTCCGGCTCGTCAAGGTCACCAAGACCTACGGTGCGCACGACAGTGCCGTGACCGCTCTGGACGGGGTCACCCTCGGTCTGGGGCGGGGCACCTTCACGGCGGTGATGGGGCCGTCGGGGTCCGGCAAGACCACGCTCCTGCACTGCGCGGCCGGGCTCGACCGGCCCGACAGCGGCATCGTGCGGGTGGACGGCACCGAGCTGACCGGGGGCGGCGAGGCCGAGTTGACGAAGTTCCGGCGTGGGCGGATCGGGTTCGTGTTCCAGCAGTACAACCTGCTGGAGACGCTGACCGTCGCGCAGAACACGGTGTTGCCGCTCAAGCTCGCCGGGCAGCGCGTGGATCGCGAGCGGGCCAAGGAGGTCCTGGCCTCCGTGGGTCTCGGCGACCGGCTGGGACACCGCCCCGACCAGTTGTCGGGCGGGCAGCGGCAGCGTGTGGCGATCGCCCGTGCGCTGGTGACCAAGCCCCGGGTGATCTTCGCGGACGAGCCGACGGGCGCCCTGGACACGCGCAGCGCACGCGACGTGCTGCGGTTGCTCCAGCAGGCGGTGCGGGTGCACGGCCGGACCGTGGTGATGGTGACCCATGACCCGGTCGCCGCCTCGTACGCGGACTCGGTGCTGTTCCTGGCGGACGGCCGGCTGGCGGGCCGGGTGGACGCCCCGACGGCCGACGCGGTGGCCGAACGCCTCGCGCACCTCGGCGACAACGTGGCGACGGGGGTGTGAGCGATGTTCCTGCTGGCCATGCGGTCGATACGGCACCGCCCCGGGCGGTTCCTCGCCACCCTGCTGGCCGCGTTCCTCGGCGCGGCGATCATCATGACGTTCAACTCGATGCACGACACGGCGGCGCAGGACGGCGTCGACCCGACCAGCGCGGAGACCCTGTCCACCGCGGCGGGCGTGGTCGGCGGCTACGGCACCCTGCTGGTGTTCTTCGCCGTCGCCTCCACCCTGACGGTCAACGTCCGTCAGCGCGCCGCCGAGTTGGCGCTGCTGCGCTGCTCGGGGGCGACTCCGGCGCAGCTGGGGCGGATGGTGGTCGGCGAGGCGGTGGTCGTGGCGGTGGTGGGCGCGGCGCTGGCGATCGGCCCGGCGATGCTGGCCGGTCGGGCGCTGCTGGACGTGTTCCAGGACAGCGGCCAGGTCGCCGGATCCGTCGAGCACTCCTTCGGCCCGATCGCCCTGATGACGGGCATCGACATCACGCTGCTCGCGTCGGCCGGCGCCGCCTTCCTCGCCGTACGGCGGGCGACGCGTGGAAAGGAACGGCGGGGCGGGGCAAGGAAGTTCCTCGCCTACGCCGCGCTGCTCACCGGTGCGGCTTCGGCCTCCTCCACCTTCGTGTTCTCGGCGACGGACGCGGCCCTGATGGCGCCGCCCGCCTACGGGGCGATCCTGCTGTCGGTGGGCTTCGCGCTGATGGCGCCGCGACTGCTGCGGGGCGTGCTGGACCGGCTGTCGCTGAGCGGGGCGAGCGGCTGGCTGGCCGTACGGAATCTGCGGGAGCGGGCGGGTCAACTGGCCGGGATCCTGGTGTCGTTGATCCTGTTCACGGCGGTGGCCACGGCCACGCTCACCATGCAGGCGGTGGAGAGCGACGCCGTCGAGGCCTCGGGTCTGACGAAGTCGGTCGACGCCAAGAACCTCGAGACGCTCAACTTCACGGTGGTCGGCATCATCGTGGTCTTCGTCTGCGTGATGCTGGTCAACTCGCTGTACGCGGCGACGAGTTACCGCGTCCGGGAGTTCGGTCAGCAGCGCCTGGCGGGCGCGACCCCGCATCAGGTGCTTGGGACGGTCGGCGCCGAGACGCTGATCCTGACCGTCACCGGGGTCCTCTTCGGCATGGTGGCCGCGCTGGCCGGGATCGTCCCGTTCACCGTGGTCCGCACCGACGGGGTGCTGCCGGGCGAGGTCTACGGCATCGGTGCCGCGGTGGTCGCGGTCGCGGCGGTGGTGACGCTGGGGACGAGCCTGGTCACGGCCCGGCGGATGCTGCGGACCGCGGCGGTGGGGGCGGTCGCGGTGGCCTCATGAGAGAGCGACCACGGGGGACGGCCGCTTCGGCGGCCGTCTCTTCATTTCATGTCGGCCGCGTGCAGGAGCGCCGTCACGGTTGCCGTGGTCAAGCCGTCCAGCGTCTCGATCCCGGCGCCCGCGCGCACTGGCGCCGTCGAAGACCAGCATCAGCCGGCGCGCCAGCAGCTCCGGATCCCGCGCCCCGCCCTCCTCCGCCTGCGTACGGAGGAAGCCCTTCAGCCGCTCCTTCGCCCCACGGGCGACCACACTCGCCGGATGTCCGGGATCCTTCAACTCGACCAGCGCGGCGAGACAGGGGCAGCCCTGGTAGGTGGGCTCGGTGGACGCCGTCTCCAGCCGTTCGAAGACCTGGAGGACCCGCTCGCGTGGCGTTGCCGTGTCCTCGGAACCGGACGCAAGCTGGGCCTCGTACGCCGGAAGCCGTCGCTCCAGGCTCGCCGCGAGGACCTCGCCCTTGCCCCGAGAAGAGCTGGTACATGGACCGTTTCGAGACGCCGGCGGTCCGGCACAGCGCCTCGACGCCGATGGACACACCGTCGCGGTAGAAGAGCTCGGCCGCTGCGTCGAGCAAACGGTCCCTGGTCGCGGTCATGGAGCGAGGTTACCGCGCACCCGGCCCACCGGAAACCGATCGGTATACCGGGTGACACAGGCGGTGAACAAGCGCTTAGATAGGCGGAGCACGCTCAGCACCGACCTGGAGGCCCCGTTGTTCACATCCGTCGACGACGTCTCCGCGCGTCTGGCCGAGACCGGCTATCTCGCCTCGCCCGCGGTCGCCACGACCGTCTTCCTCGCCGACCGCCTCGGCAAGCCGCTCCTGGTGGAGGGCCCGGCCGGGGTCGGCAAGACGGAGCTGGCCAAGGCCGTCGCCGAGGTCGCCGGGGCGCGGCTCGTGCGTCTGCAGTGCTACGAGGGGGTCGACGAGTCCCGGGCGCTGTACGAGTGGAACCACGCCAAGCAGTTGCTGCGCATCAGCGCGGGCCGCGACGAGACGTGGGACGAGACGCGCACCGACATCTTCAGCGAGGAGTTCCTGCTCACCCGGCCGCTGCTGACCGCCATCCGGGGCGAGGACCCCAAGGTGCTGCTGATCGACGAGACCGACAAGGCGGACGTCGAGGTGGAGGGCCTGCTCCTGGAGGTGCTCAGCGACTTCCAGGTGACCGTCCCCGAGCTGGGCACCATCACCGCGACGCGCCGCCCGTTCGTCGTCCTCACCTCCAACGCGAGCCGGGAACTGTCCGAGGCGCTGCGCCGCCGCTGCCTCTTCCTGCACATCGGCTTCCCGGACGAGGAGCTGGAGCGCCGGATCGTACGGCTGAAGGTGCCGGGCCTCGACGAGGCGCTGGCCCGCTCGGTCGTACGGGTCGTGGGCGCGCTGCGGGCGATGGACCTGCGCAAGGTGCCGTCGGTCGCCGAGACCATCGACTGGGCGCGCACGCTGCTCGCGCTCGGCGCCGACACGCTGGACGAGACGGTCGTGCAGGCCAGCCTCGGCGTACTCCTCAAGCACCAGGACGACGTCCTCAAGGCGTCCACCAAGCTGGACCTGGACGCCCTGGACGCGCCGTGACCACGCCCGCGGGTGTCGCCGAGCGGCTGACGTCCCTCGTCGGGGCGCTGCGCGCGCACGGCGTGCGGATCGGTACCGGCGAGACGGTGGACGCGGCACAGGCGGTGGAGGCGCTCGGCCTCGCGGACCGGGAGCTGCTGCGCGAGGGGCTGGCGGCGACGCTGCTGCACGGCACCGGCCAGCGGCAGGTGTTCGACCCGGTCTTCGACCTGTACTTCCCGCGCGGTGTCGGCGGGCCGGAGCAGAAGGCCGCGGGACGGGACGACCTGCGCGACCGGCTGGCGGCCGCGCTCACCGCCGACGACCGGTCGATGATGGGCCGGTTGGCGGTCGAGGCGGTCGACGGTTTCGGGGGCTACGGCTCCGCGCCGGAGTCGGACGGCTGGTCGTCGTACCAGGCGCTGGAACGGCTGCGCCCGCAGACCCTGCTCGCCCGCGTCCGTGACGACATCCGGGCGCAGGGCGGCAGTTCGGGGTTCGCCGACCGGCTGCTGGAGGACGAGATCCGGCGGCGCATCGAGGCGTTCCGGGCGCTGGTGGCCGCGGAGGCGCGCCGCCGGGTCGCCGAGCGGCGGGGCCGGGACGAGATCGCCCGGCGGGCGGTGACGCCGACCGCGGACCGGGTGGACTTCCTGTTCGCGGGGAAGGCTCAACTGGCCGAGCTGCGCCGGGCGGTTCAGCCGCTCGCCCGCAAGCTCGCGACCCGGCTCGCGGCCCGTCGCCGCCGTGCCTCCCGGGGCTCGATCGATCTGCGGCGGACCCTGCGCGGGTCGCTGTCGACGGGCGGGGTGCCGATGAAGCCGGTGCTGCGCCGACGCCGTCCCGTGCGCCCCGAACTGGTGCTGCTGTGCGATGTGTCGGGCTCGGTGTCCGGGTTCTCGGACTTCACGATGCTGCTGGTGCAGGCGCTGCACGACCAGTTCAGCAAGGTGCGCGTGTTCGCCTTCGTCAACCGGATCGACGAGGTGACCGGGCTGCTCCAACGCGGCACCGCCGACCCGGAAGGGCTCAGCGCGCGCATCGAGGCGGAGGCCACGCTCACCGGCTATCACGGCAGCAGCGACTACGGCATGGCACTGGGCGAGTTCGCGGAGCGGTACGGCGACGCGGTGGGCCCGCGCACGACCGTGTTCGTCCTCGGCGACGCCCGCACCAACATGAGCGACCCGAACCTGCCGGCCGTCCGGCAGATCGCCGAACGGGCGCGCCGCGTCCACTGGTTGAACCCCGAGCAGCGTTCCCGCTGGGGCACCGGCGACTCCGCCGCGCCCGACTACGCCGAACTGGTCGAGATGCACGAGTGCCGCACCGCCCGGCAGCTCAGCGCGCTGGTGGCGCGCCTGCTGCCGGTGTGATCAGGGCGGTCGGGGGTCGTCAGGCGGCGGCGAGCTGCGGGTAGAGGGCGACCGGATCGGCCGCCAGGCCGGCCTTGACCTGCCGTGAGATGTCATCGGCCAGGACCTCGTAGGCGCCGGACGCGATCCCGTCGAGGGCCTGGGCCGCGACGCTCTCGGCCGTGGACTTGGGCGCGTCGATGCCGGAGCTCAGGTCGGTGTCGACGTATCCGACGTGCAGGCCGGTGACGTCGATGCCGCGCGGCTTCAGGTCGAGTCGCAGCGAGTTGGTCTGTGACCAGAAGGCGGCCTTGGACGCGCTGTAGGAGCCGGCGAGGCCGAGCCACGACAGCACGGAGTGGACGTTGAGGATGTGGCCGCCGCCGTTGCGCTCGATGACGGGGACGAAGGCCCGGGTGACCAGCAGCGGCCCGTAGAAGTTGGTCTCGAATTCGCGCCGGACGTCGTCGACGGGCGAGTCGAGGAAGTTCGCGTTCACCGAGGCTCCCGCGTTGTTGATCAGCAGGGTGACGCCCTGCGCCCGCTCGGCGGCCGCGGCGACGGACGCGGGGTCGGTCACCTCCAGTGCGAGCGGTACGGCGTCGGGGTGCGTGACGGTGCGCGGGTCGCGGGCGGTGGCGTACACCCTCTTCGCGCCGGCGGCAGCCGCGGCATCGGCCGCGCCCTAGTCAGGGTAAACCGATCGGTTTTCTCAGGGCAAGGCCGGGTCGGCTCCGGAGAAAATCAGGGTTCATCCCCGATATCCGGTTCTGCGGGACTTCCGTACTGTCGCCAGAAACAGAGGGGGATCCCATGAAAGCTGTGGTTCAGGACCGGTACGGATCGGCGGACACGCTGGAGTTCAGGGAATTCGACACTCCGGTGCCGGCGGCCGACGAGGTGCTGGTGCGGGTGCACGCGGCCTCGGTCAACGCCTACGACTGGCACCTGATGCACGGCGACCCGAAGATCGCCCGTCTGGCCTTCGGGCTCTCCAGGCCGAGGGCCAGGATCCGGGGCCGGGACTTCGCCGGCCGCGTGGAAGCCGTGGGCAGCGGGGTCGTGGGGCTCGAACCCGGCGACGAGGTGTTCGGGGAGGCCGACGGCGCCTTCGCGGAGTTCGTGTGCGCCAAGGACTCCATGGTGGGCCCGAAGCCGGCCGACCTGACCTTCGAGCAGGCGGCCGCGATACCCCTGGCGGGGAACACCGCCCTGATCGGACTGCGGGACGTGGGCCGGGTGCAGCGGGGCCAGACGGTCCTGGTCAACGGCGCGTCGGGCGGGGTGGGCACGTTCGCCGTGCAGCTCGCCAAGGCGTACGGCGCCGAGGTGACCGCGGTGTGCAGCACGAGGAACGTGGACCTGGTCCGCTCACTCGGCGCCGATCACGTCATCGACTACACGCGCGAGGACTTCACCCGGAGCGGCCGACGCTACGACGTCGTACTGGACCTGGTGGGCAACCACTCGCTGGCCGCGTTCCGGCGTGCGGTCACTCCCACCGGCACCCTCGTGCTGTCCGGCGGCGGCGTGTACGAGGGCGGCAGCGTCGTCGGACCGATGGGGCTCTTCTTCAAGAGGCGGCTGGCGGCGCCGTTCACCCGCCAGCGGCTGCGCGAACTCCCGGCCAGGCAGAGCAGGGCGAACCTCGCGGCGCTGCGCGAACTCGCCGAGTCCGGGAAGATCGCCCCGGCCATCGAGCGGACGTATCCGCTGAGCGAGGCGGCCGAGGCGATCCGGTACGTGGAGGTGGAGCACGCGCGCGCGAAGGTCGTCGTCACCGTGTGACGAGCCGACGAACCGGCGCGGAGCGGCCGGTACTACGTCTTCGCGTACTCCCTCGCCATCACTTCTTCGCGTACTCCCTCGCCGTCTGTCCCTGGAAGTCGTAGAGCACGACCTGCTCGTCACCCACGACCCAGGCGTCATGCCCGGGCGAGCAGACGAAGACGTCTCCGGGGCCGACTTCCTGTTCGCCGCCCTCATCCATGCGGATGTGCAGACGGCCCTGGAGCATGTAGCAGTTGTGGTGCATCTGACAGCTCTCGGTGCCCGCGATCGGGCCCACGGACTCCGTCCAGCGCCAGCCGGGCTCGAAGGTCGCCACAGCGAAGTCGAGATCCGTCATGTGGACGGCTTCGAGGTGGCCGCGGGGGAAATCACGGCGCTCGTCGGGCTTTTCGAGCGGCTTCACTTCCAACACCATGACGCGCTCCCTTCCGGCCGCGGCTCACCGCGGCCTGGGCCGGTCTCCCCGGCGGCCCTGGGCATCGCCGTCGGCGGTCCGGCCCCCTACCACTCCATCGTCCGCCCGTCCATCCGTGGCCGCCAATCGGGGAACGCCCGCTCAGGCCCGCTTCCCGCAAAGTTCGGCGAAGCGCTCGGCGTCGACGTTGCCGCCGGAGACGATCACGCCGACCCGGCGCGGCAGCGCACCCGCCCGGCCGGTGAGCAGGGCGGCCAGCGGGGTGGCCCCGCTCGGCTCGACGACGATCTTCAGGCGTTCGAACGCGAACCGCATCGCGTCCCGGATCTCGTCGTCGCCGACCAGCGCGATCTCGTCGACGAGCCGCCGGTTCACGGAGAAGGTCAGCTCCCCGGGTGTGTGCAGGGCCTGCCCGTCGGCGATGGTGTACGGCACCGGGATGCTGATGCGCCGCCCCGCTTCCAGGGACCGCTTGGTGTCGTCGCCGGCCTCCGGCTCGACGCCGATCATCCGGATGTCCGGGTGCAGGCCCTTGGCCACCGTGGAGCTGCCGGCGATCAGTCCGCCGCCCCCGACCGGCGCGATGAGGGCGCCCAACTCCCCTACCTCTTCGAGCAGTTCGAGGGCGGCGGTGCCCTGACCCGCGATGACATGCGGGTGCTCGTAGGGCGGGATGAGGGCGAGGCCGCGCTCGGCGGCCAGGGCCTCGCCGATCGCGACGCGATCGCCGGTGTAGCGGTCGTAGGTGACGATCTCGGCGCCGTAGCCGAGGGTCGCCGCCCGCTTCGACGGCGGGGCGTCCACGGGCATGACGATCACCGCGGTGGTGCCGAGCTCCCGGGCGGCCAGGGCGACGGCCTGGGCGTGGTTACCGGAGGAGTAGGCGGCGATTCCGCGGGCGAGCTGCTCCGGCGTCAGCCGCGAGGCCGCGTTGTAGGCGCCGCGGAACTTGAAGGCGCCGACGCGCTGGAAGTTCTCGCACTTGAGGAAGACCTCGGCACCGACGAGTTCGTCGAGGGTGCGCGAGCGCAGCACCGGCGTGCGGTGCGCGACACTCCTGAGCCGCGCGGCGGCATCACGGACGTCGTCGAGGGTGACCGGCGGGGTGGTGGTCGTCACGCGTGTCCTCCAGGGGATGTCTCGTCGGTGACTGTGCGATCGGTCGCACGGTGGGTCGCGCCGTCCGGCGCTCGATCGGCCGCGCCGTCTGCCGCCGCCCGGTCCGTCGCCGTCCGGGCATCGGTTCGCGCCTGCGACAGATAGCTGTAGGCGGACGCGCGGGAGATGCCGAGCCGTGCCGCGACCTGTTCGATCGCGCGCCGCACGCCGAAGACGCCCCTCTCGTCCAGGCCACGGAACAGCTCCAGGCGCTGCGCGCGGTCGAGAGCGGCCCAGCTGCCGTTCTGCCGGAGCCGGTGGGCGTCGAGGATGGCCTCGACGACGGAGTCGATGTCGTTGCCGAAGGTGGTGACCGGCACGTCGGCCGGGGTGCCGCCGATGCCGGCGAGGGCGCCGAGCAGGGCGTGGGTGTCGGCGACGGCGGTGACGTCGAGGTTGACGCAGAGGGCGCCGAACACGGTGCCCGTGGAGTCCCGCAGCACCATGGTGGACGCCTTGACCAGCTTGCCGTTACGGGTCCGGGTGACGTAGTTCAGCTCATCGCCGGCCCCGTCGCCGCGCGCGACGATCCGCATGCCGATCTCGCTCATCGCCCCGCCCACGGCCCGCCCGGTCACCGAACCGGCCACGGCGACCACGGACTTCTCCGGCCGCCGATAGTCGTGCAGGACCACCTCGCACATCGGCCCGAACGTGGCCGCGAGCCCGTCGACGACCGGCGCCAGCGCGGCGACGATCGCGTCCCGCTCGGATTCCAGGGCCTGTTCGGCCGCCATCACGCACTCCCCGTCCGCCCTCGACACCGCCCTCTGTCCATCGAGCGACTTCTAGACTACATGTCCAGAATCTGTACTGACAGTCCAGAAACGCGCCACCCGCGATCATCGGAGCCTCCCGCCGAAGAGTGCCGCACGGATCTTGACGAGCGGCGTGATGTTACCGGTAACATCACGCTCCATGACAGCAGTGCCGCCGGCACCCCCGCATCCCCGGGCGGTCCGGGTCTTCAGCCCCGCCGCCGTGGTCGCCTCCTGTGTGGGCTTCATCCTCATGGGCGCCCTCCAGGCCCTGTACGGCCCCGCGATTCCCGCTTTCCGCGAGGAGTTCGGCCTGTCCCCGTCGGCGGCCGGCCTCGGGCTGAGCGCGCACTTCGTCGGTGGGGTGGCCGGCGTGCTGCTCTTCGACCGGCTCTACGGCCGGATCGGCAACCGGCGGATCCTGGGCGCCTCGTATCTGCTGATGGCCGTCGGCGCGGCCGGCTTGGCGCTGGCGCCGAACTGGCCGACCGCCCTGGTCATGGCCCTGCTGGCCGGGATCGGGTTCGGCGGTATCGACTACGGCCTCAATCAGCTGTTCGCCGTCGGCTTCGGCCACCGCTCGACCGCCATGCTCAACATCCTCCACGCCCACTTCGGCATCGGCGCGATCCTCGGCCCGGCCCTGATCGCCGTGGTCGGCGCCGCGCACTACCCGGCCGTCTTCCTCGGCTTCGCGCTGGCCAACCTGCCGCTGCTGCTGTGCCTGCGCGGCGTGCGCGACCGGGCGCCGCAGCCGTCCGAGGCGGCCGGCGAGTCGAACGGCGGCCAGGTACTGGCTCGCAGTCTCGGCTCCGTACTCGCCGTGTTCATCGCCCTGTACGTCCTGCACGTCGGCATCGAGGCCGGTGTCGGCGGCTGGGAGCCGACCCATCTGGAGACCGTCGGCCACAGCGCCGGATTCGCCGCGACCGCGACGTCCGTGTTCTGGCTGATGATGACCGTCGGCCGCTTCCTGGTCGCCCCGATCGCGCTGCGTTTCTCGGCCCAAGCCATCATCACGGTCTCGTGCGCGGGCATGACGGTGTGCCTGCTGCTCGCCGCGGTCCCGGCACTGGCCCCGTACGCGTACGCAGGTGTCGGCCTGTTCATCGCGCCGATCTTCCCGACCGGGCTGCCGTGGCTCAACCGGGCGGCCCCGCAGGCCCGCAGAGCGGGAGCGGTGGTCATCGCCGCCTCCATGGCCGGCGGGGTGGTGGCGGGCCCGGCGTTGGGCAAGGCCATCGAGTGGTCCGGGATCCGCGCGGTCCCGCTCCTGCTGTCCGGTGTCTCGGCCCTGTGCCTGGCCGCCACGCTCTGGCTGATCCGCAGTACCCGAACTCGTTGAACCCGCTGCGCACTTCATGGTGAAGGGAAGCTTCCGTATGTCCGCTCTGACGACGTCACCCGACGGTTTTCTGCTGCACGGCGAGCCGTGGCGGATCATCTCCGGCGCCATGCACTACTTCCGGATCCACCCCGACCAGTGGGCCGACCGACTGCGCAAGGCCCGCCTCATGGGACTCAACTCGGTGGAGACGTACGTACCGTGGAACCTCCACCAGCCCGATCCGGACGGCCCGCTCGTCCTCGACGGCTTCCTCGACCTGCCCCGCTATCTGCGCCTGGCCCGCGACGAGGGCCTGCACGTCCTGCTGCGACCGGGTCCGTTCATCTGCGCCGAGTGGGACGACGGCGGTCTGCCGGCGTGGCTGGTCGCCGACCACGACATCCGGCTGCGCACCAGCGACCCGCGTTTCACCGAGGCCATCGACCGCTATCTCGACGCGCTGCTGCCCCCGCTGCTGCCGTACATGGCCGCGGCGGGCGGTCCGGTGATCGCCGTGCAGGTGGAGAACGAGTACGGGGCCTACGGCGACGACTCCGCCTACCTCAAGCACCTCGAACAGGCCTTCCGCTCCCGGGGCGTCGAGGAGCTGCTCTTCACGTGCGACCAGGCCAACCCCGAGCACCTGGCGGCCGGCGGCCTGCCCGGTGTCCTGGCGACGGCCACCTTCGGCAGCCGGGTCGCCCAGAACCTGGCGGAGCTGCGCAGGCACCAGCCCGAGGGCCCCCTGATGTGCGCGGAGTTCTGGATCGGGTGGTTCGACCACTGGGGCGGGCCCCACCATGTGCGCGACGCCGCCGACGCCGCCGCCGACCTGGACCGTCTGCTGTTCGCGGGCGCCTCGGTCAACATCTACATGTTCCACGGCGGCACCAACTTCGGCTTCACCAACGGCGCCAACCACAAGCACGCCTACGAGCCCACCGTCACATCCTACGACTACGACGCGGCCCTCACCGAGTGCGGCGACCCCGGCCCCAAGTACCACGCCTTCCGCGAGGTCATCGCCCGCCACGCGCCGGTACCCGCCGAGCCCGCGCCCACCCCCGCGCCCAAACTCCCGGTCACCACAGTGGAGTTGGACCGCCGGGCCGCGCTCCTCCCCCACGCGTCCGCCCTCGCCGAGCCGGTCCGCACCGACGACCCGGCCACGATGAACGAGCTGGACGTGCAGACCGGTTACGCCCTCTACCGCACCACCTTCGAGGCGGCGGGTGACGGCCTGCTGCACTTCGCGGGCGGTGTCGGCGACCGCGCCCAGGTCTTCGTCGACGGCGCCCCCGTCGGCGTCCTCGAACGCGAACGCCAGGACGAGACCCTCCCCGTACGCGTCCCGCGCCCCGGCGCCACGCTAGAGGTGCTCGTCGAGAACATGGGCGGCGTCAACTACGGTCCCCGCATCGGCGCTCCCAAGGGCCTCCTCGGCCCTGTCTCCTTCCACGGCACGGCGCTGCGCGGCTGGGACTGCCACCCGCTGCCCCTCGACACCCTGGACGCCGTGCGGTTCGAGCCGTCCGAGGCGACCACGGCCGCCGAACCCGCCTTCCACCACGGCACCTTCGACGTCGACAGCCCGGCGGACACCTTCCTCGCCCTGCCGGGCTGGACCAAGGGCCAGGCCTGGATCAACGGCTTCCACCTCGGCCGCTACTGGAACCGGGGCCCGCAGCACACCCTGTACGTCCCCGCCCCGGTCCTGCGCCCGGGCACGAACGACCTCGTCGTCCTGGAACTGCACGCCACCACCGCCACCCGCGTCCAGCTCACGGACACCGCCGACCTCGGACCGGAGAACACGTGGTGACCCGCCCGCACCGCCTGCGCATCCCCACACCCGCCGCTCCCCCGCTGACGGGTCACCTCCCGTTCGCCGACGCGCCCGGCGTCACCGACCCGGTCGAGGTGACCAGCCGCTGGCTCACCCGCGGCGGCCGCCCCTGGTTCCCGGTCTCCGGCGAGTTCCACTACTCCCGCTACCGGGCCGGGGAGTGGGAGGAGGAACTGCTGAAGATGAAGGCGGGCGGCGTGACCGCCGTGGCCTCCTACGTCATCTGGATCCACCACGAGGAGATCGAGGGCCGCGTCCGCTTCGACGGCGACCGCGACCTGCGCCGCTTCGCCGAACTGTGCGCCCGCCACGGCCTGGACTTCATCCCGCGCATCGGCCCCTGGTCCCACGCGGAGGTCCGCAACGGCGGCCTGCCCGACTGGCTGTCGGCCCGCGACTGCACACCTCGCACCGACGACCCGGCGTACCTGGAGCCGGTGCGCGGCTGGTTCGCGGCCGTCGCCGAGCAGCTGCGCGGCCTCGACCGCGGCCACGGCGGCCCGATCATCGCGATCCAGATCGAGAACGAGCTCTACGACCAGCCCGGCCACCTGCGGACGTTGAAGCGCCTCGCCCAGGAGGCCGGCCTGAGCGCACCGGTGTGGACGTCGACCGCGTGGGGCGGCGTCCAGCTCCCGGGCGACGAACTGCTCCCGCTGTACGGCGGCTACTGCGAGGCCTTCTGGACCGAGGCGGACGGCGGCTGGCCCGACACCTGCCGCAAGCACTTCTTCTTCACCCACCAGCGGGACGACGAGGGCATCGGCGCCGATCTGCGGCCGGCCACCGTCCGGGGCGGCGCTCCGGACGCCTTCGCGGGCCGATTCCCCTGGGCCACCTGTGAGTTGGGCGGCGGCATGGCGGTGGCCTACCACCGGCGGCCGCGTGTGGACGCCGCCGACATCGGCGCGCTCGGGCTCACCAAGATCGGCTGCGGCTCGGTGTGGCAGGGCTACTACATGTTCCACGGCGGCACGAATCCGGCCGGGGAGCTGACCCCACTCCAGGAGTCCCACGCCACGGGCTACCCCAACGACCTGCCCGTCCTGACGTACGACTTCCAGGCACCGCTCGGCGAGTACGGCCAGTACCGCCCCTCGTACGACGAACTACGCCTCCAGCACCTGCTGTTGGCGGACTTCGGCCACCTCATCGCCCCGATGGAGTCCGTGCTGCCGCAGGACCGGCCTGAGGGCCAGTACGACCGGGACACGCTGCGCTGGGCGGTGCGCGCGGACGGCACCTCGGGCTTTCTGTTCGTCAACAACCACCAGCCGCACGAGCCCCTGCCCGACCGCCCGGACACCTCGTTCACGGTCGAATTCCCGGGCGAGGCAGGGACGTTGACGCTGCCCAGCTCGCCGGTGTCGGTGCCCGCGGGCGCCTACTTCTGCTGGCCGTTGCGGCTCGACGTCGCGGGTGTGCGGCTGGAGTGGGCGACCGCGCAACCGGTGTGCACGGTCGGCTCGGGCGGCCGTTCGCTCCTGGTGCTGGCCGCCACCGACGGCATCGCGCCCGAACTCGCCCTGGACGCGGGCACGGTGAAGTCGGTGAGGGCGCCGTCCGGGCAGGTCGCCGAGGCCGACGGGCGGATCCTGGTGACCGGGCTGCGGCCCGGCACCGACGCGCTGGCCGAGGTGGAGGCGGTGGACGGCCGGCGGGTCGGTCTGCTGGTGCTGGACGCGGCGACGGCTCGTACCGTCTACCGGGGCGAGGCGTGGGGCGCCGAGCGGCTGGTGCTGTGCGCGGACGGAGTCGTCTTCGACCGCGACGAGGTACGGGTCCACAGCACTGCGGTACGGCCGTCGTTCGCCGTGCTGCCCGCGCCGGAACATGCGCTGGTGGTCGACGGTCGGACGGTGGCCGGCGAGGCGGACGGGGTGTTCGTCCGCTACACCGTCGGGGGCGGCGGCGTGGAGGGTGAGGGCTGCGCGGTGCCGGCCGCCCTCGTCCGGCCCGCCGGTCCGGCGCCCGAGCCCTCGACGGGCGTGCTGAAGCGGGCGAGCGTGCCCGCCGACAAGTACTTCGACACGGTGGCCACCGAGTACCGCGTCGACGTACCGGAGGACCTCCCGGCGGGGGCCGTGCTGCGGCTGCACTGGAGCGGGGACGTGGGGCGGGCGTACGTGGGGAACGCCCTGGTCGCCGACCAGTTCTTCTCGGGGCGGGTCTGGGACATCGGGCGGCTCCCGACGGGAGCGGTGCTGCGGGTGCGGATCCTCCCGCTGCACCCCGACGCCAGGGTGGACGTGCCGCAGGACGCCAGGGAGGCGGCGCGGACGGCTGCCGTGACACGTGCCGAGTGGATCAGCAGCCGGACGTGGGCGGTCCGGTCTGCGGCCTGAGCCGCGCCCGTCCAGAGTCTCGCCCCGCGGGCCTGCCTATGCTGGGGGTCTGCCGGGGCGGGACACCACCGCCGTGCCGACGTCGAGGAAACAGCCATCATGACCCGCAGCTCCGCCGACGGCACCGCTCCGAGGGGGCGCAGCAGACGGAACTTCGCGGGCTCGCGTCCGGTGATGGACGACGTGGCCAGGCTGGCCGGTGTCTCCAAGCAGACCGTCTCGCGCGTCCTCAACGACCATCCGTCGGTGCGGCCCGAGACCCGCGAGACGGTTCTGGCGGCCATGCGGACGCTGGGCTACCGGCCGAGCCGCAGTGCCAGGTCGCTGGCCAGCGGGAAGACCCGGATGCTCGGCGTGATCTCCTTCGACGCCGCCCGCTATGGTCCCGCCTCCATCCTCACCGCGATCAACACCGCGGCCCAGGAGGCCGGTTACCTGCTGAGCTCGATCGCGCTGGACACCGCCGAGCCCGACACCGTGGTCGAGGCGGTGAACCGGCTGTCGGCCGAGGGCGCGGACGGCGTGCTCGCCATCGCGCCGCAGCTGTGGGCGGGCAAGGCACTGGCGGACACCCGCCTCGACACCCCGCTGGTCGTGCTGGAGAACGGCCTCGACGCCGACACCCAGCAGGTCACCGGCGACTCCCGGACCGGCGCCCGCAAGGCCACGGAACATCTGCTGGGGCTCGGCCACCGCACCGTCTGGCACCTCGCGGGCCCGACCGGCTGGACCTCCGCCGACTACCGCACGGGCAGTTGGCAGGCGTGTCTGGAGGCGGCCGGCGCCGAGGTCCCGGCCCCGCTGATCGGCGACTGGAGCGCCGACTCCGGCTACGAGCTGGGCCGACAGCTGGCCCGGCGCCCGGACGTCACGGCCGTGTTCGCCTCCAACGACCAGATGGCCCTCGGCCTGCTGCACGCCCTGCACGAAGCCGGGCGCTCGGTACCCGACGACGTCAGCGTGGTGGGCTACGACGACATCCCCGAGGCCGCGCACTTCCTGCCCCCGCTGACGACCGTACGCACGGACTTCGCCGAGATCGGCACGCGTTCGCTGCGCCTGCTGCTGGAGCGGCTCGACGGCTCCGCCGAGCCGCTCCGGGTCGACTCCCTGGTCCCGGTGGACCTCGTGATCCGTCGCAGCAGCGGCCCGGCGCCGGGGCACTGACGGGCCTCCTCCGACAGCGCCCGGACGCCAACGGCTCTCTGCCCCCCCCCCGACGGGGGCCCTCTCACCTCCGGCGGCGGCCGGAATTCCCCTGCGGCCGGCGGTCGCTGCGACTGATCCAAAGGAGCCGACCAACACCGACGCTCGTCAGCCGGCGCCTCCGCCGGTCGCGTCGGTCGCCGCCCGCTGCCAGGCCGCCTCGCGCAGCAGGCGCAGGCCGTTCAGGCCGACGAGGACCGTGGAGCCCTCGTGGCCCGCGACGCCGAGCGGCAGCGGAAGGGTGCCGACCAGGTCCCAGGTGACGAGGCCGGCGATGAACACACCGGCGATGACGAGGTTCTGCACGACCAGCTTCCGGGCCCGGCGGGAGAGGGCGACGGTGGCGGGGACGGCGGCGAGTTCGTCGCGGACGATCACCGCGTCGGCGGTCTCCAGGGCGAGGTCGGAGCCCGCCCGGCCCATGGCGACGCCGACATGGGCGGCGGCCAGGGCGGGAGCGTCGTTGACGCCGTCCCCGACGACCATCACCTTGCGGCCCGCGCCCTCCCACTCCTTGACCGCGCCCGTCTTGTCCTGCGGCAGCAGCCCGGCCCGCACGTCCTCGATGCCGGCCTCGGCGGCCAGACGGGCGGCGGCCCTGGGGTTGTCGCCGGTGAGCAGCACCGGGGCGGTGCCGGTGAGTGCGGTGAGGGAGGCGACGGTGGCGGCGGCGTCGGGACGCAGCCGGTCCGCGATGCCGAGCACTCCGGCGGGGGCACCGTCGACGACCACGAGGACGGCGGTACGGCCGGACTGTTCCAGCTCCTCGGCGAGCGCGGCGACCGGGCTGCCGTCGCCGTCGACGGCGTCGAGCAGGCGGGCCGGGGCACCCACCTCGACCGTGCGCCCCGCGACGAGGGCCCGTACCCCGACGCCGGGCGTGGAGGCGAAGTCCTGCGCGGTGGGCAGCTCCAGTCGGCGCTCCTGGGCCGCGGCCACGACGGCCCGGGCCAGCGGGTGTTCGCTGGGGTGCTCGGCGGCCGCGGCGAGCGTCAGCAACGCCTCCTCGTCCAGCCCGCATCCGGGCAGCGGCCGTACGTCGGTGACGCGCGGCGTGCCCTCGGTGAGGGTTCCGGTCTTGTCCAGCGCGACGGCGTCGACCTGGCCGAGGCGTTCCATCGCCACCGCCGACTTCACCAGGACGCCGTGCCGGCCGGCGTTGGCGATGGCCGACAGCAGGGGCGGCATGGTGGCCAGGACCACCGCGCACGGCGAGGCCACGATCATGAACGTCATGGCACGCAGCAGCGCGTCGGAGAACGCCTCGCCGAAGGCGAGCGGGACACCGAACACGGCGAGCGTCGCGGCCACCATGCCCAGCGAGTAGCGCTGTTCGACCTTCTCGATGAACAGCTGGGTGGGGGCCTTCGTCTCGGACGCCTCCTGCACCATCCGCACGATCCGGGCGATCACGGAGTCGGAGGCATCGCGTTCGACGCGGACGCGCAGCGCGCCGGTGCCGTTGAGGGTGCCGGCGAACACCTCGTCGCCGGGCGCCTTCGCCGCGGGGAGCGGTTCGCCGGTGATGGTCGCCTGGTCCACCTCACTGGCGCCGTCCAGCACGCGGCCGTCGGCTCCGACGCGCTCGCCGGGCCGCACGAGGACGGTGTCGCCGACCGCCAACTCCTCGACGGGGACGGTCTGTTCGGTGCCGTCGGGGCCGATGCGGGTGGCGGTGGCGGGGGCGAGGTCGAGCAGTCCGCGTACCGAGTCTGCGGTGCGGGCGGTGGCGAGCGCCTCCAGGGCGCCCGAGGTCGCGAAGATGACGATCAGCAGGGCGCCGTCCATCACCTGCCCGATCGAGGCGGCGCCGAGCGCGGCGACGACCATCAGCAGATCGACGTCGAGGGTCTTGTCCTTGAGCGCCTTGAGCCCCTCCCAGCCCGGCTCCCAGCCGCCGGTGACGTACGACAGCGCGTACAGCGGCCCCCAGGTCCAGGCGGGTGCTCCGGCGAACTGCAGGGGCAGCGCGAGCAGGAACAGCACGGTGGCCGCGGCGGCCCAGCGGACCTCGGGCAGCGCGAGGAGCCGCGTACGCCGCCGGGGGACGGTGCCGGGCCGTGCGGACACGGCTCGGTCGGCCGAGGGCGAGGTGAGCGTGGAAGTCATGCAGGGCACGATACAGGAATAGATGAAGACCCCTTCATGTCTTCATATCGAGAGCCCGAAAGCGCAGGACCTCATGTCAGACAGCGGCTCGCGCGGCTCCCCACCGCCGTGCCCGGTACCTTCCCACCGCCCTGCACAAGAGGTAGATCGTGAACGAGATCGTGGTGACGTACGGGCTGATGGGGACGCTGCTGCCCAGGGCCAGCAGGATTCCGCCCTCGATCGAGGCCACCGCGAACACCACGCTCAGCGTCGGCAGAAGCACCGGTGAGGCCGTGATCCGGGCCGCGGCGGCCGCGGGCGTGACGACCAGGGTGAGGACCAGCAACGCCCCGACGATCTGCACGGACAGCGCGACCGCGAGCCCCAGCACGATCATGAAGGCGAACGACAGCCCTCGTACGGGCACCCCCCGTGCCTCGGCCACTTCCGGGTCGGCGCTGGCGAAGGCGAGCGGCCGCCACATGACCGCCAGCGCCACCAGCACCACGGCCGAGGTGCCGAGCAGCCAGGACATCTGCGGGGTGTCGACGGCGACGATCTGCCCGGTGAGCAGGCCGAACTTGTTCGCCGCCCGCCCCTTGTACAGGGCGAGGAAGAGCACACCCAGGCCGAGGCCGAACGGCATGATGATGCCGATCACCGAGTTGCGGTCCCGGGCACGCGAACCGAGCAGGCCGATGGCTCCGGCCGCGATCAGGGAACCGACGATCGAGCCGGCCACGATGTTCGCGTCCAGCAGCAGCGCGGCCGAGGCACCGGCGAACGACAGCTCGCTGATCCCGTGCACCGCGAACGGCAGGTCCCGCATGATCACGAAGACCCCCACCAGACCGCCGACCAGGCCGAGCGCGACGCCGGCGATCAGGGAGTTGCGGACCAGGGCGAGCAGTTCGCCGTAGTTGTCGAAGTCGAAGATCTGCCGCCAGATCCCGTCGGCGAGGTTCATGACCGTACTCCGTGCTGCTGTTCGGGGTGATGCGGCGGCCGCGCCACCTCGTCGGGCGCGCCCACGACCGTGATCCGGTCCCGGACGCGGATGACGTCGACCGGCGTGACGTACAGCTGCGACAGCGCCTCGGAGGTCAGCACCTCGTCGGGTGTGCCGACCCGGAATCCGCCGCGGGCGAGGTACAGCACGCGGTCCACCAGCCCAAGCACGGGGTTGATCTCGTGGGTCACGAAGACCACCGCCGTGCCGTGGGAGCGGCGCCGGGCGTCCACCAGTTCCGTCACGGCCCGCTGGTGGTGCAGGTCGAGGGAGAGCAGTGGCTCGTCGCACAACAGGATGCGGGGGTCGGTGGCCAGTGCCTGTCCGATGCGTACGCGCTGGCGTTCGCCGCCGGAGAGCAGGCCGACGGGGACGTCCGCGTACGCGGTGGCGCCGACCGAGGCGAGGATCTCGTCCACGCGGCGGCGTACGGCGCCGGTGCGCAGCCGGGGTCCGAAGCCGTGCCCGTCGATGCCGAAGCGGACCAGGTCCCGGGCGCGCAGCATGGCGTGTGCGGACAGGGTTCCCTGCTGGGGGACGTAGCCGATGTGCCGGCTGCCGGACCGGGGCGGACGGCCCAGGACCGTCAGCGTGCCGGCCGACAGCCGGCGCCCGCCCAGCAGGGCGCGTACGAGGCTGGTCTTGCCCGATCCGTTGGGGCCGAGCACGGCCAGGAACTCCCCCGGCCGTACGTCGAGATCGAGGTCCCGCCACAGCACGCGTTCGCCGTAGGAGAGGGCCGCCGCGCGCAGGCTGATCACCGCTGTGTCCGTGCGCGGGTCAAAGGGGCCGGGGCGCCTCACTTGGCCAGCGCGTTCGCGAGGGCGTCGACGTTGGCGGTCATCCAGCCGAGGTAGTCCTCGCCCTTGGGCAGGGTCTCCGTCACGGGGACGACCGGAATCCCGGCCGCCTTGGCCGCCTGCTCGGCCTTCTCGGTCTGCGGGCCGGAGGTCTGTTCGTTGTAGACCAGCGCCTTGACCTTCTTGCCGGTGAACAGCGCCAAGGTGTCCCGCAGGGTCCTCGCGGAGACGTCGTCGCCTTCTTCGATGGCTTCGCTGAACGCGGCGGGCGTCGCGTTCTTCAGTCCGCTCGCCTCGATCATGTACAGCGGCACGGGCTCGGTGATGGCCACGGCCTCGCCGCCGTGGTCGGCCTTGATCTCGGCTTCCTTCTGCTCCAGGGGCTTCAGCTTCTCCTCGAAGTCCTTGGCGTGCTTGGTGAAGGTGGCGGCGTCGTCCGGGTCGGCCTTGGCCAGGGCGGTGGCGATGCGGTCGGCGAGCTTGGCGACCGTGGGGAAGTCGTACCAGACATGCTCGTTGAGCTCCCCGCCCGCCGGGGCGCCCTTGCCGGAGACCTTGACCGCGTTGATCACCTGGGCGGACGAGTTGCCGCCCGTCTTCAGCATGCGGTCGATGAAGTCGTCGTAGCCGCCGCCGTTCTCGATGACGACCTTCGCCTTGGACAGCGCCAACTGGTTCTGGGTGTTGGCCTCGTAGGAGTGCGGGTCCTGGTCGGGGTCGCTGATGATCGAGGTGACCGCCACCTTCCCGCCGCCTATCCGCTCGGCGATGCTCCCGTAGACGTCCGTCGAGGCCACCACCGGGATCACGGAGGCCGCGGCGGGGCTCTGCGCGGCGCCGGTGCCGCTTGTGGAGTCCGACGAACTGCCGCAGCCCGCCAGGAGGATCAGGCAGGCGCCGGTCATCACCGGGGCGAGACGTCGGGACGAGAACGCGGGCATGGATACCTCCGGGGCACGGCGAATGGTCCGCCGAGCTCCGTCCGTCCCGGCTTCGGCCCCACGCTAGATGAAAACGGATGTCAAAAGCGCCTCTCGGGCGTCCGCAGGAGCAACCCTTACCGAGAACTCACCTATGCCCTGCTCCGCTCAGGGGGCGGGGACCTCGTCCAGGAGCTGGGGCCCGTTGTTGCGGACGCTGTTCACGGCGGGAGAGACGGGGCGGGCATCCAGGTGGCCGTCTGCCGGTGGGGTGAGCAGGGTGCGCAGGTCGTCGGTGGCCCGGTGACGGGGGTCGAGCCAGGCGTCGTAGTGGTCGGGGGTGAGCGCGAGGGGCATACGGGGGTGGATGCGGCCTGCGGCGTCGGTGGCCTCGGTGGTGATGATGGTGCAGGTCAGCAGCCAGGCGGCCGGGTCGTCGGAGTTCTTGATCTCCGGATCGCGCCAGAACTCGTACAGACCCGCCAGCGCCATCACCTCGCCGTCCTGCGGGTGGATGAAGTAGGGCTGCTTGCGGACCTTGCCCGACGTCCGGTCCTTGACCTCGTCCCACTCGTAGAAGCCGTCGGCCGGCAGCAGGCAGCGGCGTTCGGCGAACGCGCGGCGGAAGGCGGGCTTCTCGTGCACCGTTTCCACCCGGGCGTTGATCAACCGCGCGCCGATCTTCACGTCCTTCGCCCACGAGGGCACCAGTCCCCAGCGCAGGGGCCGCAGCCGGCGCCGGGGCGGCTCGTCCTCGGCGGCGCCGCGTGGCGTGCGCTCCAGGACGGCCCACACCTCGTCGGTCGGGGCCACGTTCCAGCTGGGCGCGAGGGTTTCCTCCGGATGCCAGTCGGACACCTGGAACAGCTGGGCGAGGTCCTGAGGGCTGCGGGTGGAGGCGTAGCGGCCGCACATACTGCCACTGTGCCGCATGGGAGAGGGGGCCGCGCTCCGGCTCGTCATCCCTCCACGCCGGTCGCGGTGTGCGCGGCGCCGACGGGCTTGGACTCCGGGGAGCCGCGCTGGCGCAGGTAGATCGACAGGACGACCATCGACGCGACCGCCAGCAGCTCGGACTGCCAGTTCTGCAGGGTGCGGTTCCAGAAGTCGGCGCAGGTGAGGTACTGGGCCCAGGTGACCGGGGCCTGCAGGCCGCGCAGTTGCTCTTCGTTGTAGGCGGCCGTGCCGGTGACGGACTGGGCGAGCCAGGACATCAGGAACACCGCCCCCATCACCAGGCCCAGGGACCGCGAGTACACCGCCAGCCGCCAGCCACGGGCACGTGCCCAGCGTGGGGCGTCGGCGGGGGCGTGCTCCCCCACGAGCTGGTCCTCGTCGGACTCCGGGCCTGCCCTGTCCAGTTCCTTGGACTCCGGGGAGCCGCGCTGGAGGAGCCAGACGGTGACGAAGATGTAGAGGAAGAACTGCAGGTACTCGGACTGCCAGTTCTCCGTCACGTCGACGGCGAAGTCCGACGAGGTGAGGTAGGAGCCGATGCCGATGGGCTCCATTCCGTCGCTGACCAGCCGGTTGTTGAAGTCGGCGTGACCCGCGATCGTCTGTCCGAACAGGCTCAGCAGGAAACCGGTGCCGAAGGCGAGGCTCAGGCCGTTCTCACGCAGAAAGCGACGCATGGCGTGGTCACCTCCCGCCGGCCTGTCCTGCCGCCCTCTCCCGTCGTCCCTCTCCGGTCTTCCTCTCCCGTCGTCATCGGTGCGTCAGCCCCACCGTCATGAAGTAGGCCAGTCCGCCGATCACGCAGACCAGGCACAGGGTGAACATGGTCCGCACCGGCCCTCACCCACCCTTGACCTGGCAGTCGTACGGCTGCTCCGGACGGGGCGTGCATCCGGCGGCGGTCACCTTCCAGCCGGCCGAGAAATGGGCCAGGAACAGCGTGTCGTCGGCGAGGACCACCCGGGCCTGATCGCCGTACACGTCCACTTTCCGCACCACGTCACCGGCCGGCAGCTGTTCCTGGGTCACCGCCCGGTCGCACGGCGTCCGCTCGGACTTCTCCAGTTCCTCGAGGGTGCGGGGCGCCAGCAGAGCGCACGCCTGTCCGCCGTCCCCCTGTCGCAACGCGTCCGTGAATCCGGTGGCGGCCGCGGCGGCGTCCTCGCCGCGTCCGCCCGGAGCGCCGCAGCCGGTGCTCACGGCGAGCGCGGCGAGCAGAGCGCCGCGGCACCATCTGCTGATCGACATCGCGCATCGCTTCCGCTCACGTCCGGACCTCTGTGGCGTGGAGGACCAGCGTCAGCGACGCGCTGACGGCCCGCACGGTGAGGGGTTCCGGACGGGTGACCGTCAGCGGAGGACCACCGTGCGCCTGCCCAGGACGAACACCCTGCCTTGGCAGTGCCAGCAGACCGCTCGGGCCAGTGCCGCCGACTCCGCGTCGCGGCCGATGGCCGCGAGGTCCTCGGGGGTGTGGCTGTGGTCGACGTCGATGACCTCCTGGGCGATGATCGGGCCCTCGTCGAGATCGGCCGTGACGTAGTGCGCTGTCGCCCCGACGAGCTTGACGCCGCGCTCGTGCGCCTGGTGGTACGGCTTGGCGCCCTTGAAGCTCGGCAGGAACGAGTGGTGGATGTTGATCATCCGGCCGGACAGGCGCCCGCACATGTCGTCGGAGAGCACCTGCATGTACCGCGCCAGCACGACCAGGTCGACGTCGAAGGAGTCGACGATCTCCAGCAGTCGCGCTTCGGCCTCCGGTTTGGTCGCGGCGGTGACCGGCACGTGGAAGAACGGGATGCCGTGCCAGGCGACGAGTTCCTCGTGGTCGCGGTGGTTGGAGACCACCGCCACCACGTCGATGGGCAGGTCGCCGCTGCGCGTGCGGAAGAGCAGATCGTTCAGGCAGTGCCCGTAGCGCGACACCATGACCAGGACCCGGCGCCGGGTGCTCACCGGTTCCAGATGCCACCGCATGGCGAAGGGCTCGGCCACGGCGGCGAAGTCGCGGCGCAGGGTCTGGGTGATGTCCTCGCCGCCGAGGGTGGCGAAGCGCACCCGCATGAAGAAGTGGCCGACGCGGCGGTCGCCGAACTGCTGGTTGTCGATGATGTCGCAGCCGTGCTCGACCAGGTACCGCGAGACGGCATGGACGATGCCGGGAGCCTCGGGACAGTCGACGGTGAGCACGTGCTCGACCTGCGCCGCGGCGGGGCCGTCGGCGGGCGGGTGAGCGGGGGACGCGGCGGGAGCCGGGATCTGAGTCATGGTGTGAGCAATCGACGACGTTGACGGCGAGGCCGCTGCGGCCTCCTTGCAGGTGCCCTCGGCGGGGGCGTCACGCTCGGCCCCCGTCAGGGCACCTCCGGGCCCCGGTACTCGCTCATCGCGTCGATGAGCCAGCGCGCCAGGTAGTCGGCGAACGAGGACCGTGGGAACAGCCGGTAGGTGGGCGTGTCGTCGGCCTGCCAGAGCAGTACGGCGATGGGCCCCACCGTGGTCGAGACGGCCTGGCCGGGTGCGAAGGACCGCGGATGCAGGTCCAGCGGGCAGCCCTTCTCCAGCACCTGCCGGGCGGCCGGGCCGCTCAGCTCCAGCGTGGTGCGGTTCGCGGAGACGTCCACGACCGAGCCCGGGTCGCCGTCGAGCGCCTCTCGCAACTCGTCGGTCACCGCGGCCACTTCGGCCTGGGACAGCACGAGCCACTCGTCCGGGCCGAGCCACAGGACCGTGTGGGGGCCGAACGAGGTGGTCTGGCCGCACCGCCCGGGGAGCGGCGCTCGCAGCACCTTCGCGATGCGGTCGGCCGCTTCGGAAGCTGGGTCGGCCCGGAGGTCGACCATGGTGAGGAACGGCCACTCGGTCAGCGCGACGCCGCGCGCGCCGGTGACGGCGGCGGCGCGCATCCGCTCTTCCATGTGCGCCAACGGGCTCACCCGTGCGTCGATCGTCGGCTCAGCCATCGCGCTTGGTCCCTTCGGGGTCGTAGAGGACGAAGTCGGTCACCTCGACGGGCACCAGTTCCTCGCCCACCGGGGCGAGCAGGGTCTGGCCCTTCCGTGTCTGCCCGTCGGCGACGAGGGCGAGGGCGAAGGGGCGGCCGAGGGCCGGACTGTGGTAGCTGGAGGTGACGTGGCCGAGCATCGGCACGGGCACCGTCTGCAAGTCGGCGTCGGGCGCGACGAGTTGGGTGCCCTCGGGCAGCCGGGTCGTGCGGTCGCTCGGCAGCAGGCCGACCAGTTGCTTGCGGTCGGTGCGGGCGGTGTCGGCGCGGGAGTAGGACCGCTTGCCGACGAAGTCCTTCGCCTTGGAGACCACCCAGGACATGCCCGCGTCCTGCGGGGTGACGGTGTCGTCGGTGTCCTGGCCGACGATGATGTAGCCCTTCTCGGCCCGCAGCACGTGCATGGTCTCGGTGCCGTACGGGGTGATGCCGTACGGCTGTCCGGCCTGCCACACCTGCTCCCAGACGGTCAGGCCGTACCAGGCGGAGACGTTGATCTCGTAGGCGAGTTCGCCGGAGAAGGAGATCCGGCAGATGCGGGCCGGGATGCCGGAGGCCAGGGTGGTCTCGCGGAAGGCCATGAAGGGGAACGCCTCGGCGGACAGGTCGACGTCGGGGGCGAGCCGGGCGACGACCTCGCGCGACTTGGGGCCGACGACGGCGATCGTCGTCCACTGCTCGGTCACCGAGGTGCAGTGCACGTCGAGTTCGGGCCACTCGGTCTGCAGCCACTCCTCCAGCCAGTCCAGCACTCCGGCGGCGCCGCCGGTCGTGGTGGTCATGAAGTAGCGGTTGTCGTCGAGGCGGAGGGTCACACCGTCGTCGAAGATCATGCCGTCCGGCTTGCACATGACGCCGTAGCGGGCCATGCCGGGCTTGAGCTTCTTGAAGGCGTTGGTGTAGATGCGGTCGAGGAACTCGCCCGCGTCCGCGCCCCAGATCTCGATCTTGCCGAGGGTGGAGGCGTCCATGAACGCCACCCCTTCGCGGGCCGCCCTGCACTCGCGGGCCACGGCCGTGTCCATGTCCTCACCGGGCTGGGGGAAGTACCAGGGGCGCTTCCACTGTCCGACGTCCTCGAACAACGCCCCGTGCGCGACATGCCAGCTGTGGAGGGAGGTGGTGCGCTCCGGGTCGAACAGCTCGCCGCGCTCCCGTCCGGCCAGGGCGGCGAAGGCCACGGGCGTGTACGGCGCCCGGTAGGCCGTGGTGCCGATCTCGCCGGGCGCCCCGCCCGCGCCGAGCGCCTCGGCGATCACGCCGATCGCGTTGACGCCGGAGGTCTTGCCCTGGTCGTTGGCCGTGCCGAGCGAGGTGTAGCGCTTGACGTGCTCGACGCCGCGCATGCCGGCGCCGGTGGAGCGCCGGACGTCGGCGACGGTGACATCGCGTTGCAGGTCGACGAAGTGGGTGTCCCAGGTGCCGGGTTCGCCGTCGGGGGCGGGGACCAGCCAGAGGGCACGCGCCGGGCCCGCGGACCGGACATCGCCGGGCGAGGGTACGGGCACCGGGAACCCGGCGTCGGTCGCGGCCCGCGCACCGGCCCGCGCTCCCTCGGCCAGGCAGCCGTCGAGGTCGTAGGTCCCCCGGGCCGCACCGACGACCTGCTGGTCGCGTACGGCGCCATCGGGCACGAAGGCGACCAGCTCCTCGTCCCAGCGCAGCCGCCCCTGACGCTGGCTGTGCAGGTGGACCACCGGGCTCCAGCCGCCCGAGACGGCGAGCAGGTCGCAGTCGAGCGACTGTGGAGCGCCGGTGAGTTGACCGTCGGCGTCGAGGGCCTGGACGGCGACGCCGGTGAGCCTGCGGTCCCCCGCGGTGTCGACCACCGCACTGCCGGTCAGGACCCGCACCCCGGTCGCCACCGCCACTTCGGCGGCCCGGTGGGACAGCTCGGGGCGTGCGTCCACGACCGCGGCGATGTCGATGCCGGCGGCGTGCAGGTCGGCGACCGTGTCGTAGGCGCTGTCGTTGGTGGTGGCGACCACGGCCCGGGAGCCCGGCGCCACGGCGTACCGGTTGAGGTAGGTGTGGACTGCCGCGGCGAGCATGACCCCGGGCCGGTCGTTGCCGGCGAAGGTCAGCGGACGCTCGTGCGCGCCGGTCGCCAGGACGACCTGGCGGGCCCGGATGTGCCACAGCCGCTGGCGCGAGACGCCTTCGGGGGCGTCGGGGGAACAGTCCCACCACCTCCTCGGCGTGGGCGGGCAGGGACCAGGCCCGGCGGGGCCCGACCGCGGCACGTGCGCCGGGCTGTACGCGGTAGGTCCGCCAGATGCGGTTCACCGTGCTCTGGCTCAGACCGGTCTCGGCGGCCATCGAACGCGTCGACCAGCATTGCCTCGCACCCGACGGCGGTGGGGTCAGGGTGCGGACCAGGACGTGCGCCACGGTGTCGTCGTCGGCCGTGGGAGGCCGCCCGGGCCGGGGCTGCTCGTCCAGGCCGTCCAGCCGCTCGGCGAGGAAGCGGGCGCGCCACTTGCCGACCATGTCCCGGGACACCCCGAGACGCCCGGCCACGGCCGTGTTCGTGGGCTCGTCCGCGCACGCCAGCACGATGCGCGCCCGCAGGGCCCGGGCCTGGGAGCAGGTGCGGCTGCGGGACCAGGACAGGAGCGTGGCCCGTTCGTCCTCGGTGAGGACCACGGCGTCGCGGACGGGCAATGACGGTCGGGAGCCCGGCAGTTCGGGTTTCAGTCCTCGCGCGGCTCGTAGTCGAACCAGTCGAAGTGGACGGTTCCGGCCGAGGCGTACATGCCGATCACCCGGCCGGTGAAGCCGCCGGCGACCTCGGTGGACAGGTAGCGGCCGTCGAGCGCCGCCAGCTCGACGAACGTGCCCTGCGCATCCTCCACGCCGAGGGTGACGGTGTCCGGTCCCTGGCGCGCGTCGGTGACCTGCCGAGTGGCGGCCATCTCGATCCTGAGCACCAGCGGTCCGGCGGCCGTGGGGTGGGATGCCACCACTGATCGCAGGGGGCCGATGCGGGCGAGGACCCGCACCTGGCCGGGCGTCGCCTCGATCTCGTAGTGGTGCTGCTCGTCGAGTCGGACGGCCACGCCGCCGCTTCCTTCGGCCGGGTCGACCAGAACCCGTGTGCGGCAGGAGAGATGCTGCTGGCGGCGACCGACGAACGTGACGTCGGGATCGTCGAGCGACTCCCCTCGGGCGCGCAGGCTCAGCCAGCCGGACCGTTCCTTCGTGGTGCAGCTCTGCGCGGGCCGGGAGCGGGGCGAGATCCAGCCGGGGCCGAGTTCACTGAGGTCGAAGTCGTCCCGGACCGGCACGACGGCAGGCTCTCGCAGCGGCCATGGGGGCGCTGCCATCGCGGATGCGACCTCGCCGACGACCGGCCAGTCGTCGACCCAGGTCACCGGAGCCAGGAAGGTCTCCCGGCCGAGTACGTGCCAGCCCGGCGTGCCGCCCCGCGGTCGGACTCCGAGGAACACCATCCACCACGAACCGTCCGGCCCCTGCACCAGGTCCCCGTGGCCGGTGTTCTGGATGGGGTTGTCGGTGCCCCGGTGGGTCAGGACCGGGTTGGCCGGGCAGGGCTCGAACGGCCCGCCCGGCGTGCGGCCGCGGGCGATCGAGACGCCGTGGCACCGCTCGGTGCCGCCCTCGGCGATGAGCAGGTACCAGTAGTCGCCGATGTGGTACAGGTGCGGAGCCTCCGGGGCCTTGGCTCCGGGAGCGCCGGACCACAGCCGCCGTGGCTCACCGAGGGTCTGCCCGGTGTGGGGATCGATGCGGACCTGGCTGACTCCCGCGACGGTGCACCAGCAGTTGCCGTCGTCGTCCCAGGCGAGATCCGGGTCGATGCCGTGCACGCCGGGCAGCCTGATCGGATCGGACCAGGGGCCGGCCGGGTCGGTGGCCGTGAACAGCACATTGCCGTCGCCGCTCACGTTCGTGACGATCAGCCAGAAGCGGCCGTCGTGGTAGCGCAGGGTGGGTGCGTAGAGCCCGCCGGAGGAGTTGGTGTCGGGCGGCAGGCGCAGTTGACCCGGCCGGTCGAGGGCGTTGCCGATCTGGGTCCAGTGCACCAGGTCCCGGCTGTGGAAGACGGGCACGCCGGGGAAGTATTCGAAGCTGGAGCACGCGAGGTAGTACTCCTCGCCCGCCCGGCAGATGCTCGGATCCGGGTAGAAGCCCGGGATCACGGGGTTGTTGATGGTGGCGCCCGTCTCGGGCCTTCTCGACATCCTCATCGAGTCCTTTCACTGGTTGCCGGAGGTTTGCGGTGTGCGTGGCGGGAATTCGGATGGTTTCCGGCGGAGGCCTGCGACAGCCCCCACCCCGGTCCGTGGCCTCGCGAATCCTTCCCGTACGGAACGGCCTGGACACGCCGGAGAGCGCCACGGCACCGGCGCTGGGCGCCCAACGGTTGGGTGTGGAGCACAGGTTCGCTCCTCTCCCCGGCGGCGACTGCGCGCTCGCCGAGCGAGGGCCGGCTAGTTCTCCCGTGCCCACGGCCGCAGCTTCTCCGGGTTGCGGACCGCCCAGATGCGGGTGACGAGCCCGTCCGAGACGTCGAACGAGGCCACGGTCATGACGACGCCGGCCCGCTGGGCGACCAGACCCGGCACACCGTTGACCGACCGCTCCAGGAGTTCGAGTCCCGGAGCCTTGTCGGCGATGGCGACCATGTAATGGGCGATGCGCGCGCCGCCCTCGACCGGGCGCAGGACGGCACCGACCATGCCGCCGCCGTCGGCGGTCATCACGGCGGCCGGGTCGAGGAGACCGACGAGGGTGGCGATGTCCTTGGTCTCCCACGCCTCTTTGACGTGCCTCACCATGTCGGCCCGGCCGGTCGCCGTCACCGGATCACGCGCGACGCTCACCCGCCGCCGGGCGGAGGCCGCCAGCTGCTTGCAGGCGGCTGGAGTCCGGCCGAGGATCTCGGCGATCTCGGCGAACGGGTACCGGAAGACGTCGTGCAGGACGAACGCCACCCGCTCGGCGGGCGTCATCGACTCCAGGACGACGAGGAACGCCATGGACACCGACTCGTCCAGCACGATCTGGTCGGCGGGGTCCACAGGGCCGGTGGGGCCGGCGCCGCCCGCGTGGTCCCACTCGGTGCGGTCGGGCAGCGGCTCGGGCAGCCACGCGCCGACATAGCGTTCACGGCGGGCCCGCGCCGAGCCGAGCAGGTCCAGGCAGATGCGGCTGGTCACCGTCGTCAGCCAGGCGCCGGGAGACAGGATCTCCTCCTGCCGGCTGCGGGGCAGCGCGTACCAGCGTGCGTAGGCGTCCTGTACGGCGTCCTCGGCCTCGGTCACGGAACCGAGCAACCGGTAAGCGACATTGATCAGTTGGCGTTGCTCGCCGGCTATCTCATCCGTGCCGGCCCCGACAGTCCCCATGCTTCCGGCCGCCCCCTCGCCTTACCTTTCGCAGGCCCGCGTCGTCGGGCTGGTGAGACCTTATCGATCTACTGCCCGAATACGGGAAAAGGGGACCGTGACATGGCCACTCAGGTGACAGCGACGGCGAACGCACAGCGCAGCGCCTCCCTCCTGCGGATCGCGATCGCCCTGCAGACCCTGACCATCTTCCTTCAGGCGGTCTCCGCCGGACTGCTGCTGACCTCGTCGTACGGGGAGATGCTGCACAGTGTCGGCGCCCGGGTGATGTACGGGGCGTCGATGCTGTACGTGCTCGCGGCGGTGCTGGCGTGGAAGCCGGGCGGCGGCTCGCCCCGGCCCGTCTGGCACGCGTCGGGTTTCCTCGCGCTCGCCTCGGTCCAGGTCGTGGTCGGCATCGCGCACGTACCGTCGGTCCATCTCCCCCTGGGCGTCCTGATGTTCGGCCTGAGCGTGCTGGCGCTGGCCCGGCGCTGAGGTCGGATGAGGGGGTCGCCGGGGTCAACCTGCACGAGCACGTACAGCGCATGTCATATATGGCGTACGAGATGCCCGACTGAGCGTACGCGCAGGCTCCGAGAGCGTCGGACGCCGCCCCGGCCGCCCCCAACTGCCGTACGCGGCAACCGCATTCCTCAGCGGCCACCACCGACGAATCGCAGCGCGCGGTGTTGACGGTTGCCTCGGACGGTTCTACGTTGCGACGCCATACGACGTACTTCATACGCCATATATGACATGCGCCCTTGAGTCATCCGCCCCACGCTCGATGTCAGGAGGCTTGCATGACCGGCACTCAGGTGCGTCCGCGCCCGGAGGAGGCGCCGGGCGACGGGCGGCGCTCCGCGAGTGCGCAGGAGGCCGACCGGGCACGCAGGCGGCGGCGACGCAGAGAGGCGCTCGCCGCGTACCTCTTCCTGACGCCGTGGTTCGGCGGGCTGCTGTTCATCACCGCGGGGCCGCTGCTGGCGTCTCTCTATCTGTCGTTCACGGACTACAGCCTCATCGGCGGCTCGGACTGGATCGGCCTGGACAACTACACCCGGATGTTCAGCGACGACCCGCGGTTCCTGAAGGCGTTGCGAAACACCACGATCTATGTCTTCGTCTCGGTGCCCCTGCAACTGGCCTTCGCGCTGCTGCTGGCGCTGGTGCTGGACCGGGGTGTGCGTGGCCTCGCCGTCTACCGCTCGGTGTACTACCTGCCCTCGCTGCTCGGCAGCAGCGTGGCCATCGCGATCCTGTGGCGGAAGGTCTTCGGGGACGACGGCCTCTTCAACCACTTCCTCGGTCTGTTCGGCGTCGACGGGCACAGCTGGATCGGCGACCCGTCCACCGCGCTGGGCACGCTCATCGTGCTGAACGTGTGGACCTTCGGCTCACCCATGGTGATCTTCCTGGCCGGGCTGCGGCAGATCCCGGTCAGCTACTACGAGGCGGCCGGAATCGACGGAGCGGGCAAGGTGCGGCAGTTCTTCCACATCACGATGCCGCTGCTGACCCCCGTCATCTTCTTCAACCTGATTCTGCAACTGATCGGCGCCTTCCAGTCCTTCACCCAGGCGTTCGTGGTCAGCGGCGGAAACGGAAGTCCCTCGGACTCGACGCTCTTCTACACGATGTACGTGTACACCAAGGGCTTCAACTCCTTCGAAATGGGCTACGCCTCGGCGATGGCCTGGTTCTTGGTCATCATCATCGCCTGCCTGACCGCACTGAACTTCCTGATGTCGAAGTATTGGGTGTTCTACGGTGACAACTGAGGTGAAAACCGAAAAGGCCTCCCCGGCCGGGCTGAACGACACGCTGCTGGCCAGGGCATTGCTCGCGCTTCGGGGGAAGAAGCTCCTGATCCACCTCGGCCTGATCCTCTTCGGCCTGGTGATGCTCTATCCGCTGCTGTGGATGGTCTCCAGCTCCCTCAAACCGGAGGGGCTCATCTTCCGCGAGCAGGGACTGATTCCCAGCAGTGTCACGGGAGAGAACTTCACCGACGGCTGGAACGCGCTCAGCAGCCCCTTCAGCCACTACCTGGTCAACTCACTGATCATCACGGGCGGCGCCGTACTGGGGAACCTGGCCGCCTGCTCGCTGGCCGCGTACGCCTTCGCGCGCATGGAGTTCCCGCTGAAGCGCTTGTGGTTCGCGCTCATGCTGGGCTCCATCATGCTGCCCCTGCAGGTGGTGATCGTCCCGCAGTACATCCTCTTCAAGCAGCTGGACTGGATCAACACGTTCTACCCGCTGATCGTCCCGAAGTTCCTCGCCACCGACGCCTTCTTCGTCTTCCTGATGGTGCAGTTCATCCGGACACTGCCGCGCGACCTGGACGAGGCCGCGCGGATCGACGGGGCCGGCCACTGGCGCATCTTCAGCCGGATCATCATGCCGCTGTCACTGCCGGCACTGGCCACCACCGCCATCTTCACTTTCATCTGGACCTGGAACGACTTCCTCAGCCAGCTGATCTTCCTGACCGATCCGGACAAGCACACCGCGCCGGTGGCCCTGCGCACCTTCCTCGACTCGTCGGGCCAATCCGCCTGGGGGCCGATGTTCGCGATGTCGGTGCTCTCCCTCGGCCCCATCTTCGGTTTCTTCCTGGCGGGCCAGAAATACCTGGTCCGCGGGGTCGCCGTCACCGGCCTGAAATAGCCCAGCAATTCCGCACCCGGCAATTCCGCACCCGCTGATTCCGCCCACCCGGTACGCACCGAAGGAGAGATTCCCGTGCTTCATCGAAAGAGGACGGCAAGACTCTGCGCGGCACTCGCGGCCACCGGCGCCCTGACCGCCACCGCCGCCTGCGGAGGCGACTCGGGGTCCGGCGACGACGGCAAGGTCACGCTCAAGGTCAGCTGGTGGGGTGAGGCCAGCCGCCACAAGATCACTGAGCAGGCCATCGACGTCTTCGAGAAGCAGAATCCGGACATCACGGTGAAGTCGTCGTACTCCGACTGGACTTCCTACTACGACCAGTTGACCACCAAGGTGGCCGCCGGGGACGCCCCGGACGTCTTCGCCATCGAGATCCGCAAGCTCGGCGAGTTCGCCCGCAAGAACACGCTCGCCGATCTGAAAGGGCTCGTGAACACCGGTGATCTCGATCCGAAGCTGCTCGCCAGCGGCGCCGTGGAGGACACCCAGTACGCCATCCCCACCGGCGCCAACGCCTGGGCCTTGATGGCCAACACCTCCGTCTTCGAGAAGGCGGGGGTGAGCCTGCCCGATGACGCGTCCTGGACCTGGAAGGACTACGAGGACGTCAGCAGCCGACTCACCAAGGCGGGCGGCAGCGGCATCCACGGCACCCAGATCAACTTCAACGACGCCTACCTGACCGCCTTCGCTTCCCAGCGCGGCGAATCGCTCTACGACAACGGCAAGATAGGCGTCTCGGCCGGCACCCTCGCCGACTGGTACCAGCTCAACGTGGACATGATCAAGAGCAAGGGCTCCCCCGACGCCGCCCTCAGCAACGAGCTGGACGCCAACAGCATCGAGCAGTCCCTCATCGGCACCAACAAGGGCGGCATGGGGATGTTCTGGACCAACCAGCTCAGCGCCGCCAGCGTCGCCTCCGGCGAGAAGATCGAGCTGCTGCAGATGCCGCAGGCACCGGGGGCGTCGAGCAGCGGCATGTTCCTCCAGCCGGCGATGTTCTGGGCCGCCAGTGCGCACAGCGAGCAGCGGCAGGCGGCCGGCAAGCTCATCGACTTCCTCGTCAACGACCCGCGGGCCGGCAAGATCCTGGGCAGCGACCGTGGCCTGCCGATGAACAGCAAGGTCCTCGACGAGATCCGGAGCGACCTGCCCGCGGCCGACCAGGCGTCGCTCGACTTCGTCGACAAGGTCCGCGACCGGCTGGCCGACCCGCCCTCGGCCTATCCGGACGGTGCCGCCGACATCCCGGACATGCTGAAGCGCTACGGCCAGGACGTCATCTCCGGCAACAAGACCCCGCAGGACGCCGCCGAGGGGTTCCTGGAGGAGGCGAACAGCACGCTCGGCTGAGCGCCCCGCACCGCTGACGCCCGGCGTACGTGGCGTGAACCGCCTGAACCCGAAGACCCGCGTTTGAGGAGCCGCCTGTGGAATCGCCTGTGGAATCGTCCGGGAAACGCCGCTACGCCGTCGTCGGGCTCGGCCACCGCGCGCAGATGTACGTCGACGCGCTGCTCGGTGACTGGAGCGACACCGGAGAGATCGTCGCGCTGTGCGACGTCAACCGGACCCGGATGGACTTCTACAACCAGCGCATCGCCGCGACGGGCCGCAGGCCCGTGCCGTGCTTCGGCCCGGACGGCTTCACCGCGATGCTGGAGGGTGCCGACGCGGTGGTGGTGACCTCTGTGGACGCCACCCACGCCCACTATGTGTGCGCCGCCCTCGACGCCGGGGTGGACGTCGTGGTGGAGAAGCCGCTCACCACCGACGCGGCGGGCTGCGCGGCGATCGCGGCCGCGGCCGAGCGCAGCACCGCCCGGACCATCGTCACCTTCAACTACCGCTATTCGCCGAGGAATACGGCGCTGCGGCGACTCCTCGCCGACGGCGCCGTCGGCGAGGTGACCTCCGTCCACTTCGAGTGGGTGCTGGACACGCTCCACGGCGCGGACTACTTCCGGCGCTGGCATCGGGACCGGGCCCGCTCCGGCGGGCTGCTGGTGCACAAGTCCACCCACCACTTCGACCTGGTGAACTGGTGGCTGGACGCCGATCCCGAACTGGTCTTCGCCCAGGCGGACCTGCTCTTCTACGGCAGTGAGAACGCCCGCGGACGAGGCCTGGGTCCGCGGCCGGCGCGCGGCACCGGCGCGCCCTCGGCCGCCACCGACCCCTTCCTGCTGGACATGTCCCGCGACGAACGGCTCGCGCGGCTCTACCTCGACGCCGAGCACGAGGACGGCTACCGGCGGGACCAGGACGTGTTCGGGGACGGAGTGACCATCGACGACACCATGGCGGTGCTGGTCCGCTACGACAACCGCGCGATGCTGACCTACTCGCTGCACGCCCACGCACCCTTCGAGGGGTACCGCGTGGCGGTGAACGGCACCGAGGGCCGGGCCGAGTTGGAGGTCTGCGAACGCGCCTGGACGCCGCCACACGCCGCCGTCGACCCCTCGGCGCGGGACAAGGAGCACGCCGAAGGAGCGTGGGAACGACTCACCCTGCAACGGCACTGGTCCCCGCGTGAGGAGATCACCCTGGAGGGCGAAGGCGACGGCGGCGGACATGGCGGCGGGGACCGGCTGCTCCTCGACGACGTCTTCCGCGGCCCCGCCCGGGACCCCCTGGGTCGGCAGGCGGGATACCGCGACGGCATCCGCAGCGTGCTCGTGGGCGTCGCGGCGAGCACCTCGGCCGCCACTCACCGACCGGTGAGGCTGGTGGAGAACGGCACCCGCCTCGGATGACCGCCCGATGCCGCCCCCGAGCCCTGGGAGCTGTTGCCGCATGAATGCGTCCCTGCCCGGCCCCACACCGGCCGTTCCCATCCCCTCCCGGACCCAGTTCGTCCTCGAACACCTGACGCAGGCCATCCTCACCGGCCAGCTGCCGCCGGGACAGCCGCTGGTCGAGATCGAGCTGGCCGGGCGGTTCGGGGTGTCCAAGACGCCCGTACGCGAAGCGCTCAAGACGCTGGCCGGACGCGGCCTGGTGGTGATGAGCGAGTTCAAGGGCGCGGCAGTGCGCGCGGTGGACGCGACCATGGCGCGCTCCGTCTACGACGTACGGCTGATGCTCGAACCTGAGGCACTGCGCCGCAGCACGCTCGCGCATTCGGGATTCGCCGGCGCCCAGGAGGCCCTGGACCGCGCCGACGCCGCCGAGGACCGGGCCGAGCGCTCCCTGGCCAACCGCGATTTCCACCGCGCGCTCTATCACCCCTGCGGCAACCCGCTCCTGGTACGCATGCTGGACGACCTGCGCGACCAGGCGGCACTGGTCTCCGTGGTGGCCTGGGAGTCCACCCCGAGCTGGGAGCGGGAGGCGGAGGAGCATCGGCGGATCCTCGCCCGCGCACTGGAGGGCGACGCGAGCGGCGCCGCGCATCTGCTGTACGACCACATCGCGGAGTTCGTACGCCGCGCCTTCCCGCAATCCGCGACGGGAGAGGGGCGGGAGCCGGACATCGCAGCCCGGCCTGACGCGATCGGCCGGTAGGGGGCCGTACGGAGGGGCGCCGCACCAGCCCGGCCCCAACCGGACGGCCGCACCGTGCAATCGCCCGCAGGGTGAACGAAATTGGAGCGGGCTCTACGTTCCGCCGCCCCCTCCTGCCCACGGCACTGACCCGCCTGGTGGCAACTCATCAGCTACTCATCAACACCTCATCAACAAGGATGACTTCGCTCCGCACAGGCAACGCACAGCACCCGTTCCGCCTCATCCTCTTCGACGGGGGACCACCGTACGGAACGAAGGGAAGCGATGTGCGCACGAGAAACGCTGGACGAGTGGTGCTCGCCCTCACCACGACGGGAGCGGTGCTGACACCTCCGGCGCTCGCATACGCGGCGGAGCCGCCGCGCGTCGACCTGAGGGCGGACGTCAACCGCGACGGGCGGATCGACCTCACCGGCGGCACCGACGCGGCCGGCGAGGACACCTGGTCCGTCGCGCGGGGAGCGGTCTTCCTGCCCAACATCGACGACGACAGCAAGCGATGCCCGACCACCGGCCCGGGCGGCCGCCCGCTCTCCGACGCCGCACTGGCCGTCTGCAACGACGCCTCCGACAAGAAGGTCAACGGCAGGGCCGACGCCGCCGACCTGGCCCGGGTGCGCTCGGCACCGATGCGGAAGCTGCCCTCCGACGCCAAGGGCAGTGTCAAGGTCACCAAGGGCGCCGCGCAGACCAGGGTCTTCGTCAAGCAGAACGGCGCCTGGAAGCCGGTGACTTCGCAGACCCGGCTGACGCGGGCCGAGCTGCGCGCCGGCGTCGAGTTCGGCGTCGAGGGCAAGGACGTGATCCGCGACAGCGCGAAATGGGACGGCCGCACGGCGATCCGCCTGGAAGTGACCTCGTCCGCCGGCACCGCCTCCGACACCGTCACCCTGCGCGCGGCCCCGCTGCTCACCCACCACGCCCTGCAGAACACGCAGCAGTTGCTGGTCACCAAGGTCGGCGGCAGCGACCCCTGGGCCAAGCTCCAGCGAAAGTTCGTCAAGGACCTGGAGAAGGAGGCCCAGCAGGCCGGCATCACCAAGCCGCTGGTGACGTTCGAGAAGTACGGCGACGTCTGGGCCCAGGACTTCGTCGAGCCGGCCTACCTCAACATGACCGGCGCGGACGGCAAGCAGCGGACGATGCGCGTCATGCTGCGCTCCGCCCAGGACCGCGAGGCCGGGCGCGAGCTCTACGAGAAGCTGCGCGGACCGAACATCGGTGTCGTCCAGGCCAAGGGCCGCGACATGCAGGGCTGGGAGACCCTGAACTCCTACGGCAACCTGGAGACCATCCCGCCCCACGTGCACAACGGCAAGTCGTTCCCGGCCGGCCGGATCATCATGGGAGAGCGCAGGGACGGCAGCGGAGTGCGCCCCTCGAAGGAGATACGCACGCTGCTGAAATCCCAGGGCCTGCAGGACCCGCTCCTGCTGGACACCTCATGGCTGCACGTGGGGCACGTCGACGAGTTCGTGCAGTTCCTGCCCGCCGACACCCCGCGCGGCTGGCGGATCGGCGTCGCCGACCCCGAGGCCGGACTGCAGCTCCTGCGCGACGCACGGCAGGGCGGCCACGGCGCGACCAAGATGTTCTCCGTCCCGGGCCTCGACGGAGTACAGGCCCCCACGGAAACCGTCGACCAGGCCCTCGCCTCCCGCCACCTGGTGGCCGACAACGAGATGGCCGACAGGAAGATCGCGGCCAACCTGGAGATCCTGAAGCGGGAGACGGGCGTCACCGACGAGGAGATCGTCCGGGTGCCCGCCCTGTACACACGGGGCATCGACAGCGGCGACGGGGGGACCCGTGTGCCGCTGCTCCGCCGTCTCGGCGGCAGCGCCGCCCCGGAGGCCGCCGAGAAGCACGGTCAGCAGCGGTTCCTCGACCGCGCCGACGAGCCGGCCGCCGGAGGCTCTCCCTCCGCCGCCCGGGCTCCCGGGACCGTCATGACCAGTGCGTACGTCCCGGGAGCCGTCAACGGCATCCTGCTCTCCCGCGACCGCTACCTCGCCCCGCGCCAGTGGGGTCCCGTCATCGGCGGCAAGGACATCTTCACCGAGGCCGTCACCGCCGCGTACACGCGTGCCGGCATGCGGGTGTCGTACGTCGACGACTGGTACACGTACCACCTCGGCATGGGCGAGATCCACTGCGGCACCAACACCTTGCGCGACGCCTCCGCCGCCTGGTGGAAGCCGTAGCCGCACCGCCCCGGAGCGACCGGGTCCCAAGTGCCGGCCTGCTGACCCCGGGCCGGCAGGTCGTCCTGCGCCGCGGCGACCGCCGCCTTCCAAGCGGGCGGTCCGCTACGCCGACCGCGCAGCGGGCTTCAGGAACAGAAGTCGGTGATGGTGGCGGTGAGGATGTCGGTGAGGCGGTCCAGCGAGGCGAGGTCGACGTACTCGGTGGCCGCGTGGGCGCCTTCGCCGTCGACGCCGAAGAGCAGGCAGGGGATGCCGGCGCGGTCGAGCAGGGCGCAGTCCGTCCAGAAGGGCTCGACCCGTACCACCGGTGGATGGCCGAGGGCCTGTTCGGCGTGGTGGGTGAGAGTGCGGACGATGTCGGCCTCGGGGTCGGCTTCGAAGGGGGCACGGTGCAGACCGCGGGTCAGGCGGTAGCGGAAGTCGGGGACCGTGGCCGCGAGTTGGTCGAGTACGGCGGTCAGTTCGCGCTCCACGCTGTCGGCGTCCTCGCCGGGGACAGTGCGGCGCTCCAGGGTGATGTGGCAGCGCGCCGGGTAGGTGGACGGCTCCTCACCGCCCTGGATGACGGAGGCGTGCACGGTGCCGGTGCCCAGGAGGGGGTGGGCCGGGCCCTGGGCCAGGCGCCGGCCCAGGTCCTCCAGGGCGACCAGGAAGTGCCCGGCCTTGGCGATGGCGTCGATGCCGAGATCGGGCCGGGAGCCGTGGGCCGCGCGGCCTTCGATCCGTACGTCGAACCAGGCGAAGCCCTTGTGGGCGAGGGTGACTTCGAGGTGGCTCGGCTCGGTGACGATCGCCGCGTCGGCGGTGAAGGACTCCAGCACCTCCTCGGTGCCGAAGCTGCCGTGTTCCTCGTCGGCGACGCAGGCGAGGATGACGTCGCCGCGCAGCGGGCCGTGGGCGGTGGCGCGGGCGGCGGCGACCATCATGGCCGCGATGCCGCCCTTCATGTCGAAGGTGCCGCGGCCGTACATCCTGCCGCGCGGATCTGCGGGTCGAGCGGGTCGCCGTCGTAGTCGGCGAGGCTGACGGTGTCGAGATGGCCGTTGAACATGAGGGACCGGCCGCCGCCGGGGCGCCGGGACGCGCATGCCACGGCAGCGTACGGGGGGAGGAAGCAGTCTCAGTCACACGACGAGAGTGCGGCGCCCGCATGCGATCGGTCCAGCGAATGTTTCCGACCTATACTCATCGACAAAACCGATCATTAGGGTGCGTCGGACGGCGGCGAGGAGAGCGGGTGCCCATGTTCGACCTGCACCGGCTGCGCCTACTGCGGGAACTGAAGCACCGCGGCACCCTGGCAGCCGTCGCCGCCGCCCTGTCCTACGCGCCCTCCTCCGTCTCCCAGCAGCTCTCGCAACTGGAGGCCGAAGTCGGCGTCCCGCTCCTCGAGCCGGTGGGGCGGCGGGTACGGCTGACCGAGCAGGCCGAGATCCTCGTCGCCCACACCGAAGCGGTCCTGGAACGCCTGGAGCGCGCGGAGGCGGACATCGCCGCCTCTCTGACCGACCTGACCGGCACGCTCCGTATCGCCTCGTTCCAGACGGCCGCCCTGGCCCTGGTTCCCACCGCGCTGAGCCTGCTGCGCGACCGGCACCCGCACCTCCGGATCCACCTCACGCACATGGAACCGGAAAAGGCCCTCCCCGCCCTGCAGGCCCGCGACTTCGACCTGGTGCTCGCCGAGGAATACCCGGGCAACCCGAACCCGCGGCCCGCCGAGCTCGAATAGGAAGACCTGCTCGACGACCCCCTCCATCTGGCACTGCCCAGGCCGCCGGACGGATCGGACACGGCCGGCGATGGCCCGCTGGCGGCGCTGCGCTCACTCGGCGACCACCCTTGGGTGATGGAACCCGAAGGCACCGCCGCCCGGCACTGGGCCATGACCCTGTGCCGCAACGCCGGCTTCGAACCCGACGTACGGTTCGAGACCACCGACCTCCTGCTCCACCAGCGCCTCGTCGAGCAGAACCACGCCGCGGCCTTCCTGCCCGGCCTCGTCTGGAGCGGACAGCCTTCGACCGTCCCCCTGCGGCAACTCCCCCGCGGCCAGCGCACACGCCGCATCTTCACCGTCGTACGCCAAGGCCGCAGCCGACACCCTGCCATCCAGGCGTGCCGGGGCGCCCTCCACCACGCGGTCACCCTCCGCTCCGAACAGGCATGAGCGACGCGCGATGCGGTGTCGGCCACAGCAACGACGGCAGCAGGCATCGTCCGGGGTTGGCTGCCGTGTTCGGGCCGTCCGGCAGCGGCAAGTCGTCCCTGCTGCGGGCGGGGCTCATTCCGAGATTGTGCCGCCGCCCTGGACGACATGGCGTTCACCGGCGACGGCGGACTGCGGGTGTCCTTCGACTGCGGGGAGGTCGGTCCCTCGGGCGCCGGGGCCTACATGGTGACCGTCCCCAAGAAGACGGTCACCCCCTGGCTGTCCGGTTTCGGAAAGCGTGCCCAGCAGCAGCCCCTGACGCCCAGCCGCTCGCTCGACCTGGGCACGGCCGACGTCCCCGAGCCGGCCGTCCCCTCCCACACCGCCTCCGACGACGACACCGACTGCAAGAAGGTCAAGTGCGTCGCCCTGACCTTCGACGACGGACCGGCGGTGCCGGAGACGGCGACCCTGCTGACGTACCTGGCGCAGTACAAGGCGCGCGCCACCTTCTTCACCACGGGCCAGAACGTCGCCGCCCACCCCGACCTGGTCCGCGCCGCCGCCCGCGCCGGGAACGAGATCGGCAACCACTCCTGGAACCACCCCGACCTCACCAAGCTCACCCCCGAGCAGATCGCCTCCCGGCTCAACCGGACCAACACCGCCGTCAAGGCCGCCCCCGGCCAGGAGCCCACCCTCTTCCGTCCTCCCTACGGCGCCATCAACACCCAGGTCCGGGCCGCCACCCGCCTCTCCCCCGTGCTGTGGGACGTGGACACCGAGGACTGGGAGTACCCGCGACGCCGCCAAGGTCGCCCAGACGGTCATGGCCAAGACGCAGGCCAACGACGTCGTCCTGATGCACGACATCCACCCCACCTCGGTGGCCGCCGTCCCTCAGATCCTGCGCACCCTGACCGCCCGCGGCTACCACTTCGTCACCGTCAGCCACCTGCGCGCCACCCTCTGACCGGCCGCCCGCCGGCTGGATGACGACAGCCCGCCTCGTCGGCGGCGATGCCCGACTGCTCCGACCCGACGCGGCCCCGTTCCCAGTGCTCCTGGGAACGGGGCCACGCAGGCCGGCGGATATGACTTACAGCGCGGACGCGGCGCTGTGGAGGTTCTTGGCGGCCAGGGCGAGGCCTTCGGTCTGGGAGTAGGCGGCGTCCTCGTGCTCGATGTTGACGGCCATGTCGGGGTCGATGTCGGCGAGGGCGCGCAGGAACTCGGTCCAGAAGGGGACGTCGTTGCCGAGGCCGACGGCGACGAACTTCCAGGCCGGGTTCTCGGGCCAGGCGTTGCACCAGAAGCCGTAGCCGGTGGGGACCTTGCCGTCGGCGTCGGCGGGGACGCGGGTGAAGGAGGTGTCGAGGACGCCGCGGATGTCGGCGCCGGGGCAGAGGGTGGCGTCCTTGGCGGCGGCGTGGAAGACGAGTGGGCCCAGCCACTTGATGGAGGCGATGACGTCCATGCCCTGCCACATCAGGTGCGAGGGGTCCATCTCGGCGCCGACGTTCGTCAGGCCGCCCTCGTCGACGAGCCGCTTCAACGTGACCGGGGAGAAGACGACGTTGTGCGGGTGCATCTCGATGGCGACGCGCACGTCGTTCTCCTGGGCGAGGGCGTCGATCTCCTTCCAGAACTCGACGGCCACGCCCCACTGGTAGTCCAGGACGTCCATGTACACGCCGTCCCACGGATTCACGACCCAGGAGGGGTACTTGGCGTCGGGGTCGGAGCCGGGGGTGCCGGACATGGTGACGACGTGCTTGACGCCGAGGAGGCCGGCGAGGCGGATGGTGCGGCGCAGGTCGTCGGCGTGCTTGGGGCCTACGCCGGGCAGCGGGTTGAGCGGGTTGCCGTTGCAGTTGAGGCCGGTCAGTTCCATGCCGCGCTCGGCGAAGGTCGCGAGGTACTCGTCGCGGGCGGTGGCGGAGGAGAGCAGGAGGTCGACGGGGCAGTGCGGCGAGGGGATGAAGCCGCCGGTGTTGACCTCGACCGAGGTCAGGCCGTTGGCCTTGAGGATGTCGAGGGCTTCGGTGAGGGTGCGGTCGTGGAGACAGGCGGTGTAGGCGCCGAGCTTGAGGGCCATGAGTCTTTTCCTTCGGTAGGAGGGGTCAGGCGACGGGCGGGACGGGGGCGGCGGCGCCACCGTTCTGGGAGGACTGGACGACGGCCCGGATGATCTCCATGGTCCGCAGCGCGTCGGCGAAGGTGGCGCAGGCCGGCAGCGGCTCGGCGACGCCCGCGACCTGGTCGAGGAACGCCCGTGCCTGGTAGGTGAAGTTGTCACCGTTGGCGGCGCCGACACCCGGAGCTTCCATCGGGACCCCGCCCGCGAAGTACGGCAGCTGCGGGCCGGCGATGACCTGCCGGGCGCCGCGGGTGCGGGCGTCGGGCTGGGCGTCGTCGAAGAGGTACTCGGCAGGACGGTGCTGGTCGAACGCGGCCCGGCCGCCCACGCCGAGGACGTCGAAGAAGAGCCCGTTGGGCAGGCCGAAGCCGGTGCGCGTCACCGAGAAGGTGCCGACCAGGCCGGACTCGAAGCGGGCGGTGAAGGTGGCGGTGTCCTCGTTCTCGACCTCGCCGAACTCGTCGGAGACCGGGGCGGCGTTGTGCCCGACGACCGCTCCCAGCGGCAGCGGCCGCTCGGTGATCTGCGTCGACAGCGAGGCACCGGACACCGAGACGACGGGACCGGCCACGTACTCGGCGACGTCGATGACGTGCGAGCCGATGTCACCGAGCGCGCCGGAACCCGGTCCGCCCTTGAACCGCCAGCTCAGCGGCCCCTTCGGGTCGGTGGCGTAGTCGCACCAGTAGCGGCCGCTGAACAGGGTGAGGTCGCCCAGCTCACCGCGGACGACGTGGTCGCGGATCGCGGCGATGCCCGGAGCCCGGCGGAAGGTGTACCCGACGGCGGTCACCACCTCGGCGGTGGTCTCCAACTCGGCCATGGCTCGGGCGTCTTCGAGCGACCCGGCGAGCGGCTTCTCGCACAGCACATGCTTGCCGGCGGCGACCAGCGCCTCCGCGATCGGCCGGTGCAGGGCGTTGCCGACGACGATGCTGACGGCGTCGATCGTCGGGTCCTCGACGACGGCCTCCCAGCTGGGGAGCGCCTTCTCGAAGCCGTAGCGGCGGGCGGCGTCCTCGCCGAGCGCGACGTTGGCGTCGGCGATCGCGGCCAGCCGGACCGGCGGCAGACCGGCCCCGAAGACCGTGTTGACGTTGCGGTATCCGGCGGCGTGGCTGCGGCCGGCCATACCGGCCCCGATCACCGCGACGGACAGGGGTTTGGCGGAGGTGGTCATGGCGGTGCCTTTCGAAGCGAAGAAGTGACCTAGGCGGCGAACTGCCGGCGGAAGTGGGACTCGTTGGCCTCCATCGAGCGGTCCCGGGTCTCAGGAACAGTGCGGACGTAGTAGGAGAACGTGGCGGCGTTGATCGCGGCGAAGAGCAGGAAGGTGACTCCGCCGACCGCGTCGATCAGCGGCGGGAACACCAGCGTGACCGCGAAGTTGGCCATCCGCCGTCTCGGCGATGACCGCCTTGGACGTGTAGGCCAGGAGCTGACCGGTCACGATCATCAGCTCGTTCTGGGTGACGAGCCGGCCGCGGTGCTCGGCGGGCGCCGGCTCCGCGATGAACACCGGCACCGTCGCGGACGAGCCACCCACGGCGAGTCCCCGCAGCACACGGAACAGCACCGTCACCGACAGGTCGGGTGCGAGCCCGGTGCCCAGCGCGCCGGCGAAGAACAGGACGGCGAGTGCGAGGATCGTCCGCTTGCGCCCGTGCCGGTCGGCGAGCCGCCCGCCGTACAGGGCTCCGAAGGCGGCACCGAGGACGAGTGAGGAGGCGACGATTCCCTCGGTCAGCGGGGTGAGGCCCAGCCCGCCCTCCTCGGGCGAGAGGGCCGTGAAAGGGAGTGCACCCGAGATGACCCCGGTGCCGTAGCCGAAGAGCAGTCCGCCGAACGTGGCGATGACGGTGATGGTCCGCAGCCGCCGGTAGACCTCGCGAGAGGCGTGGTCGCTGACGGCCGGGTTTGTGGTGGGGGCCTCAGTGGCGTCGTCCCTGACGTCCACGGCCACCTCCTACGGATCGGGGCGTGTGGGGGGAACCGGGTCTCAGCTGGAGGTGGGGAAGTTGAAGCCGGCCGTGAGCTGCTGCTCGGTCCGGGGCCAGCGGGTGGTGACGACCTTGGGGCGGGTGTAGAAGCGGATGCCCTCGGGGCCGTGGATCGGCGAGTCGCCGATGAGGGAGTCCTTCCAGCCGCCGAAGGAGTAGTACGACATCGGGACCGGGACGGGGACGTTGATGCCGATCATGCCGACGTTGATCCTGCGCTGGAAGCGGCGGGCGGCCTCGCCGGAGGCGGTGAACAGGGCGGTGCCGTTGCCGTAGGGGTTGGCGTTGATGACGTCGATCGCCTCATCCAGGCTGTCCACGCGGAGAATCGCCAGGACCGGGCCGAACAGCTCCTCCTTGTAGGCGTCCATCTCGGTGGTGACGTGGTCGAGGAGGGAGGGGCCGGTGAAGAAGCCCTCCTCGTGCCCGTCGACCTTCAGCCCGCGGCCGTCGACGACGACGGTGGCGCCCTGGGTGGCGGCGGTGCCGACCGCGTTCTCGACGCGCTCCTGAGAGGCCTTGGTGACCAGCGGGCCCATCTCGGTGCCGGGGGCGTCACCGGGGCCCACCTTCACCTCGCGGGCCTTGCGCTCCAGGATCTCCACCAGCCCGTCCGCCGCGTCCCCGACGGCCACGGCGACGGAGACGGCCATGCAGCGCTCGCCCGCGGAGCCGTAGGCGCCGGCGGTGATGTGGTTGGCGGCGAATTCGAGGTCGGCGTCGGGCAGGACGACGGCGTGGTTCTTGGCGCCGCCGAGGGCCTGGACCCGCTTGCCGTGGCCGGTGGCGGTCTCGTGGACGTACTTGGCGATGGGGGTGGAGCCGACGAAGGAGACCGCCTGGATTCCGGGGTGGGTCAGGATCGCGTCGACCGCGTCCTTGCCGCCGTGGACGACGTTGAAGACGCCGTCGGGCAGACCCGCCCTCTTGTACAGCTCGGCCACGAAGTTGGCGGCGGAGGGGTCCCGCTCACTCGGCTTCAGCAGGAACGTGTTGCCGGTGGCGATGGCGATGGGGTGCATCCACAGCGGCACCATGGCCGGGAAGTTGAACGGCGTGATGCCCGCGACGACACCCAGCGGCTGGCGGAAGTTGTGCACGTCCACGCCACGGGAGACCTGGTCGGAGAAGGAGCCCTTCAACACGTCGCCGAGGCCGCAGGCGAACTCCACGACCTCACGGCCGCGCGTGATCTCGCCGCGCGCGTCGTCGACGGTCTTGCCGTGCTCGGCGGAGATGATCCGGCCCAGCTCCTCCTCGTGGTCGACGAGGAGCTGGCGGAAGGCGAACATCACCTGGGTGCGCTGGGTGAGGGACGACTCCGACCAGGTCTCGAAGGCCTGCGTGGCGGCGGCGACGGCGGTGTCCACGTCGGCGGCGCCGCCCAGGACCACCTGGGCCTGCTCGGCACCGGTGGCCGGGTTGAACACCGGCTGGGTGCCGGCGGCGGAGCCCGGGACGGGGCTGCCGTTGATCCAGTGCTGGATGGTCTTCACGGTGCGGGTTTCCTTTGCGGGGACGGGACTTACAGGTAGTGGCGCTGGGCCCGCTTGTGGGCGGCGTACGTCTCGTACGCGCTGCGGGTGGAGTCCAGGGCGGAGGTCTCGCTGACCGGGACGTCCCACCAGCCGTGGCCGGGCGGGTTGGGGCCGTAGAGGTCGGTCTCGACGTGAACGACCGTGGTGTACTGGGCGGCCTTGGCCTTCTCCATCGCGGTACGGAACTCGTCGACGGTGGTCGCGTGCAGGACGTCCGCGCCGAGGGAGGAGGCGTTGGCTGCCAGGTCGACGGGCAGGATGCCGCCGTCGAGCTGTCCCGAATCGTCGTTGCGGAAGCGGTACTTGGTGCCGAAGCGCTGCGAGCCGAGCGACTCGGAGAGAGCGCCGATGGACGCGAATCCGTGGTTCTGGACCAGGACGATGATGACCTTCAGGCCCTCGGAGACCATGGTCACGATCTCCTGAGCCATCATCAGATACGAGCCGTCACCGACGAGGACGACGACCTCGCGTGACGGGTCGGCCATTTTGGCGCCGACGCCGGCGGCGACCTCGTAGCCCATGCAGGAGTAGGCGTACTCGACGTGGTAAGCCTTCGGATCCCGCGCCCGCCACAGCTGTTGCAGGTCGCCGGGCATGGAGCCGGCCGCGTTGATGACGACCGCACGGTCGTCGAGGACGTCGTTCAGCGCGCCGAGGATCTGGGTCTGGGCGGGCAGTTCGCCGGTGTTGCGGTCGGGCGCGAAGCACTCCTCCTCGATCTCCCGCGTACGGGCGATGAGTTCGCGGGTGCGCGAGCGGTACTCGGGCTCGACCTCCCAGTCCGCGAGCGCCCCCGCCAGTGCCTGGATGCCGAGCCGGGCGTCGGCCACCAGCGGCTGAGCCGAGTGCTTCACGGCGTCCAGGCGAGCCACGTTGAGGTTGACGAACGTGACGTCCGGGTGGCCGAAGACCGTGTGGCTGGCGGTGGTGAAATCGCTGTAGCGGGTGCCGATGCCGAGGACGACGTCGGCCTCGCGCGCGAGCTCGTTGGCGGCGTACGCGCCGGTGGAGCCGATGCCGCCGACCGCGTACGGGTGATCCCACGGCACCGCGCCCTTGCCGGCGTGGGTGTCGGCGACCGGGATGCCGGTGGCCTCGGCGAAGGCCCGCAGGGCGGTCTCGGCACCGGAGTAGACGGTGCCGCCGCCGGCCACGATGAGCGGCTTCCTCGCGTTGCGGAGCAGCGCGGCGGCCCGCTCGACGGCGGCCTGTTCCGGCACCGGGCGGCCCACGTGCCAGACCCGGCGGCGGAAGAAGGAGACGGGCCAGGCGTAGGCCTCGGCCTGCACGTCCTGCGGCAGCGCGAGGGTGACGGCGCCCGTCTCCACCGGGTCGGTCAGCACCCGCATCGCCGCGAGCGCGGCCGGGATCAGCTGCTCGGGGCGCTGGATCCGGTCGAAGTACTTCGATACGGCGCGGAAGGCGTCGTTGACGGTGACGTCCCCGCCCCGGGTGTCCTCCAGCTGCTGGAGCACCGGGTCGGCGGCGCGGGTGGCGAACATGTCGGACGGCAGCAGCAGCACCGGAAGGCGGTTGGTCGTCGCCAGGGCCGCGCCCGTGATCATGTTCGTCGAGCCGGGGCCGGTCGATGCCGTGCAGGCGAAGGTGGCCAGCCGGTCACGCATCTTCGCGTACGCCACTGAGGCGTGCACCATGCCCTGCTCGTTGCGGGCCAGGTAGTAGGGCAGATCGGCCTCTTCGGTGACGGCCGCCTGGAGCAGCGCCTGGCCGATGCCGGCCACGTTGCCGTGCCCGAAGATGCCCCACACGCCGGGGATGAGGCGCTGCTCCTGGCCGTCGCGCTCGCTGTACTGGTTGGCCAGGAAGCGGACCAGTGCCTGGGCGGTGGTCAGCCTGATCGTTTCCATCACTCGTTCTCCTCGGCCGCGAACGGCAGCCGGTCGTCGATGTCCTGGGCGTCCCAGGTCCCCCGCACCCAGCCGTGGGCGGGATCGTCACAGATCAGCCAGGCGCGGTCCGGTCCCGGGCCGGCCATGACGTTGAGGTAGTACAGGTCGTATCCGGGCGCGGCGATCGAGGGGCCGTGCCAGCCGTGCGGGATGAGCACGGTGTCGCCGGAGCGGACCTCGGCGAGCACGTCGATCGGCCGCTCGGGGGTGCCGTAGACGCGCTGGTAGCCGAAGCCGTTCTCGCCGCCCGCGACCTCGAAGTAGTAGATCTCCTCCAGCTCGGACTCGACCGGGTTGCCCGCGTCGTCCGTGCGGGCCTCGTCGTGCTTGTGCGGCGGGTACGACGACCAGTTGCCGCCCGGGGTGAGCACCTCGCACACCAGCAACTGCTCGGCCTCGAAGGTGCCCGGCAGGCAGTAGTTGTTGACCTGCCGCGAACACGCCCCGGCGCCACGCAGTTCGACGGGTACGTCCTCCTTGCGCCCGTACCGAGCCGGTTGACCTCCCCGCTCGGTACGGGCGGAGGGCAGCGCGAACCGTCCACCGGCCGCGCTGCTGATCAGGGCCTCCGACTCCCGGGGGAGATGGGCGAAGTCGGTGGCCGAGGCGAACACGCCCGTCCGACCGGCGAGTTCGAAGGCCGCCCCGCCGTCCGTGGTGACGGTGCACGAGCCCGTCAGCGGCAGGACCAGGAACTCCGAGTCACCGGTGGACAGGGCGTGCGCCTCTCCCGGGCCCAGGGTCAGGATCCTGAGCCCGGAGTATTCCCAGCCCGCCGACTCGGGCGTGACCAGGACGTCGTAGGGGCCGTCGGCGGAACTGCCCTTCGGCAGGTGGTACTTGTTCGTCGACGTCACAGCAGGCTCACCGCCCGGTCCACGGCACCGGCGACATCGCCGTCCGAGGGGTAGAGCAGGGAGCGGCCCACGACCAGGCCCTGCGCGGTGGGCTGCTTCAGCGCCTTGCCCCAGGAAGCGAAGGCGGCGTCCGCGTCCTTGACCTCGCCGCCGAGCAGCAGCGCGGGCAGCGTGGAGGAGGCGAGGACACGCTCCATGTCGTCGACGACCGGCAGCTTCAGCCAGGTGTAGGCGGTGCGGCGGCCCAGTCCCGACGCGATGGTGATCGACTTGATGACGGCATCCGTCGAGAGGTCGTTGCGGATGCGGCCGTCCTGCCACGACGAGAGGAACGGCTCCACCAGCGCGATCAGTTGACGGTCGTTGAGCTCGTCGACCGCGCGGGCGGTGTTCTCCAGCACCGAAGGGGTGGCGGGATCGTCCAGGGCGATGCGGGTGAGCATCTTGCCGCCGTCGAAGCCCATCTCGGCGATCGTGGCGGCGTCGTACCCGGTGAACCGGTCGTCGATCTCGAAGACCGAGCCCGCGAGGCCGGCGCGGTTCATGGAGCCGAAGACGCTCTTGCCGTCCAGGACGCCGAGCAGCAGCAGGTCTTCGATGATGTCGGCGGTGGCCAGCACGCCGGTCACGCCGGGGCGGTCCAGGGCGACGCAGAGGCGGTCGAGGAGCCGGGAGCGGTCGGCCATCGCGCAGGGGTCGGCACCGACGGCGTTGGCGCCGCGCGCCGGGTGGTCGGCGGCGATGATCATGGCCTTGCCGTGCTCGCCGAACATCGAAGTGGCCTTGACGCGGCGGGTGGCGGCGGCCGCGACGGCGCCCGGGTCGCCCACTCGGGCGGTCACGATCCGGCTCAGGTGGTCGGACATCACGTCGTCAGGCCTTTCGTTCGGGGGAAGCGTCGGTGGAAACCTCGATGGAGGCTTCGGTGGGGGCGCCAGACGCTTCCTGGAGCTTGGTGTCGACCTCGGTCTCGGTGGGCATCGCGTCGGAGCAGGACAGCCGGCCGGCCACGATCGCGCCGGCGGCGTTGGCGAAGGTCACCGCGCGGCGGGTGTCCCAGCCGGACAGCAGCCCGTGACACAGCGCCCCGCCGAAGGCGTCACCGGCACCGAGGCCGTTCACCACATCCACCGGAACCGGCGGGATCTCGGCGACCGAGCCGTCGCGGTCCATGGCCAGCACGCCCTTCGGGCCCTGCTTCACCACCGCCAGCTCGACTCCGGCGGCAAGCAGTGCCTCGGCGGCGGCGTACGGCTCGCGCTCCCCCGTCGCGACCTCGCACTCGTCGAGGTTTCCGACGGCGACGGTGGTGTGCCGCAGGGCCTCGGCGTACTGGGCGCGGGCCTCGGCCGGGTCGCTCCAGAACATCGGCCGCCAGTCCAGGTCGAACACGGTTGTGCCCGTCTCCGCCCGGTGCGCCAGCGCGGCGAGGGTGGCCGAACGGCTCGGTTCCTCGCTCAGCCCCGTCCCCGTGAACCAGAAGACCGCCGCGTCCCGCACCGCGCCCAGGTCCAGCTCATCGGCCCGGATGTCCAGGTCAGGAGCCTTCGGCAGGCGGTAGAAGTACAGCGGGAAGTCGTCCGGCGGGAAGATCTCGCAGAACGTCACCGGCGTCGGCGCGATGTCCGACGTACCGACGAACCGGCTGTCGACGCCGTAGCCGTCCAGGGCCGAGCGTACGAAGTCGCCGAACGGGTCCCGGCCCGTCTTGGTGATCACGGCGGCGGAGTGCCCGTACCGGGCGGCGGCCACGGCGACGTTGGTCGGGCTGCCGCCGAGGTACTTGCCGAACGAGGTGACCTCCGCGAGCCCCACGCCGGTCTGGAGTGGATACACATCCACTCCGACGCGGCCGATGGTCAGCACTTCGAACGGCATTTCATGGGTCCCTTCGCTCCGGGTGTCCGGGGAGTGATGAGCGAGCTTAGAGCGCTTTAAAAGCGCTCGGCAGCACGATGCCTCGCGGCCAAATGTCATGTCAATAGGTTGTCAACGCAAGATTGTGTGAGCAGGCCAGGACGCCGCTGATGAGGGCTGCCCCGGGAGGCCGTGGCCCCGTCGGCGGCGTGCGGGCCGCCGACGAGGCCACGGGGTAGGTCACGACCAGGTGGCGAGGTATTCGTCGATCTTGCCCCGCTTGAACACCGAGGACTCCTTGGCCCGGTCCTCCCAGGCGAAGACACACGCCGTGAGGGTGCCGTCGAAGCCGTTCGCGTGCAGCTCGCGGAAGAGCTCGTCGAAGTCGACCTCACCCTCCCCGATGTCCAGATGCCGATGGACACGGGCCGCAGTGCCGGGCGGGTTGAGGATGTAACGGTTGCCGGAGGACGCCGTGTGGTCGAAGACGTCGGCGAGGTGGACATGGGTGAGCAGATCGCCCGCGTGCTTGATGATGCCCGGAGCGTCGTTGCCGATGTGGAAGGTGTGCGGGGCGCAGTACAGGAAGGTGACGTTGGGGTGGTTGATGCCCCGGATCAGGTTGACCGCGTCGAAGCCGTTCTCGATGAAATCGTCCGGGTGCGGTTCCAGCGCGAGCTTGATGCCCTCGCGTTCGAACACCGGCAACAGCTCCTCCATCGACCTCCAGAACTGCGCCTCACTGCGGTCGGGGTCCTCGGGCCGCCCGTTGAACTCCGAGATCATGCTGTCCACGCCGAGGTCCGCCGCGATCTGGATCGACCGCTTCCAGTACCGTACGGCGGCCTGCCGCGCGTCCTCGTCCTGACCGGACCAGCGGAACAGCGGCAGCAGCGAGGAGATCCCGACGCCGGCCACGTCGAGGGCCTCGCTTCCGAGGCCGTCACCAACGGGGCGACCCACGTTCGAGAAGAGGCCTGTGCTGAACCGGTTCGGCTCGTTGTCCGCCCGAGCGGAAGCCCCCAGACCGTGGCCTGGGGGCTTCATGCTGTCCGGTTCGAACGGATGGTGGCCGTGCCGCAGGCAGCGAAAACCTCCGGTGCGTGCCGCGAGTGTGGGCCAGGTCACGTGACCGTGCGATACGCGGTCGGCAGGGTCTCGGTCACTGTGTTGCCGTCGCGGTCCGCGAGGGTGGCCTTGAGTCCGACCGTGGTGGGGTGGTTCGGGTGGGTGAGGGTGAGGTATCGGTCGCCACCCTGCGACGTGCGCGCCTTGGTGGGCTTCCAGGTGCGGCCACCGTCGTACGACACCTGCACCGTCAGGGACTTGACCGCGCCCTTCTTCGCCGCCGGGCCCTGGATGCCGATCGGCACCGTGAGTTTGGTGCCTGCCTTCGCGATGCTGGTCAGAGACAGCTTCGGGGTGAAGCTGACCACCTAGAGGGGGAGCCGTCCCTCGGACTCATCGCCGACGACTCCCGGGACGCCTTCGTCGCGGACCTGGAGAAGCGGGAGGGGGTCACTCCGAAGACCGTCGACATGGCGCTCGGCGACCAGGAGGGCCGCGACGCCTACCTGGACGACATGGCCTTCAACGCCGACGGCGATCTGAAGGTGGACTTCGACCGGGGCACGGTGGGTGTCCCTCCGGCCGGCCGCATCTCCGTCATGCTCCCCAAAGCGACCGTCACCCCGTGGCTGTCCGACTTCGGCAGCCGCGCCCGGCACCAGGCCACCGACCCGGACGACAAACTCGACCTCGGTGCCGCCCACACCCCCGCCGCGACCGTTGCCGCGCAGCCGCACCCGGGCGAGGACGCGACGGACTGCTCCAAGGTGAAGTGCATCGCGCTGACCTTCGACGACGGCACTGCGGCTCCCGAGACCGGAACGCTGCTCAAGTACCTCGCCCAGCACAAGGCCCGGGCCACCTTCTTCGTCGTCGGCCAGAACGTCGCCGCCCACCCGGACATGGTCCGCGCCGAGATGAAGTCAGGCCACGAGATAGCCAACCACTCCTGGAACCGCCCGGTTCTCACCAACCTCACCCCCGCCCAGATCCGCTCCCGGCTGGAGCGCACCAACGCGGCGATCAAGGCCGCAACGGGCAAGGAACCGACGCTGTTCCGTCCTCACCTACGGCGCGATCGACAACAGAGTCCGGGCAGCCACCCGCCTCTCCCTCGCCCTGCGGGACGTGGACACCGAGGACTGGAAGTACCACGACCCCGCCAAGGTCGCCCAGACCGCCATCACCCAGGCCGAGCGCAACGACGTCGTCCTGATCCACGACATCCACCCCACCTCGGTCGCCGCCGTCCCCGAGATCCTGCGCACCCTCACCGCCCGCGGCTACCACTTCGTCACCGTCAGCCACCTGCGCGCGACCCTCTGAGCCGCAGGGAGGCTCGCCGTCCGCACCGGTCCCGATCCCGCAAGGCGCGTGAGCCGAGGATGCGCCCTTGCGCGCTTCAGAACGGCGACCGAACCCGGCGGCGCAACCTCGCCGTCACCTATTGACGCGCCCCAGAGGGAGACATAGCCTCCGCCTACCTTGTTCGGCACACGGACTTTAGTGCGCATTGCGCACACACCCGTTCCCCTCAGGAGGGCCCCTATGCGAAGGCGCGTTCTAGGGCTTGCTGTAGCGGTGCTGACGGTCGCGGGAGCGGCCGGATGCGGATCCTCGTCGTCTGCGACCGGTGCCTCGTCGTCGGACGGTGGCAAGACCACCGAGGTCAAGGTCGGGATCATTCCGATCGTCGACGTGGCGCCGCTGTATCTGGGGAAGGAGAAGGGCTTCTTCAGCAGTCGCGGCATCGATCTGAAGATGGAAGCCGCCCAGGGCGGCGCCGCCATCATCCCCGGCGTGGTCAGCGGTCAGTTCCAGTTCGGGTTCAGCAACGTGACCTCCCTGATGATCGCTCAGACCAAGGGCGTACCGATCAAGTCCGTGGTGAACGGGGCCGCTTCCACCGGTGACACCGGCAAGGACATCAGCGGGGTCGCCGTCAAGAAGGACAGCTCGATCAAGTCGGGCAAGGACCTCGCCGGCAAGACGGTGGCGGTCAACACCCTGCAGAACATCGGCGACACCACGGTCCGTGAGGTGGTGCGCAAGGACGGCGGCGATCCCTCGAAGGTCAAGTTCGTCGAGATGCCGTTCGACCAGATGCCGGCCGCGCTGGACGGCGGCCAGGTCGACGCCGCGTGGATGGGCGAGCCGGCGCTGACCATCGCCCAGGGCCAGGGCGCCCGCGTGGTGGCGTCGCCGTTCTCCGAGACCGACCCGAACCTCACCATCGCGACGTACTTCGCCTCCGCCCAGCTGGCCCAGGAGAACCCCGACCTGGTCAAGAAGTTCACCGAGGCGGTGACCGAGTCGCTGAAGTACGCCTCCGAGCACCCGGACGAGGCACGACAGACGCTCACCTCCTACACCAAGATCGACAGTGAGGTGCTGAAGAACCTGACGCTGCCGACCTGGCCGGCCGAGTACGACATGGCCTCCCTCGAGAAGCTGGCCGAACTCGGCGAGCAGGACGGCATCTTCAGCGGCAAGAAGCCCGACCTGGACGCCCTCTTCTCATGAGCGCGACCGGGAGCACTCCTGTACTGACGAAGCCCGCCGCGACCGCTGCCGGTCCCGGCGGGCCGGGCGGCGGCCGCATCCGGCGCGCAGTGGACGCGGCGGGCACCCCGTTGCGGGGCCTGGCGGGCCTGGCCGGGCTGGTGGTGTTGCTCGAGGTGCTGCCGCACACCGGTGTCGTCTCCGCCGACTACCTCCCGCCCGCCTCCGAGATGATCCGGGCCCTCGCGCAGATGCTCGGCGAGGACGCGTTCTGGACCGCGCTCGGCGACACCCTCACCGGCTGGGGCCTGGGCCTGGTCATCGCCGTGGTGGCCGGCGTGGTGGCCGGCGTGGTGATCGGCTCGGTGCCGGTACTGCGGGCGGTGACCGCCTCCACCATCGAGTTCCTGCGCCCCATCCCGTCGGTGGCCCTGATCCCGGTGGCGGTGCTGCTGTACGGCACCGACCTGGAGTCGAAGCTGCTGCTGGTCGTGTACGCCTCCTTCTGGCAGGTGCTCGTCCAGGTGCTGGCCGGCACCCAGGACGTCGACCCGGTCGCCGAGGACACCGCCCGCAGTTACCAGATGGGCGGTTGGGGGCGGGTGCGGTACGTCCTGTGGCCCACCGCGCTGCCGTACGTGATGACCGGCGTACGGCTGGCCGCGACCGTGGCACTGGTCCTGGCGATCACCGCCGAACTCGTCATCGGCGCACCCGGCCTGGGCAAGGAACTGGCGGTCGCGCAGACCTCCGGCGCCGTGCCCCGGGTCTACGCCCTGGTCCTGGTCACCGGATTCCTCGGAGTCGCCGTCAACCTGCTGGCCCGGGCGGTCGAGCGACGGGCACTGCACTGGCACCAATCGATGCGCAGGGAGGGACAGTGACCACCGTCCTCACACTGGCCCGGCGGACCGGGCTGGTCCTGGGTCTGCCCGCGGTCCTGTTCGCCGTGTGGTGGTTCGCCACCGCGGGTAGCACCGACTTCTACGTCCCCCCGCTGTCCACCATCCTGGGCAGGTTCGGGGACGTGTGGACGGGCGAACGGCTGCTGTCGGACGTCGTACCCAGCCTGGTCCGCCTGCTCACCGGATACCTCCTCGCCGTCGCCGTCGGGGTCGGACTCGGCCTGGTGGTCGGCATGCACCGGTGCGTGCGTGACGTCCTGGAGCCGGTCCTGGAACTCTTCCGGGCCATCCCTCCCCCGGTGCTGGTGCCCGTCATCATGCTGTTCGCCGGCATCGGCGACACCATGAAGGTGATCGTCATCGTCAGCGGCTGCGTGTGGCCGATCCTGCTCAACACCGTCGAAGGCGTCCGCGCCGTGGACGAGGTGCTCGGCGACACCTGCCGCTCCTACGGCATCACCGGCCCCTCCCGGCTGTGGCACCTGGTGCTGCGCTCGGCCAGCCCGCAGATCGTCACCGGCATGCGGCAGGCCCTGTCCATCGCGATCATCCTCATGGTCATCAGCGAGATGTTCGCCGCCAGCAACGGACTCGGCTTCACCATCGTGCAGTTCCAGCGGTCCTTCGCCATTCCCGAGATGTGGAGCGGTGTCCTGCTGCTCGGCCTGCTCGGATTCGTCCTCTCCCTGCTCTTCCGCCTCGCCGAGAACCGGGTCCTGGCCTGGTACCACGGCCTGCGCCGGGCCCAGCGCAACCCCTGACAAGGAGACGTCGATGCTCGACGTACGCAACCTGCAGAAGATCTACACCGGACGGAACCGCAACGTCGAAGCACTGCGGAACCTGACGTTTCACATCGGCGCCGGTGAACTGGTGTGCCTGGTAGGGCCGTCCGGGTGCGGCAAGACCACGCTGCTGAAGTGCATGTCGGGGCTCCTCACCCCGACCAGCGGCGAAGTGAGCCTGGACGGCCGCCCGGTCGACGGACCCCCGCCCGGCATGGCCGTGGTCTTCCAGGAGTACGGCCGCTCCCTGTTCGCCTGGATGAACGTCCGCGACAACGTCGCCCTGCCCCTGCGCCGCAAGAAACTCGGCAAGGCCCGCGAGAAGGAACTGGTCGACCACGCCCTGGAGGTGGTCGGACTCGCCGACGCCCACGAGGCGTACCCCTGGCAGCTGTCGGGCGGTATGCAGCAGCGCGTCGCCATCGCCCGGGCCGTCGCCTTCGAACCGAAGGTGCTGCTCATGGACGAGCCGTTCGCCGCGGTCGACGCCCAGACCCGCGCCGAACTGGAGGACCTCATCCGGCAGTTGTGGCGCGACCTGGGCGTCACCGTCCTGTTCGTCACCCACGACATCGACGAAGCCGTCTATCTCGGCCAGCGCACCATCATCCTGTCCACCTCACCGACCGTGGTGCAGGAGGACCTGACCATCGATCTCCCCGACGAGCGCGACCAGTTGCACACCCGCTCCAGCACCCGCTTCGCCGAACTGCGCGCCCACGTCTACGAACAGATCCAGCGCGCCAAGCACCACAACGGCGACACGGACACGCCGGTGGCCGACCGCAGTGGTGACCTCGCCCTGCAGAAGGCCGAGTCGTAACACCTCGAGAACCGGAGCCGCAGCGCATGGACGAGAAGGAGCACGGGCGGTACTTCGTGCAGTCGCTGGAACGGGGTATCGCCGTCATCCGTGCCTTTCGTGCCGACACACGCGAGATGACCCTCGCGGAGATCGCCAAGGCCACCGGCATGAGCCGCGCCACCGCCCGGCGCTTCGTGCTCACCCTGACCGATCTCGGCTACATGGCCGTGGCCACCGACGGCCGGCACTTCCGCCTGACCGCCCGGGTCCTGGAGCTGGGTTTCGCCTACCTGTCCAGTCTGTCCCTGGCGGAGATCGCCCTGCCCCACCTGGAACAGCTGGTCGCCGAGGTCCAGGAGTCCTCGTCGGTGGCGGTGCTCGACGGCGACGAGGTGGTGTACGTCAGCCGGGTGCCCACCCGGAGGATCATGTCGGTGTCCATCAGTATCGGCACCCGCTTTCCCGCCCACGCCACCTCCCTGGGCCGGGTCCTGCTCGCCGACCTCGACGACGAACGGCTGCGGACCTACCTGGACAAGGTGTCCCTGCGCCCGCTCACCGCCCGCACCATCACTTCGCGGGAGACGCTCCTCGCGGAACTGGAGAAGGTGCGGGCGCAGGGCTGGTGCCTGGTGGACCAAGAGCTCGAAGAGGGCGTGATCTCGATCGGCGCGCCCCTCCGCAACGAGGCAGGACAGGTGGTGGCCGGAGTCAACCTGGCCACCCATGTCCGACGGGGAGACGCCCGCTGGGTACGCGAGACTCTGCTGCCCCCGCTCCTGGCCACCGCCGCCCGTATCGAGGCAGAGCTGCACATCGCCGGCTAGCGCCGCCACAGGGGGATGTCCTCGTGCGCCCGCGACTGCGTACGAGGACGCCACTCACATCATGGAGATGCGCGCGAAGCGCCCCGCGACATGCAGATCCGCCTCGATACGGGCCGCCGTGTCGCGCAGGTCGGGGAGGACCTCGGCCACGCACTGCTCGGGGGTCCGTCGCGTTGTGTGCATCGCCACGCTCACCGCCGCGACGACCCGGCCCGTACGGTCGCGCACCGGGACCGCGACGGACCGAAGCCCCTCCTCCAGTTCCTCGTCCACCAGCGAGTAGCCCGCCTGGCGGACCTGCTCCAGGATCACCGTCAGATCGGCCGGGTCCGTGGTCGTGCGCGCGGTCATCCTGCGCAGGTTCAGCGTGCGTTCGGCAGGCGGGAGGTCCGCCAGGATGACGCGGCCCACCGATGTCGCGGATGCCGGAAGACGGGTGCCCACCGTGAGGCTCGCGCTCATGATCCGGCTGACGGGGACGTGGGCCGTGAACTGGACGTCCTCGCCGTCGAGCACCGCCAACGCCGTCGAGTCGCCGACCCGTCCTGCGAGGTCGGCGAGATGCGGCTGGGCGATGCGGGACAGCGTCGTACGGGACAGGGGAGGGAAACCGAGCGCGAGGACGCGCGGGGTGGGGCTGAACGTACGGTCGCGCGCGGCGACGTAACCGAGGTGCTCAAGGGTGATCAGTGCCCGCCGCGCTGTGGCCCGTGCCAGTCCGGTGGCCTGCGCCACCTCACTGAGCGTCAGTGCGGCCCGGCCTTCCCCGAAGGCGGTCAGCACGGTCAGACCCCGCGCGAGCGACTCGATGAAGTCCTGTCCCAGCTCCTGCTTGGAGGTTCCCGTCCACACGGCGAGGTCTGACGGGATGTGCAGGCCTTCGGGTTCGGGGGCTTCGCGCAGCTCCCGTTCCATCGCGTCCGCGGTCGCCCGCAGCCGGGGCATCAGCGTGTTGCGGAGCGAGGCCGCCGTGTGCCGGCTGGTGTGGCTCACGACACTGGCGACGCAGGCGATGCCGGGCTCCGAAGGCCTTGCGCGTACGTCGCGGACGGGTATGGCGATCGCGACCAGACCGGGCTCGATGAGCTGGTCGTCCAGGGCCCAGCCCTGAAGGCGCGCCTCCCGGGTACGGATCACGAAGTCCTCGTCGGGCGGCCCGTCCGCGCGCGGCGGTACGGCCGGAAACCGCTCGTCGTGCGGGTCAGCCGCCCTGCGCTCCCGCCACCGCGCCCACTCCCGCTCCCCCCACCCCGTCGCGAACAGCGGTCCGGGCGCGGTCCGCTCGGCGGGCAGCAGGTCGCCGATACGGAAGCTCAGCGACATCGCCCGGCGACGGGTCGCCTGGTGGATGAAGCGGATGCCGTCCCCATCGCCCACCGCGAGCGACACCGACTCGTCGAGCTCGTCCGCGAGGGCATCGGCGTGGGCGCTCAGCAGGCTGGGCAGCCGCAGCGCCGAGAGGTAGGCGTTGCCCAGTTCCATCAGCCGCGGGGCCAGGATCGCGTCTCTGCCGTCCAGGCGTACGTATCCCATGTGCGCGAGGGTCGCGGTGATCCGGTCCACGGTGGAGCGGGCCAGGCCCGTGGCCCGCTCCAGCCCGCTCAGACTCAGAGTGCCCTCCGCCTCGCTCAGTTGCAGCAGTACGCCGATTCCGCGCATGAGGGGGGCCACGGCCTCGGCCGGTACAGGGGCCACCTGCGGCGGGCCGGCTTCGTCCCGTGTCGGAGAGTCATGGGGAACTGTCGTGGTCACGGAGCTGCCCGGCACGGCTCTTGCTGACATGCACACTCCGATGAGGCTGCGGACCAGGGTTCTCGGAAGGCAACCGTAATGCGTCGTTTCGTTTCCCGGACCATCGGTGTTCATGTCCGCCATTTACTTGGTCATCCGGGGTGTCCCGGATGTGGGCGACGAGGCGGACCACTCCCCTCGACCAGCGAATTCGGCGCTCCATCGACCTGTCCGTGGCAACCCTGCACGACGGTCGACCCGGCGCGTTCGGCCATGAACTCCTGCACCTGGGCCGGAGTGGCGTTGTCCGCGGTGCCCACCACGGCCCACGACGGCAGGCTGCGCCAGGCCGGGGCGCCGGAGAGTTCGGCGGTCAGGGCCTGCACGCGCACCGAGCGCTGGGTGACCGCGAGGACATCGGTGGTCTCGGTGGGCAGGTCACCGGCGATGACGTCCTGGTAGTGCTCGGGCAGGATCCGCAACTCCGGCTCGCCCTCGTGCTCGATGGCGATGGTGGTGTCCGGGCCCATCTTGGCACCGGGGAAGCAGGAGGCGTTCTCCAGGGCACTCTCGCCCTCGTCGGGGGCTTCGGCCGGTCCATGAGTGGCTGGGCGGCTTCGAGCGGTTCTGGAGCGGGAGCTTCGACCGGCTGGACGAGTACGTGCAGGACCTGAAACAGGCAAGGCGGGAGGAACCCCGAGATGGCGACGACCAATAGCGGCGGAGGGCCCGACCACGCGACCGTGGACCGCGAGATCGTGATGTCCCGGGTCATCGGGGCACCACGGGAGCTGGTGTTCGAAGCATTCACGCAGGTCCGGCACCTGTCGCGGTGGTGGGGACCGGAGGGATTCTCCACCACCACGCGGTCCTTCGAGTTCCGTGTCGGCGGGGCCTGGGACTTTGTGATGCACGGGCCGGACGGGACCGACTACCAGGAGTGGATCACGTGGCGGGAGATCGTCCCGCCGGAGCGGATCGCGCTGCTGCACGGCGAGTCCCTAGACGACCCCAACGCCTTCGAGTCGGTCCTGGCCTTCGAGCCGGTCGGCGACGAGACCCGGATCGTGATGCGCACGGTGTTCCCCACCAAGGAACTCCGTGACGAGGCGGTGGAGAAGTACCACGCGATCGAGGGCGGCGAGCAGACCCTGCGCAACCTGGCGGCCTACGTCGCCGAACTCACCCGGAACGGCACCGACCGGAACGAGACCCCCTCGAACGGGAGCACTCCGAAGGGGGCGCAGAGCTGATGGCCGGGAAGGTCTTCTTCAGCGTGACGATGTCGCTCGACGGTTTCATGGCGCCCGAGGCCGTGCCGGCGGAGGACGCGTTCTCACCCGAGAAGCAGGACGACCCGGGCGTCAGGCGCTGGGCGACACAGTGGTCACAACTGCAGGCGTGGGCGTTCCCGCAGCGCTGGTTCCGCGAGAACCTCAAGCTCGGCGAGGGCGGCGAGGAAGGACTCGACAACGACATCGCACGGGCGATGTACGACCGCACCGGCGCGAGCGTCATGGGAAAGCGCATGTTCGACCTCGGCGAGCAGTCATGGCCGGCGGAGGCGCCGTTCCACACCCCGGTGTTCGTCGTCACCCACACCAAGCGTGAGCCATGGGAGCGGCCGGGCGGCACCACCTTCCACTTCGTCAACGACGGCATCGACAGCGCCCTCGACCAGGCCCGCGAAGCCGCCGGCGACCGCGACGTCCGCATCTCCGGCGGCGCCGAGACCATCCAGGCGTACCTGGACAGCGGCCTGATCGACGAGTTCTCGATCACGCTCGCGCCCGTGGTGCTGGGCACCGGCATCCGCCTGTTCGACCGCCCGGATCCCGACCGCCTGGCCCTCGACCAGACCCGCACGGACGCGTCATCCCGAGTGACCCACCTGACCTACACCGTCGCGAAGCGACAGCCGCCCCGCCGCGGCGGCCAGAAGTCAACCGCCGCCACCTGAACGAAGATCGGTGACTGCGGGTTCCGTACCCTGGCGGCATGCGCATGCGCCCCACCCTGAGCTGGACGCCTGACGAGGACCTGCCTCCCGGCACCACGGATCCGGCGCCGCTCCTCGATGCCCTGAGGACCGGCGGTGTGCTGGTGCTCAGCGGAGCGGGCATCTCCACGGAGTCGGGCATCCCCGACTACCGGGGTGAGGGCGGCAGCCTCGGCCGGCACACGCCGATGACCTACCAGGACTTCACCGCCAGTGCCCAGGCCCGCCGCCGGTACTGGGCGCGCAGCCACCTCGGCTGGCGCACCTTCGGTCGGGCCCGCCCCAACGCCGGACACCGGGCCGTGGCCGCGTTCGAGCGGTCCGGACTGCTCTCCGGTGTGATCACTCAGAACGTCGACGGCCTGCACCAGACCGCCGGCAGCGAGGACGTCGTCGAACTGCACGGCAGCCTGGCACGGGTCGTCTGCCTGTCCTGCGGGGCCGTCAGCACGCGCCGTGAACTCGCGCTACGCCTGGACGAGGCCAACCCGGGCTTCGAGCCGGTGGCTGCGGGCATCAACCCCGACGGCGACGCCGACCTCACCGACGCGCAGGTCGGGGACTTCCACGTGATGCCCTGTGTGATCTGCGGCGGCGTCCTCAAGCCGGACGTCGTGTTCTTCGGTGAGGCCGTCCCCGCACCACGGGTCGAGCACTGCCGTCAGCTGGTCCGTGAGGCGACATCGCTGCTGGTCCTGGGCTCCTCGCTGACGGTGATGTCCGGGCTACGGTTCGTCCGCCAGGCGTCCGAGGCCGGCAAACCGGTGCTCATCGTCAACCGGGACGCCACCCGGGGCGACCGGCACGCCCTCACCCGCGTCGCGCTCCCCCTGGGGTCGGCCTTGAGCAGTGTGGCCGGTCAGCTGAACCTCCGTGTCGACGCACAGGAACAAGGGTCCTGACCACGCCGTCGCCGCCGCACGGCCGGGAAGGACCGTGCGGCGGCGACGGGGTGCCCGGCGGTGCGGGTGTCAGGAGGTGTGCGGGCAGTTGCCGCGGAACTCGACGATCGTCAGGCTCGCCGGCGGCAGCGGGCACAGGAACTGCTCGTAGCGGGTGTCGTTGTCGATGAACCGCTTCAGCCAGGAAATGCTGTACTTCGCGATCGTCGTGTCGGAGGTGTTCGGGGTGAAGTGGGTCGCGCCCCGCAGCTCGAGATAGGCGCGGTCGGTGGTGGCGGGCAGGCTCGCGTAGAACGGCTCGGAGTGCGTCGCCACGGGTGCGATGGTGTCGCCGTCGGCGCCGACGACCAGGGTGGGAGTCGTGATCTCCGGCCAGCTCTTGTCCAGGTTCCAGCCGGTCAGCGGGATGGCGGCCTGCAGCGAGGGGCGGGACTTGGCCGCTTCGACGGTACCGCCGCCGCCCATGGAGTGGCCCATCACTCCGAGGCGTCCGGCGTCGACGCTGTTGCGGACGGCACTGCGGTCGACCAGGTAGTCCAGTGCGGCCAGCAACTGCGTGCCGCGGCTGGCCGGCTGGTCGGAGGCGGTGAGGGTGTCGATCGTGAAGACGACGAAGCCCTGGGAGGCGAGCCGAGGACCGAGCCAGGCGATCGAGGACTGGTAGGCGGTGAACCCCGGTGACACCGCGACCGCTCCGAACGTGCCGTCGGCGGTGCTCGTCGGGTAGTAGATGGTGCCTCCACCGAAGCCGCTCCCCGCGAGCCGCGACACGCTGGCCTCCGAGACGGCGTAGGGGCCTCGGGCGGCCTCGATGCTCGCCGTGGTGGGTGCCGGGCCCCGCTCGTACCCGCCTTCATCACGGAACTGGTCGTCAGCGAGCTGGTCACCAACGCCATCCGGTACGGCAGCGGCCCCATCCGCCTCACTCTGATCAAGGACGAGACCCTGATCTGCGAGGTCTCCGACGGCAGCAGCACCAGCCCTCACCTGCGCCGCGCCCGCGTCTACGACGAAGGCGGCCGCGGCCTGTACATGGTCGCCGAGCTCACCCAGCGCTGGGGCACCCGCTACACCCACGACGGCAAGACCATCTGGGCGGAGCAGCCCCTGCCCAGGCCGTGACCGGCGGTCGGCTCAGCCCCGGTACTCGGCCTGTCCCTCCCCCACGACGACCGCGCTGGTGCGGTTGGTGGAGGCGTCCTCGATGCAGCCTGGGCGCCACCTCGGGCCCGACGCGAGAGTGGCGGGTACCGGTTCACCGGTACCCGCCACTCCCCTCCGCGCGACCCCACGCCGCTCAGTCGTCCTGGAATTCACCCGCGAACGCGGCGGCCAGGCGCAGCCAGGGACCTGCCTCGTCATGCCGCCCCTGGCGTTCCAGGGTGCGCCCCAGCATCAGGTGGGCGTAGTGCTCCACGGGGTCACGGTCGATGACCTTGCGCAACTGCTCCTCCGCACGGCCCAGTTGAGCGGAGTGATAGTAGGCGCGCGCCAGCAGCAGCCGGGGGCCGCCCTGCTCCGGTGCCTCCTCGACGACGGCGGCCAGCAGCCGGGCGGCGCCGATGTAGTCCTTGGCGTCGAAGAGCAGCTGAGCCCGCTCCCAGCGCTCGACGGTGGTCTCCTCGTGCGGCACTCCGGGACCGTTGTCGAACAGGTGCAGCGCGCTCGCCCAGCGGTCGGGCGCCACACCGTCGTAGGCCGGGTACTCGTTGAATTTCTCGTTCATCACTTCTCAGCCCTCCCTCGGGGCTCCCGCGTGTCCGACACGCGTCTTCACGCCGACCGGAGTGCGGCCAGCTGTTGTTCGAACGGGACGACGACCTCGGCGGGACCGGCCACGGCCGGGCGGCCGCCCATCAGCCCGGCCAGCTCACCGCCGGCCCGGTGGATCCGGGCGGCGAGACCGTCGGTACGGCGGTCACCGGCCGCACCCCAGTCCTCGGACGCCCCGTACACGCCGGTCGGTACGACGACCGCGCGCAGGTACGCGAAGAGCGGACGCAGCGCGTGCTCCAGGACGAGCGAGTGCCGGGAACTGCCACCGGTGGCGGCGACCAGCACGGGCTTGCCGACGAGCGCGGTGTTCTCCAGCAGGTCGAAGGACTTGAACAGCCCGCTGTACGAGGCCGAGCTGCATCCATTGGCGCGCCTCCGACACGACCCAGGCGTCACGGCGATGACGCCATCCGCCCCCTCGACGGCCTCCAGCGCACCGCGCAGCGCGGGCCCCGGGAAGCCGTTGACCAGGTTGTGGGCGATGTCCGTGGCCAGGTCCCGCAGTTCGACCACCTGAACGTCCACCTCCCGCCCGGCGTCCGTCAGGCTCTCACGGGTGGCGTCCGCGAGCCGGTCGGCGAGCAGCCGGGTGGAGGAGGGCAGGCTCAGGCCCGCCGAGACGACCACCAGCTTCAAGGGGTTCATCGTCAGGTCCCTTCGTATCCCTTGTCGTTGGGCTCAGGCCACCGGGTCGGAGGCCTGCGCGCGCCCGGACTCACGGGCCGCCAGCAGCGAGGCGTGGGTGGGCGCCTCGGGAACACCGGCCGGCCGGTCCTTCGCGAACTCCTTGCGCAGCACCGGTACGACCTCCTCGCCGAGCATGTCCAGCTGCTCCAGCGCGGTCTTCAGCGACAGGCCGCCGCCGTCCACGATGAACAGCTGGCGCCGGTAGTCGCCGGCGTACTCGCGGAAGGTCAGCGTCTTCTCGATGACCTGCTCGGGGGTGCCGACGGTCAGCGGGGTCTGCCGCATGTACTCCTCCATGGACACCCCGCCACCCATCACGGGCGACTGGTCGAAGACCGGGCGGAACTCACGGAGGGCGTCCTGCGAGTTGGGGCGCATGTAGACGTGCCCCCCGAGCCCGACGATCGCCTGCTCGGCGGTGCCGTGCCCGTAGTGCGCGTACCGCTCGCGGTACAGCTCGATCATCCGCTGGGTGTGCTCCTTGGGCCAGAAGATGTTGTTGTGGAAGAAGCCGTCGCCGTAATAGGCGGCCTGCTCGGCGATCTCCGGCGAGCGGATGGAGCCGTGCCAGACGAACGGCGGTACGTCGTCCAGCGGCCGCGGCGTGGAGGTGAACCCCTGCAGCGGTGTGCGGTAACGCCCCTGCCAGTCGACCACGTCCTCGCGCCACAGTCGGCGCAGCAGCGCGTAGTTCTCGATGGCGAGGTTGAGGCCGTCGCGGATGTCCTTGCCGAACCACGGATAGACGGGACCGGTGTTGCCGCGCCCCATCATCAGGTCCACCCGGCCGTCGGCCAGGTGCTGCAGCATCGCATAGTCCTCGGCGATCTTCACCGGGTCGTTGGTGGTGATCAGGGTGGTCGCGGTGGAGAGCATGATCCGCTCGGTGCGCGCGGCGACGTATCCGAGCATCGTGGTCGGTGACGAGGGCACGAACGGCCGGTTGTGGTGCTCGCCGGTCGCGAAGACGTCGAGCCCGACCTCCTCGGCCTTCTGCGCGAGGGCGACCATGGCCTTGATCCGCTCATGCTCGCTCGGGGCGCGTCCCGTCGTCGGGTCGGGCGCCACATCGCCGACGGTGAAGATGCCGAACTGCATCGTCTTCAGCCTTTCCCTAATGTTGATGCATCAACTAATACCCTCCAACGAGGCCTTGCCCGCCTCCATTCCGACCGCTCCGGACTACGGGGACGGCGAACTCTCGACGTGCTCGATCACCCGGTCGGCGATCCTGGCGAACTGGCGAAGCTCCTCCGGCGCCAGGACGTCGACGAACAGCTCACGCACGACCTCCACGTGACGGGGTGCGGCCGCCCTGATCGTCGCCATACCCTCCTCGGTGATCACCACGAACGCGCCGCGCCCGTCCTCCGGGCACTCCTGGCGAGTCACCAGCCCTCGCTTCGCCATCCGGGAGATCTGGTGGGACATCCTGCTCTTCTCCCACTCCAGGCACTTCGAGAGGTCCACGTGGCGCTTGCGGCCGTCCGGCGCCTCGCCGAGATCGACGAGCACGGCGAAGTCGGCGGGGGACAAATTGACATCCTGCTGAAGGTGACGGGAGAGCCGGCCGACGAGCTTCTCGTACATACGGATAACACCGCGCCAGGCGTCCTGCTCCTCCGGGGTGAGCCATTTCGGTTGTTGAGTCATACAACCAGGGTACTCGATTGTTGACTCATCACCTACCTCTTAGGATGTGACACCTCTCCAATCCGGCCCCCTTGACGATTGCGGCCACGACCGGCCATGCCCTTCGACCCACCAGATCGAGGACGAGCGCGGCGATGTTCCACACATCGTCCTCGCCTCGGCGATGACGTCCCTCGAGCGGCAGTCCGGCGATCCGCAGGGCATGGTCCATGCCGGGTTTCCCGCGCAGCCCGTAGGCCGCGGCGAATACGACCTTGGCGTCGGTGTGGGTGCGCTCCGTCGGACAGCCGAACGGGTAGGCCACCCCGTCGGCCCGACTCTGCCGGGCGAACTGCCGACGGTCGTACTCGTCCCAGCCGCGGAAGTCGCTCACCGTCGACCAGGCAGGTCGGACCAGGACACGATGCCGGGACACACGGCGCCGTGCCGCCACGTCCACGACGGTCAGGCCGATCTCGATGATCTCGTTCACAGAACCGGGCGGCGGTTGCCCGTCCCAGCAGTTGGCTTCCACGTCGATGACGTTCAGCGGGGCGGATTCGTGGGGCATGGGCCGAGAGTGGGAATGCGGGCCGGGATCCGGCACCCCAATTTCTGTTCGCCGGGCACCATCGCCCGCCCGCACGGCCAGGTCGTCAGGTCAGGACGCGTCCTCGTCCAGCTTCTTGACCACGCGCTCGGAGATCTGGCCCAGCACACGCAGCTCCGAGGGAGTGACATGGTCGATGAACAGCGCCCGTACGGCCCCCACATGGAGGGGGGCCGCCGCCTCGATCGCCGCGCGCCCCTGATCCGTGATCACCACGAACGCGCCGCGCGCATCCTCGAGGCACTCCTCCCGCACGACCAGACCGCGCCCGGCCATCCGCGCGATGTGGTGGGACATCCGGCTCTTCTCCCACTCCAGCGCCCGGGCCAGATCCTGATAACGCTGTCGGCCCTCCGGCACGTCCGTCAGATTGACCAGCACCGCGAAGTCGGCAGCCGACAGATTCGACTCCGTCTGCAGCAGACGTGACAGGCGGCCGCCGAGCTTCTCGTGCAGCCGGACGAAGCTCCGCCAGGCATGCTGCTCCTCCGCTGTCAGCCAACGCACGTTTTCCTCCATACAGAAAGTGTAAACGTGGTTGACAGCTCACCAAACCTACGCTCAACCACCCACCGGGTTCAGCACGAGCCCGCCACGACGCGCTTCTGGGCCCGTCGGCACACTTTCCCAACCATACGTTGACACGTCATCTAGATGACCGTTAATTTAGATGATGCATCAATCAACTGCGAGGCCTGCATACGCCCGGTCCGCACACCCAGCCACAAGAGGTATCCATGAACGTCACCCTGTGGGTCGTCGCGGCCCTGCTCGCCCTCGTCTTTCTCGCCGCCGGCGCCATGAAGCTCACCAAGTCGAAGGAGCAACTCCTCGCCTCGGGACCGGCCATGGCCTGGGCCGAGGACTTCTCACCCGGCATGATCAAGATGATCGGCACCTTCGAGGTGCTCGGTGCGATCGGGCTGCTGCTGCCCCCGGCGGTGGACATCGCCACGGTCTTCGTCCCCCTGGCCGCAACCGGCCTGGCACTGGTCATGATCGGTGCCGCGATCGAACACGGCCGCCGCAAGGAGTACCAGTCCATCGCCGTCCCCGTGGTCCTGCTCGCCCTGGCCGTGTTCGAGGCCTGGGGCCGCTTCGGGCCGCACTCCTTCTGACCGCCATCGCAAGAGACGGAGAGACCCATGCCCGCGATCACCGTGGACGACGTGCTCGTCCTGCCTCGCCTGCCCGAACTGGACCCGGCAGGCACGCGCTACCGACCCGTCCGCCGACTGGCTAAGGCGGAGCGAGGGTTCGAGGGCGAGGGTTTACCGGTGCGCCGGGCCTTCGCCGGGGTGCCGCTGCCGGAGCTCGACCCGTTCGTGCACATGGACCACCTCGGCGAGGTCGAGGTGGCGTCGGGCGAACCCGTGGGCACGCCCTGGCACCCGCACCGCGGCTTCGAGACCGTCACCTACCTCATCGACGGCGCCGTGGAGCACCAGGACTCCAACGGCGGCGGCGGAAAACTCACCGACGGCGACACCCAGTGGATGACCGCGGGCGCCGGAATCCTGCACATCGAGCAGCCGCCGGAGCAGCTGGTACAAAGCGGCGGGGTCCTGCACGGCGCACAGCTGTGGGTCAACCTCCCCCGCGCCAAGAAGATGAGCCCGCCGCGCTACCAGGACATCCGCGGCAAGCACACGGGCCTGATCACCACCCCCGACGGCGGCGCCCTGATCCGCGTGATCGCCGGCGACATCGCCGGGCACACCGGCCCGGGCGTCACCCACACCCCGATCACCGTCGCCCACCTCACCCTCGAACCCGGCGCCCAGGTCGACCTGCCGTGGAACCCCGCCTACAACGCGCTGGCCTACGCCCTCGCGGGCCACGGCACCGTCGGCACCGAAGCCCGCCCGTTCAAGGAGGGCCGCCTCGCCGTCTTCGGCCAGGGTGACGCACTGCGGCTGACCGCCGACCGCCGCCAGGAGTCCCGTACCCCCAAGCTGGAGCTCTTCGTGCTGGGCGGCCTGCCCATCCGCGAACCCGTCGTCCAGTACGGCCCGTTCGTGATGAACACCCCTGAAGAGGTCCAACAGGCCTTCGCCGACTACCAGGCGGGCCGCTTCGGCGTCATCCCCGCCCAGCACCTCCCTCACACTTCCTGAACCGCGGTTCAGGAAAGCACCACAATCCGTTGTCCAGCTGAGGAAATCCATGACCAGGATCGGCATCATCCTCGGCAGCACCCGCCCCAACCGCAACGGCGAGCAGGTCGCCAAGTGGGTTTACGACATCGCCTCCCGCCGCAGCGACGCAGTACCAGGGCGAGCACACCAAGAAGTGGGCGGAGAAGATCGCCTCCTTCGACGGGTTCGTCTTCGTCACCCCGGAGTACAACCACAGCACCTCCGGTGTCCTGAAGAACGCCATCGACTTCCTCTACAACGAGTGGAACAACAAGGCGGTCGGCTTCGTCTCCTACGGCGGCGTCGGCGGCGCCCGCGCCGTGGAACACCTGCGCCTCGTCGTCGGCGAGCTCCAGATGGCCGACGTACGCCAGCAGGTCGCCCTGTCGCTGATGACCGAGTTCGAGAACTTCAGCGTCCTCAAGCCCGGCGACTACAACATCCAGGCCGTCGGCACCATGCTCGACCAGGTCGTCGCCTGGAGCGGTGCCCTGGCCCCGCTCCGCGCGGCCACCGTCACCGCCTGAGCCGTAGGCGGCGGAAGCCCTCGTGATGCCGGGTCCGGTACCGCCGGGCCCCGCATCACCTGCGTGGACAGAGCCGGTGGACAGGGCCGAGTGATGCCGCGCACATACCCCCTGGCCTGCGCCGACCCCGTGTTAGCGTCCGGCCGTGCTCTTCCCGGCTCTGGATGTACCCGCACCCCGCAGCGCAGCGGCAGGTACCGGCCCGACGGCCGGCCCCAATTCTCCCGGCACCCGTGACCCGCTCGGTCTGCTCGACCTGTTCGGCGCCCCGTTCGTCCGCGACCCCTATCCCTGGCTGGACCTGCTGCGGTCCGAGTCTCCCGTGCACCACGACCCCGTCACGGGGCTGTGGCTGGTCAGCCGGCACGAGGACGTACGCCACGTACTGCTGGATCCGGAAGTCTTCCTTCCGGACAACGCGCAGAACGCCGCCACCCCGCTGCCCGTCCCCGTGCTGCGGGTTCTCGTCCGGGCAGGCTTCACGCTTCCTCCGGCGCTCGCCAACAACGGCACCGCGAGCCACTCCGGTCTGCGCCGAGTGGTCACCCGGTTCTTCAACGCGCGGTGCGTCGCGGCCGCCGTACCGGTGATCGAACGCATCGCCGACGAGCTGCTCGACGCTGCGCGGTCCCAACTCGACTCGACGGGCAAGAGCGACCTGTTCACCTCGTTCGCCCAAGTACTCCCCAGCAGGGTGCTGATGGAGCTCCTCGGCATCCGGGGCATCGACCCGGCCACGCTCATCCGCTGGAGCGACGCCGCGCTGGAGCTGTTCTGGGGCAGGCCCGCACTCGAACGGCAGCTGGAGCTGGCGGAGCTCGTCGTGGACTTCCACCGGTGGCTCACCGAGACCGTGAACGGCGGCACGGCCCCTGCCGACTCGTTCATAGGGGAACTGACCCGCCACCGTCTGCCCGACGGCAGTCCGCTGGACGTCGCGACCGCGGTCGGCACGTGCTTCTTCGTCTTCGTCGCCGGTCAGTCCACCACCGGACAGCTCATCGCCACCGCGCTGCGCCGGGCGCTGGCCGAGACCGGTATGTGGCAGCGAGTGGCCTGCGAAGCGGGTCTGGCCGAGGCCTGGGTGCAAGAGGTCCTCAGGCGCGAGCCGCCGGTGACCACCTGGCGCAGAGTCACCGCGCGGGCCACGGCGCTGGGCGGGACGCGTCTGCCGGAGGGTGCGCAACTGCTGCTGATGCTGATGGGCAGCGGATCCGACCCGGAGGTCTTCCCGCAGCCCGAACGCATGTGCCCGCACCGGGAGAACATCCGCCACCACCTGGCCTTCGGAGCCGGCCGCCACCGCTGCCCAGGCGCTTCCCTGGCCCATACGGAGGCGGTTGTGGCCCTGCGGGCGGCGGCCCGCCACCTGCCGCGCATACAGCCGGCGGCGGGAGCGGCGGACGCCCCCATGCTGGGTCTGCTGTCCTTCCGCGCTCCCCTGCGGGTGGCGGTGGAGCAGCGGTAGCCGCGCAACCACACCGCGGGTAGTTGACATATCAATAGAGGTTGATGTGCCATCTTCATAGCGCGGAACCCATGTCCGCCCGAGGAGCTGCCATGAGCACGTCGTCGACGAGCGGTCTCGTCGCACCGCCGATGCCCGACGAGAGCGTCCTGCTGCTGATCGACCACCAGCCGCTCCCGTACCTGCACAGCCACGACGCGACAACGGTGTCCGGCGCCACACGGGAACTGGCCGAGGCAGCCAGGGAACACGGCGTCCCGACGGTCCTGACGACCGTGCTGGAGGAATACAACGGCCGCCTGTTGCAGCCCCTCCAGGACCTCTTCCCCGACCGGAGACCGATCCAGAGGCAGCACATCAGCCCCTGGGAGGACCACCGCACAACCGACGCCGTCGCCGCCACCGGGCGCACGAAACTGGTCATCGCCGGGCTGCACACGGAGGCCTCCGTGACCATGGCCGCACTGCCGGCGGCCGCCGCAGGCCTCGACGTGTACGTCGTGACCGACGCTTGCGGAGGCGTGATGGCCGAGACCCACGAGCTGGCCGTACGGCGCATGGCCCAGGCCGGCGTCACCCCGGTCACCTGGTCGACCCTCGGCCCCCGGTGGCGGGGCACGGGGACCTGGGAGACGACCGCATCCGCGCCGGACAGGACCGCGGAGTGGAGCGGCGACGGCACACTGGCGGCCTTCTCCTGGGCACGCCGACTCCTCTCCGTCCCCGCCGCCGGTGCGTAAGGCCTCGACGGGCTTGCGGGGGCAGCCGCGACCGTCCTCGCGCACGCCGTCCCAGGCCGTCGATCCAGGAGGTACAACCGCCATGACCAACACACCGACCACGCCCCCGACCGTGCCTCCGAAGCTGGTCGCCACCGATCTCGACGGCACGCTCCTGCGCAGTGACGGGACGTTGTCGCAGCGCACCCGGGCAGCGTTGGCGGCGGCCGAACGGGCCGGAATACCGGTCGTCCTCGTCACCGGCCGTCCACCGCGGAGCGTGCCGGCCCTGCTGCGGCACATCGGGCCTCACACCGCCATCGCCGCCAACGGCGCCGCGGTCCACTCCCCCGACGGGACCATCGCCCGCACCTCCCCCATCCGGCTTCACACAGCACTGCGACTCGCGCAACGGATGCGCGCGGCCATCCCCGGCGTGGCCTTCGCCCTCGAGTTCGACAGAGCCTTCGGTCACGAAGCGGCCTACCCGGACTGGTCGTTCGACGACGAGGCGGTGGAACTGGTCGGTTCGGCCGAGGAGATCCTGGCCCACGCCGCTCCGGGCGGCCCCTTGCTGAAGATGCTGGCCCATCACCCGGCGCTTCCGCTCGACGCCTTCTACGAGCAGGCACGTCACATCGCCGGCCGGGACGCCGAGACCACACACTCCACGTCGACCGTGCCGCACAGCGCGACCTCGTCGAGCGCCGCCCCGATCCGACCGACCGGCGCGCGGTCCGCGTGGCGCTCACCGGGAGCGGCGAGGAGGCGATCGGCCGGTTCCATCGCGGAATCACCGAGCGCCTGGAGGGCCCCCTGTCGGACCTGCCCGCGGCCGAGCGCGAGAGCTTCCACCACACCCTCACGAAGCTCACAGCAGACGCACCGGCCGTCTTCGTCGCCTGAGCCGGCGAGGCGCAAGCATGGTCGCACCGACCCCCTCCCGACCGTGCTGGATGCAGCCCCTCTCGAGGGGCTATTGTTGTCGCATCAACTAACCGCGGCATGAAGGCGGACCGCTCCCGGAGGCGCGAAGTGAGTGAGCACGGCAACGGATCCGCACCACAGAGGATCTTCATCGACAAACAGAGCCCACAGGCTTTCCACGCCCTGGTGAAGACCTCGGAGGCGGTGAGCGCGGCGGCCACGGAGGCGGGGCTCGACCGCACGACCGTGGAACTGATCAACCTTCGGGTGTCACAGCTGAACGGCTGCACCTTCTGCCTCGACCTGCACACCCGAAGGGCCCTGCGCGCGGGCGAGTCACCGCAGAGACTGGGCGTCCTGACGGCCTGGCGGGACACCGGCGCATTCACCCCCTCGGAGCGTGCCGCGCTGGCGCTGACGGAGGCGACGACCGATCCGACGGACTCCGCCGCGCAGGAATCCGCATACGAGACGGCCCGCCTGGCCCTCACCGACGACCAGATCTCAGCCGCGATCTGGGTGGCGATCACCATCGGCGCGTTCAACCGCGTGTCCGTCATGAGCAAGCATCCGGTACAGGCGCTCCGCCAGGCCCCCGCATCACTTAATTGACGAGTCATCTACCTTGTCTCTAAGGTTCCGGCGTTGACGCATCAACCACAACCGCGGTCTACCGTTTCGGACGCAGGCCGCCCGGAAGGAACCGATCCATGTACGTCAGCGCCGCCATTCTCAGCGTGCTCCTCGCCCTCGGGTCGCTCGCCGCGGGTGCACCCAAGGCGCTGCTGAAGGGCGACGTGCCCGCCGAGCTCCAGTCCCACATGGGGCTGAGCGCGGGGTTCGTCCGCTTCATCGGTCTGACCGAGGTCGCCGCCGCCGCAGGACTGGTCATCGGGCTGTTCTGGCAGCCTCTGGGCATCGCGGCCGCGATAGGCCTCGCCATCACCATGATCGGGGCGGTGGGCTTCCACGCCAAGGCCGGCGACTACGCGGACCCTGCCACCCGGAACAAGTCCCTGAGCGCCGTCGCCTTCCTGCTCCTCACCGTGGCCGCGGCTGTGACGCTCGGACTGGCCATGTGAACAGGGTCCGCCGATGACGGGTCGGACCCGTTCACGACCGTGCGAACACCGTCGTCCCGGCGGGCCTGGTGGGCCCGCCGGGACGACGGCTCTTGCGGGTGGACGGCGCCGCGTCAGTCCACCGGGATGTCGGCGGCGTTCTCCGCCAGCCAGGCGTCGAAGCTCTTCAGCTCCGGGTGGATGTCCCGGATCCGGTCCAGGTCGCGGGCCCCGGTGAACTCCTGGTCGAAGTCGCCGTAGTACTGGAACATGTTGGCGATCTCATCACCCGCCGGCACACCGAGGGTGCGGAAGACGTCGTAGGGCACCGACTGGAAACGCACCGGCTCGCCGATCGCGGCGCCGATCTTCTCCGCGTACTGGGCGCCCGTCAGGTGGTCGCCCGCCAGGCCGACGGTGTGGCCGATGAAACGCTCGCCGTTCTTGAAGATGGCCAGGGCGGTGCGGCCGATGTCGTTCACGTCCACGCCCGACAGCAGCTTGCCGTCCTCGAAGGGCAGCGTCAGCGTCAGCACGCCGTCCTCGGCCCGCTTGGGGCCCATCACCGACAGGAAGCCCTGGAAGAAGAAAGTGGTGTTCAGAAAGGTGGTCGGCACTCCGGCCTGGCGGAACAGCTCGTTGGCCTCGCCCTTGGCGTCGAAGTGCGGCACGTTGTACTTGTCCTGCAGGACCGGCATCCGCTCGTCCTCCAGCGGCAGCAGCTCGCGGGCGTCCTCCAGGGTCGACCACACCACGTGCCGCAGGCCGGTGGCCTTGGCCGCGCGGACGAGGTTCTCGACCTCCTCGGTCTCCTTGGCCGCCGATCCGTGCGCCCAGAAGTTGGTGACGAGGAAGGCTCCGTAGGCACCCTCGAACGCCTTGTGCACGGTGGGCTCGTCGTAGAAGTCCGCGTGCACGACCTCGGCACCGAGCTCGGCCAGCTCCCTGGCGGCGGGCGAGTCGGGATTCCGGGTCAGCGCACGCACAGTGAAGCCCGAATCCGGATCGGCCAGGATCGCCCGTGCGGCGCCGCCACCCTGCGAGCCGGTGGCTCCCGCGACCGCGATGACCTTCTTCTCGCTCATGCCAACTACTCCTGTCCGGAGAGATCGTGATTGGAGCGCCGTCATCGACGCGTGACCGGCGGCCGGTCTTCCCGGTCCAGGACACCTCGGCGTAGGCGCGGGCGACCAGCGTCGGCTTGCCCGACAGGCCCCAGCGCTTGGACAGCTGCTTGAGGTGGTAGTTGACGCCGTCCGGCGTCAGATCCGCGCCGCCTTGAGGACAGGCTGGACATCACCGAGTTGATGACCACGTACGACCTGGCCGTGGACGCGGACCAGTGGGACGAGGTCGGGGGGCTCTGGCTGGACGAAGGTACCTACGAACTGGATGGGATCGGCGCGTTCGTCGGCCCGGAGGGCGTGAAGGAGATGCTCACGCGCCCGGCCCACACCCATATCCGGGAGAACCACGGGGGTCACCGGCTCGGCAACCCCGTGATCCTCCTCGAAGGCGACCGTGCGGTGGCCACCACCTACGGGCAGATCCTGACTCGCCAGGAGGGCCGCCACCAGATATTCCGCTTCTTCGTCACCCGCTGGGAGCTGAGGCGGACCACCGCCGGATGGCGCGTCTCACGACGGATCAACAAGCGGTTCGACAACGACGGTGACGCCCGCGACTTGGCGGGGCGGCCCGTCAGTGGGAGTGGCAGCCCGACAGTGGGACGGCCGCTCAGTCCTCCTGACCGCCGGCGTTGTGGTTCCGCACCAGTTCCCGGTACCACAACGCGCTGTCCTTGAGGGTGCGGCGCTGGGTCTCGTAGTCGACGTGGACGATGCCGAAGCGCTTGGCGTAGCCGTAGCCCCATTCGAAGTTGTCCATCAGGGACCACACGAAGTAGCCCCGCAGATCCACGCCCGCGGCGAGCGCCCGGTGGGCGGCGTCGAGGTGGCGGCGGATGTAGTCGACGCGTTCGGGGTCGTGCACGGTGTGGGTGCCCTCGGGGCCGACGGTGACGTGGTCCTCGAAGGCGGCTCCGTTCTCGGTGATGACCAGCGGCTGACCGGGGAAGCGCGCGTGCAGGTCCAGGAGGAGTTCTTCGAGTCCGTCGGGGTCGATGTTCCAGCCCATGGCGGTGTGCGGGCCGTCCGTCGCGTGGAACTCGACCTGAGGTGAGCCGGGCCAGGCCGAACCGCCCATGTCCTTGTGCCCGTCGTTGTTCTGACGGGTCGTCCCGCCGTCCCAGAGACCGACCGTGGTGGTCGCGTAGTAGTTGACGCCGAGCAGGTCCAGAGGCTGGTGGATCCGCTCCAGGTCACCGTCCGCCACGAACGCCCAGTCGGTGACGGCGGCCGTGTCCTCGATGAGGTCCTGCGGGTAGTGGCCGCGCAGCAGGGGTTCGGTGAAGGCCCGGTTGGCGAGTGCGTCGATACGGCGTACGGCTTCCTCGGCACCCTCGCCCTTCCCGCGCAGCACATGGAAGTTGAGGGTGATCGAGTACTGCGGGTCGTTGGTGGTGACCGCCCTGAGCTGCTGAACGGCCAGTCCGTGGGCCAGGTTGAGGTGGTGCACGGCGGTCAGCGCCGCGGCGCCGTCGGTGCGGCCCGGCGCGTGCGCCCCGGAGCCGTAGCCGAGGTAGGCGGAGCACCAGGGTTCGTTGAGCGTGGTCCAGATCGCGACCCGGTCGCCGAGGGCTTCGCCGACGATACGGGCGTAGTCGGCGAAGGCGTACGCGGTGGCGCGGTTCGTCCAGCCGCCTTCGTCCTCCAGGGCCTGGGGCAGGTCCCAGTGGTAGAGGGTCGCGATTGGGGCGATGCCACGGTCGAGCAGACCGTCGACCAGGCGGCTGTAGAAGTCCAGGCCCTTGGGGTTGGCCGGGCCGCGGCCGGTGGGCTGGATGCGCGGCCAGGCGATGGAGAACCGGTAGGCCCGCAGGCCCAGGGACGCCATGAGGTCGAGGTCGGCTTCGAGGCGGTGGTAGTGGTCGGCGGCGACGTCACCGGTGTCGCCGTTCCACGTCTTGCCCGGCGCGTGGGAGAACGTGTCCCAGATGGAGGGACCGCGCCCGTCCTCGGTCGCGGCGCCTTCGATCTGGTACGCGGCGGTCGCGGAGCCGAGGAGGAAGTGCGCGGGGAAGGACGGGGGTTGGGCTGTCGGCATGCGGACTTCTTTCTGAGGGTTCTCAAGAGTGGCGGCCGGGAACCACGGTGATGTTAACGTTAACAAGCTGTCAAGGCCCTCGCCCCGACGAATCCCGCTCCCACCTCGCCTGCCTCGGAGTGCGCCCGTGCCGACCTTCTCCAACCCCGTTCTCTCCGGCAGTCATCCGGACCCGTCGATCTGCCGGGTCGGGGACGACTTCTACCTCGTCACGTCATCGTTCGCGCACTTCCCCGGGCTGCCCGTCCTCCACAGCCGCGACCTGGTCAGCTGGCGGCCGCTGGGGCATGTGGTGGACCGCCCCTCGCAGGGTCGCTGGACGGACTCGACGTCTCGGACGGCCTGTGGGCCGCCACGATCCGCCATCACCAGGGCACCTTCTACGTGGTCGTGGCCCTGGCGAGAGGCCGACAGGGCAGCACCACATACCTCTTCACCGCCTCCGACCCCGCCGGTCCCTGGTCGGAACCGATCGTCCTGGAGGCGGACGGCATCGACCCCTCGCTCTTCTTCGACGACGACGGCCGCTGCTGGTTCACCGCCTGCCGCGACGCGGCCGAACCGGCCGTGACGGGCCCCGGCGAGCTGTACCTGCGCGAACTCGACCTGGATACGCTGGCGTTGACCGGCCCGACCATGCGCTGTGGTACGGCTCGATGCGCGGCGCCTGGGTGGAGGCGCCGCATCTGTACAAGCGGGACGGCGTGTACTGGCTGATCGCAGCGGAGGGCGGCACCGAACACCATCACGCCGTGACCGCGGCCCGCGCCGACGCCGTCACCGGTCCCTACGCCACCGACCCCCGGAGCCCGCTGCTCACCCACCGCCACCGCGGCGCGGCCGAACCGATCCACAACGTCGGCCACGTCGACCTCGTCGACACGCCGTCCGGGGAGACCTGGGCCGTGGCTCTGGCGGCGCGGCCGATCGAGGGCACGCACACGCTGGGCCGCGAGGTGTTCCTGGTGCCCGTCGAATGGACGCCCAGGGGGCCCGTGTTCGCGCCGGACACCGGGCGAGTGCGTCTGACGGAGCGGCTGCCCGCCGGAACCACCGCGAGCCCGCGTCGGGACACGCCGGTGCGGTACGACTTCGACGGCCCCGCGCTCGGGCAGGAGTGGAGCAGCCTGCGCGGACCGGTGGACGCCCTCGTCTCACCCCGCCCCGGAAAGGGCGGCGTGACCATCCGCCTCTCCCCCGAGCGCCTCACCTCCACCTCCGGCACCCCCGCGTTCGTCGCACGCCGTCAGCAGCATGTGCGCCTGCGCGCCGCCACTCGTATGCGCTTCACCGCCGCCGCGCCGACACAGGAAGCGGGGCTGGTCGTCTTCCAGAACCATCACCAACACGCCACTGTGGCGCTCACGGTCGACGCCTCCGGAACCCCGCAGGTCGTGCTCACCGCCGTCGAGGCGGGCACCCCCACCCGCCACGGCGCGGTCACCGTGGCGGAGAGCGAGGTCGTCCTCGCGGTCGACAGCGACGAGAACGGCTACACCTTCAGCGTCGAGGACGAGGGCACCTGGACCACCCTGGGCAGCATCGAACGGCCCTTCTTCAGCACGGAACGAGCGGGCGGCTTCGTCGGCGTCCACCTGGGTCTCTACGGCACCGGGGACGCCGGCGAGGCACACGTGCGCTGGTTCGAGTACACACCCGGCTGCCCCGGGCAGGGCGGTGCGCGTCACTCCGGGCGTACGCCGTCGTCGGGCCGGTAGGCACGGGAGGCGCCGCGGGCGTCGGGAGCGGTGTCGGGGGCACTCCAGCTGGCAAGCAAGGCGAGTGCCTCGGCGGAGGCCGAACCGGGTTCGGCGGTGTACACGCACACCGTCTGGTGCGGATCGGAGGGCAGGGCGAGTGTCTCGTGGTGCAGGGTGAGTTCGCCGACCACCGGGTGCTGGAAGCGTTGCGTGCCGTGGGCGCACACGGCCACTCGGTGGCTGCGCCACCAGCCGGCGCACTCCGGGACCTTGACGACCGCCTCGCCGATGAGCTCGTTCAGCCGGGTGTCGTCGGGATGGCGTCCGCTCACCAGGCGCAGATCGGCGACGACGCGTTCCGCCACCTCCTCCCAGTTGAGGTAGAGCGCGCGGGCGGCGGGGTCGAGGAGCACGTAACGGGCGAAGTTCCGCTCGCGGTAGGGCAGCGCGTCCCAGTCCGTGATCAGGGCGCGGGCCAGCGGGTTGGCGGCCAGCACGTCCTGCCGGTGGTTGGCGACGAAGGCGGGCGTGACACCGTTCAGGACCTCCAGCATCCGATGGACCTCGGGCCGTGCCCGCTGGACCCGCTCCGGGCGGCGCCCGGGGCGGGCCGTGCGGGGCCGCGCGAGATCGAGGAGGTGGGCGCGTTCGTCGTCGTCCAGACGCAGGGCGCGGGCCACGGCGTCCAGGACGGCTTCGGAGACGTTGGGGTGGCGGCCCTGTTCGAGGCGGGTGTAGTAGTCCGGGCTCACGCCGGCCAGGTGCGCGACCTCCTCGCGGCGCAGGCCCGGCACCCTGCGCGTGGCACCGCTCGGGGCCACGCCCGCGTCGGCGGGGCTCAGGCGTGCCCGGCGGGCGCGAAGGAAGTCTCCCAGCTCGGCGTTCTGCTCCATCCCTCCAGTATTCGCCCGCGCCGCGCCGATCGCCCGCCCCAGGGTGGCCCAGCCGGACCCAGGCTCAGCTGAGCCATTTTCGCGGGCGGATACGCCCTTCTGCGGCACGAACCTGGAGAGCACGGCGGTCCGACCCAGGGAGCACACCCCCACCATGCCCTTCATCGTGTACGTCCTCGGGTTCGGCGCCTTCGCCCAGGGCACCTCGGAGTTCATGCTCTCCGGGCTGTTGCCCTCCATGGCCGGTGATCTGGACGTCTCCCTCTCCGAGGCGGGGCTGCTGGTCTCGGCGTTCGCCCTCGGGATGGTGCCCGGAGCGCCGCTGCTGGCGCTGGCCACCTTGAAGTTGCCCCGCCGCGCCGCGCTGGTCGGTTTCCAGGTCGTGTTCGTCGCCGGGCACGCGGCCGCCGCGCTCGTGCCGCACTTCGGCTTCCTGCTGGTCCTGCGAGTGGTCACGGGGATGGCGTACGCGGGGTTCTGGGCGCTGGCCTCGGTCACCGCGGTGTCCCTGGTCTCCGCCGACCGGCGCGGCAAGGCCATGTCGGTGGTCGTGTCCGGGCTGAGCTTGTCCATGATTCTCGGCGTTCCGGCGGGCACCCTGCTGGCCCAGCACGTGGACTGGCGAGCGGCGTTCTGGGCGGTGGCCGTGATGACGGCGCTGTCCACCGCGGCGGTGCTGCTCGCGCTGCCCGCCGGGCACGACACCACGGCGCCGCGGCTGGGGCTGCGCGAAGAGCTGCGCTCCCTGGCCGTACCCCGGCTCTGGGTCGCCTACGCCACCACCGCGCTGACCGTCTCCGCCACCATCGCGGTCTTCTCCTACCTCGGTGCCCTCCTCCAGGACATCACGGGTCTGTCCGAGGGGCTGGTGCCGCTGGTGCTCGGGCTGTACGGCGTGGGGGCGCTGACCGGTCTCACGGTGGGCGGGCGTCTGGCCGACCGGGCGCCGTTCGGTGTGCTGCTGACCGGCATTGCCACCGTCGCGGTCGTGGCCACCGCCCTCGCGCCGGCCGCGGGCGTCCCCTCGCTGGTGGTCCCGCTCGCGGTGCTCCTCGCCGCCGGGGGCTTCGCGACCAACCCGGCGGTGAACGCCCGGGTGTTCGGCATCCTGGGCGAGACCAGGACCCTGGGCGGGGCGATGAACATCGCCGCCTTCAACGTCGGTATCGCCGTCGCCCCTTGGGTGTCCGGACTGGTCATCGACGCGGCCCCGGGCCTGGCGGGCATCGGCTGGGTCGGCGCGGCCTTCGCCCTGGCGGCGGTCGCGAGCACGCTGCTGGACCGGCGTCTCACCCGCCGGGACCGGCGCGCGGTGCCGGTCCCGGCCGGTCCCGAGGTTCGGCGGTCCACCACCGCCTCCCGGTGAGCCGCACGTGACGGCGGCGTGCCGGAAGACGGATCAGCCGTAGAAGTTCTTCTGCCAGCGGTGCCCGGTCAGCAGGGAGAGCTCCGCGGTGGTCAGTGGTGGCGCGTCGGCGATCGCCGCGTTGCGTTCCACGTTCGTCAGGGAGCGCATCCCGACGATGACGGTGGAGACCGCCTGCCCGGCGAGGGCGAACCGCAGGGCGGTGGAGGGGAGTTCGCCGGCCTCGATGCGCAGATCGGTGAGGAGTGCGTCCACGCGCTCCTCGACCTGGGCGGGCCGGTCCTCCCGGAAGTACCAGTTGCGCCAGTCGCCTTCGGGAAAGGTGACGCCCTTGCGGATGGCTCCGGTGAGGGCCCCTTCGTCGAGGGCGACCCGGACGATCACGCCGACGCCGTACTCCTCACAGGCGGGCAACAGGGCGTCGGACGGGGCCTGTTCGAAGACGTTGTAGATGACCTGGACCGTGTCGATCACCCCGGTGCGCAGCACGGTGAGCACGTTCTCGGGCTGGTGGTCCTTGACGGAGATGCCGAAAGCCCTGATCCTGCCCTCCTGTTTGAGGGCGGCCACGGTCTCCAGCCAGTCGCCGCGGCCGGTCCACTCGTCCTCCCAGGTGTGCAGCTGGAGGACGTCGACGTGGTCGCGGCCGAGTTCGCGCAGGCTGGTCTCCAGGCTCTCGCGCAGATGCGCGCCCGGGAACGCCTCCATGACGTCGAGCCCGCTCGGCGACAGGGAGACCGGCACCTTCGGCCCGACCTTCGTCGCCACGTGCACGCCGTCCCCGCCGCCGGGAAGCTCCTTGAGCGCCCGTCCGACGACGCTCTCGCTGCGGTCATAGGCCCGTGCGGTGTCGATGAAGGTGACGCCCAGGTCGAGGGCGCGGTGCAGGGCGCGGACGCCGGAGTCGTCGTCGGCGCCGACCCAGGCGCCCTGGCCCAGCCCCCAGGCTCCGTAGCCGATCTCGGACACGGTCAGCCCGGTGCGGCCGAGTTCCCGATAACGCATGTGCTGTTCGTACTCCCCGGGTGAAGCCCCTGGTGAGGGGCCGCTCTTCTGCGCTGCCCGACGGCATCACGATTTTCCTGCCCGACGCTACAGACGGTGCCGGCCAGGGCGACAGCGAAGCAGGGGAGCGAAACTTTCGAATCGGTGGCGTGCGTCAGGAGTCCGTACGGGGTACGGCGGTGCTGCGCCGTACCACCAGCCGTGGGGTGAGCCGCTGCCGCTGCGGTGGCTCACCACCCAGCATCCGCACCAGCAGTTCGATGGCGCTCTCGCCGAGGTGGGCGAAGTCCTGTCGGACCGTGGTGAGGGCGGGGACCAGGTATCCGGTGCCCTTCAGGTCGTCGAAGCCGACGACCGACACGTCGTGCGGCACCCGCACTCCCCGCTCCGCGAAGGCGGCGAGCACCCCCATCGCCATCTGGTCGTTCCCGGCGAAGACAGCGGTGGGCAGGCCGGTGTCGTGGTCGCACAGCTCGTGGGCGAGGCGGAATCCGCTCTCCGCACTGAAGTCGCCTTCCAGCAGGGCCCCTTCGGCTCCCGCGGCGACGAGTTCGGCCCGCCAGCCGTCCACGCGGGCCCGGGCGTCGAAGGTACGCAGCGCACCTGTGAGATGGGCGATGTTCCGGTGCCCGAGGCCGACGAGGTGGCGAACCGCGAGACGGGCGCCGAGTTCCTGGTCGACCTCGACGAAACTCAGGTCGGGATCGGGTGCGCTGCCGGACATCACCACCGCCACCGGCACCCCGAGGGAGAGGCTGGACAGGGCCTCCACGGCGACGGGCCGGTCGGCGACCACCGCGATGGCCTCCACCGACTGGTCGGTGAGCCGTTGCAGCGTCTCCGTGAGGTCGCCGGTGGTGCTCTCGCCCTGCCGGCTGGCCAGGCTCACCCAGTAGCCGGCCCGCTTGGCGGCCGTCTCCACACCGAGGAGGATGCGCGGCAGCTCGAACAGGTCCGACCCCACGATCACCACGCCGATCGTCGAGGAACGGCGGCTCTTGAGGGCCCTGGCGACGCTGTTGCGGCGGTAGCCCAGTTTCTGGATCGCCGCCTCGACGCGACTGCGGGTCTCGGGCCGGACCGAAGGATGGCCGTTGATGACACGCGAGACGGTGATGTGCGAGACCCCGGCCTCCCGGGCCACGTCCATCATGCCTGGCGGCCGGTCCATGTCACCCGTCCTCTGCCCTCGACCCAGCAGGCGACCTCGCGCCCGTCGCCGATACTTTCACAGGCGTGGGGCCCCGGTCGGGGCAGTGCATCGGCGGAGCAAGCACCGGTCATGCTCCGGCGGCCATCGGCGCGAGTCTGCGGATCAACCGGGTGACCGAGGCGTCGGTGTACTCGGCCACGGAAGTCATCCGGCGCACACGTGCCCCCGGTGCTGATCACCGCTGTGGCGTCTGACGAGAACCTGCCTTCCCGTTTCATGCTTCGGGCGGGTCGCCGGGGCCGCCCCCACCACCCGGTGCTACCGGCTCACGTCCTGTCGGTCATGTGCGCGCCTTCTCGACCAGCTCGCGTACGGCGGGGGCCACTTCCTCGCCGAACTGCTGGATGGTGGTGGGGTCGTCGCCCGCCAGGATGTAGCCGGTCATGCCGTGCTCAAGGGTGATCTCCGCGAGCTGTTCGGTCCACTCGGCGAGCGGGCCGGTCAGGTTCGTGGAGCCGTCCGGGGTGAAGTGGTCGCCGATGTTGAGCAGCCGGCGGATGGAGGCGGGGTCGCGCCCGGCCGCCGCGGCACCCTCGTCGATGTGCCGGTTGGCCTCGGCGAGCCCGGCGAGCCCGCCGTCGAGGTAGCTCAGGCTGGGCACCCAGCCGTCGGCGACGCGGCCGACCAGACGCAGGATCCGCGGCCGGTACGCGCCCACCCAGATGCCGACGTCATGGGCGGGCGCGGGCCCGCGCTTGGCGCCGGCGACCCGGTAGTGGGTACCGTCCACGCGGACTCCGCCACGGGTGTCGGTGTCCCAGATCTCGCGGATGACGGTAATGGCCTCTTCGAGGGCGTCGATGGACTCACCGGCACTCAGGCGTCGGCCGCCGATCGCCTCGATGGCGTCCCAGAACCCGCCGGCGCCCAGCGCCAGTTCGACGCGCCCCGCGGTCAGCAGGTCCAGCGTCGCGGCACTGCGGGCGATCACCACCGGCTGGCGCATCGGCAGATTCATCACGTTGGGCGCCAGTCTGATCCGGCTGGTCGCCGCGGCCAGGTAGGAGATCAGCGTCCAGGAGTCCAGCAGCCGTGGCTGGTACGGGTGGTCCTGGAATGTGGCCAGGTCCAGTCCGGCCCGCTCCGACAGCTGGGTGAGCGCCACCACCTGCTCGATGTGGTCGGCCCTCGGCGTGATGAAGCTTCCGAAGAGCAACTCGTTCGGCTGTCCGGTCATCTCCTACGACCTCCTCGAAAGGCCCGGTCCATGCTGCCGCCCATTCCAGGACGCATGATAGTTGACATAACAACATCCCGCCACACGAACCACCCCGCCGACGAGGTGGAGTCGAGCACTAGTTGACATATCAAGGACTGCCCAATAGTTTTGTGGACGCGTCAACAAAGTCTCCAGGCTTCAAGGAGAGCAAGATGAGAGTCAAGGTCGCCGACGTACCGGAGGCACGCCGCTACGAGGCGCGAGTGGACGGGAGCTCCGAGGTCGCCGGGTTCTCGCAGTACCTCCGGACAGCGGAACTGATCGCGTTCGTCCACACGGAGGTCGCGCCGACGTACGAGGGACGGGGCATCGGCTCCGCGCTCGCCCGGGCCTCTCTCGACGAGGCCAGGGCCGCCGGGCTGCGGGTGCTCGCCACCTGCCCCTTCTACGCGGGCTGGATCGACCGCCACCCCGAGTACGCCGACCTGCTCTACCAGAACCAGAGCACGGTCAACGGCTGAGCGACCCGCGGAGCCCGACAGAGGCAGCCGACACGAGCGGCACACCCCACGAGAAGACCTACGCGACGGTGGCGTCAGGCCGGGACGACCGCGCCCGCCCTCAGGAATAGATGATGCATCATCCTGTTGGTTTCACATGCACGGCCCCGCGAAGCAAGGAGTTCCACGATGCAGTTCGGCATCTTCAGCGTCGGTGACATCTCGCCCGACCCGACCACCGGTCAGACCCAGAGCGAGGCCGAGCGGATCAGCAACATCGTCAAGGTCGCCCGGCGCGCCGACGAGGTGGGCCTCGACGTGTTCGCACTGGGCGAGCATCACAACCCGCCCTTCGTGCCGTCCTCTCCCCCGGCCGTCCTCGCCCACATCGCGGCCCTGACCGAGCGGATCATCCTGAGCACGGCCGTCACCCTGATCACCACCAACGACCCGGTGAAGATCGCCGAGGACTATGCGATGGTGCAGCACCTCGCCAAGGGACGCCTGGACCTGATGATCGGGCGTGGCAACACGGTCCCGGTCTACCCCTGGTTCGGCAAGGACATCCGGGAGGGCGTGGCGCTGTCCCTGGAGAACTACAACCTGCTGCACCGGCTGTGGCGCGAGGACGTCGTGGACTGGGAGGGCCGGTTCCGCACCCCGCTGCAGGGCTTCACCTCGACCCCGCGCCCGCTGGACGACGTACCGCCGTTCGTGTGGCACGGCTCCATCCGCACCCCGGAGACGGCCGAGCAGGCGGCTTACTACGGCAACGGGTTCTTCGCCAACCACATTCTGGCGCCGAACTTCCACTTCAAGCCGCTGGTCAACCTGTACCGCAAGCGGTTCGAGCACTACGGCCACGGCACGGCAGAGCAGGCGTTCATCGGCCTCGGCGGCATGGCGTTCATCGCCAAGCGGTCCCAGGACGCCGTCAACACCTACCGCCCCTACTTCGAGAGCCACCCCATCTTCCGCGGCATGAAGCTGGAGGACTACATGGCCGCCACCCCCATGACCGTCGGCAGCCCGCAGGAAGTGATCGACAAGGTCCTCACCTGGCAGGAGGGCTTCGGGGACTACCAGCGTCAGCTCTTCGCGGTCGACCCGGGCGGCCTGCCGGTCGAGATGGCACTGGAGCAGGTCGAACTGCTGGGCACCGAGGTGGTGCCGGTGCTCCGCAAGGAGATGGCGGCGCGCCGCAAGCCCGGTGTCCCGGACGCCCCGACGCACGCCTCCCTCATCAAGGCGAAGTACGGCGACGCCGAGCCGCGCCAGCCGCGTCCGAACCCGAACCGCGGCGACAACCTGTCCGGCACCTCGCCATACCAGGACAGCGACCCGGCCGTCGAAGCCGCCTTCCCGGCCGCGTTCTGACGGCCGGCCCCGGCCGCCCGACACACCACGGCACCCGCTAGGAGCCCCGCATGAACGCCCCCTCCCCCACTGCGGCCTCGGCGACGATCGCCATCGTCAACGCCGGCGTCAGCGACCCGTCCTCCACCCGGCTGCTCGCCGACCGCATCGTCCAGAAGACGGTCGACACTCTCCGGGAGGCGGGCACCCCGACAACCGTGCGCGCGATCGATCTCGGCCCGCTCGCCACGGACATCGCCCAGGGCATCGTGAGCGGCATGCTCACCCCGAAGGTGCGGTCCGCCATGGACCTGCTCGCCTCGGCCGACGCGGTCATCGCCGCCACCCCGGTCTACAAGGCGGGGATCAGCGGTCTGTTCAAGTCGTTCGCCGACCTGATCGACAACGACCTGCTGATCGCCCGACCGGTCGTCCTCGCCGCCACGGGCGGCAGCGCACGGCACGCCATGGTCGTCGACGAGCACCTGCGGCCCCTGTTCGCCTTCCTCCGGGCGATCCCGATGCCGACGTCCCTGTACGCCGCCCCCGAGGACTGGGCGTCGACCGACCTCGGCAAGCGGATCGCGCGGGCCGCGCAGGAGCTCTCCGTCCTGCTCCGCAGCGGCGCCGGGCGGCAGATCGCCGACGGCAACTGGGGCGGCTACCAACACCAGTTCGGCGGCAACGCCGCACGGGCGGAGCGGTCTTTGGAGGACGTCGACTTCGACACCGACCTCATGCGCCTCGCCACCGGCGGCAGCGCTCGCCCGCAAGGGAGTGAGCAGGCCCATGCACACTGACGGTGGGCGTGCGACGGTCGTGGTCATCGGCGGCGGGCAGTCCGGGCTCTCGGCCGGCTACCACCTCAAGCGGCGCGGCTTCACCAGCGCCCTGACCGACCCGGACGGCGACCGGACCTTCGTGGTCCTGGACGCCGAACCGGCGCCCGGCGGGGCGTGGCGGCACCGCTGGGAGTCGCTGCGGATGAACACCGTGAACGGCATCTTCGACCTGCCCGACTTCCCGCAACCGCCTGTCGACCCCGACGAGCCCAGCCGTACGGCGGTGCCGCGCTATTTCGCCGCATTCGAGCAGGCGACCGACCTGCCGCTTCTGCGGCCGGTGACCGTCAGCGCCGTACGGCCTGTGGACGACCGGCCCGACGGAGAGCTGGCGGTGGAATCCAGCGCGGGGACCTGGATCACGCGGGCGGTCATCAACGCCACCGGCACCTGGACCAACCCGGTGCGTCCCCACTACCCGGGCCAGGAGAGCTTCACCGGCATCCAGATCCACACCCACGACTACGTCTCCGCCGACCGGTTCGCGGGCCTCAGGGTCGCCGTCGTCGGCGGCGGCATCTCGGCGCTCCAGCAACTGGAGGAGATCTCCCGGGTGGCCACCACGTACTGGTACACGCGGCGCGAACCCGTCTTCCTCGAAGGCGGGTTCAACCCCGAGGTCGAGGGCCGCCAGATCATCGCCAAGGTCGCCGCGGACGTGGAGGCGGGCCGGCCCACCGGAAGCGTCGTCTCCTACACCGGACTTGGCTGGACCCCGTACGCCCTGGCGGCGAAGGAGCGTGGTGCCCTCGATCGCCGTCCCATGTTCACCGCGATCGAACCCGGCGGCGTGCGCGAGGCGGACGGTTCCTTCACGCCGGTCGACGCGATCCTGTGGGCCACCGGCTTCAAGGCCGCGCTGGCCCATCTGGACCCGCTGCGGCTGCGCAACGAACTCGGCGGGATCCCCATGCAGGGCACCCAGGTGGCCGGCGAACCGCGCGTGCACCTGGTCGGCTTCGGACCCTCCCAGTCCACCGTCGGCTCCAACCGGGCGGGCCGTCAGGCGGTCAACAGCCTGCTGCGGCAGTGGAAAGAGGCGTCGACACGAGCGTGGCCGACGCCCGCGCCGGAGGCCGTTTCCTGCTCAGCCCATCAAAGAGACACGCCTTAGGTCCCGACACTGCCTCAACTACAGCGACGCCGGGGCCGACCACCTGGCGCTTATCGGCCCTGCCTGATGGCCAGCGGGGGACTGCCGCATCCTCCGTTGCCTTCTTCGCGGTCCTGCAAGCGGACCGCTGGCCTCCGGGCCCGGCATGACTGTTCCCCCTGTCGAAAGGATGACCTGGGGGGCCACCCGGGCCCGAGAGGTGCTGTAGGAGACGCTAATGAGTGGTTCGACTACCGCCCGCCCGAGCGCGACGCCTGGCCGCCTGCGGGCGGAAGGTCTGCATACGGTGGGTGCGCGCACGACACCAACGCCAGGCCAGCACGCACGACGCTCGTTCGGGAGGACGGCTGGAACGACAGCGACGAGATAGGCGTCTTTCTCGGCCTGGACGTAGCAGGAGCGGCCACCACGGGCGTGGCCTCACCCTGACCGGCAAGAAGGTCTTCACCAAACAACTACCCAACACCGAACGGAAGTTGGGCGACGTCTATACCAAGCTGAAGACCAAGTTCGGCACCGTCTTGGTGATCGTGGACCAGCCCGCCTCGTCGGCGCCCTGCCCCCGACGGTCGCCCGCGACGCGGGCTGCAAGGTTGCTTACCTGCTCGGACTCGCCATGTGGCGGATTGCCGATCTGTACCCCGGCGAGGCGAAGACCGACGCGAAGGACGCCGCGGTCATCGCCGACGCGGCCCGCACAATGCCGCATACCCTGCGCTCGCTGGCCGCTCACTCCCCCGACCAGCGGAACCACCCCCGCCGACAGGCCGGACTCCGACCATCCGAAAGTGGGACGCGTTGCACCGACGGCGGCACCGTTGCCCGGAAAACCGCACCAAATGCTCAGTCAGAGAGGCAGGCCGCTCTCATCAGGCAGCACACCCGGCGTCGCGAGTGATCTCGACATCGACCACCCGCGCTCCGCCACGCTCTATGCGCCGGCGAAGGAGCCGCTCCTTGTGGCGTGACCGCCGATCGCGGCTGCGACCAGCCGGCTCTCGAAGGACCGCAGTATCTGTTCGAGATCCGTCGCGTCGAACGACGTCGCATCCGTCCCGAGACTGATTCCGGCCGACTCGGACATGCCCCACACATCGAAGGAGAGGTTTCCGGAGTACGCGTCGACGGGTTTGGGGAATCGTCGGTAACGGCTGGATGCCATGGCTCGGTCGAGGTCCTGCGGTGCCCTGTCCTCGCGAGCCCGGATCAGCGTGCGGGGCGCTATGGGGCGGATGTTGACCACGTACGGGTTGTGTGCGGAGCGGCCCAGTTCGGCGGAGACCTCGTCCAGGGATCTGGCGTAGCGGTCGGGATCTCGCAGGCTGACGGAGGTGGATCTGACGAGTGCCGCGTCGACGGCTCGGCACAGCGCCGGGAACCGGTCGCTGCCCAGGGACGTGTCGACCGGGACGAGGGCCCTGCCGGCGATATGGGCCACCGCCTCGCGGGCGAAGGTGGTCTGCCGGTTGGGCATCACTGTGTTGAACACGCAGCTGCCGATGCCGAGGTGCTCGGCGAGCGTGCACGCGTATGCGGCTTGCAGGACGGCAGCCGCGGATGTCCGGTACTGCTTCGCCAGACCGGCTGCCGCGAGGGCGACCGCCGCGGAGTCGAGGCATACGAAGTTGTAGACGGCGGCCCTGTGGCCCGGGGGCGCCTGGAGTTCGGGCATGGCGGACCGACGGAGCATGGCCCGGTCATGGGTGTCGACACGATGGGCGTGCCGCCGCCCCGAGGGACTGGATTCGAAGCTCGCGATCTGCCGCGGCTGCCACCCCGAGCCGAGGTCGGCGCCCGGATCGGCGGCCAGTCGGGCTATGTGTTCGGCCGCGATCCGAGCGCTCGTCGTGTCCGCCGAGAAGTGGTGCAAGGACAGCGCGATGTGGATGGGTCTGCCGTCCACGGTGATGACGGCGGCCCGCAACGGCAGGTCGTCCGGGGCGAATCCGGGCTCGGCCACGCGGAGCGTGAAGGCGCTCAGCTCGTCGTAGGTCGGCGGGGCGTCGGAGGCGTACTCGTCGATCTGGAGTACGCCGGAAGCCACGACGACCGCGCGCGGGTGCCCGTCCGCGTCACGTGGATAGAGCGTGCGCAGCGCCTCGAAGTGAGCCATGACCGCGGCGAAGGCATGCAGCACCGCGGACATGTCGGGCCGGCCGTCCAGTGCCCGCCCCATCCGTACGTTCCTGTTGCGGGGTCCGTGGAGATGGGGGTGACATCCTTCGCGTTCATGGGCCTTCTGCGACCAGGTCAGTTCATGCTCTCCGGCGGTGCCGGCGACGAAGACGACGTCATGGCGTGCGGTCTGTCGCATACCCGCCCCGGCCCTCCTCCGGTACGGACCCCGATCCTCCACACCGTCCGGCGGCACGACGCCGCGGCCGGAGCCCGGGTGCCCCCTGCTCAGGCAGAGGATAGATCCGCGCGGGCCGCGTGCGTCAATGGTCGGAAAGTGTGGAAAGCGGCGGCGGACCGTCTCCGTGCCGCGTCCCACCGCTCCTTACCGCGTCCCGCCGGCGATCGCGGCCAAGTGGACACCGCCCCGCAGAACGAGATGCAGATCGTGCACCCCGGTCACCTCCTCCGGCATCCGCGCGCTGACCGTGCGCCAGTCGTACCGGCCGTCGGTGCCGGTGGTGACACGGAGGGCGGCGAGCAAGGTTCCGGCACCGGGAGCGCCGTCGGCGTAGATCTCGACGGTCGCGTCCTCCTCCGTCGCGCACGACACCTCGACCGTGATGACCCGCGGCCCGTCCGCCGGGCTGCCCAGGTCGACTGAGCCGTAGCGCAGTGCGCAGTGGATGTCACCGGTCGCCGGGGTGACCGCCTCCCCCTTCTCCCGGCTGGCGTCGACGAGCGTGCCGCCCTCGCACTCGTCGAAGTCGACGGCCTCCAGTCGTCCGCCGAGGAGACTGCGCGCGGGGAGGGCCGGCCCCGTCACGGTGAGGGGCTCTGTCAGGGCGATGGCTTCGGCCGAGTGCCCGATCAGGATCTCGTACGGTCCCGGGTCCACGGCGAAGGCGCCGGCTGAGACGGACCAGTGGGCCAAGGCCGCGACGGGCAGGTCGAACTCCAGCCGCCGCCGTTCACCGGGGGCGAGGGAGACCTTACGGAAGTCCGTCAGTCTGCGCCTGGGCGCGCGGTGGCGGGCGGCGAGCGCGCGGGTGTAGAGCTGCACGGTCTCGGTGCCCGTGCGCGTCCCGGTGTTGGTGAGCTCGACGCTCACGGCCAGGGTGTCGTCCTGCGCCGCTTCCCGGGCGGACAGCCGCAGGTCGGAGTAGGCGAAGCTGGTGTAGGACAGGCCGTGCCCGAAGGGGTACAGCGGTGCGGCCTCGTGGTACTGGTACGTCCAGCCGGCGCTGATGATGTCGTAGTCGAGGCGGCCGGGCAGCGGGTCGTCGCCGCGGTACCAGGTCTGCGGGAGCCGTCCAGAGGGTTCGGCCTCGCCGAGCAGGATCGCGGCGAGTGCCCGGCCCGTCTCCTGCCCGCCGTGGGAGGTCCACACCACGGCGGGCAGGTGCTTGTCCGCCCAGTCGACGGCGTACGGGTAGCTGCTCATCACGACCAGTACCGACTCTGGGCGCTCGGTGGCGACGGCACGCAGCAGGGCCTCCTGCGCGGGCGGCAGCGAGATGCCCGTACGGTCCTCGGTCTCGCGGCCGTTGATGTGCGGGTCGTTTCCGAGGACGACCACGGCGACATCCGCCGAGGCGGCGGCCGCGACGGCTTCGGCGATTCCGTCCCTGACGACCGTTCGGGTCCAGCGTTCCGCCTGCTCGGGGGCTTCGGCTGAGAGGGTGACGCGGCCGGTGGCGGGGTCCACGGCGGCGTAGCGGCCGTTGCTGATGTTGCGCAGCAGTTCCGTGCCGTCCGGCTGGGGTTCCAGCCGGACGGTCTCGTGGACGAACCAGCCGTTCGGCTGCCTCTGGTCGGCGGCGAGAGTGAGGTCGCCGTCCTTGAGGGTGACGTAGCGTTCCGTGCGGGCGTTGCGGAGGGTCAGCACACCTTCACCCCAGTCGAACAGGTCGTGGCAGGCGTTGTCGCCCGTCTCCTGCTCGTCCGAGTGAGCACCGGCCACCATGGGCCCGCCGGGGTCGAGCGCCGGCACGCGCAGAAGGCCTCCGGTGGACGCGGCGCGCAGCGTGATCCGGTCGACTCCCTCCGCGCGGACCGCTTCGGCGCCGCGCTCCTTGAGTGCCGACTCCAGGCCGGTGGCAATGGTGATCCGGTACGGCATGGTGCCGCTGTACCAGTCCTCGAAGAGGGTGTCCGCCAACGGACCGACGAGCGCGACGCGCCCGCCGGGGGCCGGTGACAGCGGCAGTGCGCCGTCGTTCTTCAGCAGCACCACCGACTCGGTGGCGGCGCGCAGGGCGAGCGCCCGGTGGGCGGGGCTGTCCACGACGTCGTCGCGGATGCCGGCGTAGGGGTCGAGGTCCGGATCGAACTCGCCGAGGCGGAAGCGGATCGACAGGTGGCGGCGCGCGGCGCGGTCGATGTCGGCCTCGGTGAGCAGCCCGCGGTCGACCGCCGTGCGGAGCCGGTCGAGGGTGATGCTGCCGTCCTCGTCCAGTTCGGTGATGCTGTCGACGCCGGCGCGTACCGCCGCCGCGTGGGAGATGGGGTGGTCGTCGAAGTAGTGCTCCGATTCGGCGAGGTTGGTCACCGCTCCGGCGTCGCTGCAGACGAACAGCTCGTGGCCGGTGGGCTCGGCCCAGCGCCGTACCTCGGTCTCGATCAGTGGACTGACGTGGCAGGGGCGGCCGTTGATGAGGTTGTAGGCCGGCATGACGCCGGTGGCGGCGCCCGACGCGATCGCCGGGCGGAAGGCGGCGAGGTCGTATTCGTGCAGCACCCTGGGCGGCACCACGGAGGAGGTGATGTCGCGCTCGTCCTCGTTGTTGTAGGCGAGGAAGTGCTTCAGGAGCGGTGCCGTGCGCAGGTAGACCGGGTGGTCTCCGGCCAGCCCGCGGCAGTAGCTGACGGAGAGCCGGCCGGTGAGCAGCGGATCCTCCGCGTACCCCTCCTCGTTGCGGCCCCAGCGGGGGTCGCGCAGCAGGTTCACCACGGGGGCCCAGACCTGGAGGCTGTGCCGGCGGCCGTCGGCGGCGGGGCGCTGGTGGAAGTCGCGGGCCTCGGTGCCGACGGCCGTGGCGACCTCGTGCAGCAGCTCCTCGTCCCAGGTCGCTCCCAGGCCTACCGCCTGCGGGAACACGGTGGCCGGCCCCAGCCAGGACACGCCGTGCAGTCCTTCGGTACCGGTCTTGAAGGGGGCCAGTCCGAGGCGCGGGACTCCTGGTGAGTACTGGTAGAGCAGCTCGATGCGCTCGTCGAGCGTCAGCCGGGAGACCAGGTCGTCGACTCGCTGTGCGAGGGGTAGCGCGGGGTCGCGGAACGGCAGGTCGGTGGTGGGCGGCTCGGGGGGTGTGGCGGCGGTACTCACCTGAGATGTCCCTTGCAGGAGGTCGAAGGAGAAGGCGTGGGAAGCGTGGCGACTGCGCGCCCGGGCGGCGTACGGCTTTCCTCGATCACACTGTCATGCAGTCGAAGCGCTTCGACGTTGACATGACGCTGAGTCGTGTGTCAATCACAGGTAACTCAGCCGTCGCAAGGCGTCTTTCCAGCGTTGGCGTACCTCTCTGAGAGGTCGCCCAGAAGGCCAGCTCACCTGGGTCAGAGCCGCATGGAGGGCGGGGGCATTGTCGCCCTCGATCGTGTCTGTTACCGGAAAGTGACCTGTACGGCCCGTTGTCGTGGCCGGAAACACAGTCTTAGTGTCGCCGAAACGTCGAAGCGCATCGATTCGGATCGATTCGGATTCCTTCCGCCCTCAGTCCTTCGGGCGACTCCGCGTCGGCCCGCCCGCCGGTCGGCTCCACGAAAACGAAGGGCCGCAACGACATGAGCACGGAGACGAACCGCCGAGCCGTCCTGCGAACAGGCTCCGGCGCACCAGCAGCAAGAAGGACTTGGCCGCCGCGCTGCCCGCCCATCTGACCAGCACGGTCGGCCGGCCGGACATCGCGTCCGTCGGACTCCCCAACGGAGCGGTCACGGAGCCGGGTTACCTCACTTTTCCCGCGCACCAGAAAGGTAAGGACGCGTCATGACCCATGTCCCGCACTTCTCCCGCCGAGGACTGCTGGCCGCCGGCGCGGCCGCGGCCGCACTCCCTGTGCTCGCACCGTCCGCTGCCTCCGCCGCATCCGCTGCCTCCGCCGCGTCCGCCGGCGCGACCGGCAAGGTCCGACGCACGCCCTACACCTTCCGTAACGCCGAGATAGTCGGCGGCGGCTTTGTCACCGGCATCGTCTTCAACCAGAGCGAACCCGGACTGGTGTACGCCCGTACCGACATCGGCGGCGCCTATCGCCTCGACACGGCGTCCCGGCGGTGGATACCCCTCACCGACTGGATCGGCTGGGACGAGTACGGACACACCGGCATCATCAGCATCGCCAGCGACGAGGTCGACCCCGACCGCGTCTACCTGGCGGCGGGCACGTACACCCTCCCCGACTGGGACCCGAGCATGGCGGCGATCCTGCGGTCGACCGACCGCGGCCGCACCTGGAAGACCACCCCTCTGCCGTTCCGGCTGGGCGGCAACATGCCCGGCCGGGGCATCGGCGAGCGGCTGGTGATCGACCCCAACCGCAGCAGGATCCTCTACCTGGGAGTGCGCGGGGGCCACGGACTGTGGCGCAGCACCGACCACGGCAAGACCTTCGCGAAGGTGGCCAACTTCCCCAACGTCGGCAACTTCGTCATCGACCCCACCGACCCCGACGGCTACAACGGCGACAACCTGGGCGTGCTGCAAGTCGTCTTCGACAAGCGCACCGGCAGAGCGGGCAGGGCCACCCGGACCCTCTATGTCACTGTCGCCGACAAGGACAACATCCTGTACCGGTCCACCGACGCGGGAGCGACCTGGGAACGCGTACCCGGGCAGCCCACCGGCTACATCCCGCACCACGCGGTCTTCGACCACGTCGGCGGCTACCTGTACCTGGCGACCAGCAACACCGCCGGCCCATACGACGGCTCCAAGGGCGACGTGTGGAAGCTGGACACCGCCACCGACACCTGGACCCGCATCAGCCCGGTCCCGTCCACCAGCGACGACAACAGGTACGGATACAGCGGCCTGACCATCGACGGCCAGAACCCGGACACCCTGATGGTGTCCACCCAGGTCAACTGGTACCCCGACTGCATCCTCTTCCGCTCCACCGACGGCGGCGCGAACTGGACCCGCGCGTGGGACCTGGGCCCGAACTCCGAGCGCACCCTGCGCTACGACATCGACATCTCCGCCGCCCCCTGGCTGACCTGGAACGCCTCGCCGTCGCTGCCCGAGATCGCGCCGAAGCTGGGCTGGATGATGGAGTCCGTCCAGATCGACCCCTTCGACTCCGACCACTTCATGTACGGAACCGGGGCGACGATCTACGGCGCGGACAACCTGACCGACTGGGACAGCGGCGGCACGGTGCACCTGTCCGTGCGGGCCCAGGGGCTCGAGGAAACCGCTGTCATGAGTGTGATCAGCCCGCCCGCCGGCGCGGCGCACCTCTTCTCCGGCGTGGGCGATGTCGGCGGCTTCCGGCACACGGATTTCCGCAAGGCGCCGAAGATGTACGACAGTCCGACCTTCGGCGGCACCCCGGCCCTGGACTACGCGGAGCTGGCGCCCCACACCATCGTGCGGGTCGGCCATCCCACCAGCGGCTGGACCCAGCACTTTGCCATCTCCACCGACAGCGGCGACACCTGGAAGCCGTCGCGCAGTGAGCCGGCCGGCGTCACCGGGCCCGGCGTCGAGGACCAGGCCGTCGCCATCAGCGCAGACGGCAGGCGGATCGTCTGGTCACCGGCCGGTGCGCCGGTCAGCTGGTCCGACGACCACGGCGCGACCTGGACGGCGTCGAAGGGGCTGCCGGCCGGGGCCCCCGTACGCTCCGACCGGGTGAACCCGGCGACGTTCTACGCCTACGACGCCGGCGTCTTCTACCTCAGCGCGGACGGCGGCAAGAGCTTCGAGGCCACGGCGGCGACCGGTCTGCCCACCGCGGGGAACGTCCGGTTCAAGCCGGTACCGGGCCACGAGGGCGACATCTGGCTGGCCGGCGGCACTACCAAGCCCACCACCCCCACACCGTACGGGCTGTGGCGGTCGACCGACTCCGGAACGTCCTTCACCAGGTTCGAAGCGGTGGACCAGGGCGACGTCGTCGGATTCGGCAAGGCCGCGCCCGGCGCCAAGTACCCCGCCGTCTACACCAGCTCCAAGATCCACGGCGTGCGCGGCATCTTCCGTTCCGACGACGCGGGCCGGACCTGGATCCGCATCAACGACGACCGTCACCAGTACGCCTGGACCGGCAACACCATGACCGGAGACCCTCGGGTCCACGGTCGCGTCTACTTCGGGACCAACGGACGCGGAGTCATCTACGGCGACCCGAAGTGAGGTCCGGCTCCCGGTCACCGCGATCCGCACCCGCCGTCCCGAAGGGGAGACCGACGTAGCCCTGCCGCCAGGGCAGGACGACCGACTTCTCCTCTCCTGTGTGATCCCCCCACTCAGCACACATTCCGGAGGGCTGATGAAATTCCGTATCGGCTGGGCCGCGCTGCTCGCGGCTCTGGCTCTCGTCTTCACCCTGCCGAACTCGGCAGTGGCAGCGTCACAGACGTACTGGTTCAAGCACTACTCGACCGGCGGCAACGCCTCGACGTGGTACGCCAACGACAACTCCTGGGGCGTGAACGCCTCGACCGGCACCGGCTTCGTCGCCATGGTCAACGGCAAGGACTGGGGCTGGTCGTCCCCGGTGACCACACTCCCCAAGAAGATCGGAGCCGTAAACCCCAACAACAACTCGTGGTTCAGCCAGTCGGCGTGGCCGAAGTCCGGCTCGCGCTACAACGCCACGTACGACATCTTCATCGACCCCTACCCCGAGCCGAACAACCGCAACTCCAAGACCGAGCTGATGATCTGGCTCAACTGGTCCAACACCCAGCCGCTGGCCGACCGCTACGACGGGAACGGCAACGCGATCCCGACCGTGACCAATGTCAGCCTGGGCGGCCGCAGCTGGGACATCTACGACTACAACTGGCCGAACGGCGACCACACCCTCAGCTTTCTGGACAGGAGCAGGTCCGGCTGGTGGTCCGGCAGCCTCACCCCGTTCTTCAACTACGGCCTGAACAAGGGCCTCTACACCAACGACCACTACCTCAACAGCGTCATGGCCGGCTGGGAATTCGGGCCGGGCGACTACACGGCTCACTCCTGGGGCGCCGTGGGCTTCTGACGCACACCACCGTCCTCGCCGTCGCAGCCGACGGCGAGGACGGCCTGTATCCCCCTCGCGACGTACCCACCGGCCCCACGGCCCACGAACTGCCGCCCGGCGGCTGCGCGGTCCCGCGCGGCCACTGACCTGGAAAGGACACCATGGAGAACGAACAGCGGAGCTTCCGCTGGGGTCACGACGCCCTGCATCTCGAGTTCGTCCTCGGCGACGACGGCAGCACCCGCCTGACGCATCTCGGACTGCCCGGCGAAGGGGGCAGCGACCCCGGTGCGTCCCTGCCGCTGGTGGAGGTGACGGCCGCGGGTCACGGCCGTGACTGGTCGGGCAGCCGTCTGATCGGGACCGCTCTCGGCGGGCGGCTGCGCCACCGGGCCCACCACGCGGCCCGCGACGGCGACTGGCACACGCTGACCGTGCATCTCCACGACCCGGAAACCGGGCTGGCCGCGGAGGTGACCTACCGGTCGCCGGACGGCATCCCCGTGCTCCGCAGCGAAGTGACCCTGCGCAACGAAGGGCGGACCACACTGCACCTGGAGTCGGTCAGCTCGCTCGCGGTGGGCTGCCTCACCCCGCGGGACCCGGCGGCCGTCGACGCCGCCGACCTGCTGTGGGCGGACAACGACTGGCTCGCCGAGTGCCGCTGGCAGCGACAGCCGATGCGCCGGACCACACCCGGCGTCAGCGGACGCGTGAAGTACGGGCACGGCAAGGCCGGCTTCGCCCTGAACGGCCAGGGCACCTGGTCCAGTTGCGGACATCTGCCCATGGGCGGACTGACGGACCGGCGTACCGGCCGCACCTGGGTGTGGCAGATCGAGCACAACGGAGGGGGCTGGCGCTGGGAGTGCCAAGAGCACGACCGGGCCGCCTACGTGGCACTGTTCGGGCCCACCGACGCCCACCACGGCTGGCGCCACCCCCTGGAACCCGGCGCCGCCTTCCGCACCGTACCCGCCGCCCTGTCCTTCAGCGCCGACGGCGGCCCCGACGCCGCGTTCGCCGCGCTGACCCGCTACCGCCGCGCCCACCGCCGCCCGCACGCCGACCACCGGCGCCTGCCCGTCATCTTCAACGACTACATGAACTGCCTGATGGGCGACCCCACCACCGACAAACTGCTGCCGCTGATCGACGCGGCGGCCGAGGCCGGCGCCGAGTACTTCGTCATCGACGCGGGCTGGTACGACGGCGACAACGGCGGCTGGTGGACCACCGTCGGCGCCTGGGAACCGGCCGCCTCCCGCTTCCCCGGCGAGAAGGGGATCCACGAGGTGCTGGACCGCATCCGGGAGCGCGGCATGGTCCCCGGCCTGTGGCTGGAGCCGGAAGTCATCGGCGTCGACAGCCCCATGGCCAAGTCCCTGCCCGACGAGGCGTTCTTCCGCCGCGACGGCGTCCGCCTCACGGAGACCGGCCGGCACCACCTGGACCTGCGCCACCCGGCCGCCCGCGCCCACCTGGACCAGGTCGTGGACCGCCTGGTCGGCGAATGGGGCGTCGGCTATCTCAAGCTCGACCACAACATCGACCCCGGCTCCGGTACCAGCGCCCACCCCGGCGAGACCCCGGGCGCCGGTCTGCTCGGCCACAACCGGGCGCACCTCGACTGGCTCGACGGCATCCTGGACCGCCATCCGCACCTGGTGGTGGAGAACTGCGCCTCGGGCGGCATGCGCTGGGACCACGCCCTGCTGTCGCGGCTGCAACTGCAGTCCACCAGCGACCAGCAGAACCTGGAACGCTACGCGCCCATCGCGGCCGCAGCGCCCACCGCCGTCACGCCCGAGCAGGGCGCCGTGTGGGCCTATCCGCAGCCGGAGGACTCCCTCGACGAGGTCGCCTTCACCATGGTGAGCGGCCTCCTCGGCCGCATCCATCTCTCCGGCCACCTGCCGGAACTGGGGCCCGAGGCCCGCGCCCTGGTCCACGAGGCGGTCGCCGTGTACAAGGCAGTCCGCGCCGACCTGCCGGGGGCCGTGCCGTCCTGGCCGCTCGGCCTTCCCGCCTGGGACGACCCCTGGATCGCCCTGGCCCTGCACACCCCCGCCACCACCTACCTCACCGTCTGGCGCCGCCCGGGCGGCGAGGCCACCACCACCCTCCGGCTGCCCGAACAGGCGGGCGGCGCGCCCCGTGCCGAGGTGCTGTACCCCGCCGCGGGTCAGGCCGTTGCCGTCTGGAACCGGGACACCGCCGACCTCACCGTGACCCTACCCACCGCGCCCTCCGCGGCGCTGCTGCGCATCACCCGCACGGAGCCGGACGCTCGCTGAGCGCCGTCCCTGCTGTCCACCCGACGAAAGGACGACGAGGCTGACGGCTGCGGGCGGCCGGTTTGCTCAGTACGGCACCACGGGGCGCGGAAGCCGCCGCCCGAGTCCACGAACCGAAACCGCTGGTTGGCCACATACGACGCGTTCGTATCCACGGTGGCCGCCTGCGCCGTACCCGCGGCGCCCAACCCGGTCACAGGCGCCACCAGCAGGGCGATCACCGTAGTGAGCAGCGCCGTACAACTCCCGTATCTCCGCTACGCAACCCCGAATGTCATATACACGCCCTTCATTCGTTGCACCATTTTGTCGAAGCGCTTCGAAGATAACCGGGCCGCAGCAATCTCTTTCTCGAGACGGTCAACACGAGGGTGAGGCAGATAAACGCAGGGAGTTCTGTCGAGGCGTTTGGACTGCGTCAAAGGCGAAGGCCGTCCTCCACCTTCTCGAAGAAGAACTCGTGCTTCAGGAAGGAGACGTCGTACTCGTGACCGGGCTGCGGGGGCAGCAATTGGGAGGCCTGGAACAGGCGCCACCCGTCGTGCAGCGCGGCAAGCCCGGTGGGATAGGGCGGCTCGTCGCTGTCACCGGTCGTCGGACGGGTCCGGCCGGTCCCGTCGTAGCGCGACCAGCCGACGACGTCGGAGTCCAGCACCGACGTCGCGAGATAGAGGACCAGGACCTGCTGTCTCATGCGCGACTCCTCAAGGTCTGGCCTGCACGGCCGCCCAGGTCATGAGCCAGGAACCCTGCGCAAGCGCCAAGCGCGTGTTCTGGATCGTCGGCAACGGCTCCTGGAGTCGCGGTCAGACGGCGGCGGGTCGGCTCACCGCAGCGTTCCCGAGCACGGTCTGGTCCACACCTGAAAAAGCGATCAAGGCCGGCCGGTAGCCCTCAGCGAGCGTCGAAGCGCGCCACTTAATGACTCGAGTTAATGAGAATTCCATGCTGAAACAGAGGAATGGAGGCGATGCAACCTTGCTTCCCGCCAGGCATTGACACCACGCCCAGAACAATGGAAGCGTCGAAGCGCTTCACCACCCGGTCATTCCCCCGGCCGCGCCGGATTCCAGAAAGGACACCGTCATGTCCCGGAAGTCCAAAAAGAGAAGCGTCAGAGATGTACTGGTAGCCCTGCTGATGGCGATCTCGCCGCTGATCGCGGCACTCGGACTGACCGGCGCCTCGGCCACCACCGCGTCGGCCGCGTCACTGACCGAGGTGACCAACTTCGGCAGCAACCCCGGAAACCTGCGGATGTACGTCTACAGGCCCGACAACGCTCCGGCTCGCCCGGCGGTGGTGGTGGCAGTGCACTACTGCACCGGCACGGGGCCCACCTTCTACGCCAACACGGAGTTCGCCCGCCTGGCCGACCAGCACGGGTTCATCGTCGTCTACCCGGACGCGAACGTCAGCGGGCAGTGCTTCGACGTCTCCTCGCCCCAGGCGCTCAAGCATGACGGGGGCAGTGACCCCACGAGCATCGCCTCGATGGTCCGATACACCCTGCAGAACATGAACGCCGACCCCGGCCGGGTCTACGTCACCGGCGCCTCGTCCGGCGCGATGACGACCAATGTCCTGCTCGGCGACTACCCCGACCTGTTCAAGGCCGGTGCGGCGTTCATGGGCGTGCCGTTCGGCTGCTTCGCCACCACCGACGGCTCCGGCTGGAACAGCGACTGCTCCACCGGCAAGATCACCAAGACCCCACAGGAGTGGGGCGGCCTCGTCCGGGGCGCCTACCCGGGGTACACCGGCCCCCGGCCACGGATGCAGCTGTGGCACGGCACCGAGGACGAGGCGCTGAACTACGTGAACTTTGGTGAAGAGATCAAGCAGTGGACCAATGTGCTCGGAGTGAGCCAGACTCCGGTCTTCACTGACTCCCCGCAGTCCGGCTGGACCCGCACCCGCTACGGCTCCGCCGGCGCGCAGGCCCCGGTCGAGGCGAACAGCTTCCAGGGTGTCGGGCACTCCCTGCCCGCCAGTGGCATGGCGGCCCGGGCCATCGCCTTCTTCGGACTCGACGGCTCCGGCGGGACCACCACAGGTCCGATCCGCGCCACCGGTTCAGGCAAGTGCCTGGACGTGCCCGGCTCTTCGCAGACCAACGGCACCCAGACGCACATCTGGGACTGCAACGGCGGCACGAACCAGACCTGGACCGGCACGTCGACCAAGCAGCTCCCCGTCTACGGCGGTGCGAAGTGCCTCGACGCGACCGGCACCACAGCCGGCGCCAAAGTCGCGATATGGGACTGCAACGGCGGCACCAACCAGCAATGGAACCGCAACTCCAACGGCACCATCACCAGCGTCCGGTCAGGCCTGTGCCTGGACGTGACCGGCGCCTCCACCGACAGCGGCGCACTGGTCCAACTGTGGGACTGCAACGGCGGCAGCAACCAGCAGTGGCGCCTCGGCTGACACCACCGCCCAGGGCTGAGAGAGCTTCTCGAAACCACCCTCGGTTTCGAGAAGCCCTCCAAGCTCACACCCCGATACTGCCCTCCTCCCCCGCCCGCGCACCGCGGGCAGACGAGCGACCCGTACCAGACCGTGATGGCCCGCCCCAGCACACCATCGGCCCCTGCGCCACTTCGCGAACCGAATCCGCCCCTCGGCCGGCCGTCACCACCTCCCGCAAACCCCCGGACGGGACGCCCGTGATGCGTCCGGTCACCACGCAGCGCGATCAGATGCGCGTAACCGTGCGCCAAGGCCGAAGCAACGGCCGTGACCAGGAGCCACTGGGCGCTGCTGAAGCGCGGTCGGCGGGCGCCGTCTCGCCCTGCTCCGTCAGGGCGGCCACCATGGAACTGGCCAGTACCGGCCCGTACACGCCCCTGAACAGCACATGGGGCCGCGCCGCACAGCGGCGCGGAGCGCGGGCAGGCTGAATGCGATTCCGAGGCACCTGACGGCTGCTGCCACCTTGTGTTCGATTCATTCGGTTCCTAATGTCGTCATCGCCCCTGCGGATGTGCTCTGATCTGCGGGATTGCCGACGCAAGCGCTTCGACGACCGTGTGCCGACCGGGCCCGTCGACTACGCGCACGTCCCACCGTTCCCTCCCGATGGTTTCTGAAGGCTGGAGATGTCATGCAATTGTCACGCCGTGGCGTTCTGATCCTGGGCGCAGCCAGCGCGGCCCTCGCCGGAGGCCTTCCCACGGGCTCGGCCCGGGCCGCCGAGGCCGAGACGGCCGACGGAACGGACGCTTCCACGCGCACCGAGCGCCTGTATCTGTCCGGCGAGGACGCCGACAACCCGGTCGACTGGGACTTCCTGTGCACCAGCGGGCGGCGCAGCGGCAGTTGGGGCAGCATCCCGGTTCCGTCCAACTGGGAGTTCCACGGATACGGCACGTACAACTACGGGTGGAATCTGCGCCCGGAGGAGAAAGGCCGCTACCGGCACACCTTCACGCCGCCCGCCCACTGGCGTGACAGACGCGTCTTCCTCATCTTCGAGGGGTCGATGACCGAGACCGAGGCGTGGATCAACGGCGAGTCGGCCGGGCCCGTCCACCGCGGCGGCTTCTACCGGTTCCGGCACGAGGTGACCGAGAAGCTGCGTCCGGGCCAGGACAACCTCCTGGAGGTGACGGTCAGCAAGGAGTCCACCGACGACTCCGTCAACCGGGCCGAACGCCTGGGCGACTACTGGAACTTCGGCGGCATCTACCGCCCCGTCCATCTCGAGGCGTTCCCGCTCCAGCACATCGAACGCATCGCCGTCGACGCCCGCGCCGACGGCACGCTGCGGATCGACGCCCATCTGTCGGGTACCGGTGCCGCCGACCGTCTCGTCGCCCGGGTCACCGACCTCTCCGGGCGCCCGGTCGGCGCCCCGTTCACCGCGGCCGTCGCTCCCGGCGACACGACGGTGACCCTCAGGACCGCTGTCGACTCCCCCCGCCAGTGGACGGCGGAGACCCCGCACCTCTACCGCGTCGAGGTCGCGCTCCGCGCCGGCGACCACCGCACCGTCCACCGCGTCGACGAGAGATTCGGCTTCCGCACCGTCGAGGTCCGCCCCGGCGACGGCGTGTACGTCAACGGCGTCAAGGTCCTCCTCAAAGGAGCCAACCGGCACACCATCTGGCCCACGTCCGGCCGGGCGACCAGCGCGCGCATCAGCCGCAAGGACATCCTCCTGATGCAGGAGATGAACATGAACGCGGTCCGGATGTCCCACTACCCGCCGGACACGCACTTCCTCGACCTCGCCGACGAACTCGGGCTGTACGTGCTCGACGAACTGGCCGGCTGGCAGAAGTCCTACGACGAAGCGGCAGGCAGACCCCTCGTCACCTCGATGGTCACCCGCGATGTCAACCACCCGTCGATCCTGTTCTGGTGCAACGGCAACGAAGGCGGCTGGAACACCGCCCTCGACGCCGACTACGCCCGCCACGACCCCCAGCAGCGCACCGTCCTGCACCCCTGGGCGAACTTCGGCGGCATCAACACCGACCACTACGAGACGTACGACAGCACGCGCCGCATCCTCCAGGAACAGGGCGACGTCTTCATGCCCACCGAGTTCCTCCACGGCCTCTACGACGGCGGCGCCGGCGCGGGGCTCGACGACTACTGGAAGCTGATGGGCCGTGAACGGCTCTCCGCCGGAGGCTTCCTGTGGTCACTGATCGACGAGGGCATCGTGCGGGACGACCTCGGCGGCGCCATCGATGTGGCGGGCAACGCCGCACCCGACGGCATCCTCGGCCCCTTCCGCGAGAAGGAGGCCAGCTTCTACACGATCAAGGACATCTGGTCTCCCGTACAACTCGCCGAGCCGGAGCGGTTCACCTCCGGCCTGCCGGACGACTTCGACGGACGGATCCACCTCACCAACCACTACGCCTTCACCAACACCCGGACCTGCCGCTTCACTTGGCGGCTCCTGAACTTCCGCACCCCCTCGCAGCGGCGGGACGGCCACACCGTGCGCGCCCAAGGCACCGCCTCCGCTCCGGACATCGACCCCGGCGCACAAGGAGTGCTGCGCCTGCCCCTGCCGTCCGGCTGGCGACGCGCCGACGCCCTGGCACTCACCGTCACCGACGCCGACGGCCGCGGGATCCGCCGCTGGACATGGACCATCGCGTCCGCCGCCGAACAGGCCCGACGGCTGGTACGGACGGGCCCGGGACCAGCCGTACGCGGCCGGCTCGCCGACGACAGGCTCACCCTCGCGTCCCGCCACACCACGGTCACGCTCGACGCCACGACGGGCATGCTGGCCGGCGTCACCCACCGAGGGACGGACTTCGCGCTGTCCCGCGGCCCGCTGCCCACCACCGGAACGGCCGACCTCACCCGCCTGACGCACGGGTCCGACGGCAACGGCTACACGGTGGAGGCCGAGTACTCCGGCGTGCTGCGGCATGTCCGGTGGCGTCTGCACCCCAGCGGCTGGCTGCAGTTGGACTACCGCTACCACCTCACCGGCGAGCACGACCTCTTCGGCATCGGCTTCGACCATCCCGAATCGCAGGTGACCGGCGTGACATGGCTCGGCCACGGACCGCACAGGGTGTGGAAGAACCGGCTGCGCGGCGTCGCGACGGACGTCTGGACGAAGCAGTACAACGACACCGCGACCGGTGCCGACGGCTGGGTGTACCCGGAGTTCAAGGGCTACCACGCGGACGTCCGCTGGGCGTCCCTGCACACCACCGCCGGACGCATCACCATGGTCTCCGAGGACGAGAACCTCTACCTTCGCCTCTTCACCCCCCGGTTCGGCCCCGACCCCCGCCACACCGCGCCGACCTTCCCGAAGGGAGACCTGTCGTTCCTCGACGCCATCCCGGCCATCGGCACCAAGTTCGACGCACCGTCCGCGCTCGGCCCCAGCGGCGGCCCCACCACGGCGACGGGCGACTACGGTCGGACCCTGTACTTCTCGTTCTCCCAGTAGCACCTCCACTCCCTCGCCGACGCGCACTCCGACACCCACAGGCCGCAAGCAGCGGCCTCATGGCCCGTTGTGGTGCGCGCCCTCCGCCCCCGGGTCTGGACAATAGACAACCCCCGGGTCCATGACCTGGGGGTTCGTGTGGGAGCGGGTGACGAGAATCGAGATGCCGTCGTTCGCGACGGACGCGGCGACCCAGGACGAACGCCAGAGGTCGCCCTGGGCCGCGAGGACGGTGGGCCTGAACACCACCTTGACCGTCGAGGTCCCCGGGCCGACTGTATGAGCCGACCGCAGCCGGTGCCGTCCCCAGCGGGACCCGGCACCGGTGTCCTCCCGGGATCTGAGCCCGGAAAGGGCTCAGATCCCGGGCGCGGGGTTCATCCGGTGGTCAGAGTGGTCCACTTCTGGTTGGAGCCGCCGTTGCAGTCCCACAGCACGAGCTGCGTGCCGTCGGCCGTGGAGGAGCCCGGAACGTCGAGGCAGCGGCCGGAGGCGGGGTTGCGGTAGCCGCCGTTGTAGGGCTGCCAGACCTGGTTGGCGCCGCCGTGGCAGGACCAGATCTGCACCTTGGTGCCGTTGGCGGTGGCCCCGCCGGCGGCGTCGAGGCACTTGCCCAGGGAGCGCAGGGTGCCGTCGGTGTAGGCGGACCAGTACTGGTTGGCGCTATCGCCGCAGCTCCACGTCTGGACGGCGGTCCCGTTGGCGCTGTTCGCACCGTTGACGTCCATGCACTTGCCGGCCACGCCGGACTGCACGCGAGCGGGCGCGGGGGCGGGGTTCTTCAGCCACCCGGCGCTGTCCGCGGACCGGACACCACGGTGGAAGGCGTCGGCCATCTTCTGATAGCCCGAGTCGTTGGGATGCAGGGGGTCGGCCAGGTCGGCCGTGGTCAGGCTGCTCATGTCGACGAACGCGACGCGTTTGCCTGCGGCCTGCGCGTCGCTGACGATTTGCCGGGTGGCCTGGTTGTACGTGCCCCGGAACCGCTCCTCCGAGCTGCTGGTGGACACGACCAGGGAGGCGACGAGGACGGTGGCGTCGGGGACGTCGGCGGTGATCTGGTTGACCAGCGACCTCAGCCGGGCGATGGCGCTGTCGACCTCGGAGGCCCCCTGGAGGTCGTTGGTACCGATGTGCAGCGTCACCACGTTGGGCCGGTAGCGGGTCAGCGAGGCGTCGGCGAGCGCGGCGATCTGGTCGGTGCGGTACCCGGAGTGGCCTTCGTTGTCCGGATCGGACATCGAACCGTTCCGCACCGTGCCCACGAAGTCCAGCGGATGGCCGTCCGCCGCGAGCCTGTTCCACAACGGCCCCCGGTAGCCGTTGCCCGTACTGCTTCCCACACCCCACGTTATCGAGTCGCCCAACGGCATCACCCGCAAAGGCGTGTCGGAGGCGGCGGAGGCAGGGGCCACACCTGTCGCTGTCACCCCGAGCGCGGCGGCGACAAGCGTGATCAGGGGGAGAATCCAAGACTTTCTCATGGAGTTTCCTTCTCTGTTGCGAGTGATTGCTGAATCAGCGGGGCTGATCGCCGCCCGGCCGTACCAGGGTGTGACCGCCCCCCTCGGCTTCCGGCTCTCCGAAGGCGAGGGCGCCGTGGGGGCTCGTGGTCATGGCCGGAGCACCGCCACGCCGTAGCGGCCGAGGGGCACCCCGTCGGTGACGGTCTCCGCTGTCAGCAGGTCGTGGTGGGTGCCCAGGTCGGGCATCAGGCGGGCTCCCCGTACTGCACGCCGCGGCCGTTGGTGGAGAGGTAGACCCGGCCGTACACGCGCGGGTCACCGGTGATGGCGGCTCCGGTCCAGCCCCACTGGTGCTGGTCGTCGTTGATCCGCACCCAGGTCTTCGCCTCGTCGTCGGAGCGGTAGACGGCGTTGAAGCTCTCGATGGCGCCGACCATGTAGATCGCCGGGTAGGAAGCGCCCTCGGCGGCCTTGCCGAAGCCCACGGTGTGTGAGGCATGGCAGCTGCTGACCTTGGTGAAGGTCGCACCTCCGTCGGTGGAGCGGTACAGCCCGTTTCCCTTGAGGCTGAGCCACAGGTCGCCGGTGCGGCCCGGAGCAGCCGTCAGCTGGAACTCGCTGTCGCCCGTGCTCAGGCCGGTGGCACGCGCGGTGAACGTCAGGCCGCTGTCGGTGCTGGCGAACAGCGTGCCGGTCGTGGTGTCGAAGGCGTAGAAGCGGGTCGGGTCGACGGGGTCCGCGATCGGGGCGGCGCCCTTCGGGAAGGAGGCGACCTCGGACCAGGTGGCGCCGTTGTCGGCCGAGCGGTATCCGGGGTTCGCCGTGCCGAAGGACCACAGCAGCACGCTGCCGTCGGCGCTGGTGGCGATCGGCCCCGGCGCGTCCTTGGCGACGGCGGGCTGCGCCTCGAAGGGTGCCCAGGCCTTGCCGCCGTCGTTCGAGTAGGCGCCGTTGCCGTGGTTGCCCCAGCCCGCCCGGACCACGTACGACGGCTTGGCCGCGGCCAGCGACAGACCGGTGGAGGTGCCGAACACCGGGTTCGACGCCATGCCGCGCGACGGCGACGCCGTGAGCCGCTCGTGGTACATCACACCGATGTCCCCGGACCCGCTGAGCAGGTGCGCCTCACCGGTCGGAGGCGAGACCAGCTGGCGGATGGCCGCCTCCTCCAGGCCGCGGATCTGCGGGGCCCAGTGCTTGAGGTCGCGGGTGCCGTAGATGGTCGCGCCGGTGCCGTAGACGATGTGCCGGGAGTCGTACGGGTCGAGGGCGAGGGCCTGGATCCACCAGCCGAACTTGGGCTTGTCCCCGCCCCACTTGAGGTACGGGGTCTCGGAGACGTCGAGGACGGCCGTGTCCTTCAGGGAGGTCCAGGTGCGGCCGCCGTTCGTGGAGCGGAAGACGGTGTCGATCTCGGCCCACCGGTTGTTCGTGGAGACGACGAGCGTGCCGGGGCGGCGGGCGTCGACGGCGACACCGCCGTAGCCGAAGGTGTCGGCAGACCCGTCCGTCGCGGTTCCGCCCGGCTTCACGGGCGTGACCTCGGTCCACTTCCCATTGGTGGTGCGCAGCTTGTGCACACTGCCGTCGGACTGGCCGTTGGGCCCTGGGGCGTTCGCGTACGTCACGTACAGCTCGCGCGTGTGGCGGTCGTACGCGGCGCGGATCGGCACCCTGGCGGCGGTGCCGGTGGGCCGGCCGGGGACGGGCTCCCAGGTCTTGCCGTCAACGGTGCGGTACAGGTTCGGCTTGCCGGCCGTGCCGTCGGAGTCGCCCCAGCCGGCGTAGACCGTACGGCCCACGGCGACGAGGAGGGTGACGCCCTGACCGGTGGCGCTCGGGGCGGCCGGGAAGTCCGCGGGCTGCCAAGTGGCGCCACGATCGGTGGACTTGAGCAGCCCGTCGTGCCGGGTGCCGAGCCACAGGGTGTCGCTGTCGCGCGGGTCGACGAGCAGCCGCTCGCCACATCCCCGCCCGTCCTCGTTGCCGCCCAGCTTCACGGTGAGGTCGGTGCGCTTCCAGGTGGCCCCGCGGTCCTCGGACCGCAGCACAGCCCCGTTGCCGGCCCAGGACTGCGTGTACGCGCCGAGGGTCAGGTACACCCGGTTCGGGTGGGCCGGATCGACGGCCATGGCCTCGACGCCGAGCAGGTTCCAGTCGTCCCACCCGAGGTGGTCGGTCAGCGGGATCCAGCGGTCGGTCCGGTCGTCCCAGCGGTAGGCGCCGCCGATGTCGGTGCGGGCGTAGGCGAGGCCGCGGCAGGAAGGGTGGAAGAGGAGGCCGGTGACGAATCCGGTGCCGCCCTGGACGGCGTTGCGCCAGCGGTAGGCGGGGGCGGCGGTCTCGGTGCCATTGTCGGCGGCCTGCGCACGTCCCTGGAGCACCGGCAGGGTGGCGGCCGCGGCCGTGGCAGCGGTTCCGGCAAGCACACCTCTTCTGCTGAGATGGAGCGTGCGCATGACATACCTCTTTCTTGTGCAAGGGAAAGGGAGAAAGTGACGCCCTCAGAGGCGCGGGGCGTTATCGCTGTGCGGCTCCCCCGCGTGGGCACGACCGGCCACAACGAAGTTGCGGACCTGGGACCGACGGTTCCACGGCGCGGGGCGGGTCGAGGGCTCAGCCCTTGATCGCGCCGGTGAGCATGCCCTTCTTGAAGTGCCGCTGGACGAACGGGGAGGCGACCGCGACGGGGATAAGGGCGAGGACCATGACGGCCATCTGCAGCCCCAGTGCGGAGAGTTGTCCGGTGTGGACCGCCTGCTGGAGGCCGGTCGGGGCCTCGGTGTTCTTCTGGACCAGTTGGATGAGCACGTTCTGCAGGGGCATCATCCGCTGATCGGTGAGGTAGATGGAGGCGTTGAACCAGGCACTCCAGTAGCCGACCGCGTAGAACAGGGAGATGACGGCCAGCACGGCACGCGACAGCGGCAGGATGATGGTCAGCAGGATGCGCAGGTCACTGGCCCCGTCGATCCGTGCGGACTCGGTGAGTTCTGGGGAGATCCCCATGAAGAAGGCCCGCAGGACGAGGATGTTGAAGACACTGACCGCGCTCGGCAGGATCAGCGACAGATAGGTGTCAGTGAGCCCCAGCGTCTGTACCAGAAGGTAGGTCGGGATGAGGCCGGCGCCGAAGAACATGGTCGCCATCATGGTCATCAGGAAGAACCGGTGGCCCAGACTTCCCGGCCTGGACAGGCCGTAGGCCGCGAGTATCGACACCGTCATCGAGAACAGCGTGCCGAAGAGCGTGACGCCGACCGAGATCATGATCGCGCGGCTGACCTGGCCGCCGCTGAGGAGTTCGGTGTAGTTGACGAAGGTGATGCCCTGGGGGATCACGACGAGGCCGCCGACCCGGTCGATCACAGGTTTGGGAGAAAGGCTGGTGACGATCACGATCCACAACGGACCGAGCACCCCCAGGCAGCACAGCACCAGGAAGGCGCTCTTGGCGGTGAGTCCTGCCTTGCTCGGCGGCTCCTCCCACACGGGGCGGGCGGGCGCCTTCAGGCTGCGGATGAGCTGCGTGTTGAGGCTCATTTCTTGTACACCCCCTGCTCGCCGAGCAGGTGCGCGAACTTGTTCGCGCCCAGGACGAGACAGACTCCGATGACTCCCTTGACAAGGCCGACCGCGGCCGCGTAGCTGAAGTCGCCGTTCTGGATACCCATGTTCCACACGTACGTGTCGAGGACCTCGCTGGCCCCCACACCGACCGCGTACCGCTGGAGCAGGAACTGCTCGAATCCGACGCTCAGCGCGTCGCCCACCCGCAGGACCAGCAGCAGGGCGATCACCGGGCGCAGTGCGGGCAGTGTGACGTGCCACATGCGCCGCCAGCGTCCCGCGCCGTCCATGGCGGCGGCCTCGTACAGATCGGTGCTGACGGCGGACAGGGCGGCGAGGAAGACGATGATCCCCCAGCCTGCGTCCTTCCACACGGCCTGCGCGGTGACCAGATACTTGAAGAGGTCGGCGTCGGTCATCAGGTCGAAGCCGCTCCACCCCTGCTTCTCCAGGGTCTGCGCGATGATGCCCGCGCCGCCGAGGATCTGCTGGAAGACGGTGACCACGAGGACCCAGGAGAAGAAGTGCGGCAGATACATGATCGCCTGCGCCACGGCCCGCACCCGGGGCCGGATCACGCTGTTGATGACCAGCGCGAGTGCGATGGGGACCGGGAAGAACAGCACCAGCTGGAGCAGGAACAGGACGATGGTGTTCTTCGCGGCGTCCCAGAAGAGCGGGTCGTCGATCATCCGCGAGAACTGCTCCACGCCCACCCAGGGGCTGTGGAAGATCGCCGTGATGCCGTTGCTGGAGACGTACGGGTCGTACTCCTGGAAGGCGACGACGTTACCGAGCAAGGGGACGTAGTTGAAGATCAGGAGCAACACGATCACGGGCAGCGTCATCAGGATGAGCGCGCGGTCGCGGCGCAGCCGGATCCGCCAGGGGACCTTGCCCGTCTTGCCGGCCTTGCTCGTCCTGCGTGGGATCCGGTCGTTCACTGCTGCCGCGGCGACCGCTGCCGTCGGCTCCTCGACGGCAGCGGGGGGACGACTCCCGTCGGGCCTGCTCCCCGCCGTGAGCGACATCAGTTGCCACTGCCGTTCTTGTCGAGGAGCTTCTTGTACCAGTCGCGCAGCTTGTCGCCGCCGGAGGACTTCCAGGTGGAGATGGCCGCCTGCACGTCGGACATCTTCTTGTGGCCCCGCACGTAGTCGAGTTCCAGCTGCTCGAACTGGCTCCGGAGATTGGCGTAGCGGCTGGGCTCGACGATGTTCATGCCGTACGTGGACGTCTTCTTCATGAAGGCACCCATCCGCTGCTGCCACTCGACCTGCTTGCGGGCCACGTCCGGGAGGTCCGGGTGGGCGAAGTAGGGAGCCGGCGCCGCCAGCGACGTCCAGGCGTTGATCACCTCGGAGTTGCCCCGCTCGTTCTTGACCGGGACGCCGTCCTTGACCGTGTAGTGGGTGCCCTCGACGCCGTAGTCGACGAGCATCCGCTCCTTGGTGCCGTAGGGCGCGGCCGCGAAGTTGGCGGCGGCCAGCGCGTTCTCGATCGTCTCCTTCGAGGCGCCCTTGCGGATCAGCGACCAGAGGCTGGCGGGCTGGGACGCGTACAGCGTCGGGTTGCCGCCGTCGGCGCCGAAGTAGTCCATCGCGTCGATCTGGAACTCCGGGTTGGCCTGGGCCTGTTCGGCGGTCTTGGTGTACCAGGCGGACATGTCGCTGTTGAAGACCAGGATCTGTCCGGCGGTGAACCGCTGGCTCGGGTCGCCGGAGCGCGCCCTGTCGTCGGGGTGGACCACGCCGGCGGCGAACAGCTTGCGGACCCACTCCAGGAATTCGAGGAATTCGGGATGCTCGATGCGGTAGGTCACCTTGCCGTCGTCCTCGATGTTCCAGCCGAGCGTCCCGGCGGGGCGGACGCCGAAGATGACCTGTGCACTCCAGCTCATGTCACCGCAGGCGTACACCTTGGCCTTGGCGCTGGTGACATCCTTGGCCCAACTGAGGAACTCATCGGGCGACTTGGGAACGGACCAGCCCTTCTCGTCGAAGATGTCCTTGCGGTAGTAGGGCACGATGAAGCTCGCGGGGGCCGCGGAAATCGGTATGCCGCGCAGGGCGCCGCCGAAGATGGACATGCGCCAGGCGTCGGAGGGAATCGCGGCCAGGTTCGGGTACTTCTTGACCTTGTCGCCCGCCAGATAGAGGCCGAGGTCCATGAACTTCGCGGTGACCGCGTTCGGGATCTTGCCACCCAGCTCCCAGCTCGGAACGACCACCATGTCGGGTATGGAGCTGGAGGCGAGGACGGCGCCGAGCTTCTCGCCGTAGGTGTTGCCGTCCTGGTTCTGCCAGGTGACCTTGGTGCCCGCCGCGGCGTCCAGCGCCGTGTAGTAGGCGTTTCCGGGCTTCGGCGGGGCACCCCAGAACGGGGACATGATCTTGAAGGGGGCGCCGGTGCCGAGCTTGTCCGGGACCGAGGTGGCGAGGGCCGCGAGATCGACCTTGCCGGTGTAGCCGGCCGCCGAACCGTTCTTCGACGGCAGGTCCGGCTGGGCGGCCGTGCTGGCGACGTACGTCGGGAGCAGCTTGTCCGCGGCCTTGCCCGACGTGGACCCCTCACGTGAGCCGGTTTCCGAACCGCCGCAGGCGGCAAGCAGCGGCATCCCACCGGCCACCGCCGCTGTTGCGACCGCCGTGGACGCGAGGAAACTTCTCCGACTGGGTTCTGAGGAGGTGGAGGCGTTCGGCGTCATTGCGTCAACCCTTCATGGCGCACCTGGACACCCGGCGGTGGGCCGTCGGCTGCGGTGTCGTGACTGAAACTGGCTGAGCTGGAAGAGGACATCCCATCACTGTGACGTGATGCGCAGTCGAAGCGCTTCGATGCTGCGAGGTTAAATGAACGCCCATGGGCGCACAAGGGTCGCTTCAAAGATTCCTCCACCAAGGCACTGGAGGGGAATCTCCCTGCTATCTGCGCGATGAACGATGTCGATCTCTTGACGCTTCCCTAGTGCTCCGACATGCATCGAAGCGCTTCGAAAGCACTCTCCGCTCCACCGCAAGGGAATCCCATGTGTCTGCCACACGCGGCGCACACACCACGCCGTTCCACGCCCACAGCTGGCTTTCGCGAAGCGCATCGACGACCTTCTGTCGCGGCTCACCTTCGACGTAAAGATGGGATGCCTGCAGCAGTTCTCGCCCAGGCGGTCATCCTCGGTGCGACCTGGAACACCAATCTCGTACGGTGGGCCGGCGAGGCCGTCTCCAGGGAGACCCGCGCGATGCGCGCCCGCGACGACCGGGTGGGCCTGAACGTCAGGTCCCCGCAGACACGCTCGGTCGATCTCTTCGCGGGCGACAGTCCGGTACTGGTGGTGCTCACGCTCTTGCCGGGTACGGCCGAGCCCCACGGCTTCGCCGATTGAGCGCTCCCGCTGTCGGCGGCCAGCGGTGCGAACACCTTCAAGCGCAGGTAGCCGGGGTGTTCCGTCAGCCGGCCATTCGACGCCTACGCCCCTGCTTGACCGGACTACGCATCAGGTGGCCTGACCAGCGCCCACAGTATGCCTGACACCCCATCAGAACGAGCGTCACGAGCGTCATTTCAGCGTCAAAATATCGCCCGTAACGCCCACACCGCACATAATACGCATGCACAAAAGAGCAGGTCAGGAGCCCTTCGCGGCCGGTTCAAGGATCGCAACGCACTCCACATGATGCGTCATCGGAAAGATGTCAGCCTGCGCGAGTCACGGAAAAGGCCCCTCCAGAATCCCCTTTGCCGGCTCGTTGTCCCGTACGTGGACGCGTGAGCGTCAAACGAGCGTCATGACCAACAGGCCCATCTCCCCTTCTGGCGGAACGGGCTGTCACGATCAGCCCCCTGTACGAGCCCGCTGCCACCAACCCCGGACGCAAGCACGTAGCTCATGCAGTGCACCACTTCTCCGCCGCACCGGTGGACGCCCGCAGCGACGGACCCACGGGGCCCGGCGGATGACCGGCCGAAACTCCCGGCCGCTGGAGAAGCTACGCGATCCGGCGCGGGGGTCATGAAGTCGCGGGCTGCCTGCCCTCGGCCGGACGAAGCCCCGGCTACGGGAAGCGGAGGCGGCCGACCGGTGGGTTTGTTTGATCAGCGCCGCCCATAATGAGACAGCCGACCTGGAGAAGCAGCTGCCGTTTTCTCGTTCTTGCCGCCCTCGCTGCCGGATGCCGGTCCCCTTGCCTGTTCGAAACCAACGGTGCCCTATCCCATCGCTGCGTCGCCGGTTGCACCTGCGGGTGACGCTCGGTCAAGTGGTCCGAGGAGAGCCGTCCGCCTGTTCGAGATCTCCCGGACAGGATCTGACCTCGGGAAACGACCGGTGACCGCCCTGTTGTACAGCGAGCCGCTGCTTACGCTCAGTCGCAAGGGGTGTCCGCCCCTGTGACGAACTCTCGAGGCTGAGGAGCACTGACTTGACGGACCTCGTACTGCTCGCGGGCGGATCTGTGACGATGACCCACCACATCACCGGCACCTACTTCATGTGCAACGACTGGCACGACGGCGTCGGCAACCACACCCAGACCTGGGCACAGGACCCGTTCGCCAAGGACAACACCTCGCACCGATGGTTCCTGCGGCAGCACAACGACGGCACCGTGCGCATCGAGTCGTACGCCAACCGCCGCTGCCTCACAGCAGGAGCCAACCCGCCCGACACCGTGACCCTCCGAGAGAGCACCGACAGCCTCAGCCAGCACTGGCGGCTGATCGCCCACGCAGAGCGAGGCAACGACTTCTACCTGGTCTCGGTCGTGCACCCGCGCTACGCCCTGGCCATCGCCGACCACCTCCAGGGCAACGACCGGCTGGTCGGCCTGACCCGCATGTGGGGCGGACCCAACCTCTCCCAGCTGTGGCGGATCTACCCCTCGTCAGAGGACCGGGACTGACACCGGAGGAGCACGCGCCGAAGACGCCTTCGTCGTACGGGCCCCCGCTGCGGGCGTGATCGGCGCCCTCTCCAGCAGCGACCGCACTGATGACTGCCGCCGCGCAAGCTGGCATGGAGAGCACCGCCCTCCCGTCGGAGGGCGGTGCTCTCCATGCGGTTCTCATCCGACGGTACAGTCGGGGCAGGCAACGCCGGCGGCCTGAGGAACGGCCACCAAGACCGCCGTGAGGGGTCCTGCGCGTCTCGACAGCCAGAGGAACCCGTCCTCATCGCCTCCCGCACTGACGCCTCCGCGCCGTGGACGTCGCACGCTCGTGGCCGCGTACGCCGCCTCACCGCCCCCGTGCCTGCACCGGTGCAGACCCCTGAGGCCGGCACGACGGTCGACGCGGCGTGCACTACGAGCACGCTGCTCGTGCCGGCCTGGCCTACGGCCCGGCGTTCCAGGTCCTGACCGGCCTGAAGGTGACCGACACAGCGATCACCGCCGGCTACCGGCTGCCTCCTGCGGGCCACGGAAGGCAGTGCTGAGCTGGAAGCGCACCGCGCGGTGTGCGACGGTGCGTTGCAGGCAACCGCACCGCTCTTCGCCCATGCCGCCGACGGCCGCATGTTCCTGCCCGCGGCGATCGAGTCCGCCCGGCTCTGGCAGCAACCTCCGGCCCACGGACTGATCCACGTGGCGCTGCGCCACTTGACCGCTTCGGACGCCGTCGTGGACGTCACCGTCAGCCAGGAGGACGGCACAGTCGCCGCCCAGCTGACCGGCCGCCGCCTGCACGCCGTCACGACACGGACCAGCTCCAGGAGCTGGCGACCGTACTGCGTTACGCACCTCCCCTGGCCACCTCCCGTCGAACACCCCGGGCTTTTCCGCCGCGGAAGGGCGCTGCGACGATGCCGACCTCGTCGCGTCGGCCGTCGATCGCGCGGCCGAGGACCTCACCGGTGTCGCCGTAACCGTCGGCGGTGTCCAGGCGGGTGACGCCGAGCTCCGCGGCTGCTTGGAGGATGGCGCGGGCTGCGGCGCCCCTGTCGGCCGTGCGGTCGGGCAGGACGTCGATCGGCTCATGGGTCTCGGCATCGATCACCACCGTGGCGTAGCGGTACCGCCGACGCGGGACGAAGTCGTCGACGCCGATCACGCGGGGCGCCCGTCCGACGGGCAACGGGATGCGCAGGGCCGCGCCAGGCCCACCGCGAGTATCGTCGGCACACGCGATCCAGCCCGGCCCGCCGACTCCGTGACTACGGGCCTTGACCTGGACCTGCCTGGCCAGATGGACCGTGCGGCGCTGGTATCGCTCCAGCACTCCGGGCATCTGCTCGCGAAAGGTCTGCCGGCTGCCGCGTGTGGGGCAGCCCAGACGCCGCACCCGCACACGGACACCACCCGGCGGTCGTCGACCGGCACGTCGGCGACTGTCCGCCAGGAAGGCCCAGGAGGAAGGCATTACGCCGCCCATCACAGGCTCGACGTCCGGGTGGCCACCCTGGCGCAGCGCATCGAGCGGGCCGAGCCGGGTTCGAGAGCACTGTGGCTGGTCCATACCCCCGACGGGCCGGTGCGCACGAATGCGGTAGTGGTGGCCACCGGCCGCTGCCATACCCCGCACCTCCCTCACTGGCCGGGGCGTTCGTCCTTCACGGGCAGGCTGCTGCACTCGGCCCACTACCGTTCTCCGGCGCCCTACCGCGGGCAGCACGTCCTGGTGGTCGGCACCGGCAACAGCGGTACCGAGATCGCGAGCGTCCTGGCCGGGGCCGGAGTCGAACGGGTATAGATCTCAGTCCGTACGCCGCCCAACATCCTGCCCCGCTCCAGTGCCCGTTGGCATGCGGTCGGCCGGCTGACGGAGGCCCTCCCGCTCGCGTGGCGCGACCGCACATCCCTGCTCACGCAACGTCTCTCGGTGCCCGACCTGACCTCGCGGGGACTGCCGCGGCCCCGTACGGGCCTGTACACCCGCAATGCCCGCGAAGGGGTGAGCCCGGTACTCGACAACGGCTTCGTGGACGCCGTCCGCTCCGGGCGGGTCGAGCCGGTCGCGGCTGTCCAGGCGTTCGACGGCCCGGACGTGGTACTGGCCGACGGCATCCGACTGCGGCCCGACACAGTCATCGCCGCCACCGGGTACCGGTCCAACCTGCAGGGCCTGGTCGGGTCCCTGGGCGTACTCGACGAGGCCGGGCATCCCCTCGCCGTAGGGGCACAGAACCATCCCGCAGCCCCCGCCTCTACTTCGCCGGATACACCAATCCCCTCACGGGTGTCCTTCGCCAGGCGGGCATCGAGGCGCGCGCCATCGCCCGCGCGTTCCGCCGTGAGAAGGCGTGAGCGCCCCTTCTCGCCCCCCAGCTTGGTGACCGCACGGCCGACGCACTCGACAACGGGCATGCTCCGAGCTGACGGAGCCTCGGAAGCCTGACCGTTCAGCGATTCGCCCAGCAGGGCGATCGGACGCCGCGGTGACGGTCGGGGGCAGGCGTGGACGCTTCGGCGGAGAGCAGCGCAGGGGCATGGATACGGTGGTCACTTCGATCGGGGCCGCCCGCTCGTGCCGCGTCGGTGTGGCGGCGGAAACAGGGGCGGCTTGATCCATGGCCGTGACCGCCGGCATGACTGCGGCCTCCCCGAGCCACCGGCGATGGCGCCGTGCGGCTGTCGCGGCAGCCGCGCTGTGTGCCACGCTGAGTGGTGCTCTGGGCACCGCGACGTCCGCGGTGGCTGAGTGAGGTGCCCGGCAGCGTCGGCGAGGTCTGCAACGCCAGCTCCGGTCGGCACATCGGCACCTACGGCAACTGCGGTCAGGTGCACCCGCGTTCGTTGATGCGCACTGGCCGGCCTTCTCCGACCGCAGCTGGACCTTCACTCCGCGCGAGCACGGCAGGTACCACGGCTTCCAGAGCACCACCGAGGGAACCTGTTGGAACCGCAGCCAGAAACCGGCGGCCGGCGGCGACCGGGACCGATGCGGCCACGGCTTGCCACCCTGGCGCCGTGCAGCCCGAACGCGACGAACCAGCAGTCCCAACTGTGGTCGAAGCCCTACCCGGCCGTCACCGTGCGGGAGCGTCCCACCGGAGAGCTGCTGCGCCGGCGTGACGCCGTCCTCCAGCGCAGCCCGGACGCACGCGATGCCCTGCGGCTGGACGGCGAAGCCACCGGTGGTTACCGCATCCGCTGCACTGAAGAAGCGCAGGAGCAGCTACGACAGCAATATTTCAGAAGGCAAATGGGCATGGTCCAGTGGGTAGTTTCCCGTGAGGTGCTGGTGTGATCAGGCCGTCGGTCCCGCGCGACCGTGGCCGCCTTCAGGTAGCCGTCGTCCGCCACGTCCTGCGCGCACGCGACGGTCAGTTCCCGCACCCGAATGTACGACCGCACCACTTCGTCCCTGCGGCAGTCAGGAACGATGTCAAGACGCGTAGCCGGCTGCGCAGTCGCGGGCCTGGGCCGGAAAGCCAGTCCCGCTCAGAAGGAGCGAGTGGAGGAGACACCAGCTCTTTGCACCGGCGGCAGGGCCGGCCCGCCGGTCCCGCCGCATCAGGCGTCTGTACTCTCCGCTCACCCGGCACGACGCGCGGCCGGCTGTGATCTGGCCTGAGCTCAGGTCAGCGGGGTGTTGGCCAGAACCCGGCGCAGAATACCCCAGGAGAGGTCGGACTCGGTGTCGAAGGAGCAGCGCTCCTTGGACTTCTCGTCGATGTAGTCGAAGGAGTCACGGTTGTAGCTGTCACCGTCGTCGTCCTCGATGGCGGTCTGCTCCGGGTTGAGGTAGACGTGGAAACTGGCGCCGAATTCGGCGGTGGAGTTCATGTAGCCGGGGCCGGTGGTGCCGCCGCCGCCGTCGATCGGGCAGTACACCCGGTGCACGGCGTAATTGTCCGCTGAAAGCCAGGCGCACTGGCCGGGGGTGAGGGTGAGCAGGCCGAGCTTGCGGGCGTCCCACTTGAGATGTTCGTAGACCATGACGTCGAGCTGGCCGGCGAGGCAGAAGACGATGCCGGTGGTGTGGCCGTGGGAGTGGATGGGTGAGTAGTGCTGCGCCGGCCAGATCTCCAGGACCACGGGCGAGCCGATGTCGCCCTTCGGGTGGTCGTCGTGGTGGAGGTGGCCGTGTTCGCTCGCCAGATCGTCGTAATCGCCACGGCCGGAGCAGGCGACGCGAATGTAGGGCGGATGGGTGTCGTCCTTCTTGTACTTCTCCACCAGGATCTGACGCAGGAGCCCGACCTTGTCACCAGGTTCGGCGGCGGGGGCGAGGTGTTTGCGCATGGCTTCGACCTCCCAAGCGGACAGGCGCAGGTCCTCGGCCTTGCGCGCGAGGTCCATGACGGCTGGCGGAATCATCAGCTGGCGGGCGTACTCGTCGAAGGAGGTGGCCTGTCCGATCACCAGCGACGGTACGGCCTCGGCGCCCTTGAGGCGCAACTGCCGTTCCTCCTCCTTGGTGATGTGGAAGGGATACTTCGCCCTGCCGTACTCCGGGCGGTCGGCGGCGGTCCGGGTGGTGGTCAGGCTCATGAGATGACTCCTGTTTTGGGGCGACGCGGCGCTGGACGCGCCACGTCGGCTGGGGTAATGGGCGACTCTCCGTAGGCGACGCAGCGGCGTGAGCGCATGTTGCAGGGGACTTCGCCAGCTGCTCGACACGTTCGGGGAGTTGGGCTCACCCCTCGGATGAGCCGGTGCGAACCCGGAGCTCTTGAGCGCTGGGCGCTCAGCAGCCGGTGAACGTAACCGGCGACGGTGATGGTGCAGGTGTGCGCCAGATGACGCCTGGGACCGGCCGGCGGCGAGTCCAGGGTGACTTGATCAGCGGCTGGGCAGGCGTGTGGCCTTGAGGCCGTCGAGGAGGTACTCCTGGGGCAGGTGAGCCGGGTCCCCCGGGACAGTGATCTGTACGGTGATCGGCCGGGAGCTGCCCGCGGCGAGGAACTGGTCGTTCTCGGCTTCCAGGTACACCTTGCCGTCCTGGGCGATGACATGTACGCCGGATGCTTCGGCCTTCGCGCCCTTCACCGTGGGCAGATCGAAGGAGATCCGGAACCTCCTGACGTCCTCGGCCTTGCCGCTGTCCTTGCTGACGGCGGTGAGCGTGAGGTCGAAGCTGTACACCCTGCCCCGGGGTTCGCTGTTCTCCCATGTCCGGTTGAACTTCTTGGACACGGCAATCTCGTCGTAACTGGGCGGGACAGGCATAGGGGTGATACGCCCGGCGCCGTTCATGATTTCCAGGGCGCCTACGGGTACCCTTCCCCGCCCGATGCGCTGCGAGTGGTCGGGGATCGTGGCCGTGGTCAAGTCGAGGTGGTTGACGTTGCCCGCAGAGTCGACGGCGTAGAAGTTGCCGTCCTGGTCGAAGAAAGTGGCCGAGTACGACTTCCGCGAGCCTGCTGCGGCGCTGGCTTCCGCCGGTGGGAAGACCCCCCTCTTGAGGACGGTCTTCATGGGCTGCCTGCTCGGATCGACGAGCAACAGGTCGCCGTTGTCGCCCTCCACCGAGATCAGCCGCCCGTCCCTGGGGTGGTAGGCGAAGTCGTCCCACCGGCCGCTTCCCGGGGCGTTGCGAGGCATGGCCTTCAGGGCCGCCACATCGATGGCATAGCTGTGCACCTCGGGGTTGCTGACGACGAAGAGGATCTTCCCGTCGGGGTCCATGTCACCGTCGAACCAGGGCCCGCTCGGCAGCCCGTCGATGACCTGGTCCTTCAGGGTGCCGGCCGCCACGTCGATGGTGATGAGCTTGTTGTGGCTCACTGCCAGTAGCAGGGGCTCCTTGTCGTCGCCACGGTACTGCGCACCCATTGCGGTGTAACCGGGCTCGTAGGGCGGCACGTTCGCGACGACGCGGGTGTCACCGTCGATGGGGTCGAAGCGGTAGATCCGGGTGTTGGTCCTGCCGACGGCGAGATACACCTTGCGGTGAGCCATGCGCTGGACGTCCTTCCACGAGCGATTGAGGGACCACTCATGATTTGCGCGCGCCCACCCGCACCACAAGCACTCTCTGTATCCGTTCGAACACAATGAGCCACCCCGGCCTGGCAGCTTGCTAAGCTCCTGCGGCCCCCGGTCGGATCGCACAAGACTGCGCCCGCGTTTCCCCGCGCGACACGTCCGAACATTCGGAGGCCCTCCGGCGCAGGCTCCACAGCCCGGCCACCTTCAGGAGACTGATTGCTGCTCAGGCGGAACGGTCGTCCATGCGTGAGCAGTGCAGCGATGACGGCGACGACACGCGCCGACGAGCGCCGCACGCCTGGCCGAACACAGAAGATCCCTCGGGCTGTGACGTCTTCCAACGGCCCCAGTTGATGAAGATCCGTTGTCTCCTGGACGTCTTCAAGTGGCCCCCGGGATTGGTCATCGCCGGGACCACTTGAGGGGCCTGCCCTCTTCTTCCGGGAGCTCGGGGCGCCTGCGGCTTTGGTCGTAGGTCGCAGGTCGGTGGTGAAGTGATCGGCGGCAACGGAAGATTGGAGCTGTGGAATCTTCTCGTTTTGATGTGGACGCATTCCTGCAGCAGCCGCTCACCGCTCGTATCGCGACGAGCGGGCCGACGGTGCGGCCTGTCTGGTTCCTCTGGGAAGAGGGAGCCTTCTGGACCTTGACAGGCCCTTGGGCCCGGTTGTTCGACCGCGTGAAGGATGACCCGAACGTCGCCCTCGTGGTGGACGAGTGCGATCTCGCGACGGGGTGTGTCCGGCAGGTGATCGCTCGGGGCCAGGCTGAGCTGGTGCCCTTTGACGTGCCGAGGGGGCGGCGCAAGCTCGCCCGCTATTTGGGTGCGGACGAGGCGTTGTGGGACGAGCGTTTCGTGCACTACCTGCACGATGATCCGGGCGAACGAGGCACGATGTGGCTGCGTTTGGTGCCTGCCTCGCTCACCGCGACTGATCTCAGCTACTCCGTGGCGTCGTGACGGTGTGCTTGGCAGCGTCGTTCCTGTGCGCCTTGGTGCGGGCCAGGCGGTAGGACTCGGTTCCGGTCTCGATGATGGTGGCGTTGAACGTGAGGCGGTCCACGATCGCCGCGCAGAGCCGTGGGTCACGGGCGGCTTGCACCACAGGACCTCCGGGGTCGCTCATTTTCATTGGTCAGGGCGACGCGCGTGATGTACCACGATCAGACGAACAACCTGCTAGTCACCCTCCCGGGCAGCACCTTCGGATCGGACGCAAGCGGCGCTGCCGAGAGACAGCGGCGACAACGGAATGTGGTGGAACCTCAACAAGGCGGCAGTGTGAGCAACGCCGTCCCTCCTCAACGCCTGACTCGACCGCCAGCCAGGTCAGCATCGTTCCGGACGTCACCGAAACCGCAAACGCCTCCGCAAGTCCCGAAGCTGGGGAAAGAGCCCCTCACCCGAGCCTGACGAGGCGTCAGCAAAGTCAGCATCAGGTCAGCAAGAGTCCTGCCACAGCCGCCCACAGACAGCCACACCGTGGAATCGCCAACCGCACCGGCCTGAGCCAGCCGGCTGTTTGGACGCCTTCCGGCAAGCAGGTGGAAGACAGTGTGAATTACCCGACCACCTTCCGCCCTGAGACCACCAACGCTGGCGCGTTTCCGCAGGTCAGCGCACCCTCCCCCGCGGTTTCAACGGGACCGACGGCAGTTCCGGTGCGGGCAGTGGAGCCCCGTCGTACCCCTTCACTTCTCCGAACCGGGAGCCTTCCATCCAGTCCTGACGGGCCTGCACGATCTCTTCTTGAGACCGCCCGATCCAGTTCCAAAACATGATCAACTCCTCCTCGAACGGTTCACCGCCGAGGAGCATCAGCCCGGCGTCCGACTCCGCCCGCAGCGGGAGTTCGGTGCGGCCGCAGCCGAGGTAGAGCATCGAGCCGGGCAGCACCGGTACGCCGTCCACGTGGGCCTCGCCGGACATGGACAGGACGGCGTACTCGAAGTCGGGTTCCAGGGGGAGGCGTACGTCGGCGCCGCGCGAGAGGGCGAGGTCGGCGCCGACGATCGGGGTGTATGTCGTACCGGGTGAGGTCGCGCCGTCGAGGCCGCCGAGGATCAGCGTGGCCCGCAGGCCCGGCGCCGTGACGACCGGCAGTTCGGCGTGGCGTTCGAAGTGCGGGTCGGTGTGGCGGTGGCTGTCCGGGAGGGCGACCCAGAGCTGGGCGCCGTGCAGGTAGCGGGCGTGGGACTTCGGGCTCTCCTCGGAGTGGCTGATCGCCCGGCCGGAGGTCATCAGGCCCAGCTCGCGCGGGCGGATCGTCTGGAGGCTTCCCGTCGAGTCGCGGTGCAGCACCTCGCCCTCGTGCAGCCAGCTCACCGTCTGCAGCCCCATGTGCGGGTGCGGCGGCACCTGCATGCCGGGCTCGTCGGCGATGTCGTCGGGGCCGTAGTGATCGACGAAGCACCAGGCGCCGACCATGCGCCGGCCCAGGTTGGGCAGCAGGCGGCGGACTTCGGTGGACTCGCCGAGCTTGACGCGGCGAGGGCTGAGGAGTTCGCGTACGGGCTCCGCCACGACGAAACCGCGGCCACCGCAGATGGCGGGCACCGCGTCGCGATCAAGATTGCTCATGTCGCCCAAACTAGCCCCGCCGGGGTCGCTTCGTCAGTCCGTCACCCGGGCCTGTCTCGATGCATTCCCGACGCATTCCCGACGCATCCCCGATGCGCCCCCGAAAACAGTAGCCATGTACATAGTAGCTATGTACTGTATTCGCCATGAGCAAGGGTTCCGAGAACGTCTCGCCCGGTTTCCTGGTGTGGCGCCTGTCCACGAAGTGGCGGGTCGCGGTCGACCGGGCCGTGACCCCGCTGGGGCTCACCCACGCGCAGTACGCGCTGGTGGCCTCGCTGTACGGCATGCAGCACCGCGGAGAGCGCCCCAGTCAGCGGCGCCTCGCCGACCACACCGGGCTCGAACCGCTGTACGTCTCCAAGCTGGCGCGATCCCTGGAAAGCGCCGGCCTTCTCGAGCGCACCCGGGATCCCCGCGACCCGCGCGCGGTGCAGCTTGCGCTGACCGACCAGGGACGCGAGCGGACCCGGCAGGCGATCGAGGTCGTCCAAGGGCTTCTGCGACAGCTGCTGGAGCCGCTCGGCGGCCTGGACAGTGCGCGGACCCGGGAGTTCACCCGCGACCTGGCGACCCTGCTCGACGCACCTCTCGACCCGCTCGCCACCGACAGTGAGTCCGACAAGGAGCAGTCATGACCGCCACCACTCCCCTGGTCAACCCCCGAGTCATAGCTCTGGCCCACTACGCCGCCCGCGCCGTCCTCGAGCGCGCACTGGACCACCACGGCGCGACATTCCAGCAGTCGGTCACGCTCCGGCTCGCCGCCGTCGCCGACGGGCCGGTCGATCGGGACCACGTCATCGACGGTGTCGTCGGCGCCCTGAAGATCGACGCCGCGCAGGCACAGTCCGTGGTCGACGAGCTGATCGCCGCCGAGCTGCTGGCCCCTCAGGGGCCGTCCCAGGTCCGGATCACGGACGCGGGACGGGAGCTGTACGACAGGACCTCCGCCGCGACCGCCCCCATCACCGCCCGGATCTACGCCGGTATCCCGGCCGAGGACCTGGCCGTCGCCGGGCGGGTGCTGACCCTGATCACCGAGCGGGCCAATGCCGAACTGGCCGCAGTGCCGCAGTGACCCAGAAGCCGTCTGCCCGCGTGGCCCACTAGTGGAATATTGAACCAACGTGCTCCGTTAACGGCGTCGAAGTACGAAGGAGGCACGAGTGGACACGACGTACTACGACCACGGAACACCGGCCGAGCGCTGGGAGCGCGCGCAGATGTTCTTCGACGCCAAGGACTACGCCGCCGCCGCGCGCGTTCTCGGCAAGCTGGTCGAGGAGGCCCCGCAGCAGACCGGAACGCGGCTGCTGCTGGCACGCGCGTACTACCACTCGGCCCAACTGCGGCGCGCGGAGGACGAGTTGCGCGTCATCGTCGAGCGCGACCCGGTCGAGCACTACGCCCGGCTGATGCTGGGCCGCACCCTGCAACGGCAGGGGCGGCACGAGGAAGCCGAGCCGCACCTGCGCCTCGCCTCGGCGCTGGCGGGTGACTTCGAGCGGCTCTGAAGAGTGCGAGCGATGCTTGGGGCCCGGTTCACCCCGGAACCGGGCCCCAAGTCCTTCCTCCCGCTAGTTCACCTCCGCGGGCGTCCGCTTCCCCCGCCGGTGGGCCACCTCTCCGAGGACGACGTCCACCACGATGAAGGCGGCCAGTGACACGCCGAACAGCGGCACGAGGTAGCCGAGTGCGGCGACGACCGCCACCAGCGGCACCAGGATCTGCGGGGGCACCTGCTGCCAGGCGCCCCGCGGGATGGGGCGACCGAACGCCGAACCCCGGCCGCGCTGCCACCACATGCGGTAGCCCCACACGATCAGCACGATCAGCGAGAGCGCGAGCAGCATCAGGGCGATCTGGTTGGCCAGGCCGAAGAGGACGCCCGTGTGCAGGTCGATGCCCCAGCGGGTCAGCTTGGCCAGCACCGGGTAGTCGGCGAACCGCAGCACGTCGGTGACTTCGCCGGTGGACGGGTCGATCGCGGCCGCGTCCTGCTTCGTCGGCCAGCTGCGCTGCACCTGCTTCACCACGTACGCGGACGAGGCGTCGGCGGGCGGCACGATCTCCACCGGGTCACCCAGGCCCTCGGCGCGCGCGGCCGCCAGGACCTTGTCGAGGCCGACGCCGTGCTCGCCGCTCCCTCCGGTGCCCGCGGCGGCGCCGTGAGCCGCGTGGTCGCCGCCCGCCGAGGACGAGACGGACGGGGTGGCCTGGCCGAGCGAGGTGCGCAGCTCGTCGATGTTGGCGCCGGCGTACGCCGACCAGGTCAGGCCGGTCGCCGAGAGGAAGAAGAACCCGGCCGCGGCCCAGACGCCGACCGTGCCGTGCAGACCGAGCGTGCGGCGGCGCCCGCTGGTTCCGCGCACCTTGCGCAGGGCGCGGCGGCGGGAGAACCACAGCACCAGGCCGCCGCCCGCGATCACCCACAGCCAGCTCGCGGCGAGCTCGCTGTAGAGGCGGCCGTTCTCGCCGAGGTGCAGGTCGCGGTGGAACTCGTCGATCCAGGTGCGCAGGGGCAGCGCGCCGGTCGAGCCGTACTGTTCGAGGGCGCCGCGCACCTTCGCGGTGTACGGGTCGACGAACACGGCGAGCGTGTGGTCGGCGTCGACGCCCTTGACGCCGGACAGCAGAACCCTGGTGGCGGCGTCGTCCGCCGGGGAGGGCCGGATCGCGGAGACCGTGCCCTCGGGGTGGGCCTTGCCCGCGGCGGCGACCTGCTCGGATATCGGCAGCTTCGCGTCGCCGACCGGGACGGTCATCTCGTGGGCGTACACGATCCTCTCGGCCTGGAACGCACCGGCGTACAGGAAGCCGGTGGCCGCGGCGACGAGCAGGAACGGCGCGACGAGCACTCCGGCGTAGAAGTGCAGACGCAGGACGAGCGGGCGCAGCGGTGCCCATCTGCGGGGCGCCGAGGCCAGGGCGTCGGGCTGCGTCGTCTCCTCGGTGACGGTCGAGGGAGCGGTGGACATCGGCGGCATCTCCGGGGGTGGGACGGGGAGTGGGGACGTTCTCTGTCTGCGGTGGCGATCCAGTAGTCGGGCGGAGGGGCCGTCGAGTTCCCGGCTTGTTAAGTGGCGTACGTCACAGGCGAGTCGGCGGCTGGTGGATACGCCGTGGCATGCTGGCGCGATGGCAACTCCGAACGATCGCGCACCCCTGGCCGAGCAGGTCGAGCAACTCCTCGCCGTCGAGGGCCCGTTGGCCATCGTGGCGGCCGGAGACCCGGTGCTGCGGCGGCCCACCGAGCGCTTCGACGGCCAGCTGGACCCGGCGCTGCTGGCCCGCTTCGTCGAGGCGCTGCGGATCACCATGCACGCGGCGCCGGGCGTCGGCCTCGCCGCACCGCAGGTCGGCGTGGGACTGCGGATCGCGGTGATCGAGGACCCGGCACCGGTGCCGGAGGAGGTGCGGCTGGCGCGCGGGCGGGTGCCGCAGCCGTTCCGGGTGCTGGTGAACCCGTCGTACGAGCCGGTCGGCGCCGCTCGTGCCGCGTTCTTCGAGGGCTGTCTGAGCGTGCCGGGCTATCAGGCGGTGGTGGCCCGGCACGCCGAGGTGCGGCTGACGGGCGAGGACGAGCACGGGCGGGCGGTCGACGAGGTGTTCACGGGGTGGCCCGCCCGTATCGTGCAGCACGAGACGGACCACCTCGACGGGGTGCTCTACCTGGACCGGGCCGAGTTGCGCTCGCTCGCCTCGAATCAGGCGATCGCGGAGCGCTGGGCGGGGCCGACTCCGGCGCGGGCCGCCGAGGCGCTGGGCTTCGAGCTGCCGTGACCGAGAAAAATCGAAGGCGTCCGGCCCGGCGCCCGCGTTAGCCTGACCGCATGTCTACGCCCCGAATTTCCTAGCTGAGGACCCGCTTCCACGCCACCCGTGTGTCCTCTTGCTCGTTCGGATTGCTTTTTCGGAGCGTCTTCTCATGATCACCGTTAGTGGTGTCGACGTGCGCGTGGGCGCGCGTCTGCTGCTGTCCGACATCTCCTTCCACATCTCCCCTGGCGACCGCATCGGCCTGGTCGGCCGCAACGGCGCCGGAAAGAGCACCCTGTTGAACACCCTGGCGGGCACGCTGCCGCCGGCCGCCGGGACGGTGACCCGCACCGGTGAGGTGGGGCATCTGCCCCAGGACTCCCGCGCCGCCGACCCGGCGATCACCGTCACCGACCGGATCCTGTCCGCGCGGGGCCTCGACGGGGCCGTACGCGACCTGCGCCGTGCCGAGGAGGCCATGGCCGACGGTACGCGGCGCGCGATGGACGCCTATGTGCGCGTCGAGGCCCGATTCCAGGCCGCCGGCGGGTACGCAGCGGAGGCCGAGGCGGCGCGGGTGGCCGCGGGTCTCGGACTTCCCGCCAGGCTGATGGGCCGGCCGTTGGGTGCGCTGTCGGGCGGCCAGCGCCGTCGCGTGGAGCTGGCCCGCATCCTGTTCGCGGGGCACGGCACCCTGCTGCTGGACGAGCCGACGAACCACCTGGACGCGGACTCGGTCGCCTGGCTGCGCGCGTTCCTGGCCGGACATCCCGCCGGGCTCGTGCTGATCAGCCACGACACGTCCCTGCTCGCCGCCACGGTGAACCGGGTGTTCCACCTGGATCCGCGGCGCGCCACGATCGACGTGCACAACACCGGCTGGGACGCCTACCTCGCCCAGCGGGAGGCCGACGAGCGGCGGCGGGCCCGGGAACGGGCGAACTCCGAGCGCAAGGCGGCGTCGCTGCACGCCCAGGCCGAGAGCATGCGCGCCCGCGTGGCGACGGCCGTGGCCGCGAGGAACATGCTCCGCCGCGCCGACCGTATGCTCGCCGACCTCGAACCGGTACGGCGCAGCGAGAAGGTGGCCAGGATCCGGCTGCCCGAACCGGAGCCGTGCGGCCGTATCCCCCTGGGCGCCGTCGGCCTCAGCAAGGCGTTCGGCGCCCAGCGCGTGCTGGCGGGCGTCGATCTGGCCGTCGACCGGGGCAGCCGTCTGGTCGTTCTCGGGCCCAACGGGGCGGGAAAGACCACGCTGTTGCGCATTCTGGCCGGTCAGGAACGGCCCGACGGCGGCCGGGTGGTCCACGGGCACGGACTGCGCCTGGGCTACTTCGCCCAGGAGCACGACACGTTGGACCCGGATGCGACGGCGAGCACCCAACTGGCCTCGGCGGCACCGCATCTGACGCACGGTGAGGTCCGGCGTGTCCTCGGCGCGTTCCTGTTCAGCGGCGACGACGCCGACAAACGGGTCGGTGTCCTCTCCGGCGGGGAGAAGACCCGCCTGGCCCTGGCGGGCCTGGTCCACTCCGGCGCCAACGTGCTGCTCCTGGACGAGCCCACCAACAACCTCGACCCCGCTTCCCGGGCCGAGGTCCTGGCGGCGGTCGGCACGTATCCGGGCGCGATCGTCATGGTCACCCACGACGAGGGCGCCATCGAGGCGCTGCGCCCGGACCGGGTTCTGCTGCTACCGGACTGCGAGGAGGATCTGTGGAGCGAGGACTATCGGGAGTGGGTGGCTGGATGAGGCGGGCTCAGTTGTCGCGATAGGACTCCAGCAGCCGCAGCCAGACCTCGCTGATCGTCGGATACGACGGAACCGCGTGCCACAGCCTGCTGATCGGTACCTGTCCGGCGACGGCGATGCTCGCCGAGTGGATGAGTTCGCCGACGCCGGGACCGACGAAGGTGACGCCGAGGAGGATCTCGCGTTCCAGGTCGACGACCATGCGGGCGCGGCCGCGGTAGCCGTCGGCGTACAGGCCCGCCCCGGCCACCGAGGAGAACTCGACGTCGACGGCGCGGACGCGGTGGCCGGCCTGTTCGGCCTCCGCCAGGGACAGGCCCACGGCGGCTGCCTCGGGGTCGGTGAAGACGACCTGCGGGACGGCGGCGTGGTCGGCGGTGGCGGCGTGCGCGCCCCAGGGGTCGGACTCCAGCAGGGGCACGCCGGAGGCACGGGCGGCGATGGCGGCGCCCGCGATACGGGCCTGGTACTTGCCCTGGTGGGTGAGGAGGGCACGGTGGTTGACGTCGCCGACCGCGTACAGCCATTCGCTGCCGGTCACACGGAGGCTGTCGTCGACCTCCAGCCAGGAGCCGGGTTCCAGGCCGACCGTGTCCAGGCCGATGTCGTCGGTGCGCGGGGTGCGTCCGGTGGCGAAGAGGATCTCGTCGGCCTCGATGCGGTCGCCGCCGCCGGTGACGACCAGGACCGTGCCGTTCTCCCGGGTCACCGCCTCGACGGAGGTGCCGGTGCGGACGTCGACGCCCGCCTCGGTGAGCGCCTCGGCGACCAGTTCGCCGGCGAAGGGCTCCATGCGGGACAGCAGGCCCTTGCCGCGGACCAGGAGGGTGACCCGGGAGCCGAGGGCCTGCCAGGCGGTGGCCATCTCGGTGGCGACGACGCCGCCGCCCACGACGACCAGCCGGCCGGGCGCGGCCTTCGCGCTGGTGGCCTCGCGGCTGGTCCATGGCTTGACCTCGGCGAGTCCGGGCAGGTCAGGCAGTTGGGCGCCGCTGCCGGTGCAGACGACCACGGCGTGCCGGGCGGTCAGGACGTGGCGTACGTCGTCGGAGCCGGTCACCTCCACGGTGCGGGGTCCGGCGAGGCGGCCGTGGCCGCGGTAGAGGTGGGCGCCGATGCCGTCCAGCCACCCGACCTGGCCGTCGTCCTGCCAGTGCGAGGTGTACTCGTCGCGTCGGGCGAGGACCGCGGCCGCGTCGAGGGTGCCCTGTACCGACTGGCTGAGGCCCGGCAGGCGGCGGGCGTCGGCCTGGGCGATGACCGGGCGCAGCAGCGCCTTGCTGGGCATGCACGCCCAGTACGAGCACTCGCCGCCGACCAGTTCGCTCTCCACGACCGCGGTGGAGAGGCCGGCCGCACGGGTGCGGTCGGCCACGTTCTCCCCCACGGGCCCGGCCCCGAGCACCACGACGTCGTACGCGATGGAATCCGTTTCCGTCATGGGGTCAGTCTTACGGGTGGTGTGCGGCCTGGCCACACGGGTACGCGCGCCGAGATACGACGGAATACACAGCCGTACGGTCGCGTTGTCGCCGACGGCTTCGCCCCGACACCAGGAAGAGGGAATACGCCATGAGCAGCACCGTGGAGCTCACCAAGGAGAACTTCGATGAGACGGTCACGGACAACGAGTTCGTCCTGATCGACTTCTGGGCGTCCTGGTGCGGGCCGTGCCGTCAGTTCGCCCCGGTCTACGAGAAGGCCGCCGAGGAGAACCCTGATCTGGTGTTCGGCAAGGTCGACACCGAGGCGCAGCCGGAGCTGGCCGCCGCCTTCGGGATCCAGTCGATTCCGACGCTGATGATCGTCCGTGACCGTGTGGCCGTGTTCGCGCAGCCCGGGGCGCTGCCCGAGGCCGCCCTCGCGGACGTCATCGGGCAGGCCAGGAAGCTCGACATGAACGAGGTCCACCAGGCCGTGGCCGCTCAGCAGGCGCAGGCCGAGCAGAACGGCCAGTAGAACCGCGGTCTAGAAGGGGTACGCCGCCACGTCGCCGCGCACCGTCGTCCAGCGCACGTCGGTGAACGCCTCCAGGTTGGACTCGCCGCCGAACCGGGCTCCGGTGCCGGAGGCGGCGATGCCACCGAAGGGCGCGACGGCCTCGTCGTTCACGGTCTGGTCGTTGATGTGCACGATGCCGGTCGGGATGCGCTCGGCCAGGTCGAGGCCGCGGGCGGCGTCAGCGGTGACGATGCCCAGGGAGAGGCCGTAGGAGCTCGCCGCGGCGAGGGCGGCGGCCTCGTCGGCCGTGGCGAAGGGGCGTACCGGCGCGACGGGGCCGAAGACCTCCTCGGCGTACGCGGGGGTCTGGTCGTCGACGCCGGCGAGCACGGTCGGCCGGTAGAAGAGCCGTTCGTGGGTGCCGCCCGCGGCGAGCTTGGCGCCCCGGGAGGTGCTGGCCTCCACCAGTCCGTGCACCTTGTCCAGCTGGCCCGGGTCGATGAGCGGGCCGAGGTGGACCTCGGCGCGGTGCGGGTCGCCGACGGCGAGGGAGTCGGCCTTGGCGGCGAGCCGCTCGACGTACTCCTCGTACAGGGACTGGTGGACGAGGTGGCGGCCGGTCGTCATGCAGATCTGGCCCTGGTGGAAGAAGGACCCCCAGGCGGCCGTGGAGATCACCGCGTCGATGTCGGCGTCCTCCAGCACGATCAGGGCGGAGTTGCCGCCCAACTCCAGGTGCGCGCGCTTGAGATGGCGTCCGGCGGCCTCGCCGACGGCACGGCCCGCGCCCGTGGACCCGGTGAAGGAGATGACGGGCACGCGCGGGTCGGCGACCAGCGCCTGGCCCACCTCCGGGCCGCCCGGCAGGACGTGCAGCAGCCCCTCGGGCAGGCCCGCCTCGGCGAAGATCGCCGCGAGGGACAGACCCCCGCAGACCGCCGTGCGCGGGTCCGGCTTCAGCACGACCGCGTTGCCGAGCGCGAGGGCCGGGGCGACGGAGCGGATGGAGAGGATCAGCGGGGCGTTGAACGGGGAGATCACGCCGACGACGCCGACGGGGACCCGGCGCGTGTACGACAGCCGGGGCGCCTCGCTGGGCAGGATGTGCCCGGCCGGGCGGGAGGCGAGGGCGGCGGCCTCGTAGCACTCCTGTGAGGCGACGTGCAGCTCGAAGTCGGCCTTGCCGGGGATCGAGCCGGACTCGCGGACGATCCACTCGCGCAGTTCGTCGGCGTGGGCCGCGAACAGGTCGCCGGCCTTGCGCAGCACGGCGGCGCGGGCGAAGTGCGGGAGGCGGGCCCACTCGGTCTGGGCGACGCGGGCTGCCTCGGCGGCCGTACCGACGTCCTCGGCGCCGGCCAGGGTGACGGTGCCGAGCGTGTCGCCGGTGGCGGGCTCGGTGACGGCGTACTCATCTCCCGCCAGGGAGCTGGACTGCCAGGCCTTCGGGTCGAGCAACGGCATTGCGACTCTCCGTTCGATCACCGGCGGGACTCACAGGGGGAGCGGAAGTCCCGAGTAGTTCGCCGCCAGTTCGGCGGCCGCGTGACGGGATGCCGTGATCCGGCGCAGACGCGTGAGCTGCATCCGGTGGTCGAACGCATCCCCGTCTGGTTGAACATGCAACATCCTAGTCATGTCGTCCGAGAAACGGGTGGCCTGCCACACCCTCTGGAGACACAACTCGGAGCACCTGTCCAAGAGTTGTGTGCTCCCTGTGCGGTGCAGCTCGATGAGGCCGCGGGCCAGGACCCGTACGTCCGACACGGCGAGGTTGAGGCCCTTGGCGCCCGTCGGCGGGACGATGTGGGCGGCGTCCCCGGCGAGCAGGAGCCGTCCGTGGCGCATCGGTTCGTGGACGTAACTGCGCATCGTCGTCACGGACTTGGCGCTGACGGGTCCGCGATCGAGGCTCCAGTCGGCGTCGACGGCGAAACGCGCGTCGAGTTCGTCCCAGACGCGGTCGTCGGGCCAGTCGTCGGGGTCGGTGCGGTTGGGGACCTGGAGGTAGAGCCGGGAGACCGACGCCGACCGCATGCTGTGCAGGGCGAAGCCGCCTTCGCCGCGCGCGTAGATCAACTCGTCGCAGGACGGCGGCACTTCGGCCAGGATCCCGAGCCAGGAGTACGGATATTCGTGCCCGTACGAGCGGCTCGCCCCGGCCGGGAAGGCGTCGCGGGAGATGCCGTGGAAGCCGTCGCAGCCGGCGACCCACTCGCAGGTCAGCGTCTGCTCGCGGCCCTCGTGCAGGAACCGTACGACGGGCGTCGCGCTCTCCGGCTTCTCGACGGCGAGCGCCTCGGCCCCGAACAACAGCGGGGGCCCGTCGGCGAGTTGGAGGGCGACGAGGTCCTTCACGATCTCGGTCTGGGCGTAGATCGTCACCGTACGGCCGCCGGTGAGGGCCGGGAAGTCGATGTGGTGGCGTTCCCGGTCGAAGCGCAGCTCGATGCCCTGGTGCACCAGTCCCTCGGCCGTCAGCCGCTCGGCGGCGCCGGCCTCGCGCAACGCGTCGACGGTGCCCTGCTCCAGCATCCCGGCCCGCTGGCGCCGCTCGACGTACTCACGGGTGCGGCTCTCCAGGACGACGCAGTCGACGCCGGCGCGGTGCAGCAGACGGGCGAGCAGCAGTCCCGCGGGGCCGCCTCCGATGATGCCGACGGTCGTGCGCATGTCCCGCCTCCCCTGGGTTCAGCTGGATTCGCGGTGCACCACCGTCGCTCCCAGCACCTTGTGCGTCTCGGGTGGGGTGCCGGGGTTACGCACCGCGCGGTCGACCAGTTCCGCGAGCTCACGGCCGGACGGCAGCTCGATGTGCACGGTGCTCAGCCTAGGCCGCAGCAGCCGTCCGAGCATCAGGTCGTCGGCGCCGATCACGGCCGTGTCGGCGGGGACACGGACGCCCTCGTCCTGCAGGGCGCGCATCAGCAGCATCGCGTACTCGTCGTTGTAGGCGAACACGGCGTCGAGGCCGAGGTCGCGCCAGCGGGCGGCCAGCCGCGCGGCGGACTCCTCCGTGTAGGCGAGGGGCAGCTCGGTCACGGTGGCGTCCGTGCCGTGCAGGGCGCGCCGTACGCCTTCGAGGCGGGGCGTGGAGAAGGACTCCAGGCCGTCCTCCTCGGGCACGACGACGCCGATGCGGCGCCGGCCGCGGTCGTACAGGTGACTGCCCGCGCAGTGCCCCACGGCCTCGTAGTCCATCAGCAGGGCGTGGGCGCCCTCGACGGAGTCGGGGCCGAGCGAGACCACGGCCCGGACACCGGAGCGCTTGAGCACCGTCACACCCTTCGGGCCGAGGCCGGAGCCCGACACCAGGACGGCGACGGGGCGCAGTTCGGCCCAGGCACGGGCGGCCTCGTCGCCGTGCAGGCCGACGCTGCCGTGCTGCACGACGGTGTAGTCGAGGCGGCCGAGCGCCGTCTGGAGGGCGCCGAGGAACTGGCCGTACAGGGAGCCGACGGGGAAGCTCGGCGCGGGCATCAGGACCATACGGCTGTGCCCGGCGCGCAGGCTGCGGGCGGCCGCGTGCGGGACGTAGCCGAGTTCCTTCGCGGCGTCGTGGACGCGGCGGCGCGTGGGTTCGCTGATCCGGACGGCGCTGGTGTTGTTGAGGACGTAGGAGACGGTCGCGCGCGAGACGCCGGCCAGGCGGGCCACATCGGCGCTCGTGGGTACCGAGCGCTGTGCGGGGGAAGCGGGCGCGGGCGTTTTCGGTATCTGCACCATGACGTACGGCATCTTTGCAGAGCCTGTGGGCGGGGCCCGGGTCAGGGTCTGCCGGTGTTCACGCCCCGGTGCGTGTCACACGGTCGACGAGGTCGAGCCAGCCCTTCTCCAGTCGCTCCATGGGCATGCCGCACTGCTTGGTCAGGTGGTGGACCAGGGCGGGGTCGAGGTACGCCATCAGCGTCTGGGCCAGGAGATCGCAGTCGGCGTCCGGCAGGATCTGCCGCAGCAGCACCGTGACATGGGCGTACAGCGCCCGGACCGACGGGTGGGAGTAGCGACGGGTCGGCTCCGGCTGGGCGGCCAGTTGCAGGTCCAGCTGTTCCGCCGCGCGGTACAGCACCGCCACGCCGAACGCCCGCAGCCGCTCGACCGGCGGCGCCCCGGGGCCCAGCGGCGGCGGGCCGCCGAGGAAATCGGCCTGCAGCTTCCTCGCGGAGTGGTCCAGCAACGCCGTCAGCAGACCGGTGCGGTCGCCGAAGCGGCGGAAGACTGTCCCCTTGCCCACCCCGGCCTCCGCGGCCACGGCCTCCATGGTGACCCCGGCCGCGCCGTGCTCCGCGATCAGCCGGGCGGCGGCCTCCAGCAGCCTGGCGCGGTTGCGGGCCGCGTCGGCGCGCAGGCAGGGCTCGTCGGCGGCGGAGCCGACCTCCAGCAACTGAGGTTTGTCGACGGGCTCCTGGGGCTGGGGGAAGGGCGGCAGAACGGCGGACATGAAGCCAGCGTAAAGCATGGGGAATGAAACTGGACCGCGGTCCGGTTAAGGTGCTAGAAAGTTAAGCGGACCTCGGTCCGGATCGTAACGGCAGTGTTTCAGCACCCTTGGAGTTCGCATGTCTGTTCGCATCCTCGCGCTCGTCGGCAGCCTTCGCGCCGGTTCGCACAACCGCCAGCTGGCCGAGGCGGCCGTCAAGCTCGCCCCCGAGGGCGCTGAGGTCGTGCTCTTCGAGGGCCTCGCCGACATCCCCTTCTACAACGAGGATATCGACGTAGAGGGCAGCGTCCCCGCCGCCGCCGCCAAGCTGCGCGAGGCCGCGCAGGCCGCCGACGGGTTCCTCCTCTTCTCGCCCGAGTACAACGGCACCATCCCGGCCGTGCTGAAGAACGCCATCGACTGGCTGTCCCGCCCGTACGGCGCCGGCGCCTTCGGCGGCAAGCCGGTCGCCGTGGTCGGCACCGCCTTCGGCCAGTACGGCGGCGTGTGGGCGCAGGACGAGACCCGCAAGTCGGTGGGCATCGCCGGCGGCAAGGTGCTGGAGGACGTCAAGCTGGCGATCCCCGGCTCGCTGACCCGCTTCGCCGAGACCCACCCGGTCGACGACGCCGAGGTCGCCGCCCAGCTGACCGAGGTCATCGCCCGCGTCCACGGGCACGCGGGCGAGGCGGCTGCCGCCTGATCGGACCGAAGGTCCCCCGCAGAGGCCGGAGCCCAGAGCTCCGGCCTCTCTGCGTGTCGGGGCACGTCTTCATGTCGGGCCACGGCTTCGTGGGTGACCGCCCCTTCGCGTCAGGCCACCGCCGTGACCGCGAGCTCCCGCAGCTCCCCCAGCGCCGCCTTCACCGCCGGGCGTTCCCGGCAGCCCCGGCGTGTGCAGGTGAGCACCTTGCGATGGGGGTTGCCCGTGCAACGCACCCGGGTGATCGGCAGGTGCGGGGTCAGCCGGGCCAGCCGTGGGATCAGGGCGACGCCCAGCCGGTGGGCGATCAGCTGCACGGTGACGTTCCAGTCCACCGCGTGATGGACCATGGTGGGGGTGAATCCCGCCGCCGCGCACGCCGACATCACGTGCGGACGACAGGCGCTCTCCGGCATCGGCCCGATCCAGTCGTCGTGCGCCGCCTCCGCGAGGTCGACGCTCTCGCGTCCGGCCAGCGGATGGTCCTCGTGGACGACGAGGTCGTACGAGTCGTCGAGGAGCGGCTGCTGGTCGAAGCGCGCATCGCTCAGCGGCGGGTTGTGCGGGGTGACCTCCACCACGGCCAGGTCGATCTCCCCCTCGAAGAGCAGGTCGAAGCATTCCGGCACCCCCGTCTCCTGAATCCGTACGGTCAGCCGCGGATGCCGCTCCCGCAGCCGTGCGGCCATGGGGGCCAGCAGCACCGACGCGGCCGTGGAAAAGCCGCTGACGCGCAGCTGTCCGGCGGGCGCACTGTACTCGGCGCGCAGGTCGAGCTCGGCCTCCTCCCAGCGGGTCTGGATCGCGTCCGCGTGTGCGAGCAGGCTCTCGGCGGCCGCGGTGAGGCGCACCCCGCGCCCCTGCGGCTCCAGCAGGTCGACGCCGAGATCGCGGGCCAGCTGCCGGATCTGCTGGGAGGCGGCGGAGGGCGTGAAGTGCAGGGCGCGGGCGGCCGCGGTGACCGTGCCGTAGTGGGCGACGGCCCTGAGGACGTGCAGTCGGCGCAGGTCAATCATGAAGCCCACGCTTCAAGATGAGGTCCAGAAAGTCAACCTGGACGTGTACGAAGTCCGCACCGCACCCTTGGTTGTGTCGCGACGGTCAACCAGCCACGACGTACGAGGAGTCGCCATGACCAGCACCACCGGCACCGTCTGCCCGCACTGCGGATGGCCCGACGGGGCCGAGCCCTTCCAGGTGGTCTCCCGGCACGGCACGACGGGGGGCAGCACGGTGTGGACGCGGTGCGGCTGCGGCTCACTGCAGGTTCGGGTCGTCGACGCCCGGGGGATGCGGATCGTCTCGCGCAGCCGCCCGGCCGACGCCCGGTCGGACGTGCCGTGCCGTTGAGCGCGGCGGATCAGTCGAGTCCGGCCAGCCGCCGGACCGCCGGGGCCGCGAAGTCCTCGATGAACGCCGCCGGTTCGCCGGTGCGCGGGCCGAGGATCACCGTGTCGATGCCGAGCTTCGTGTAGCCCATGATGTCCCGCGTGAAGGCGTCGAGGTCGCCCTCGGTGGCCGCCTCGCCCGTGTAGACGACGGTCTTGCGGATCTCGTCGTAGTCGCGTCCCTCGGTGTCGCAGTGGCCGCGCAGCACGTCGAGCTTGTGACCGACCTCCTGCGGGGAGGTGGTGAACAGGTTGCACGCGTCGCCGTAGCGGGCCACCAGCCTGAGTGTCTTCTTCTCCCCGCCCCCGCCGATCATGATCTCGGGGTGCGGGGCACTCATCGGCGCGGGCACGCACAGGGTCTCGGCCAGCCGGTAGTGCTTGCCCTCGAAGGGGCCGTCGGCCCGCGGGTCCCACATCTGGAGGCAGATCCGCAGGGTCTCCTCCAGCCGCTCGAAGCGCTCGGCGACCGACGGGAACGGCACGCCGAGCCCCTCGTGCTCCCGGCCGTACCAGGCGGCGCCGATCCCGAGGGTGGCCCGGCCGCCGGACAGCACGTCGAGCGTGGTGGCGATCTTGGCGAGCAGGCCGGGGTGGCGGTAGGTCACGCCGGTCACCAGGGCGCCGAGGCGGACCGTGGAGGTGTGGGCGGCGAGGTAGCCGAGGGTCGTGTAGGCCTCCAGCATGGGGTCCTCGGCGCGGTCGTTGAACTCCATCTGGAAGTAGTGGTCCATCACCGACAGCCAGCTCACGCCGGCCGCCTCGGCGGCGGCGCCCGCGGCGGCGAGTTCGGCGCCGAGCGCGGGGCCTCCTCCGGGGTGGTCGAACCGGTTGATGTGCACGCCGACCCGCATGGTCCGTCTCCGTTCACCCGACCTGATGCCAACTCCGACGACGCTAGGACTTCGAGCGCTCTCGAAGTCAAGCCCGGTCGGCGAGTCGGTCGCGCTGGTCAGTGCCGCGGTGCCTGCGTGGGGTCTGTCGCCGCGCGTTCGGCCGCTGCCTGCTCCTGCTTCTTCGAAGCGCGCAGGCTGGTCACCGTCGTGACCGCGAGGACGAGCACGATGAAGCCGAGCGAGAAGGGGATGCTGATCTCGGGGACGTGGACGCCGGACTCGTGCAGCGCGTGCAGGACGAGCTTGACGCCGATGAAGCCGAGGATGATCGACAGGCCGTAGCTGAGGTGGACGAGCTTCTTCAGCAGGCCGCCGATGAGGAAGTACAGCTGCCTCAGGCCCATCAGGGCGAAGGCGTTGGCCGTGAAGACGATGTACGGGTCCTGCGTCAGCCCGTAGATGGCGGGGATGGAGTCCAGCGCGAACAGGACATCGGTGGAGCCGATCGCGAGCATCACGACCAGCATCGGGGTCATGATCCGCTTGCCGTTCTCGGTGATGAACAGCTTGGTGCCGTGGTAGCGGTCGGCCACGCCGAAGCGCTCCTCCGCCATCTTCAGCAGCTTGTTCTCCTGGTACTCCTCCTCGTGCTCCTCCTTGCGGGCGTCCTGGACCAGCTTCCAGGCGGTCCAGATCAGGAAGGCGCCGAAGAGGTAGAACACCCAGGAGAACGCGGAGATGATCGCCGCGCCGGCCGCGATGAAGCCGGCGCGCAGCACCAGGGCCATGATCACGCCGACCATCAGCACACGCTGCTGGTACTGCGTGGGCACCGCGAACTTCCCCATGATCAGGACGAAGACGAAGAGGTTGTCGACGCTCAGCGACTTCTCGGTGATGTACCCGGCGAAGAACTCGCCCGTCGGCTTGCCGCCCCCGTAGATGAACAGACCGAGGCCGAACAGACAGGCCAGGACGATCCAGACGACCGTCCACGTGCCCGCCTCCCGGATGGAGACGTCGTGGGGCTTGCGACCGATGAAGAAGTCCACGGCGACGAGCGCGCACAGGGCGACGATGGTCAGCAGCCAGACGGAGAGGGAAACGTTCACTGGTGGTACTCCTGGTGCAGGTGGGGCCTTGACAGGGTTGTCGCCGCCGGTGATGACTTCCACCTACGGCAGGTGAACAGCGGGTCATGTCCTGGCAATCTCCGGGTGACGCGGGTGCCACCCGCCGTACGGCGGGCAGGTTCCGCCGAACGGCGGCCCCCCGGTCGGGGCCGGTGCGCTGATCATGACGTCAGAGCCGCCGGGCATCCACGTGCCCCCGTGTGAGGAGAAGCCATGACCCAGGCCCCGCCCCCGTTCGATCCCGAGCTCGCCGCCGCCCTGGAACTCATCAAGGACGTCATCTCGCCCGGCCTCACGATGGGCGACATAGCCGAGGTCCGCCAAGGGCCCGGGATCCAGATGCTGGCCCAGCTGGATCTGACCATGGACGGCTTCTTCGAGGTCGAGGACAGGGCGGTGCCGGGTCCCGCGGGCGCGCCCGAGATCTCCCTGCTGATCTGCCGGCCGGCCGCCCCGCCGGCCGCGGGACCACGACCGGTGATCTACCACGTCCACGGCGGCGGTCTGGTCATCGGCAACAACCGCGTCGGTGTCGACGTGCCCCTGGCCTGGGCGAAGGAGCTGGACGCGGTCGTGGTGTCCGTGGAGTACCGGCTCGCTCCCGAGCACCCGTATCCGGCGCAGATCGAGGACGTGTACGCCGGTCTGGAGTGGACGGCGAAGCATGCCTCCGAGCTCGGCGGCGACCCGCAGCGGATCGTGATCGCGGGTGCGAGTGCCGGCGGCGGGCTCTGTGCGGCGCTGGCCCTGCTCACCCGGGACCGGCAGGGCCCTGAGCTGATCGGCCAGATGCTCATGTGTCCGATGCTGGACGACCGCAATGACACGCCGTCCGTCCATCAGATGGCGGGACTCGGTGTCTGGGACCGTACGGCCAACGAGACGGGATGGACGGCGTTGCTCGGCGAGCGCCGCGGGGGGACCGACGTTCCGGCGTATGCGGCGCCGGCCCGCGCGGAGGATCTGTCCGGGCTGCCCCCGGCCTTCCTGGACGTCGGTTCCGCGGAGACGTTCCGGGACGAGGTCGTCGCCTATGCCTCGCGGTTGTGGCAGGCCGGTGGGGTGGCCGAGTTGCACGTGTGGCCCGGCGGGTTTCACGGGTTCGACGGCTTCGCCCCTCAGGCGGTGCTGTCGCAGGCGTGCCGGGGGGCGCAGGTGGCGTGGCTGACGAGGTTGCTGAGCAGCTGAAACGCGGGGGGGGCGCGGGGCGGAGGCTGTGGTGCGCCTATTCGTCTGCCGAGTTGGGGGGCGTCGCGGGTGCGGGTTGGGGGTGGCTTGTCGCGCAGTTCCCCGCGCCCCTTGGTGGGTTCGGTTGCCTGGCGGCTTGAAGCGGACGTTGCTCCGCGCGCCGCTGGGGTGGGCCGGCCCTCCCGGCGCCTTCCAGCGGACGCCGTTCCCCGCGCCCGCTGGGCGGGCCAGCCCTCCCCCCGCCTACAAGCGCACGCCCCTCCCCGCGCCCCTTGCGCGGGCCGACCCTCCCGGCGCCTTCCAGCGGACGCCGCTCCCCGCGCCCCTTGGGCCGGCCGGCTTGTCCGGCGCCTTCCAGCGGACGCCGTTCCCCGCGCCCGCTGGGCGGGCCAGCCCTCCCCCCGCCTACAAGCGCACGCCCCTCCCCGCGCCCCTTGGGCGGGCCGGCTTGTCCGGTGTCGCTCAGGGGATGTGCGGTGCGGTGCGGAATGTGGGCGGGGTCCCGGGGGCTTGACGGCATGGCGCACGATGGGCCTATGAAAGAGCTGGCCGGACGTCTTACCGCGTTGGATCCGGATGCCGGTGCTGCCGTGCGGGTCATCGCGTACTTCGATCGGCTCGCCGAGTCGCGGGCCGGGCTGGAGGCGCTGGTGCGCGGTGCCGCTGTGCTGGCCGGGGTGCCGGCGCGGCTGGTGGACGCGGATCGGCGGGTGCATGTGCGGGTCGAGGCCGACGGGACGCGGCGGGAGAGCGAGCTGCCGCCGGACGCCGCCTGGCCCTCCGCCGCGCTGACGCCGGGCGGCGCCGCGGCGCTGTGGCTGGAGCGGGCTCAGGAGGCGGAGCCGAGTGTCGTCGACGCGGTGATCCTGGAGCGGGCCGCCGGGGCGATACGGCTCGTTCTCGACCGGACGCGCGGGCGGGCGGCGGCCGATGATCCCGCGCTGGTCGAGACCGTACTCGACGCCACGGCGCCGGAAGCGGCCCGGCTCCACGCGGCCCGCCGTCTGGGCCTCGACACCGCCGCTCGGGCCCGTGTCCTCGCCCCGCTGGAGGGCCGGCCCCGCATCGTCCCCGCGCTCCCCGACATCGAGCCGTCCGCAGGCCGCGTGGGGGTGGGCCCAGCCGTCCCCGTGCTCGACCTGCCGCGCTCCTGGTCGCAGGCTCGCATCGCACTCCGGTTCACGGCCGAGGGCACCGCACAGGACCCGGGCCCGGGCGTCGTGCACGCGGACGAACTGGGCGATGTCGCGCTCCTCGCCGGCCTGGTCGTACCGGGCGCCGAGCCGCCGCCCGACGTGCGGGCCCTGGAGGAGGCCGCGGCGGCCGCGCCCTGGCTGCTCACCACGCTGCACGCCGTCGCCTCGACGGTGAGCCTGCGGGCGGCGGCGGCCGAGATCAACGTCCACCACTCCACACTCCAGGAGCGACTGGCCCATGCCGAGCACCTGTTGGGCTGGCCGCTGCGCACTCCGCCGGGCCGGTTCCGGCTGGGTCTGGCGCTGGCGATGCGGCACCTGGCGCGGCCCTGAGGCAGGCCGCGAACTCAGGCGGTCGGCGCCGTCACCGGAACTCGTGCACGACTTCGATCGTGCCGACGATATGGGCGTTGAACGCGTCGAGTTCCTCGGCGGGCACCCACAGCTCGAGAATCGTCTCGCCGCCCGCCTGCCGGACGGGGTACCGGCGCAGGAACGCCGACTCGACCTCGAACCGGGTCACGAAGCCGGCGCCGTCGTGCTTGACGTTCCAGTCCCGGGCGATCTTCACCGCGTAACCCTCGTTGAGTACCGGGTAGAAAATCGGCTGTTCGGGCAACCGCGGCGGCCAGGCACGCCAGTCACGTGCGCGCACCAGGTCCAGCTCCTCGGGGCCGGTGGGTCGCCACAAGGTGGTGGTCGGGCGCGGGCTGATCATGGGAGCCGACGATACCTACGCCGCGGGCGCGACGGCCACGGAGTTTCACGGACTTCGCGGCGATCGTTGCAGGCGCTCCCTACACGCCTTAGCTGGAAATTTCACGTATGGCATATCCTGGACGTCATTCACCTCGGGACGGAGGACACCGGCGCCATGACCGCCACGGACCCCGCGCTCACCGCCCTCGCCCAGGGCTGGTGCGCCCTCTCCCTGCTGCACGGCAGGATCGAGGCGCACATCGAGCGCGCCCTGCAGACCAAGCACGACCTGAGCGTGCGCGAGTACTCCCTGCTCGACGTGCTCGGCCGCCAGCACGACGGCGAAGGCGGGCACCTGCAGATGAAACAGGTCGCCGACGCCGTCGTCCTCAGCCAGAGCGCCACCACCCGGCTCGTCACCCGCCTCGAGGACCGCGGCCTGCTCTCCCGCTACCTCTGCCCCACCGACCGCCGCGGCATCTACACCGACGTCACCGACGCAGGCCGCGAACTCCTGGAAGAGGCACGGCCGACCAACGAGGCCGCATTGCGCGAAGCCCTCGACGAAGCCGCCAAGAACCCCGAACTGACCCCGCTGGTGCGGGCCGTGGAGACGCTCCAGGTGCCCGCCTGACCTGCGGCCCGTTGACGGACCCTCTGACCGGCACGTACTAATGGCCCGCATGAGCGCGCCCCCTCTCCCCTTGTCCGGCATCACCGTGGTCAGCCTGGAGCAGGCCGTGGCCGCCCCGTACGCCACCCGGCAGCTCGCCGACCTCGGAGCGCGCGTGATCAAGGTCGAGCGGCCCGGGGAGGGCGACTTCGCCCGCCGCTACGACACGACGGTGCACGGGCACTCCAGCTATTTCGTGTGGCTCAACCGGTCCAAGGAGTCCCTCACGCTGGACCTCAAGGATCCGCGGGGCCAAGAGATCCTGCACCGAATCCTCGACGACGCCGACGTGTTCGTGCAGAACCTGGCGCCGGGCGCCGCCGACCGCCTCGGTCTGGGTGTCGAGGCGCTCGGCGAGCGGTGGCCGCGGCTGATCCCGTGCACGATCTCCGGATACGGCACGTCCGGGCCGTGGTCCGACCGGAAGTCGTACGACCTGCTGGTGCAGTGCCAGACGGGTCTGGTGTCGCTGACCGGGACGCCCGAGGAGACCGCGCGGGTCGGCATCTCCGTCGCCGACATCGCCGCCGGGATGTACGCCTACAGCGGCATCCTCACCGCCCTGTTCACCCGCGCCACCACGGGCAAGGCCCACCCGGTGGAGGTGTCCCTGTTCGAGGCGCTGGCCGAGTGGATGGGCCAGCCCGCCTACTACACGCAGTACGGCGGCGGCCAGCCCCGGCGTCTGGGCACCCAGCACCCCACCCTCGCGCCGTACGGCGCCTTCACGGCCGCCGACGGGAAGCAGGTGCTGTTCTCGATCCAGAACGAGCGCGAATGGGCCGTCCTGTGTGCGCAGTTCCTCGGCCGGCCCGAGCTGACCGACGATCCGCGCTTCGCCACGAGCTCCGCCCGGGTGGCCCATCGCGACGAGCTCAACGCCGTCGTCGCCGAGCGCTGTGCCCGCTCCGGCGCCGAGGAGATCCTCAAGGACCTGGAGTCCATCGGCATCGCCTGCGCCGGGGTCAACGACGTCGCCGCGTTCCTGGACCACCCGGTCCTCGCCGGCCGCGACCGCTGGCGCGAGGTGGCCGTGCCCGGGGGCGCGACGGTGCGGGCCCTGCTGCCGCCGGCCGACCTCGCGGGACTGCCCGCGCGCATGGAGCCGGTGCCTGCGGTCGGCGAGCACACCGAGGCGATCCTCACCCGACTCGGGCGTACCGGCGAGGAGATCGAGGCCTTGCGCGCCGACGCCGTCATCTGAGGGGCACGGAGTGCGTCGCTCGGCACGACGTCACCAGGGCAGCGGCCCGTCGATGTCGAAGTAGCCTCCGGTCGGGCCGCCGGGACCGAGCTGTGCCATGCGCACGATGATCTCGGCGCCCTCCTCGACGGTCTGGGTGCCGGTGCGCCCGTTCAGGTCGGTCGCGGTGAAGCCCGGCTCCACGGCGTTGATCCGCATGTCCGGGAACGCCTTCGCGAACTGCACGGTGATCATGTTCACGGTGGCCTTCGAGGCGGGGTACGCGACGCCCGGGTAGGCGTACGCGGGGTGATCCGGGTCGCAGACGTGGGTGACCGAGCCCAGGCCGCTGCTGACGTTGACCACGACCGGCGCGGCCGACTTCCTCAGCAGCGGCAGGAAGGCGTGGGTGACGCGGACGACGCCGAAGACGTTCGTCTCGAACAGCGTCCGCAGGGCGTCGGCGGTCAGGTCCGCGGCACCGGGCACGCCGTTGTTCTCGTCCCGGTATTCGATGCCCGCGTTGTTGACGAGGACGTCAAGGCCTCCATCGGCCTCGATGGTCCGCACGGCGGCCTGGACGGAACTGTCGTCGGTGACGTCGAGCAGGACGTACCGGGCGCCGAGCCGTTCGGCGGCCCGGCGTCCGCGCTCGGCATCCCGGGCGCCGACATAGACGGTGTGGCCTGCGGCCACGAGCCGGCGGGCGGACTCGAAGCCCAGCCCCTTGTTGGCTCCGGTGATCAGTGTTGTCGTCATGCCGCCACGGTGCTGTACGGCCGGCCGGGCAGCCAGGAGACCCTTCTTCCTGGGACTCCCAGTACCAGGCACCTCCGCCGACGGCGGTGTTCACTGGGGGCATGACGGCGACGGAACTGGGACAGGCGCTGCGCCGCTGGCGTGACCGCGTCGCCCCGCGGACGGCCGGGCTGCCCGTCGGCGGACAGCGGCGCGCGGCCGGGCTCCGGCGCGAGGAACTGGCCCTGCTGGCGGGGATATCGGTCGACTACGTCACCCGCCTCGAACAGGGCAGGGCGGCCAACCCGTCCGGGCAGGTCGTCGAGGCCCTGGCCCGGGCACTGCGGCTGTCGGGGGACGAGCGGGCCTATCTGTTCCAGCTCGCCGGGCTGGCGTCGCCGGGGCCCGACACCGTCCCCGCGCACATCACGCCCAGTGTCCAGCGGCTGCTGGACCGGCTGGTGGACACGCCCGTCGGCGTCACCGACGCGGCCCACACCCTGCTGCTGGCCAACCCGATGTACGCGGCGCTGATGGGCGACCCCCGGGGCGCGCGCGGCTTCGAGCGCAACGGGGCATGGCGCAGCTTCCACGGTGCGCCGACCCGGGTCCGGCACACACCCGAGGAACAGCGCGCCTTCGAGGTCGGCATGGTCGCCGAGCTGCGCGCGACCGCCGCCAGATATCCCGCCGACCGTCAACTGCGGCGCCTCATCAGCGAGTTGCGCGCGAGCAGCGAGCGGTTCGCGCAGCTGTGGGAGGCGGGCGTCGTCGGCCGGCTCGAGGCCTCCCGCAAGACCATCGACCATCCGCGGGTGGGCCTGCTGACACTGGACTGCGACCTGCTCCGCGTCGAGGGCAACGACCTGCGCATCCTCGTGTATTCGGCCGAGCCGGGCACCGAGGCGGCCGAGAAGCTGGCGCTGCTCGCCGTCCACGGCCCCCGGTCACTGGTCTGACCGAACGCGGCGCGCCCCGAGTGCGTCACAGTGTCGGGACGGCTCGACACCGTCGTCCCCGCTGCCGCGTCCATCGCTGTCCGTTCGGGGGAATCCATGCGTACGACCACCTCACGCACCGTCCAGTTGCTCACCGCGCTCGGTCTGCTCACCGCCGGATGCGGCGTCGGCGCGGCGGGCTCGGGCACATCCGAACCGGCGCCGGAGACCAGGGCCCGCGCCCTCGAAGTGGCCGAGGCGTGGGACGGTTCGCCGGCCGCCGAGATCTGGAGCAGGGGCTACTACCCGATGGCGGACCCGGTCCGACTGCCCGAGGACGCCTTCCACAACGACGCCGACAAGGAGGCGTACCTCACCCAGAACTTCGTGCTGCGCGGCGACCTCCCCGAGACTCCGGAGAAGGACGCGAAGGTGACATGGCAGGACGGCGACTCGCTCACTCTGCCGCTCATGGGGGCATGGGAGGCGTACGAGCAGCTGGACGGCGACGACTCCCCCGCGCCGCATCTCACCGTGACCGGGGCGAAGCTGAGCGAGACGACGCTGGCCACCAGCCGCGGCCCGGCCACCGTGCCGGTCTGGCAGTTCACCATCGAGGGCTACGACACCCCGCTCACGCAGGTCGCCCTCACCCCCTCGAAGCCTCCGAAGCCGCCCATCGGACCGGTCGGCCAACTCGGCAACGAGCTGTGGGAACTCGGCAAGCTGGTCGAGGTGGCCCCCGACGGCAGGTCCGTCACCGTAATGGCCCACCACGGGGCCTGCGACGACGGACCCGCCGTGGACGTGCTGGAGACGGACGGCAGCGTGGTCCTGTCCGGCTACATCGTCGGCACGAGCGACGGTTCCTGCACGCTCCAACTGCTCGCCAAGAAGGTGACGGTCGAACTGGACGACCCGCTCCGCGACCGGGTCCTGCTGGACGCGTTCACGGGCCGTCCCGTGCGCGGCACCGACTGAGTCCCTGTTCCTGCAGGGGACTCGCCGTACGTCACCGCGTCAGGGCCGCCCTGGCCGCCGTGAGGGCCTGTTCCGCGTAACCGCGGCCGAAGAGGACGGCGTGCACCAGGAGCGGGAAGAGTTGGTGCAGGGCGATGCGGTCGGTCCAGCCGTCGGCCAGGGGGGCCGTCCGCTGGTAGCCGTCCAGGATCCGGTCCAGGTGGGGGCAGCCGAAGAGGTGGAGCATGGCCAGGTCGGTCTCGCGGTGGCCGCCGTGCGCGGCCGGGTCGATCAGCCAGGCGTGCCCGTCGGCGCCCCACAGCACGTTGCCGTTCCAGAGGTCGCCGTGCAGCCGGGCGGGCGGCTCGGCGGGGCCGGCCAGTTCGGGGAGCCGCTCGCAGACCTGCTCGATCACGGGCGCCTCCGCACTACGGACCGTGCCGTCGTCGACCGCGCGGCGCAGATACGGCAGCACCCGGTGCTCGGCGTACCAGCGGGGCCAGTCGGGGCCGGTGACATTGCGCATCGGGGCGAGCCCGATGTACGCGTCCTCGGGGCCGCCCGGCGGTGGGGCGCCGAACGCGGGGGCGCCGGCGGCGTGCAGGGCGGCCAGGTCGCTGCCGAGGTGTTCCGCCGCGTCCGCGCTGGGCCGGCCGGTCGCCACGCGGTCGGTGACCAGCCACTGCTCGTCGTGGCCGTGCACGGCCGGGACGCGGGCCGTGCCGGCGTCGGCCAGCCAGCGCAGCCCGGCCGCCTCTGCCTGAGCGGCGCGGGGGCCGTCGCCGCGCTTGACCATCACCACCTTGCCGCCGTCTAGGCTGACTTCGGCGAGCGCTGCGGAGAGCCGGCGTTCCCCTGTGGCCGCGAGTCCGGTGAACCGCGCCGCCGTGGCGCCCGGGCCGTCGAAGGTGTTGTACACGGCCCTCAGGGTACGGCGCCCCCTGGCCGTACTGAAGTCACCTGGTCAACTGCCCGCGGCCTTCTTGATCGCCTCTCGGATCCGGGAGTAGGTGCCGCAGCGGCAGACGTTCTCGATCCGGTCGATGTCGGCGTCCGTCGGCCGGGGCGTCTTCTTCAGCAGGGCGGCCGTGGCCATGATCTGGCCCGGCTGGCAGAAGCCGCACTGGGCGACGTCGCAGTCGAGCCAGGCCTGTTGGACGGGGTGGAGCTTGTCGCCGTCGGCCAGGCCCTCGATGGTGGTGACCTTGCGGCCGGCGCAGTCGGCGACCGGGACGACGCAGGGCTGGATCTCGTCGCCGTCGAGATGGCTGGTGCAGGCGCGGCAGGCGCCCACGCCGCAGCCGTACTTGGGGCCGGTGACGTTCAGCAGGTCGCGCAGCACCCACAGCAGGGGCATGTCGGCGGGGGCCTCGACGGTGACGCGCTTCCCGTTGAGGGTGAAGGAGTAGGACGGCATCGGTACCTTCTCGAAGAGTGGCTCGGAAGCCGAAGGCGGCTCAGAAGTCGAGGGGGAAGCGGCGCGGCTTGGTGCCGGTGGCCCGGGCGTAGGCGTTGGCGACGGCGCCGGCCGCGGCCGGGACGCCGAGTTCGCCGGCTCCGCCGGGGTCGCGCCGGGAGGGCATGATGTGCGCCTCGAAGTGCTGGGGGGCGTGCCGCTGGCGGGCGTAGTGGAAGTCGGCGAAGCTGCTCTCGCGCACGGCGCCCCGGTCGATGTGCAGCCCGGCGCTCAGGATGGTGGAGATCCCGTCGACGGCCGTGCCCATGAGCTGGGCCTGAAGGCCGCGCGGGTTGACGGCCGTTCCCACGTCGGCCGCCATCACGACCTTGGTCACCCGGGGGTTCTTCGGATCGACGGCGTCGATCTCGACGAGACAGGCCACGCAGGACCCGTACTCCTCGTGCAGGGCGACGCCCTGGGCGTGCCCCGCCGGCATGGTCCGGCCCCACTTCCCGGCGGTCGCGACCTTGTCCAGGACGGCTTTGACGGTCTTGCTCCGCAGTGTCGTACGACGGAAGGCGACCGGGTCCTCGCCGAGGCTGCGGGCGACCTCGTCGACGACGATCTCCTCGGCGGTGCGTACCGTGCCGGAGTCCACCGAGCGCCAGGCTCCCATCGGGATCGCGAGGTCGACCGAGCCCGAATCTCCGGACAGGCGGCCGAAGTTGTAGAGGCCGCTGTCGCTGGGGAGCGGGGCCGCCGCGGGGGCGCGGACGGCGGAGCGGACGCCGCCTTGAGTGGACAGGCCCTGTTTCTCGAAGGACTCGTTGACCGAGGCCGTCGTATGGGCGAAGGCCACCACTCTGCCCTGGGCGTGGCTGGCCCGGATCCGGTGGTGGGTGGCCGGGCGCATTCTGCCGTGCCGGATGTCGTCGGCCCGGCTCCACATCAGCTTCACCGGCCGGCCCGCCTTCTTGGAGATCAGGGCCGCCTCGATCGCGGCGTCGTAGTTCAGGCGGCGTCCGAACGAGCCGCCGCCGCGCAGGACATGGACCCGGACCTTCGGCACCGGCAGTCCGGTCACTGAGGCGATCTCCTCGCGCGCCGACTGCGGCGTCTGGGAGGAGAACCAGATATCGGCCCGCTGTGCGCGTACGTCCGCCACGGCGGTGAGCACCTCCATCGGCGCGTGGCTGACGAAGGCGAACTCGAACTCGGCCTCGGTCTGCGCGGATCCGCGCGGCGGGGTCGGAAGTTTCGGGACGGCGGCGCGCAGCCGGGAGCGGATCCGGTCGTCGGAGAGGTTCGCCAGTGGGCCCGGCGCCCACTCGATCCGGAGGGCGTCCCTGGCCTGGAAGGCGTGGTGGAAGGTGTCCGCGACGACGGCGACGCCGCCGTCGATCCGGACGACCGCGTGGACGCCGGGCAGGGCGCGGGCGGCCCGGGAGTCGACCGAGACGGCCTTCCCGCCGAGGGTCGGCGGCCTGGCCACGACCGTCGGCTTCGCTCCGGCCACCGCGAGGTCTCCGGTGTACTTCGCCTTGCCGGTGATGAGGTCACGGGCGTCGATGCGGGTCGTCGGCCGTCCGATCACCCGATGCTCGGTCACCGGTTTGGGCCGGGTCGACACGGTCGGCCGGGTGATCCGGGCGGCGCTCCTGGTCAGCGATCCGAACGTAGCGGTGCGTCCGTCCGGGGCGAAGACCCGGGTGCCCCGGGTGCGCAAGGTCCGCGCGGGGACGTGCCAGCGGCGGGCGGCCGCGGTGAGGAGCTTGGCGCGGGCGGTGGCGGCCAGTTGCCGGGCCGGTCCGTACAGCGAACTGACCGAACTGGAGCCCCCGGTGAACTGGTTGCCCTCGCTGCGGGCGTCCGCGAGCGGGATGTCCACGTCGGCGAGCCGGGCGTCCAGCTCCTCGGCGATCATCATGGCGACGGCGGTGGTGACGCCCTGGCCGACCTCGACGCGCGGCAGCCGTACGACGACCCTGTTGGCCGGGGTGACCTCCAGGACCAGCATCTCCGCGTCGGTGCCGGTCACCAGGACGTCGGACGATCCACGGCCGCCGTCCGCGGGTTCCTCGGCGCCTTCCGCGGTCGAGCCGTCACAGCCGAGCGGGGCCGCGACGGTCAGGGTGGTCGCCGCGAGCGAGTAGACCACGAACTGGCGGCGGGACAACTGGCGTGCCAACAGGCGCTCCTCTCCGCGAACCGGGCTGGTTCGACCTGTATGAGGGGCCGGTGCGCTCCGGGGTTGCGCCGGTTGGCCGCTGCATCGATTACCGCGTCGGTCTACGGCGCGAGTTGTCGGAGATCGGTGCCCCACTCCAGCTGACGTATGAGCTCGTCGTCGCCCGGCCGGTTCGCACGCGCGCCTCGGGGGCCGGGGCCCGAGGGGGTGTGGGTGCCGCGGGAGATGCTGCCGCTGACGGTGATGTTGTGTTCCACGCGGGGGCGGCGGAGGCTCTCGTAGAGCCGGAGCGCGGCGTCGGTGTCCGGCGCGTCGCGCAGGGACTTGGCGAGGACGACGGCGTCCTCCATGGCCATCGAGGCGCCCTGCCCGGTGGCGGGGGACGCGGCGTGGGCGGCGTCCCCGATGAGCAGGGTCCGGGCGGAGCGCCAAGGTGTCCCGGTGGGGAGTTCGGTGGCGTTGGTGACCATGAGGTGATCGGGGGTGGCCGCGACGAGGTCCGCGGCGGGGGTGGAGTCCTTGCGCAGCAGCGGCAGCAGCAGGTCGCGCCAGCGGGCGGGGGTGCCGTGCGCGAGGGCGTCGGCGGTCAAGGGGGCGTCGGAGACGCGTGCGAACCAGTAGGTCTCCCCCTCCGGCGACACCGCGTACCCGAAGGCGACGGTGCTGCCGCGCACCATGGTGATGGTCTCGCCGTCGCCAAAGCCGGGTGCGGCGCCGGTGTAGCCGTAGAAGACGTACTGGCCGGCGTAAGCGGGGCGTACCTCGGGGGCGGTGAGCCGGCGGACGGTGGAGTTCAGGCCGTCGGCGCCGATGAGCAGGTCGCCGGTCGCCGTGCTGCCGTCGGCGAAGTGGGCGGTGACGCCGTCCGGGCCCTCCTCGACCGACGCGAGACGGGCGCCGTGCCGCAGGGCGATGCCCCGGCGCCCGACCTCGGCCTGCAGGGCGGCGTTGAGGTCGCCGCGGCGCAGGCACCGGTATCTGAGGTGCGGGGTTTCTGCCTCGCCGAGCGGAACGTGGGCCACCTCGGCCCCCGTGTCGTCGAGGACCCGCATCGACGTCAGCGGGAAGCCGGTCGCGGTGACCGGCGCCGAGGCGTCGAGCTGGGCCAGGGCGCGCATGCCGTTGCTCGCGAGCGTGAGGAACGCGCCGATGTCCTCGGCGGATTCGGGGTGCGCCTCGTGCACCGCGACGTCGAATCCGGCCTTGTGCAGGGCGAGAGCCGCTCCGGCACCGGCGATCCCGCCCCCGATGACGATCAACCGCGTCACATCGCCCCCCTGGTACGCGTGCCGCCCCCCGTGAGCAGCAGCCGTCCCTCGTGGAACGTCCCGGGCCCGGTGCGGGTTCCCGAGCGAGCCGCCGATCGTTGTACAGCCCGGACCGATGACCTCCGGAACGGTGCAACCATTCCGCCGACCCGAATGTCTTGCCTAATATCAGACACACCACCCTTCTAGGGGACGCAATGGGACGAAACAGAACCGCATGGGCGACGACACTCGCGCTCATGGCCGCCACGCTGGGTGTGGCGGCGGTCCCGGCCGACGCCACGACGGCCACCACCACCCAGACCACGGCCTGCCCCACCGGCTGGGGCAGTCAGGCCAAGACCCGCTCCGCCGCCACGACGGAGTCGGTGACGAACATCAGGACCGGCCGGCACGCCTGCTTCGACCGCATGGTCGTCGACGTCCCCGGCGCGGGCACCCGCGGCCTCGGCTACTCCGTCAGGTACGTCAGCCGCCTCTACCAGGACGGTTCGGGCAACCACATCCCCGTCGGCGGCGGAGCCGTCATCGAGGTGCGGGTGGCCGCCCCCGCCTATGACCCGGACACCGGGCAGCCCACCTATCCCGTGCGCGCGGGTCAGCGCCTGAAGGGCGTGGACCTCACCGGCTACCGCACCTTCAGGGACGCCCGGTTCGCCGGGAGCTTCGAAGGGGACACGCAGATCGGGCTCGGCGTCCGCGCACGGCTGCCGTTCCGGGTGTGGGTGGCGACCGACCGGATCGTGGTCGACGTGGCGCACAACTGGACGGGGGCGCGCTGAGGGCCGCATCTGGATCGGGCTGGGGGGCGATCAGGACTTCCGGACCGGGCTGGAGGCGATCAGGACTTCTGGGTGATCGAGGCGTCCCGCCCCTGGTACCCCCGCAGCTTCCGGTAGAGGGTCGCCCGGGCGATCCCCAACGCCGCCGCGGCGCGCGCCTTGTTGCCGCCGTGGCGGCGCAGCGCCTCCAGGATCGCGGCCCGCTCGGCGAGCTCCATCGGGCTGAGGTTGCGTCCCGCGGGCCCCTCCCGGACAGGATCGGGCAGTTCGCCGCGCCGCACCGGCCCGCAGACCCGCCGCCTGCTCGCCAACGCCCTTACGAGGTGGGCGAGTTCAGTGATGTTCCCCGGCCAGGGGTGCTGCTCCAGCGCCCGCAGTGCCTCCAGTGTCCAGGTCAGCGGCGGGCTGCCGGGTGCCGGGGCGGGCACGAGGGCGGGGAGCAACTCCCTGATGTCCTCGGGGCGTTCCCGCAGGGCGGGCAGGGTCACCGAGCGGGCCGCGAGGGTGTCGAGGAGGCGCTGCAGACAGGGGCCCGGCGCGGGGCCGGGCGTGTAGGTGGCGACCAGGTGGGCGTCGGGGCGTTCGTCGAGGAGGGAGTTGAGGGCGGCGACGTCCGGCTGGGCCAGCCGTTCGGCGTGCCGCAGGAGCACAGGGCGGTCGTCGCCCCTCCCCCAGTCTTCGGCCGGGAAGGCCCCCGTGTCGCTGCGCCCGTCGTTCCTGAGGCCGAGGTCGGGTGATGCGGCGGCGTCCACGACCAAGGGGGCCCTGCCGTCGAGGAGTTCGAGGGCGAGCGTGGTCTTGCCCGTTCCCCGCTCGCCCACGATGAGCAGGGGTCCCCTGGTGCGGGCCAGGGCCGTCGCCTGCGCGACCGCGTGCCGCCACGGCACCGAACTCCCCACCTTGGCGCTGCCCGGACGCGGCAGCGGCGTCGCCGGCTCCACGGCGCGCGGTGCGAGCACGGCGACCAGGCCGAGGGTGCGGCCCTCGTGCCGTACCGGAGTGATCTCGGCGGTGCAGCCGGCGTCCTCGGGAAGCGCGATCTCGTACGACTCTCCGGCCGCCCGCCCACGTCCCTTCCCGCTCCCCCATGCCCGCGCGCCGCGCTCCAGCGCCTCCAGCACCTGCGGTGAGGCAAGGCGTGCCGCCGCCTCGCTGACCAGGCGGTCGCGGCCGTCCAGCGCGACGACCGCCCGCTCGCGCCCCCGCGCGGCACGCTCGTAGGCGTCGAGCAGCGCCCGTTGCGGGGTACGCGCGCGTGCCCGCAGTTCCGCCTCCACCGCCGTGGCGGCCGCTTCGGCGAGGGCGGCGCCCGGGTGCGGGCGGCAGCCGGCGCACAGGCCGGAGGCGACCGTCACCGTGCCGAGCGCCTGTCCGGTCCCCGGGGAGTGCAGCGGCACGCTGACCGCGCAGACGTCCTGCCACACGTCGAGGAAGTGCTCGGGGCCGTGCACCTCGGCCCGGCGCCGGGTGCGCAGGGCGAGCGCGGCGCTGTTGTGGCCGACCTCCCGCTCGGACAGGTCGCGGCACGCGTCGTCGCCGGGCGCGCTGCCGGCCGACCACAGCACCCTCAGCCGCTCGTCGGTGAGCACGAGGGCCGACCGTCCGGCGTCCAGGGCCTGCGCGATACGCGTGAGCACGGGACGCGCCGCCTCCAGCAGGGGCGAGTCGACGGGGTGCGCCGGCTCCCCCACCGGGCCGTCGAGATCGGGCCGTACGCCGAAGAACCGGGCGCGCCGCCAGGCCGCGACGACGTCCTCGGGCACGCCGTCCGGGAGCGGGCGCCCCGTCAGGAACCGTTCGCGCGCATGGCGGAGAGGGGCGAGGGCAGGAGGATGTCCGGCGGTGGTCATGGCACCGCTCACCGTATCCGGGGCGTCACGCGCGCGACGACGGTGGGTTGTCTCGTATTGAGACACCCACGACCGGCCGCACCGCTCCATGATCTTGAAAGGCCGGAGTCCGTAGGCCGCGTCTCCCGTCCCCCTCTCCTGTCTCATCTCCTGGAGCGTTCTGTCGTGCACACCGTTGTCGAGACCGACGTACTGATCGTGGGCAGCGGCCCGGCGGGCGCGTCGGCCGCGCTCGCCCTGAGCACCTACGGCGTGCGCAACATGGTCGTCACCCGGTACGCGAGCCTCGCCGACACGCCCCGCGCGCACATCACCAACCAGCGGACCATGGAGGTGCTGCGTGATCTGGGCGTCGAGGACGAGGTGATCGCCAAGGCGACGCCGCAGCACCTGATGGGCAACACGACCTTCTGCACCAGCCTGGCCGGTGAGGAGCTGGGCCGGGTGCGCTCCTGGGGCAACGACCCGCTCGTCCAGGCCGCCCACGAACTGGCCAGTCCGACCCGCATGTGCGACATGCCGCAGCACCTGATGGAGCCGGTGCTGGTGAACGCGGCGATCGACCGTGGCACCGACTTCCGGTTCAGCACGGTCTACAAGTCGTTCGTCCAGGACGAGGGCGGGGTGACAGTCACCGTCGAGGACCGGCTGCGTGGCGACGAGTACGCCATCCGCGCCCGGTATTTGATCGGCGCCGACGGCGGGCGGTCCAAGGTCGCCGAGGACGCCGGGCTGCCGATGGGCGGTCAGATGGGGGGCGCGGGCAGCATCAACATCGTCTTCGACGCGGATCTGAGCAAGTACACCGCGCACCGCCCGTCCACGCTCTACTGGGTGCTCGCGCCCGGCGCCACGGTCGGCGGGATCGGCGCGGGTCTGGTCCGCTGTGTGCGGCCCTGGAACGAGTGGCTGATCGTGTGGGGCTACGACGTGAGCGCGGGCGCCCCCGACCTCACCGAGGAGTACGCGCTGTCCGTCGTACGGCAGTTGGTCGGCGACGACGAGATCCCGCTGACCATCAAGTCGTCCTCGGCGTGGACGGTCAACGAGATGTACGCGCAGACGTACGCCAACGGCCGGGTGTTCTGCGCCGGTGACGCCGTGCACCGCCACCCGCCGTCCAACGGGCTCGGCTCCAACACCTCCATCCAGGACTCCTACAACCTGGCCTGGAAGCTGAAGCTCGTCCTCGACGGGGTCGCCACGCCCGGTCTCCTCGACACGTACACCGTGGAGCGGGCGCCCGTCGGCCAGCAGATCGTGACCCGCGCCAACAAGTCGATCGCCGAGACCGCCCCGATCTTCGAGGCGCTCGACGGGCTCTCGCCGCAGACGCCCGAGCAGCTGTGGGCCAACATCGCGGCCCGCAAGGACGCCACCGAGGCCGCCGCCAAGCAGCGGGCCGCGCTGCGTGAGGCGATCGCCTTCAAGGTGTACGAGTTCAACGCGCACGGCGTCGACCTCAACCAGCGCTACACCTCCGCCGCGGTCGTCCCCGACGGCACGCCCGACCCCGGCTTCACCCGCGACCCCGAGCTGCACCACCAGCCCACCTCCCGCCCCGGCGCCAAGCTCCCGCACGCCTGGATCACCTCCGGGACACGCACCCTGTCCACCCTCGACACCGTCGGCAAGGGCCGCTTCACGCTGCTCACCGGAATCGGCGGCGAGGCGTGGCTGCGGGCCGCCGCGGCCCAGCCGCTCGACATCGCCACGGTCGTCATCGGACCGGGCCAGGAGTACGAGGACCCCTACGGCGACTGGGCGGACCTCAGCGACATCTCCGACGCGGGTGCCCTGCTCGTACGCCCCGACGGGTATGTGGCGTTCCGGCACGCCGATGCGGCCGAGGACGCCGAAGGGCTGCTCACGCGGGCGCTGCGGCGGATTCTCGGGCACGGTTGAGATGAGGGCGCGGGAAGGAGCAGGCATGGGCGGCGAGGGCACGACGGTCACGGACGAGGTGGTCGCCAGTCTGCGGGGCACGGACGATCCGCGGCTGCGGGAGCTGCTGACGGGGCTGGTCCGGCATCTGCACTCCTTCGCGCGCGAGACGCGGATGACGCAGGAGGAGTGGGAGCGGGCGATCGGCTTCCTGACGGCGACCGGGCAGGCCTGCACCGACTCCCGGCAGGAGTTCATCCTGCTGTCGGACGTGCTGGGGCTGTCGATGCTCGTGGAGACGATCAACGAGCGGCAGGGCCCCGGCGCCACCGAGTCGACCGTGCTGGGCCCGTTCCACATGACCGCCTCGCCGGTGCGCGAGCTCGGCGCGGACATCGACCTGGTGGGCGGCGGCGAGCCGTGCGTGGTGAGCGGGCGGGTGCTGTCCCGGGACGGCGCCCCGCTGCCCGGCGCGGTCGTCGACGTGTGGCAGGCCGACGGCAACGGCTTCTACGACGTGCAGCAGCCGGACGTGCAGCCCGCGGGCAACGGGCGTGGCCTGTTCACCGCGGACGACGAGGGGCGGTTCTGGTTCCGTACGTGCGTGCCGAGCCCGTACCCGATCCCGACGGACGGGCCGGTCGGCGGGCTGCTGCGGGCCACCGGACGGCACCCCTACCGGCCCGCGCACATCCACTTCATCGCCTCGGCCGACGGGCACACCCCGGTGACGACGCACATCTTCGTGGCGGGGAGCGACTACCTGGACTCGGACGCGGTGTTCGCCGTCAAGCCGGGCCTGGTCACGGACTTCGCGTCGGTCGACGACCCGTCGGCGGCAGGGGAGTTCGGCGTGGCGAACCCCTTCCGGCACGCCCGCTTCGATCTCGTACTGGAGCGCGCGTGAAGGGCGTTCTCGACTTCTCCTACGAGGCCCGGCCCGTGCGGGTCGTCTTCCGGCCCGGTGCGGCGGTGTCCGCGACGCCGGACGAGGTGGGGCGGCTCGGGCTGCGGCGGGTGCTCGTGGTGTGCGGGACGCGGGGCGCGGACACCGCGCGGGCGGTCGCCGACGCGCTCGGGCCGGCCTGCGTCGGAGTGCACGACCGGGCCCGGATGCACGTGCCCGTCGAGGTCGCCGACGTGGCCGTCCAGGCGGCTCGCGCGGCGGGCGCCGACGGGTGCGTGGCGGTCGGCGGCGGCTCGTCGATCGGGCTCGGCAAGGCGATCGCGCTGCGCACCGGTCTGCCGCTCGTCGCGGTGCCGTCCACGTACTCCGGCTCGGAGATGACCCCGGTCTGGGGCCTGACCGAGCACGGCGCCAAGCGCACCGGCCGCGACCCCAAGGTGCTGCCCCGCAGCGTCGTCTACGACCCCGAGCTCACGCTCTCCCTGCCCGTACCGCTCTCCGTCACCAGCGGGATCAACGCCGTCGCGCACGCCGTCGAGGCCCTGTACGCCCCCGACACCTCGCCCCTGATCGCGCTGATGGCCGAGGAAGGCGTACGGGCGATGGCGCGGGCGCTTCCGGAGCTGGCCGAGGAGCCGACGTCCCTGGAGGCCCGCGGGCGCGCCCTGTACGGAGCCTGGCTGTGCGGGTCCTGCCTGGGCGCCACCACCATGGGCCTGCACCACAAGCTCTGCCACGTCCTGGGCGGCACCTTCGGGTTGCCGCACGCCGAGACGCACACGGTGGTGCTGCCGCACGCCCTGGCCCACAACGCGCCCGCCGCCCCGGACGCGGTCGCGGCGGTGGCCCGCGCCCTGGACGCGCCGGACGCGCCGACCGCCCTGTGGGAACTGGCCGGACGTCTCGGCGCGCCCCGCTGCCTCGCCGAACTGGGCCTCGGTGAAGCCGACTTGGCGACCGCCGCCGCCCAGACCGCGGGCGACGCGTACGCCAACCCGCGCCCCGTCACGACCGACGGCGTACTCGCCCTGCTGCGGGCGGCGTACGAGGGCACACCACCGCCGACCGCGGCCGCCCACTGACCATCCCCCTCCCCCACGCTCGAAGATGCCCCCACGCCGGAAGAAAGGTGATCGCCATGCCCCTCGGTCTGCTCAGGAGCCGGAACTCCCGGGGGAGTCGACGCTCCCGAGGGGCGCCAGGTGTCCCGTTGCCCGTGCCTGCCGGTGCGGGCGTCGTGGGCCGCGAGATCCTGGACCCGGTGGGGCTGCCGATGCGCGGCGCCGACGTGACCGTGACCGCGCTGGACTCGCACCAGGTCGTGGCATCCGGTACGACGGACCCGTACGGCCTGTTCTTCGCCGCCCTGCCCCCGGGCCGCTACAGCCTGATGATCACCGCGGAGGGTCTGACGCCGCACCGGGAGACCCTGGACGTCGTCGCCGGTCCGCCGCTGCCCACCACGCGCGTTCAGCTGACGTCGGCCCGGCAGCTGGAACTGCCGGCGGCCGGCACCTGGCTGTTCGACCCGCCGCACACGGCGATCCGGTTCATCGCCAAGCACGTCGGCATGGCCCATGTCCACGGCCGCTTCGAGCGCTTCACGGGCGGCATCCAGGTGGCGCCCGACATGGCCGAGTCCCGGGTGTCGGTGCGCATCGACGCGGCCAGCATCACGACGGGCAACAACACCCGGGACAACCATCTGCGTTCGGCGGACTTCCTGAACGTCGAGCGGTACCCGTACATCGACTTCACCAGCACGCGGTTCGCCTACCGCAGCGGCGCCAAGTGGACCCTGCACGGCTCGCTCACCATGCACGGGGTGAGCCGCTCGGTGGAGCTGGACACCACCTACCTGGGGTCGGTCAACGGCGGCTACGGCGAGGAGCTGCGGTGCGCGGCTCTGGCCAAGGCGGAGCTGCACCGGGAGGACTTCACCCTGAACTGGCGGAGCATGCTGGCCCGCGGGATCGCGGTCGTCGGTCCCACGGTCCAGCTGGAGCTGGACGTGCAGGCGATGTACCGCACGCACGACACACCGACGCCGCCGGACTAGCCGAGGTCCGCGCCGTCCTCACGGTCGGCTACGGGCCGCTGTCAGACAGCTCACGCCCCGGTTACGAATCGCTCAACCTCTGGTTGCGGCGCGATGATCGGGTGACTATGGGGTCATGACACCGGCCCAACGCGCCATGGAACGACTGGAAGTCTGGCCCGACCTCAGCTCGGGCCCGGCCAGTTGCGGCGCAGGACGGGCGCTGCGCTCCGTCCACAGCGACATCGTGCACTTCCACTCCGACCGGGACGTGGACCTGCATCTGACGGTGTCGGCCATCCGGCGCTTCCATGACGACCTGCGGGAGTCGACCGCGATCCGGCTGGTCCCCGGCTCGGACTGGGTGACCGTCCATCTCGACTGCGACACGGATGTGGACCTGCTGATGAGCCTGGTCAGCGCCGCGCTCAAGGCCCATCAGAACCGGCCCTCCCCCGCCGGGCGCCCGGCGGGGAACGAGTGCAACTTCCATCGCGTCACGGTGCTGCCCCGCGGCTGAGCGCTCCGTCAGTCGTCCTCACCCGCCTCCAGCAGGCCCGCGGCCGCGCCGACGATCCGGGGGTCGGGGATGCCGACGACCTCCTCGTCCTTGTCGGTGTAGTCGAAGCGGGCCAGCACACTGCGCATGGCCTCGACGCGGGCCCGCTTCTTGTCGTTGCTCTTCACCACGGTCCAGGGCGCGTGCTCGGTGTCCGTCTCGCGGAACATGGCGACCTTGGCGGCGGTGTAGTCCTCCCAGCGGTCCAGCGACGCCAGGTCCATGGGGCTGAGCTTCCACTGCCGTACGGGGTCGACCTGGCGGATGGTGAACCGGGTGCGCTGCTCCCCCTGGGACACCGAGAACCAGAACTTGATCAGGTCGACGCCGTCGTCCACCAGCATCCGCTCGAAGGCCGGGGCCTGCCGCATGAAGCGCCGGTACTCGTCGTCCGTGCAGAAGCCCATCACGCGCTCCACACCGGCCCGGTTGTACCAGGAGCGGTCGAACAGGACGATCTCGCCGGCGGTCGGCAGATGCTCGACGTACCGCTGGAAGTACCACTGCCCGCGCTCACGCTCGGTCGGCTTCTCCAGCGCCACGACGCGGGCGCCGCGCGGGTTGAGGTGCTCCGTGAAGCGCTTGATGGTGCCGCCCTTGCCGGCCGCGTCCCGCCCTTCGAAGACGATGACGAGACGGCGGCCGGTCTCCTTGATCCAGCTCTGCAGCTTCAGCAGTTCGATCTGCTGCAGCCGCTTGTGCCACTCGTACTCCGGGCGCTCCATGCGCTGCTGGTACGGGTAGTTCTCGCGCCAGGTGTCCACCGGGCTGCCGTCCGGCCGGATCAGTACGGGGTCGTCCTGGTCGGTGTAGTCGACGCGCAGCCCTGACAGCAGTTCGGTGTCCATACACACCCATGCAAGCGAGCGCTTTCATACGTGCGGCGAACCCCAGGCAAAGATCACGTATAGGTGATGTCCGACGAGCCGTACCGGCAGTGCGTGCCGTCCGGGCCGCTGCCGGTCTCGCTGGGCTCGGCGCCGGAGTCGTTGCCCTCGAAGCGGGCGCAGACGGTGATGTCCCGGCCGCCGTCGCCGACGATCCGCACGCCCGAAAGGGTCGCCGTGTCGCCGTAGTTGGTGTTGATCCCGGCGAGGGCGTTGCCGGGGCCGGTCGCCTTCACGTTCCTGATGACGACATGCCGTTCGTACTGCGTGTCGCAGTTTCCGCACGAGCGGTACAGCTTGCCGAAGTCCTCGACCTGGAAGTTCTCGATGGTCAGGGTTCCGGCGCCGTTGTGCTGGAAGACCTTGTCGTCCGCCTTGCGCGCGCCGCCGCCGGTCACGAGGTACGTCGCCGACGCCGACGTGCCCTTGAAGGTCGCCGCGTCCTCGCCCACGTCCTGCCACCACACGTTCCGCAGGGTGCAGCTGCCCAGGCAGTGCACGCCGTCGGCGGCCGGGGAGCCCAGGATCACGTTCTGCAGGGTGGCTCCGTCGGCGAGTTCGAAGAGCGGTCCCTGGTCCTCGTCCTGGCCGTCGCCGCCGAGGGCTCCGGAGCCGTGGAAGCGCTTGAGGCCGCCGTCGTAGCTGCCGGAGACCTCGATGGTGGTGGTCACCGGCTTGTCGGCGGTGGGGGTGGGCCAGGCGGCGAGGCGGGTACCGGTCGACCGCGCCGGGGTGGCGGACGGGGAGGGCTTGGAGCTCTTGCGCGGGGTGGCGGAGAGGGAGGCGGAGGGTGATGCCTTCGAGGGTGACGGGGATGCCTGAGCGGATTTCGTGGGCGACGACGGCGAGGCGCTCGGCACGGCCGGTGTCCGGCTCGTGCCGCCGGCCATGTCGTCCTCGCCGGGCCCGGAGGTGAGCGAGGTCAGCAGCACACCGGCGGTGACGGCCACCGCTACGACGGCCGTCGCCGCGGCACCGACCAGCACGTGGCGGCGGTGGCCGGGTCTCTTGCGGTGCGATCCTCGGGTCGTTGCTCTCGTGCTCATGCGGTGGCTCTCGTTCTCGATCGGGGAGGCCGGGAGGCCCCTCGACCGGTCAGTCGCCACCGGGCGCGCAGAGGTTGCCGGTCAGTTCTCCGAGGAGGTCACCGCGGTTCGGCCTCCACGAGCCGGGCCAGGTTCGCGAGCGACATGCGCATGCCCGTCTCGTTGTCCTGCGGTGGCACGGCGTCGGGGACCCCCTCGTGGACGACGAGGACGTCCGTGCCGCCGCCGTCCGCGTCGGTGAGGGTGGTGGTCATCCTCATCGTGCCGCGCAGCGCGGGGTCGTCGGTCTCGAACTCGGCCTCCTCGACGACCTGTTCGTCCGGCACGAGTTTCACGAAGCGGCCGTGGTAGGTGTCGGTGTGCGCGTCCGACTTGCCCGTGCCGGTCGGCACGTCGTAGGTGAGCGAGACGCGGAACGTCCCGCCTTCCCGGCCGTCGAACTCGTGCACATGCCCGGTCATACCGTCCGGTACCCGCCACTTGGCGATGGCGTCCGCCTCCAGCAGAGCCCGGTACACGGCCTCGCGCGAGGCGTTGACGTGCCGGGAGACCCGCGTCGAGTACATGACCTCACGATAGTGGCGGGAGTACGGAACGGCAGCCGGACGGAACCGGACGACATGAAGGCCCGGCCCACGCCCGCCTCGGGGCCCCAGGGCGCATCGCCGCCGCGGCCTGCGTGAATCCGTCCTCGCCGAGCAGCGTCCGCGCCTCCGCGTCGCACCGGTCGACCTCCGGCTGCGCGGCGCCGGGCGCGGCAGTCCCGTCACCGGTCAACTCCGGTACCACCGCCCGACGTTCGCGCGGATGCGGCCGCCTGACGACCAGGCCTGGATCGGAGATTCAGCGCACCAGACAGGGCCGCTTCGCATCGAAGGTCCAGCCGTCGATCAGGTACCGCATCCCGACGGCGTCGTCCCGGCCCGACAGGGCCTTCTCCTCGTACAGTTGCCGCGCCGTCAGGAGCCGGTCCTGGTCCAGCCGGACCCCCAGTCCGGGCGTGTCCGGCACGGCGACCTCGCCGCCGGTGATCGTGGGCGGCTCGACGGTGAGCCGTTCCCGTCCCTCCTGCCAGATCCAGTGCGTGTCCAGGGCGTTGTACTCGCCCGGGGCCGCCGCCCCGCAGTGGGCCATCATCGCCAGGGAGATGTCGAAGTGGTTGTTGGAGTGACATCCCCAGGTCAGCCCCATGGCGTTGCACAGCTGGGCGACGCGCACCGAGCCCTGCATGGTCCAGAAGTGCGGGTCGGCGAGCGGGATGGAGACCGACTGCAGGGCCAGCGCGTGGGCCAGTTGACGCCAGTCGGTGGCGATCATGTTGGTCGCCGTGGGCAGCCCGGTGGCCCGGCGGAACTCCGCGAGGATCTCCCGGCCCGAGTAGCCGCCCTCCGCCCCGCAGGGGTCCTCGGCGTAGGCGAGCGTGCCGACGAGCGGGCGGCACAGCTCGACGGCCTCGCGCAGGGACCAGGCACCGTTGGGGTCGAGGGTGATTCGTGCCTCGGGGAAGCGCTCCTTGAGGGCCTGTACGGCCTTGACCTCCTGCGCGCCCGCCAGGACACCGCCCTTGAGCTTGAAGTCACGGAAGCCGTAGTGGTCGTAGGTGGCCTCGGCCTGCCGGACGATCGCCTCCGGGGTCAGCGCCTCCTCGTGCCGGATGCGGTACCACTCGACGTCCGCTTCGGGTTCGCGGACGTAGTCCAGGTCGGTCCGGTCCGGGTCGCCGACGTAGAAGAGGTAACCGAGGACCCGTACGGCGTCGCGCTGCTTGCCGTCGCCCAGCAGGGCGGCGACCGGGACCTCCAGGTGCTGCCCGAGCAGATCGAGGAGCGCCGACTCGACGGCGGTGACCGCGTGGACCGTCGTCCGCAGGTCGAAGGTCTGGGCGCCGCGGCCGCCCGCGTCACGATCGGCGAAGGTCGCCTCGATCGCGCGCAGGACGCGCTTGTAGTCGCCCACTCGTGCGCCGACGACCAGGGATTCGGCGTCGCGCAGGGTCCGTGTGATCTTCTCCCCGCCGGGCACCTCACCGAGGCCCGTGCGCCCTTCGGAGTCCTCGATGACGACGACGTTGCGGGTGAAGTACGGGGCATGCGCGCCGGAGAGGTTGAGGAGCATGGAGTCGTGGCCGGCGACCGGATGGACGGCGAACTTCGTGACGACGGGTTGGCTCATTGCGGGGCCGGTGCCCTTCTCGTGAGTGGCGACGGGGTGGAGTGGGGCGGGGCGGAGAGGGTCAGATGTTCAGGGCGTCCAGGACTTGTTCCAGCACCAGTACGCCACCCAGACCGAGGATCGCGAGCACCGTCGTGTACGTCGTGCGCGCCTTGATCGCGTCCAGGACGGACAGGTTGAAGTACTCCTTGAACATCCAGAATCCCGGGTCGTTGACATGGGAGAAGGCGATCGAGCCGCAGGAGACGGCGAGGACCATCACCTCGGGGTGGACGCCGCTGCCCGCGAGCAGGGGCAGCGCCACGCCGGAGGCGGTGACGACGGCGACGGTCGCGGAGCCGAGGGCGACGCGGAGGATGGCGGCGATCAGCCAGGCGAGGAGGATCGGGGAGATGGACCAGCCGTCGGTGGCGTCCTTGATGTAGTCCGATATCCCGCCCTCGACCAGGACGTTCTTGAAGGCACCGCCCGCGCCGATGACGAGCAGGATCATCGCCATCGCCTGGGCGGCCTCCTTGCACGAGGCGCTGACCTCGGCGAGGCTGCGGCCGATGCGCGGGCCGAACGCCCAGACGGCCACGAGCAGGGTCAGCAGCAGGGCGATCGGCGCGGAGCCGATGAACGCGACGAAGTGCAGCGGTCCGCTGTCCCCGGAGGCGGCCAGGTCGGTCACGGCGGCCCCGGCGATGAGGACGACGGGCAGCAGGGCGATGGACAGTGACCAGCCCAGGCCGGGCATCTCGTCGTCGTCGAAGACCCGCTCGCTCACCAGGCCCTTGGGGAGGGCGGGGTTCATCGCCCGGACGAAGGGCAGGCGCGGCCAGAGCAGGGCGATGAGCGCGCCGGCCGGGACGGCGATGAACAGGCCGTAGAACAGGGTGAGTCCGACGGAGGCGTGGAAGGTGGCGGCCACCGCGGTGGGGCCGGGGTGGGGCGGCAGGAAGCTGTGCATGGTGGACAGGGCGATCGACATGGGCAACCCCACCCACAGCAGGTTCGAGCGGGTGACCCGGACGAGGGTGAAGGCGATCGGCACGATGATCACGAAGGCCACCTCGTAGAACATCGTCACGCCGATGAGCATGGCCGTCAGCACCATGGCCACCTGCACCCAGCGCGGCCCGCACACATCGAGGAGCCGGCCGGCGATCCGCTGGGCGGCGCCGGAGTCGCCCATCACCCGGCCGACCATGGCACCGAGCCCGATGGTGAGCATGGTGTCGCCGATCTGGTCACCGATGCCCTCGGCGAGGACGTCCGGGATCTTCTCCAGCCCGATCCCCTGCACCAGGCCGACGCCCACGGCCACCAGGAGCAGGGCGGCGAAGCCGTTCAGCCTGAGCTTGGTCATCAGCACGAGCAGGACCAGAACACTGATCCCCACCACCACGAGCGGCATGTTGCGGTTCTCCTTTGAACGTCGGCCGCGTTCACCCCGACGAACGGGGTCCTCATATAAAGACGTCGTCTACATATGAGGACGGAGATTATGTTCGTGGCCGGGCAGGGGTCAATGGGTCTGCGGGGCCGGATTCGCGGGCGCACACGCGCCGACCCACAAGGGCGGGCGCACGCGCCGGTCTACGAGGCCCGCCAGCCGCTCCAGCGGACAACGGTGATCACGATCGCCGGGCCCGCCGGGGGCTGATTCCGGTACTGGGGGTACTTGCGCCGCAGCAGTCCGACGGCGACGGCGTACTCGTCCCGCGTCCGCTCGTCGGACGCGTCGGGCAACAGGGTCCGGGCGTCGCCGTCGGCCCGGACCCACCACAGACGGGCCCAGTCCTCGTCGTACACGTCCACGAGCAGACTGACCGCCGGGTGCCCGGCGATGTCGCGCAGCCGCCCGAGCCGCTCGGAGCGCTTCGGCTTGCGGTCGACGGCGGTGACGATCCGGTCGCCGCGCCGGGCGAACACCACGGGCACCAGGTGCGGGCGTCCCATCGGGTCGACCGTCGCCAGTCGCGCGACCCGGGCAGCGGCGAACCGGCGGCGCGCCTCGTCCTCCTCCATGTCCGGCACGGTCCGCTCCTTCGCCCTCAGCGGTACGGGTGCCCCCACGCGGGTACCCCTATCGGCGTACGCCCCTCGTGGGAGACGACCTCCTGGGCCTGGCCGGCCGAGTGGATCAGAGGTGAGTGCAGATGGTCGGCGACACCGACGACGACATCCAGACACGACGGCTCGGCGCCAGCGGCCACCGGGCGGTGCCGCACACGGCCGACGTCCGCGTCGAGGCGTGGGGCGTGAGCCGGGAGCGCTGTCTGGTCGAGGCCGCGCTGGGCATGGTGGAGTGCTTCGCGGACGTGACGGCTGTACGGCCCACCTCGGTGGAGCGGGTGCGGCTCGAACAGGACAGCGACGAGGGCCTGCTGACGGCGCTCCTGGACGAGGTCGTCTTCCGCCTCGACGTGGACGGCCGCGTGCCCGTCGACCTGGAGGCCGACACGACGGACGGCGACCTCGACGTACGCCTCGCGCTCGTCGAGCTGACGGACGTGGAGGTCACCGGCGCCTCCCCGAAGGGCATCTCCTGGCACGGGCTGCGCATCGGGCCGGACCCGTACGGGTGGTCGTGCGCGGTGACCGTGGACGTGTGAGGGGTACAGGTCCGCAGCGGCTACGAGAGCCGTACGGCCGGGTACGACCGCCCGCTCCCTCCTCAGCCCTTCACCACCCCCAGCGGCACCAGCCGGGCCACGGTCCGGCACAGCCGTGCCCCCTCGCTCGCCGCCACCACCTCGCTCACGTCCTTGTACGCCTCGGGTGTCTCCTCCGCGAGGCCTCGGAGCGACCGCGGGCGTACCGCTATGCCCGCCGACTCCAGCCGGGCCCGCAGTTCACGGCCGCCCACCGCGCGGGCGGCCCGGTGGCGGCTGAGGACGCGGCCGGCACCGTGGCAGGTGGAGGAGAACGCGTCTCCGCCCGCCACGCCGACCAGAACGTACGAGGCGGTGCCCATCGTGCCCGGGATCAGCACCGGCTGGCCGACCTCGCGCAGGTCGTCGGGCAGGTCCGGGTGGCCGGGCGGGAAGGCGCGGGTGGCGCCCTTGCGGTGGACGCAGAGAGTGCGGCGGGAGCCGGCGACCGGGTGGGTCTCGATCTTGGCGAGGTTGTGGGAGACGTCGTACACCAGGGACAGCCGGATGCCCGTGGTGTGGCGGAAGACCTTGCGGGCCGCGTCGGACAGCAGCTGACGGTTGGCGCGGCCGTAGTTGGCGGCGGCGGCCATCGCGCCGAGGTACCTCTGTCCCTCCGGCGACTCGACCGGCGTGCAGGCCAGCTGGCGGTCGGGGACCTTGATGCCGTAGCGGGTCATCGCGCGGTCCATCAGCCGGACGTGATCGGTGCAGATCTGGTGACCGAGGCCGCGGGAACCGCAGTGGATCATCACGCACACCTGGCCGACGGCGATCCCGAACGCGGCGGCGGCCGTCTCGTCGTACACCTCGTCGACGCGCTGCACCTCGAGGAAGTGGTTGGCGGAACCGAGGCTCCCGACCTGCCCGAGCCCGCGCTCCCTCGCGCGGGCGCTCACCTGGTCCACGTCGGCGTCGGCTACCGCACCGCCGTCCTCGCAGCGCGTCAGGTCGCGGTCCTCGCCGTGCCCCTCCCCCACGGCGTACCGGGAGCCGCCCCGCAGGATCCGCTCCAGTTGGCCGGGGCCGGTCAGGTGCCACACCCCGCCGGGGCCGGCGCCGCGCGGGATGGCCCGGTCCAGTCCGTCCATCACGTCGGTCAGCGCGGACCCGAGCCCCGCCCGGTCGGTGTCGGCGGCGAGCAGCCGTACCCCGCAGGAGATGTCGAAGCCGACCCCGCCGGGCGAGACGACCCCGCCTTCGGCCACGTCGGTCGCCGCGACGCCGCCGATGGGGAAGCCGTAGCCCCAGTGGATGTCGGGCATGGCGTACGACGCGCCGACGATGCCCGGCAGCGTGGCCACGTTGACCACCTGCTCCAGTGACTTCTCGGCGTCGTTCAGCAGCTTCCGGGACGCGAACACCACGCCCGGCACCCGCATGGGGCCGTGCGGGTCGATACGGAAGCGGTGGGGAGCTTCCTGGACCAGTTCCATGGCAGCCTCCCGCACTTCGGCTCGGCGGTCTCCCGCACTTCGGCTCGGCGGTCTCCCGCACCGGCATCGCAGGTGCGGGGTACCCGCGTGGGGGGCTCCGTATCGCGGGGGGCTGGGGCATCCGAGGTGCCTGCCGGGGCGGTGCAAGGTGGGGAGGTGACGTGCGGGGCGACGCGGCCGGGGAGGTGCGGTCCATGGGGCCGGTGACTCACGGGGCCCACGGGTCCGGGACCTGGGGGTCCAGGCGTCCGGGACCGTACCGTTGAGACATGAGCGGCGGCACGGTGACGCTGTTCGTCTGCGGTGACGTGATGCTCGGACGCGGCGTCGACCAGATCCTGGCCCGGCCCGGCGACCCGGTGCTGCGGGAGGGGTACGTCACGGACGCCCGGTCCTACGTGAGCATGGCGGAGGCGGTGAACGGCCCGATCCCGGCGCCGGTCGATCCGTCCTGGCCCTGGGGCGAGGCGCTGCGGCTGCTGGAGGCGAGCGAACCGGACGTGCGGATCGTCAACCTGGAGACGTCCGTCACGCGCAGCGACGCGTTCGAGCCCGGCAAGGCGGTCCACTACCGCATGCATCCGGCCAACCTGCCCGCGCTCACGGTGGCCCGGCCCGATGTCTGCGTGCTGGCCAACAACCATGTGCAGGACTTCGGCCGCGCGGGCCTGGAGGAGACGCTCGACGTGCTGCACGGGGCGGGCCTGCGGACGGCGGGCGCGGGGCGCAGCGCCGACGAGGCCTACGCGCCCGTGGCGCTCCCGCTCCCCCACGGCGGCCGCGTGCTCGTGTTCGCCCTCGGTGCCGGCGACAGCGGCATCCCCGCCCACTGGGCCGCGACGGCGGACCTCCCCGGCGTCGCCTACCTGCCCGAGCTCTCGCCCGCCACGGCCGCCGCCGCGGTCCGGCACATACGGCAGGTGAAGCGGGCCGGCGACATCGTCGTCGTATCCGTGCACTGGGGCTCCAACTGGGGCTACCTCGTCCCCCGCGAGCATCGCCGCTTCGCGCACGCCCTGGTCGACGGCGGCGCCGACGTCGTCCACGGCCACTCCTCGCACCACCCCCGCCCCGTCGAGGTCTACCGGAACCGGCTGATCCTGCACGGCTGCGGCGACTTCGTCGACGACTACGAGGGCATCCCCGGCTACGAGCATTACCGCGACGACCTGCGCATCGCCCACCTGGTCACGGTGGCGGCGGGCACGGGCGAACTCACCGAGCTGCGGATGGTGCCCCTGGTCGCCCGCCGCATGCGCCTGGAGCCCGCCGCGCCCGAGGACCGCACCTGGCTGCACACCACCCTCGACCACATCAGCCCCGGCGTCCCCCTCGCCCTCGGCGCGGACGGCGTGCTCAGCTTGAGTTTCAACCTCTGACTACGTGTCGGGAGTTGCTGCGCGGCACGAACGGGCAGGTCGCATTCGGTGTTCCATGTCTAATGATCTGCGTGCTGCCCGTGCGAGGTCTCGGGTTGTATATACGTTCTGGTCGGCCCACCAGCGGCGGAAGTCCTCATCCGCGATCGAGAGTTCGCCGACGAGTTCGGCCGGCAGTGGATCGTGGGGATGGCGTCCGGCGTCGCGCCGGAGCGAGGCGACGATGTCCTGGGCGTGGGTGTCCCAGTGCGTAGCCAGCGAGCTGGCGGTCTCGTCGCAGAACATGAACCGCATCAGGTTCCGCTCGCGGTGCGGCAGCGCGTCGAAGTCGGTGAGCAGCGCACGCGCCATCCGGTTGGACGCAAGTACGTCCAGTCGCCGCCCCAGCACCAGGGCGGGGGTGTGTGGGCCGAGCTGTCGGCCCACATGTTGGCCCGGTGTCTGGTGGAGGGTCACGGGGGCCGTTGCGCCGAGCTGGTGGCCGAATCTCCGGGTGGCCGCGCGGTGGCCCCGCCGAGTACCGGCAGACGGGGGCTCTTGCGAGGTACCGGATCCCCTGACGCCCAGTTCCTGCAGACGCGACGGTGGTGATGGTCCCGTTGATCGCGGGACCATCACCACACCCAGGAACAACGCCGCCCACGCCGCGAGAGGGGCGAACGTCACGTTCCTCGCAGCTCAGCGACTCGGACGTTGGGACCCGGCACGACGCGTGCCGCTTCGACGAGCTCAGGTTCAGACCTTCGGCGATATGCCGAGGTTCACACCATTGGCGATCCCCACCGAGTCCACCGAGCCGCTCTGCGAGAGGGTCTGCCCGAAGCAGACCGACCACGAGTTCGCCCCGACCCCCGAGGACGAGCAGACCCACTCGCCCAGCTTGCCGGAGGAGTTGTACAGGTCCATCGCTGCCGCGACGGAGTAGAGGCTGGACCGGTTGTTACGCACGATCACCGCCCCCTGCACGGAGCCCCCGCTCGCCGACCTGACCGCGCAGACCTGCGCGCCCACATCGGTGGCGAGCGCTTTGGTGCCGGCGCAACGCCACGTACTGGAACTGGAGGTGATCGGGTTCGTGTTGCCGTAAGCACGCCAGCTGCCGGTGGCTGCGGCGGCAGGTGTCGCGGTGACCAGCACGCTGCCGCCGACGATCACACCGGTCATGGCCAGGGCGGCCAGTTTCTTCATAGTGCGGTCCCCTCATGGTTGTTGCCGTCACGGTTCGTGAGGGCTTCACCATGTTCGGGTGCCGCGCTGAAGCGAAGTACCTCCAACTGTTCAGGTTGAACGTACGGCGTCAATGTGCCGGTGTTCGGCCGGCTCAGGGGGCGTCCTGATGCGACCGCCGAGCTCCAGCGGGACGGCGGCCCTGGGACCTGTCACAGCTGCTCACCCTGGACCCTGGCGAAGACCCTGCCCGCCCCACCGCATGAACCGCCCCCGCCCGGCCGGTCCTCCTCGGCGTCGGGCGTGGGGCGTGGGGCGGCGGAGCCTCAGTCGCCGCGCAACGCCTCCAGCACATCGGCGTCGGTCAGCTGGCCGAAGTCCTGGTACCACTCACCGACCGCGCTGAACAGCCTCGGCTGGTGCAGACAGACGAACTCGTCGACCAGGTGCCGCAGTTCCTCGGCCGCCTCCGGTGCGCAGACCGGTACGGCCAGGACCAGTCGCTCAGGCTCCTGTTGTCGTACGGCGCGCACCGCGACGCGTGCCGTGGAGCCGGTGGCGACGCCGTCGTCGACGACGATGGCGGTACGGTCGCGCAGCTGTGGCGCCGGTCGGCCCTGCCGATAACGCTCCTCGCGCCGCCGCAGCTCCTTGCGCTCCCGCTCCACCACCGGCGCCAGATCGGCCTCGCTCAGCCCCAGCCGGTACAACGTCTGCTCGTCGAAGAGCGGAGGGCCGTCGCCCGCGAGCGCGCCGACCCCGAACTCCTCGTGGAACGGGGCCCCGATCTTGCGGACGACGAGCACGTCCAGCGGGGCCTGAAGCACCCGGGCGATCTCCCTCGCGACCGCGACGCCGCCGCGCGGCAACGCCAGGACCACGGGATGCGCAAGGATGCCCTTCTCCTGCCGGATGCGCAGCTGCTCCGCCAGCTCCTGCCCGGCCTCCCTGCGGTCACGGAACTGCATGGGTTTCCCCTTCCGTCCGTCGCCGCGTACCCCGCCCTCCGGCACCGGACACACCACAGGCCTCGCCCGGCTTCCGGCACCGCGGGGTCTGGACCGCTCGGACGGGCTGGCCTAGGGTTCGGGATGGCAAGCGCTTTCTAGCCTGACCATGCCAACGCGCGCCACGCCACCGCACCCACGCCCCCGCACGCCCTGTCAACGCATGCCACGCTCACGTACGCGCGGAAAGGAAGCGTCTCGTGCCGCACCCCGAATCGCCCCGCCCGTCCCGCCTGTCTCGCCAGCCCCAGCAGTCCCAACCGTCCCGCAAGGCGTTCCTGCGGGGACTGGCCGCCGCCGGAGCGGCCCCGCTGCTGCCCGGCGTCCTCGCCACGGCCGCCCCCGCCCGGGCCGCGTCGCGCCGGCCCGACTTCCCGCTGGTGCGGGGCGGCGCCGCCGTCGACCTGTACGTCGACGCGGCGGACGACCCCGCGGTGATCCGCGCGGCCGGCGATCTCCAGGCGGACGTCGAACGGGTCAGCGGAGTCCGGCCCCGGCTCGGTCACACGCTCCCGGAGGCTGGCGCCGCGGGCCTGGTCCTGGTGGGGACCCTCGGCGCCAGCCCGGTCGTCGACCGGCTCGTGGCACAGGGACGTCTGGACGTCTCGCGGGTGAAGGGGCGCTGGGAGGCGTCGGTGTCGCAGGTGGTGGAGCGTCCGCTGCCCGGCGTGGAGCGCGCCCTGGTGATCGCGGGCAGCGACCGGCGCGGCACGGTCTACGGCATCTACGACACCTCGGAGCGCATCGGCGTCTCCCCGTGGTACTGGTGGGCCGACGTCCCGGTCGAGCGGCGTGACACCGTGACGGTGCCCGCGGGCCCGCTCAAGCGGTACGAGCCGTCCGTCCGCTACCGGGGCATCTTCATCAACGACGAGCAGAACCTGACCACTTGGTCGCACCGCACCCAGGAGCCGGACAAGAACATCGGCCCCGAGACGTACAAGCGCGTCTTCGAGCTGCTGCTCCGCCTCAAGGCCAACTACCTGTGGCCGGCGATGCATCCGTACTCCGACTTCTTCAACAAGCACCGCGAGAACCCCGAACTGGCCGACCGCTACGGCATCGTCGTCGGCTCCAGCCACCCCGAGGCCCTGCTGCGCAACGGCGTGCACGAGTGGGAGCCGTGGGCGCAGGAGCACCGGGGCGCGGACGGCACCCTGCCGGTGTACGACTACACGGTGAATCCGGCCGTCATCTCCGACTACTGGAGAGCCCGGGCGAGACAGAACGCCATGTACGAGAGCAGCTGGACGATCGGCATGCGCGGCCTGCACGACAGCGCGCTGGAGACCAAGTACGCCACGACCGTTCCCGAGAAGGTCGCGGTGATGAACGACATCATCGCCGACCAGCGCCGCATCCTGGCCGAGGAGGTCGGGGCGGCCGTCGAGCCGCAGATCTTCATTCCGTACAAGGAGGTCCTGGAGCTGTACAACGCGGGCGTGAAGGTCCCCGACGACGTCACGCTGATCTGGCCGGACGACAACCACGGCAACATGCGCCAGCTGCCGAACGACGCCGAGCGGGGGCGTGCGGGCGGCAACGGCATCTACTACCACCTGTCCTACTGGGGCCGCCCGAAGAGCTATCTGTGGCTGGACACCACCCAACTCGCCAAGGTCTGGCAGGAATTACGGCGGGTGTACGAGCACGGCGTCGACCGGATGTGGATCTTCAACGTCGGTGACGTCAAGTCGATCGAGACCGGCCTGTCCTTCTCCATGGACATGGCCTGGGACGTGGACCGCTGGGACGCCGACGACGTCGAGGACTTCCTGGCCGAGTGGGCCGGGCGGCAGTTCGGCCGCCGGTACGGCCGGGAGATCGCCACGATCCGTACCGAGTACTACCGGCTCGCGGCGGAGCGGCGCCCGGAGTTCATCGACCGCGGGGTGTTCTCCGTGATCCACCACGGCGACGAGGCGGGCCGCCGCATGGCCGCGTACGAGCGGCTGCTCGCCCGGGTGCGGGCGGTGGGGGCCAAGGTGCCCGAGCGGTACCGGGACGCCTTCTTCGAACTCGTCGAATACCCGGTGCACGGCGCGTACTTGATGAACCTGAAGTACTACTGGGCGGACCGCAACGCGCTCGCGGTCCGGCAGGGACGCGGGGCCGGGACCAACCGCTTCGCGGACCTGGCCGAGGCGGCCCATGCCGAGGAAGCGGCGCTGACCAAGCGGTACAACACCGAGGTGGCGGGCGGGAAATGGGACGGGATCGTCAACCCGTACCCCTCCCAGATTCCGAAGGCGCCCGGCCGGCCGCCCGTCACCCGGGTCGCCCGGCAGGCGACCTCGGGACTCGGCGTGGCGGCCGAGGGCAACGAGACTGGCGCCGACCGCCCGCTGTCCTTCTCCTCCTACACCCGGGACCGGCGTTTCCTCGACGTCTTCAACACCGGCTTCCTGCCGCTCGACTGGTCGGCCGAGGCGAGCCACCCCTGGGTGCTGCTCAGCTCGACGGGCGGCTCCCTCACCGAGCAGACCCGGGTGTGGGTGGAGCTCGACTGGGCGCGGATGCCGGAGGGCGCCTACGACGCCACGGTCGTCGTCTGCGGGTCGGGGCAGCGGGTCGAGGTGCCGTTGCGGGTGGTCAACGACGGTGAGCGGACACGCCGACGGGCCCGGGGGTTCGTGGAGGCCCACGGGTACGTCTCGATCGACGCCGTCCACGCCGACCAGCGGGTCGCGCGGGACGGGGCGCACTGGCGGGTGGTGCGTGGGCTGGGCCGCCGTACAGGCGCCTTGGAGGCGGTGCCGTCGACGGCGGCCCCCGTCACCGCCGACTTCGCCACCAGGGCGCCGGAGTTGAGGTACCGGGTGCGCTTCGGCCGGGCCGGTACCTTCCCGGTCACCGTCTTCCGGCTGCCGTCCCTCGACGAGCGCGGCCACCGCCGGCTGGCCGTCGCGCTCGACGACCGGCCCGCCACCGTCCTCGCGGGCCAGTCCGTCGCCACCGGCAACCGGGGCGACGCCTGGGCCCGCAACGTGGAGGACGGCGTCGAGAAGCTGACCGCCACGGTGACGGTGGACGAGCCCGGTGAGCACATTCTGCGGATCTTCATGGTCGACCCGGGCATCGCCGTCGACCAGATCGTCATCGACACCGGCGGGCTGCCAGTCAGCTATCTGGCGCCGCCGGAGAGCTATCACCCCGTGTTCCGTCCCCACCCGGATCGGGCACTGGACCTGTAGCCGCTACCGGGGTGGCCTCGCGCTGTACGAGGGCGGTGTCCGCGTTCACCCGTTCGGCGTATCAGGTGTGTCGGGTGCTTCAGGTGCGTCGGGAGATTCCGTGTCGTTCCAGTCGTACGGTCCGCCGCCCCGCCACTCGATCAGCTCGGGGTCGTCGACGGCCCGGTCCTCGCCGGGCAGGCCCGCGCGGTGCAGCAGGTCCAGCACGTCGAACAGGCTGTACGCGATGCCGGCCGGCTCTCCGCGGATCGTCACCTGACGCCCGCCGTCCGACGCGGGCGGCTGCACCACCACTGGGGGACGCGTGCTCATGCCACCACCATGCGCTCTGCGCGGCGCGTGCGCAGCCCGGCGTACCGGCCGGATGGGCGGCCGTCAGCGTTGGTAGAGGCCCACGAGTGTTCCACTGGCCAGCTGCTGCCGGTCGAGCACCTGGTGCGCCTCCTCGGCCGAGGCCGCCTCCGGGACGGAGACGGGCCCCGGAAGGGCGTAGAGGCGGAAGTAGTACCGGTGCGCGTCGTCGCCGACCGGCGGCAGCGGGCCGCCCCATCCCGATTCTCCGAAGCCGTTCCTGTGCGGGTGGCTGCCCGGGGTCGTCTCGCCCGCCGGCAAGCCGTCCGTGTGCGGATCGATGCCGGTGACCAGCCAGTGGACGAAGGTTCCCGACGGCGCGTCCGGGTCCTCGCACAGCAGGGCCAGCTCCGCCGCCTCGTCGGGCACTCCGGACCAGGTCAGGGGCGGTGAGACGTTCTGTCCCTCCAGGGCGTGACGACGCGGGATCATCGCGTGATCCTCGAACGCTGGGCTGGTGAGTTCGATGTCAGTCATGCGCGCCGCAGTACCCATCCGGGCGCGGGCGACACGCGATGCCGGACCCATATGCGGCCAGGCGGGCCGGTGGCGGCCGTGGCCCTGTTTCGCCGCGTCCCGCGCCGGGAACTCGGCGGGCTGCGCCGACCACGAGGGGATGAGCGCCGTGCCATTCCGCGACCGTACCCACGCCGGACGGGAACTCGCCCTGCGGCTGGTCGAGTGGGCCGACTCCGGTGACCTGATCAATCTGCTCGTGCTGGCCCTGCCGAACGGCGGCGTGCCCGTCGCCGCGGAGGTGGCCCGGGCCCTGCACGCTCCGCTGGACGTGCTGGTCGCCCGCGAGATCAGCACCCCGATCCGTCCGGAGACGGTCATCGGCGCGATCGTCGCCGACGATCCTCCGCTGTACGACCGGCAGGGCCTGGCGATGATGCATCTGTCCGAGGACCGGCTCGGCGATGTCGTCGCGAGCGAACGCAACGAACTGCATCGCCGCGAGTACGTGTACCGCGGCCGCCGCCCCGCCCCGTCCGTCCACGGGCGCACGGTCGTCCTCGTCGACGACGGCCTGGCCACCGGCCTGACGGCCACGGCGGCGCTGCGCTTCCTGCGCCGCCACGGTCCGGCCCGGCTGATCCTGGCGGTCCCCGTCGGCAGCCCGCGGACGACGGCCGCCGTCCGCGGCGAATGCGACGACCTCGTGTGCCTGGTGCAGCCGTCGTCCCTGCACGCGGTCGGTGAGTGGTACGAGGACTTCGGCCAGGTCTCCGACACGCGGGTCGCGGACATGCTGCACGCGTTCCACGCCCCGGCGTGACGACCGAGCCGTGCGCGTGCGCCCGGCCGCGTGACAGGGTGGTGCCATGGCCATTGAGGTTCGCCCGGCTTCCGTCTTCGAGGACGTCCGTGCGGTGCTGGGTCCGAAGTCGCCCCAGGCAAGCGTGTGTTGGTGCCTGAGCTACCGGATCCCGTCCAAGCTCAACAACGAACTGCGCGGGCCGGCCCGCGGTGAGTACGTCGCCGGGTTGTGCCGGGCCGACCCTCCCCCGGGGGTGCTCGCCTACGACGGGGACGAGCCGGTCGGCTGGGCCGCCGTGGCGCCGCGCTCGGCGACGTCCTTCGCGCGGGGCCGCAAGATCCCGCACGTCGACGACCTGCCGGTCTGGTCGCTGTGGTGCATCCGCGTCCGCCCCGGCCACCGCAAGCAGGGGATCACGCACGCCCTCATCGCCGGCGCGGTCGACTTCGCCCGCGACCGGGGCGCGCCGGTGATCGAGGCGTACCCCGTCGACAACGGTGACGCGAAGGTCGACCTGACGATGGCGTACGCCGGGCTCCGGAAGAACTTCGAACGCGCCGGGTTCGTCCACGCGGCCGACACGACCTCGGTCCTGGCCGGTCATCCCCGCATCCTGATGCGGCTGGACCTGCGGGACTGACCGATCGGTCTGCTTGGTCCCCGGCCGGGCTCAGTGCACGGAGAACCCGCCGTCGACGAAGATCGACTGCCCGGTGACGTACGCGGAGGCACGGCTCGCGAGGAACACCGCCGCACCGGCGAAGTCCTCGGCCAGTCCGTTGCGCCCGACCATCGTGCGCGCGGCGAGCGCCGCCACCTTCTCGGGGTCGGACGACAGGCGTGCGTTGAGGGGCGTCATCACGAAGCCCGGCACGAGCGTGTTGCACGTGACGCCGTACGGCGACCATGCCTCGGCCTGGGACCGGGCCAGCGACTCCAGCGCCCCCTTGGAGACGCCGTAGGCGCCGCTCTGCACGAACGCCCGGTGCGCCTGCTGGGAGGTGATGTGGATGATCCGCCCGAAGCCCCGTTCGGCCATGCCGGGCCCGAACCGCTGCCCCAGCAAGTAGGGCGCTTCCAGGTTCACGGCCATCGTGGTGTCCCACACGTCCTCGCCCGACTCCCCCAGCGGGGGCCGCAGGTTGATCCCGGCGCAGTTGACGAGGATGTCGGGCTCGCCGAACGCGCCGACCGCTTCCTCGGCCGCCGCGCGCACGCCGTCGCGTGTGCTCAGGTCGGCGCTCACCCGGGCCGCTCGGCAGCCGTGGGCCGCCAGTTCGCCGACGGTCGCGGCCAACTCCGCCTCTCGGCGGGCCACGACGACGACGCTCGCTCCGGCGCGTGCGAGGGCCTCGGCGATGGCGCGGCCGATGCCGGAACTGCCGCCGGTCACCACGGCGACCCGGCCGTCCAGCGAGAAGAGTTCGGAGAGGTAGGGCTGCGAGGTCATGCCCGCACCCTAGGCCGCGCGCTCACCGCGCCGACGCTCGGGGCGTCAAGTGGCCGGTGGGTCAGCCGCGTTGCGACACGGGTTCCCGTGGGTCCAGGCTCAGGTGGGCGCCCTGGCGCCGCAGCGCCCGCTGGACGAGGTGGTAGGGCACCTCGCGGGGACTGCGCCCGAGCCGTACGGACAGGGCGGCGCAGACCCCGGCCGCCTGGCCGGTCGCCATGGAGATGGGCATGACGCGGTAGGACGAGTGCGCCACGTGCGAGCCGGAGATGCAGCGCCCGGCGACCAGCAGGCGGTCGGTGTCCTTGGGCAGCAGACAGCGCAGGGGGATGTCGTAGAACCGTCCGCGCGGGACGCGTTTGAGGACCGTGCCGCTGCCCCTGGGGTTGTGGATGTCGACGGGGTAGGCGCCGTGTGCCACGGCGTCCGGGAACGCGCGCGCCGCGAGGATGTCATGGCCGGTCAGGTGGTAGTCGCCGAGGATGCGGCGGGTCTCCCGTACGCCGATCTGGACCCCGCTCTGCGCCACGTACGACTTCTTGAAGCCGGGCACGTGCCCGCGCAGGAAGCGGTCGATCTGTTCCATCTGGCGGCGCGCGACGTACTCGGCGCGGCTGAGGTCCCACACATCGGTGCCGAGCGCCCGGGTGACCCGGGTGCTGTTGACGCTGACCTCGCGGGGGTGCGGGGTGCCGAAGAACAGCATGTCCTCACGCGGCAGGCGCAGTTCGCCCGCCTCGGTGGCCTCCTGGACCAGGTCCCACAGCCCGTGCACGCCCCGCCACTGGTCGGGATGCTCGCCGACGTACTCGGAGAAGCGTGGCTGCAGGAAGTCGACGACGCGGAACATCAGCGTCATCGGCTGCACCAGCCCGTCCTCCGGCCGCCCGATCTCGTACGGCGCCCCGCAGGCGACGGCGATGTCACCGTCCCCCGTGCCGTCGACGACGACACCGGCGTCGATCACCACCGGGCCCGACTTGGTCTCGAAGACCACCCGCCAGCCGTCGTCGAGGGGCAGCGCGGCGGAGGCGAAGGAGTGGAACAGCATGCGCACGCCCGCCTCGTCGAGCAGGTCGAGGAGGACGAGTTTGTAGATCTCCGGGTCGAACGGCACGGTGTAGCCGGTCTCGGGGGACGGCGGGATGCAGCCGCCGCGTGCGGTGAGCCGGTCCAGCAGGAGCCACAGGAAGCCGGCCACCACCGGATCGCCCTCGCCGTGGTCGGTGGGCAGCAGCCTGCTGTGGTCCCCGCTCTCGTCGAACACGGCCTGTTTCTGCTCGTTGTGGAAGGACATCAGCGGCATGACCAGCGCCACGGTGGCGTTGCCGCCGAGGAAGCCGTAGCGCTCCACGAGGACGACGTCGGCGCCGGCGTCGGCCGCCGCATAGGCCGCGGCGGTGCCGGCCGGGCCGCCGCCGACGACCAGGACGTCCGCCCGGCCGCCGTGGCGGGCCTCCCGCGGTGGCAGGGTGACGGTCCGGACGGGGCGGGATGGTTCCAGGATCGGCATCGCTTCTCCCGTCGACTGGGTCGGTTGCGGACGGCGCGTTCCGTTACGGCCGCCGGCCCGCGGCGCTGGCCGGTGTCAGGCCCCGGGGCCGCTCGGGTCGGCCGCCGGCGTGCCCGGGGTGAGGATCAGGTCGGCACCCTGCGCCCGTCCCGCGGCGCGCGTGCCGCCGTCGAGGTCGATGGAGTCCAGGAGGGCTCCGCAGCGGGCACACGTCTCCCGGGCCAGGGTCCGCAGCCCCTGCACCCGGGCCTTCATGTCCTCCTGCCGCCGCGGGAACTCGTCCCAGAGCCGGTCCACCTCGGCGAGCAGCAGACCGGCCTGCTCCCGCGCCACACCGACCAGCGCGGGTGCCCCCGTGCGACGGGCGAAGTCGAAGACCTTGCCGGAGTACGGCAGCGGCAGCACGGGCAGGCCGGAGAGCGCGGCGAAGATCACGACGTGCAGGCGCATGCCCACGACCAGGTCCAGGTGGCTCATGAAGCCGAGGATCTCGCCGGGGCTGTAGGTGTTGTGCAGGATGCGGCCCAGGTCCGGGGCGCTCATCCGGGAGAGCACGCCGTGGGCGTGCCGGACGTCCTGGCGTTCCATCGGCACGAAGACCACGTGGGCGTCCAGGCGCCGGGCGAGGAAGTCCGCGACGTCGGCGAGCAGCGCGTGATAGTCGTCCTCGTCGAGTTTCTCCGCCGCCCGGCCCGGCTCGCGCACGGACATCCCGACCAGCCGGGTGTCCGGGGGGAGCCCCTCCTGCCGCATCATCTGCTCGGTGAAGGGCTGCGGGGTGAGCAGCAACGCCGGGTCGGCGGTGACGGTGAGCTCGCGCTCGACGCCGACCTCCTCCAGGACGAGGCGTGACTCCTCGTCGCGTACGACGATCTCGGTCATCTCCGGCAGCACGGTGCGCACGGCCTCCCGGTCGTCCGCGTCGCGCAGCGGGCCGGCGCCGACGGCGTAGGCGAAGGTGGGTACGCCGCGCTCGTGCGCCGCCTTCACCAGCCGCAGATAGCGCCGCGCCTCCCCGTCGTAGAGGATTCCGCCGCCGCCCAGCACCAGCAGATCCAGTCCGGCGAGGGCGTCGAGGACGGGTTTCTGGGGCACGCCCTCCCAGTCGACCACCTCGTCGGCCTCCCACTGGTGGGTGCGGGTGTGGTCGGCGTTGCGGCTGAAGACCACGAGCCGGGCCTGCGGGCGATGGGCGCGCAGACAGCTCAGTACACACATCAGGATCGCTTCGTCGCCGATGTTGCATCCGCCGTACGAGCCGAGCAGGCCGATCCGCAGATCCGACGGGACGGCCGGGACAGGCGACGGGTGCTGGTTGATCGTCATCCGGAACTCCCGTTCGAAGTCGGCGGTGCCGCGAGCGGAGGAAACCTCACCTGGGACTTTGGTGGCCGCCGGCCAGGAAGGGCGACCCGAGCACAGGCGGGCATATATGCCGATATGTACCCGTAGAGCCAGTATGGGCGCTCACGCACCGCCCGTCCTTCCGCCGCCGAGCCCTGCTGTCCGGGGCCGGGTACCCGTCAGGCGGGGGCGATGCGCGCCGAGGGGCGTCGTGTCGTCGTCGGAGCGAGGGGGTACCCGGTCGTGCGCTCGACGGTGCCGGATCCCTCCCCGCCCCGAGGAGGGCCGACCGACCGTCCCGTTACGCAGGAGGGACGACACGATGAGCGTGAGCCACCACACCCCGTCGCAGGCCGAGGGCGAGCGCGAGGACGCCGACATCCCTCGGGCCGACCATCCGACTCCCGAGTACACGACGCCCTCCCAGGCCGAGGGCGAGCGTGACGACGCCACCGAAACGCCCCTGGACGCCGACCGGCTCGGTGGAAGTGACCGACGCGAGTGAACCGGGCGGCCGCGGGCACGTGGCGACGTCATCGGCGCGCTGATGACCGGTCACCGCGAGGCCGAGAGCTCGTCGGCCCCATCGAGACGCTTCCGCCCGGAGACAAGGACCGCGAGCTGTACGCCGACCGGGCCACGATCGAGCTGGGCCGGCACTCGGTCGCCGAGGTCGCCTACCTGTCCGGCTGTGCGGAGCACCTGGCGAACGGGGACGCCCTGGACGGCGACAAGGAGAACGACACCACTCCCGGGCCGAGCAGCTGATGAAGGACCTGGAGGCGTACGACGCCGATGATCCCGAGTTCGAGCGGCTCATCGGGATGCTGACGCAACCGAGATCGGCTGGCACGCTGGACGCCCTGGGCGACACGGTGCGGCAGGCGATAGGCCGACACGGCCCGCCGCCCGCATCCGTCCGCGCCGGACAAGTCGTCGGCCGACAAGCCGCCGACCCCGGGAGCGGGCCTGACCGACCGCGTGCGCGACGCGCGGACAGGGCGCGACGAGAAGGAGCACCCCGCTCAGGCGATGAGGGCCCGGCCCGGGTCGAGGCGCTCGTGGAGTGCGGGGCGGTGCAGGGCGGCCACCGGGGCGACGAGGTCGGGGTGGCGCAGCAGGGCCGCCGCCTGACGGTCCCGCGTGTCGGGTGACACCAGGCGGCGGAACTCGACCGGCGCACCTCTCGCGTGGCCGCCGTCGGCGAGCGCGGCGACCGCCAACCGGGCCAGCTCGGCGTCGCTGAGCAGACAGGCCGCCCAGCTCGCCACGACCTCGTCCACCCAGGTGCGCCAGGCGAAGTCGTCCGCCTCGTCGTGGGCGGCCGTGTCCGCGCCGGTGATCCAGTCCAGGCCGGCCGAGCCGCCGGGCCCCGCCATCCCGACCAGCGCGGCGTCCGTCGGCGTCGGGTAGCGCAGCCACGCCGCGACCGTGACGGCCTGGCGGGCCTGCACCTCGCCGAGGGCGGCGGCCAGCGCGCCACCGCACGCGGGGTAGGAACGCGTGAGCCACTGGGTGGTCGCCGCGATGAGCGGGGAGAGATCTGCGAGCACTGCCGGGCCGTCCGAGGTACTGGCGAGCAACGGGAATCCATCAAAGGTAGCCCGCGGCCCCGGGCCGCGAACATGCCCGCGACCTCGTGGGCGGCGTGGCCTCGCCCACACCGCGACACCGCTGCGCAGGCGTACGGCAGCGACGCGACGACCCGCTCGGCGACCGGCTCAGCCCGTCCGGCCGCCCGACGCGCCGGCCGGCGTCCGCTCGGGCCCGGCGAGGTGGTAGACGTGGAACGCCCGGCCGATGACCGGCTGCGCGACGTTGCGCACTTTCACGCCGCCGCTGGTCATGCCGTGTTCCGTGCCCAGATGTGCGTGCCCGTGGACCGCGAGGTCGGCGCCCGCCGTGTCGATCGCCTCGGCCAGCAGATAGCTGCCGAGGAACGGGTAGATCTCGGGTGCCTCGCCGGCCAGCGTGTCCGGGACCGGGGAGAAGTGGGTGAGGGCGATGCGTACGTCGCAGTCCTGCTCCCGCAGTTCCAGCAGGGAGTCCCGCAGGGTGTCGGCGCGCCGACGCGAGTACCGGACGAACTCCTTCATGACCGGCTCGCCGAACTCACCGGCGCAGCGGCCCACGAACCCGCCGCCGAACCCCTTCGTACCGGCCACGCCGATACGCGCCTCGCCGTTGCCCACCACGGTCGCCTGCCCCTCCAGGACGTGCGCGCCCGCGTCCCGCAGCACGGCGGCGACCTCCTCGGCGCAGTCGGCGTGGTGATCGTGGTTGCCCAGGACCGCGACCACCGGGACGGCCAGCCCCTCGATCTCGCGGGCGACCACCCGGGCCTCCTCCGGGGTGCCGTGGCGGGTGAGGTCCCCGGCGAGCAGCAGGACGTCGGCGCTGTCGGGCAGGGTCTCGAACGAGGGGCGGAGCCGGCCCTTGCTCTCGGGCCCCATGTGGATGTCCCCGACGGCCGCTATCCGGATCATTCGACCTCCTCGGCGTGGTCGGGCGCGGAGGCGTCCGCGACCACGATGTCGCAGTGGACGGGGGTTCCCGGCAGCTCGTCCCGGGCCATGTGCAGGACGTCGTCGCGACACTGCGCGGACGGCACGGTGCCGGTCAGCAGAACCGCCTCGCCGCGGATCTCGATCCGCACGCCCAGCTCGCCGAGGTCCCCGGCGGCGAGGTGGTCGGCGAGATGGGCCACGCGGTAGTCCAGGCTCTGCGCTCCGCCGGCGGCGGGAGCGGGGCGGGCGGCGTATCCGCTCATCGGGGCTCCTTCCGTGGGGCGATGACGTTCAGGCGTTCCAGGAGGAAGAAGAACGCGGCGGGCATCGGTCGGTCCCCGCAGGACCGTCGTACGTCCTCCCAGTCGACCTTCTCGCGCAGGGCGCGGGCCGCGGCGAGCACCGGCCCGAAGTCGCAGTGGTGCTCCGAGAAGGGCTCGATCAGTGCCCGCATGAGATCCGTCGCCGCCAGGACGGGCATGTGCACCGAGTCGACCGGGAGGTCCTGGGCCCTGGCGAGCATGTCCGAGGTGACGGGGCGGTGCCCGAGCTCGAAGAGGAGGTCGACCTCCTGTCCGAAGCACGTGGTCTTCAGCAGCCAGTCCTCCGGCGGGGTACGGACCGTCAGGCCCGCTTCGGTCAGCGTGGCCGCCACCGCTTCGGCGTCCGCGCGGCGTACGCAGAAGTCGGCGTCGTGCCGGAGGTGACCGCTGCCGCCGTGGGCGTAGACGGCCACGCTTCCGGCCAGGGCGAACGTGTGCCCGTTGGCTTTGAGGAGCGCGCCGACCTTTTTCGCCGCCTCGAGGATCGCCTGGCTGCGATCATGGGGCGGTTCGTGGTTGTTGTGCGTGTGCGCTTCCCGCGGCAACGGCTGGACTGTGCTCTCCCTGACCGGGTGCAGCCGGGGAGCCCCGGCTCGCCGAGGGGGCGTCGCGCTCTCCGGGTTCCGCGTCATGACGACTCCGTTCGCCGTCCGGCCGTCCGGCGCGGACCCCTGCCGGGGCCCGAGGCGGGCGGGAAAGGCTCCGGGTACCCCACCACCGCGGCTTCGATACGGCGCCCCGTCGTATCGCTGTGTTCTTCCGTGCGGGACAGTGCCGGGGCGGTGCCGGCACGTCCGCTCACGCCGCCGTGTAGCCCAGCTGCCGTCTCATGTACGGGGTCATGAGGGTCTTCGCCTTGGCCAGGGTCGTGGTGCGGCTGCCGAGGACCGCCGTTTCGCCGCCCGGCACGGGCAGCATCGTGACTCCGTCGGCCGGGCCGAACGGCACGATGAGCGGGGTGCGGTGGACGGGCCGGTAGAAGCGGGGCTCCTTGCGGTGCTTGCCGCCGCTGTTCAGATAGGCGCGGATGTTGTGGGCGGCCAGGTCGGCCTGGGCGAGCGCGGCCGGGGTGATCTTGACCTCGGTGGCGTCGTTCACGTCGCCGACCGCGAACACCTCCAGCGATCCCTGGACGCGCAGCGCCCGGTCGACCTTCACGTGTCCCGTCTCGTTCAGCCAGTCCCCGTGCCCGGCCAGCCGCAGCCAGAGCGTGTTGGGCGTGGTTCCGGTCGCCCAGAAGGAGCGGTCGGCGTCGATGACGTTTCCACGGGCGTCGCGGTAGGTGCCGAAGTCGTTTCCGGGGGACATGAAGGCGTCCAGCCGCACCTGCACGTCATGGGACTCCAGCCAGGTGCGTGCCTTGCGCCCGGCCCGGGCACTTCCCGTGGAGTGCAGCAGCTCCGGTCCGGAGTGGGCGAGGGTGACCCGGGCGTCGGGCCGGGCGAGGCGGATCTCGGCGCTGAGCTCGATCCCGGAGGGGCCGCCGCCGACGACCAGGATGTGCTCCGCCGAGGCGATGTGCTGCTGGTGCGTGGCGAAGGACTTCACCGCCTCGTCGGTGGTGGTGCCGGAGAAGCGGGCCGGTTCGGGGTAGTCGGCGCCGGTGGCGATCACCAGCACGTCGTACGGGAGCCGCTCCCCCGTCGCGAGCATCACCTGCCGCTGCGCGGTGTCGATGCGGACGGCCTTGCCCACGACCACGCGGCCGTTGCGCAGCAGCCTGTCGTACGGGATGAAGGGGCTGTGCGACCAGTCCGGGCGCACTCCGGCGCGCAGGGAGGCGATGCGGTGGAAGAAGACCTCCTTGCGGTCCACCAGCGTGACCCGCGCCGTCGCGTCCAGTCGCTTCGCCAGACGGACGCCCGCATAGCCGCCGCCGATCACCACTACGTCGCCGTCACTCACGCCGGGTCTCCTGTGCTGGTGGGGGGAGAGAGGGAGGTGCGGCACGGCGGGTGGGCCGCCGTCGGCCACTCCCCTGTTTCGGCGAGCTTATCGTTTGAAACTTAAAGAGTTTATGGAGCGCAGTGTGCGTTCTGTGAAAGGTGTGCCTTGTGGGGCACCCGCGCACACGAAAACGTCCAGGCCGACCCGTGCGGGCCGGCCTGGACGTCCTGTTCGGAAAGGATCAGACGAGGTCGAACCGGTCCAGGTTCATGACCTTGACCCAGGCCTCGACGAAGTCGGTCACGAACTTCTCCTTCGCGTCGTCGCTCGCGTAGACCTCCGCGAGCGCGCGCAGCTCGGAGTTCGAGCCGAAGACGAGGTCGGCACGGGTGCCGGTCCACTTGACCTCGCCCGAGGCGTCACGACCCTCGAAGGTCGTCTGGTCCTCGGACGTCGACTTCCAGGTCGTGCCCAGGTCGAGCAGGTTGACGAAGAAGTCGTTGGTCAGCTTGCCCGGCGTCTCGGTGAGCACGCCGTGCGTCGAGCCGCCCTGGTTGGCGCCGAGGACGCGCAGGCCGCCGACGAGGACGGTCAGCTCGGGGGCGCTCAGGGTGAGCAGGTTGGCGCGGTCGAGCAGGAGGTACTCGGCCGGCAGCCGGTTGCCCTTGCCGAGGTAGTTGCGGAAGCCGTCCGCGGTCGGCTCCAGCGCGGCGAAGGACTCGACGTCGGTGTGCTCCTCGGTCGCGTCCACCCGGCCCGGCGTGAAGGGGACCTCCACGGCGACGCCGGCGTCCTTGGCGGCCTTCTCGACCGCGGCGGAACCGCCGAGGACGATCAGGTCGGCCAGGGAGACCTTCTTGGCGCCGGAGTTGAACTCGGCCTGGACGCCCTCGAGGACGCGCAGGACCTGGGCGAGCTGGTCGGGGTCGTTGACCTCCCAGCCGCGCTGCGGCTCCAGGCGGATACGGGCGCCGTTGGCACCGCCGCGCTTGTCGCTGCCGCGGAACGTCGAGGCCGACGCCCACGCGGTGGAGACCAGCTGCGAGACCGTCAGGCCCGACTCCAGGAGCTTGGCCTTGAGGGCCGCGACGTCCGCGGCGTCGAGGGCCTCGCCCTCGGCCTGCGGCAGCGGGTCCTGCCACAGCAGCGTCTCCTGCGGGACCTCCGGGCCGAGGTACAGCGACTTCGGGCCCATGTCACGGTGGGTCAGCTTGTACCAGGCGCGGGCGAAGGCGTCCGCGAACTGGTCCGGGTTCTCGTGGAAGCGCTTGGAGATCTCGCCGTAGATCGGGTCGAAGCGCAGCGAGAGGTCGGTGGTGAGCATCGTGGGCCGACGCTTCTTCGACGAGTCATGGGCGTCCGGGATGATCTCCTCGGAGTCCTTGGCCACCCACTGGTTGGCGCCCGCGGGGCTCTGGGTGAGCTCCCACTCGTAGCCGAAGAGGATGTCGAAGAAGTCGTTGCTCCACTGGGTGGGCTTGGTGGTCCAGGTGACCTCGAGACCGGAGGTGATGGCGTCGCCGCCCTTGCCGGTGCCGTAGGTGGACTTCCAGCCCAGGCCCTGCTCCTCCATGGAGGCGGCCTCGGGGTCGTTGCCCACGTGGTCGGCCGGGCCGGCGCCGTGGGTCTTGCCGAAGGTGTGACCACCGGCGATCAGCGCGACGGTCTCCTCGTCGTTCATCGCCATGCGGCGGAACGTCTCACGGATGTCGCGGGCCGCGGCCAGCGGGTCCGGGTTGCCGTTCGGGCCCTCGGGGTTGACGTAGATGAGGCCCATCTGGACGGCGCCGAGCGGGTTCTCCAGCTCACGGTCGCCGGTGTAGCGCTGGTCGTCGAGCCAGGTGGTCTCGGGACCCCAGTACACGTCCTCGTCGGCCTCCCAGACGTCGGCGCGGCCGCCGCCGAAGCCGAAGGTCTCGAAGCCCATCTGCTCCAGGGCGACGTTGCCCGTGAGGATCATGAGGTCGGCCCAGGAGATGGACTGGCCGTACTTCTTCTTGACCGGCCACAGCAGACGGCGGGCCTTGTCGAGGTTGCCGTTGTCCGGCCAGCTGTTCAGCGGCGCGAAGCGCTGCTGGCCACGGCCACCACCGCCGCGGCCGTCACTGATGCGGTAGGTGCCGGCGCTGTGCCAGGCCATACGGACCATCAGCGGTCCGTAGTTGCCGAAGTCCGCGGGCCACCAGTCCTGCGAGGTGGTCAGCACCTCGGCGATGTCCCGTTTCACGGCATCCAGGTCGAGGGCCTGGAACGCCTTGGCGTAATCGAAGTCCTCGCCCAGCGGGTTCGCGACGACGGGGTCCTTGGCGAGGATCTTCAGGTTGAGCCGCTCCGGCCACCACTGACGGTTGCCACCGCCCTGCGTCGGGTGGGGGGCACGATCGTGCGCGACGGGGCAGCCACCGGTGCCTTCCGTCTTCGCGTCAGTGACGATCGCATCGGGGTTCTCAGCCATGGGAAACCTTCCGAACTAGGTGGATCACAGTGCTCGGGGTGCACTGCCGGCAGTGGAACAGTCGGGGCACAGGCCCCAGTAGATGACCTCGGCCTCGTCGATCGCGAAGCCGTGGTCGTCGGACGCGGTCAGGCAGGGCGCCTCACCGACCTCGCAGTCGACGTCGGCGACGACACCGCACGACCGGCACACGACGTGGTGGTGGTTGTCACCGACACGCCCCTCGAACCGGGCCGGGCTGCCGGCCGGTTCGATACGGCGGATGAGCCCTGCCGCCGTGAGTGCGTGGAGGCCCTCGTACACGGCCTGCAGGGAGACATGGCCTACGCGATCACGCACCCCGGAGGCGATGGCCTCGACACCGAGGTGGTCACCGGCCCGGACGGCCTCCAGCAGCGCGACACGCGCGGCGGTCACCCGCAGGCCGGCACCGCGCAGCTCCTCGGCGGGGGTCGGGGTCTGGGATGCGGTCATGGCAGACAACCTACCTCGCCAAACACGAATGATTCAAGAAAACGAATGATGAAAGTCTGGCGCACTCCACCTGGCCTGGCGCCATGGCAGTGGTGCACATGGCACCACCCGAAGTCCCCCATAGCGCGAAAAAACATCTCCTACGGCATCGGTGCACGGCATTCCGTCAAGGACTTGAGCTGGTCGAATCCCACTCGTACTCGATGGAGGTACATCGCATGCTCGGCAGACATACCGCGGCCGGTCGCCGCGCCGCCGTGGCCGCTCTCGGCGCTCTCGTGCTCACCGGGGTCCCCTCCGCCGGCGCGGCCGAGCCGCCGCCCGCGTCCAGCGCCGCCCAGACACTCGGTGCCGACCGGCCACCGGCGGCGGTGCTGCGCGCCCTGGAGCGCGACCTGAAACTGAAGCCCGGTCAGGCGGCCGAGCGGCTGGTCAACGAGGCGGAGGCGGGCGTCCGCGCGGGGCGCCTGCGCAACGCCCTGGGCGAGCACTTCGCGGGGGCCTGGCTGAGGGGAGCGACCTCCGCCGAGCTCACCGTCGCGACCACGCACGCCGCCGACGTGTCCGCCATCAAGGCCCAGGGCGCGAAGGCCGCGGTCGTCAAGCGGCCGTTGACCGAACTCCGCGCCGTCAAGAAGAAGCTGGACACGGCCGCCGCCCGCGTGAAGACGCACGACACGCCGGTCTGGTACGTCGACGTACCGGCGAACCGGGTCGTCGTCCAGGCGACCAAGCGGTCGGCTGCGACCGCCTTCATCAAGGCCGCCGGCGTCGATGACAAGGGCGTCGGCGTCCGGGTGTCGGCGAAACGGCCAAGGCTGCTGGCGGACCTCGTCGGGGGCGACGCCTACTACATCGAGGGCTCCGCGCGCTGTTCCATCGGGTTCTCCGTCACCAAGGACCAGCAGCAGGGCTTCGCCTCGGCGGGCCACTGCGGAGGCCCGGGCGACTCGACCGCCGGCTCCAACATGGCCGAACAGGGCACGTTCCAGGCCTCCACGTTCCCCGAGAAGGACATGTCCTGGGTCGCCGTCAACAGCGACTGGACCGCCACGGCCGACGTGAAGGGCGAGGACGGTCAGCGCACGCAGGTCACCGGCTCGGTCCAGGCGCTCGTCGGGGCGTCGATCTGCCGCTCCGGCTCCACCACCGGTTGGCACTGCGGCACCATCGAGCAGCACGACACGAGTGTCAGCTACTCCCAGGGCACCGTGAACGGCGTGACGGAGACGACCGTGTGCGCCGAGCCGGGCGACTCCGGCGGCCCGTACGTCTCGGGCACCCAGGCGCAGGGCGTGACCTCGGGCGGCTCGGGTGACTGCACGGACGGCGGGACCACCTTCTACCAGCCGATCAACCCGATCCTCAGCGACTTCGGGCTCGTCCTGAAGACCGCGTCCGCCCAGGCCGGCACTCCCGCTCCGGAGGACAACGACGCGGCGGAGACATGGACCGCGGGCCGCGTCTACGAGGCCGGCACGACGGTGACCCACGCGGGCGTGCGCTACCAGTGCGTGCAGAGCCATCAGGCGCAGGGCGCGTGGTCGCCGGGCGCCACCCCCGCCCTGTGGCAGCGATTGTAGGAGTCGTACGTCGTAGGAACGTCGTGAAGACGTCGTAGGACTCTGCCGGTGCGGGGCCCCGCCCCGCACCGGCCGCTCCGCAGGGGCTTCGGGGCGCCGGGGGCTTCGCGGGGGCTTCGGGGACTAGTCCTCCGCGAGAAGCGCGTACGCGGTCGCGATGAAGGAGTCGCGGTCGCGGAAGCGGCGGGTGCACAGGGCGACCAGGGCCGTGCCCGTGTCGGGCCGGAAGCCCAGGAAGGCCTGCTGGCCGAGGGTGGCCCCGCTGTGGAAGTACATCGGGCCCCCATCGGTGGGGTGCCGGAACCACGCCATCGTGTGCACGTGCCGGTGACCCGGGCCGCGTCGGAGCACGGGCGTGCGCACCGCCCGCAGGGCGTCGGCCCACGGGGAGCCGGCCGGATCGAGGTGCGCTTCGAGGAAGGTGAGCAGGTCGTGCGGGGTGGCTCGGACGGCACCCGCCGCCTGGAAGCCGCCCGCGTCGAAGGCGAGGGTGGGCGTACGGCCGTCCTTGCCGTGCCCGACGGCGTCGGTCTTCGGGTCCTCCGGCCGCAGCGCGGTGCCGCTCAGGCCGAGCGGCCGCAGCACATGCGCGCCGAGCAGTTCCTCCCACGGCGTGCCGGTCGCTGCCACGACGGCGTGGCCGAGCACGGCGACGCCGAAGTTGGAGTAGTGCCACCGGGTGCCGGGCCGGTGCCGGGGGCGGTGCCGCAGGAAGGCGTCGGCCACCCGCTCGGCCGGATAGCGGCCGTAGGGGTTGGTACGCCAGGCGGGCAGCGCCCGCGGGTAGAAGTCGGCCGGCAGGGCGGGCAGTCCGGCGGTGTGCGTGACGAGGTGGGCGAGCGTCACCGGGTCCGCCTCGGCCCGCCGGACCGGGTCCAGACAGGCGGTGGCCGGCTCGCCCCCGGTCAGCACGCCGCGCTGGATGAGCTGGGCCAGCAACAGGCCGGTGAACGCCTTGGAGGCCGAACCTATCTCGTAGCGCAAATCCTGCCGGGGCACCGGTGGGGGTGGGGCGGTGCCCCCGCAGTGCAGGATGCGGCGGCCCGCCCGGGACACGGCGAAGACGGTGTCGGGCGCGTCGACGGCGCCGACGGCGCGCTCCAGCCGCTCCCGCCAGGTGCCGTCGGTGCCGGGAAGGCCCACCGCACGGGAGGGGGCCATGTCGTCCTCGGCGCCCGGCCAGTGCGTGGCGGGGCCGCTCATGAGGCCGCGTGCGTCAGCTCGGTGAGGGACCGGGAGGTGGCCAGCACCGAGGCGAAGGCGGCGACCAGCGTCGGGTGGTAGACCATGTCGAACACCTCGTCCCACTCCCCCTCGGGCATCGTCCGTACGGCGGGCATGGCGCCGTCGGGCTGCTGCGCGGCGGCGAAGCCCTCCCAGGCCCGTTCGTCCAGGGTGGGCCGGGGCAGGCAGGCGTCGACGACCAGGAGTTCGCCGAGCAGGTCCCAGCGTTCGAGGTCCAGCCAGTCGTCGATCCAGACCGGCAACCACATGGCGAGGTAGTCGGCGATGTCCGGCGGCAGGCCCTCGGGGTGCTCTCCCCAGTCGGTGAGGTGGAACACCGTGTGGGTGACGTCGTAGGCGATGTGCCCGCCGACCGTCCAGGGCTCGGGGGTGCGGGCCAGCCAGGTCGAGCCGACGATGTCCGCCTCGGGTGTGCGGGGCGTGAGGCCGAAGCGGCGCTGGAACGCGGAGAGTCCGAGGCGCCGGGTCGGGTCCAGTTCGAGCGCCGCCCAGCTGTCGAGCCGGTGGTAGAGGACGGTGGCGCGCTCCACTTCGGGCTCGCTGTACCCGAGTTCCTTGTAGGGGAGGTACACCTCGAAGGGGATGGGCGAGAGCGGCTCGATGCGCTGGCCGCGCACCAGCATGCGACCGCCGTCGAGTGTGTGCCGCCAGGTGTGGTCGAGGAGCTTGCGGGCCAGTTCGGCCTGCCGTGATCCGGCCACGCCCTCGCGGAACAGGACCCGGCAGATCAGGGCCAGTTCGCCGACCGGTTTGAAGCGCTCCAGGAAGCCCACTTCCGGATCGACGTCGGGCTCCAGGCGGAAGCCGTCGCGATGGGCCCACAGCCACTCCAGGGCGCGGACGCCGACGGTGTGCATCAGACGGGTGTCGGTCATCCGGGCACTCCTTGTCCCTCGTACACGGCGTCAGCGTCTTCACAGCCCTCACCAGTGAGGTACTTGACGGTCTGTGCCGCCGCGAAAGCGGCCATCAAGGTGGAGTGGTAGCACTGCAGGAAGTCCGGCTCCCGGTCCGCTTCCGCGTCGCCCGGCTGGACCGGGGCCTGCTGCGGAAGCGCGCCGGAGTCGTGCTGGGCCCGCGCGATCCGGGCCCAGGCGTGCCGAAGGGTCGCGCGGTCGGGCGGGCACGGGAGGCTCGCGGCCACGACCAGCAGCTCGCAGCCGAGGTCCCACATCCCGGCGTCCAGGCAGGTGTCGAGCCAGGGCGGCAACCAGTGGGCCAGGTAGGCGGCCAGGTCGGCAGGGACGGCCTCGGGGGTGCGGCCCCAGTCGGTGAGGTGGAAGACGACGTGGGTGAGCGCGTACCCCGAGGAGCGCTCGAACGTCCACGGTTCCGGCAGTCCGCCCAGCCAGGTGCGCCGCAGCACCTCCGCGTCCCGCTCCGGGCGCCGGATGCCGCTGCGCCGCTCGGCTTTCAGCACACCGAGCCTGCGGGTGGGGTCCTGCTCGGTGAGCCGCCAGCTCCGGGTGCGGGCCGTGATGGCGGCGGCGGCCTCGTATCCGGGATGCCGCAGCCCGGCCGAGGCGAAGACGGAGTAGATCTCCAGGGGGTACGTCGCGAACGGCTCCGTCTGCTGGAGTCGAAGGAAGAGCTCGCCCCGGCCGGTCTGCTGCCAGGCGAACCGCAGCAGATCCGCCGCGCACGCGTGCAGCGGATCCGACGGCGGGGTGTGCGCGCGTACGCTCTCGCACGTCTGGGCCAGTTCGCCGAGCGGTTTCCAGGTGGCGTCCACGTGGCCGTCCGCCGTGAGCGCGTCCTCATCCAACGCGAAGTCGCCCCGGTGCGCGGACAGCCAGGCCAACGCGGCGGCACCCACCTCGCGGATCTCGCTGACGCCGAGGGCGGTCATACGAGCGCTCCGGCCGCCCGCATGACCCGTGCCGCCTGGACCTGAAGGGCCACCCGGGGGTCGCTGCCGCCCATCAGTTCCACGAAGTCCAGCCCCGCTTCGAGGCCGAGGGTGTCCGGGACCCCTTCGAGCTGGGTCAGCCAGCGTCCCGCGCCGGCCGCCTGCTGCCAGTCCCTGCGACGCACGGCCCGTACGAAGCCCCGGGCCACGTCGACCGGGCGGCGGCGGGCGGCGCGGGCCACCGCGCAGTCCTCACCGGGCACCGCGAGCGGGGCCAGGACCGCGAGCTGGTGCGTCAGCACCTGCCACGTCGCCTCGTCGAGCCAGCCGGCGTCCGGTTCCGCGGGCCGGTCCGCGGCGGGCCCGCCGGGCATGGACGGGTCGAGCCGTCCCAAGGTCCGACTCATCGCCCAGTGGCTCCACTTGACGGTGGGCGCCGCGTCGGCACGCGGCGGGAAGGCCTCCACCGTCCTGCGGAACACCGCAAGTACCTCGGCGGCGGGCGGAGTCGGAAAGAGTACGTGCGGCAGCAGCAGGTCCGCTCCCAACACGCGTACGGCCGCGAGAGCGAAATTGCCCTCGATGTCGTCTGTCGCTCCCGTGCCGGACATGCGCACGTGGTCTCCGCCCCGGAGGGCGGAGACCACGTCGGACGCAAGGTCCTGCACAGCGCCCTGCAAGAGGGCCGAAGTGCCTGACTGCTCCATTCAGCCGTCTCCCGTCAGTCCACTAGCCCTTCTTGGGGCGAGGGGTCGGCGGGGAGAGCAGCAGCTTGGTGTCTGCGGAGAGCAGTGCCAGGGCTGCGCACTCACGGCTGTCACGGAAGACACCGTCGGGCTCGGCGGGGTCAAGTGCCGCCTCTAGGTCGCTCCGGACGCCCGTGATGTCCTTGATCGCCTTGTCCATGGAAGGCATATCACCATCTCCTCTGGGGTCAGCCATAGCCTCCACAACCAAGGTCACCACATGGCCACAGAGCGCGCATCTTTTCCCAGAAGCCCCGATACGTCACATTCACGCCGTTCCCTGCGTGGCCGCGGTGCGTCAGCGGCGCAGCGGGAGACGGCTGCCGCCGGGCAGGGCGGGGCCGGAATCGGCGGCAGCCGACCGGCAGTTCCGGTACTGCTGCCGGCGGCCTTCGGGATCGCCGCCGCGCAGACCGCCGCCGTCGCCGCGCTGCCTGTCTTCGTCCGCGACCTCGGCGTCAGCCTTGACGGCGGCCACCTGGCTGCTCGCCGCCTTCATGCTCGCCTCCGCCGTGGCCACCCTGATCGCCCGGCGCCTCGCAGACCAGTACGGCCACCGTACGGTGATGGCGGTCGGGCTCTGCTGCCTGGCCGCCGGAAGCGCCCTGGCCGGGGTCGGTTCCCATGTCGGCCGGTTCACCGTGCTGTTGGCGGGCGCGCCGTACAGGGACTGTCCGGGGGCGTGTTCCCGGCCGCGTTCGGCCCGGTCCGGGTCGTCGCCGCGCCGGAGCGCCTCGGAAAGGCCGCCGCCACTCTGAGCACCCTGTTCGGCGTGGGAGGTGCCGTCGACATGGTGGTGTCCGGCCCGATCGTCGGCGTCACCACGCCGGACTGGCTCTTCCGAGGGCTGCCTCACCATCGCCCTCGCCGCACTGGCCGGTACTTCGCGACTCCCCCGGGCCGGAGCGTCGCACGGCAGAACGCGGATCAACGCCGTGTCCGGTGCCCTGCTGCTGACCACCACGGCGGTTGGCCCGCTCCTGACGATCAGTCAGGGGCGCATTTGGGGCTGGCACTCGCCCCCAGTCCTCGCGCTCGTCGCTCTGGCTCTTTGTGCGGAGCCGGGTTCGTCCTGGCGCAGTCGCGGACCGTGAGCCCCTGATGGATCTCCGCGTCCGGATAGGACCGCGGCCTGCCGCGACCAGTTTCGCCACGCTGGTCGTCAGCGTCGGCATGTTCGCCCCGGTGGCACTGCTCCCGTCTCTGACCCAGACGTCCCGCGCCGTCGGCTACGGCTTCGGTTACCCCCCGCCGAACCGCCCTTCCCCTTCTGTCCGATCGCGGCGTTCATGGTCCGGCGGCGCCCCTCGCCGCCCGGCTCACGGCGCGGCTCGGGGCGAGAGCCACACTCCGGTGCGGCGCCACTCTCGTCGCCGTGGCACTGCTGCCCCTCGGGTTCGCCCACCGCCATCCGTGGCAGGTCGCGCTCGCGGGGGGCGGCGTTCGGCGCGGCCTGCGGGCTGGCCTTCGCCCGCCCTCGGGACCCTGGTCGTAAGCGGTCGAGCCCGGGATCACCGGAATCGCCACGGGTTCAACACCATCCCGCGGGCCATCGGCGGCGCACTCGGCGCCCAGCTCGCAGCCGCGACCCCGGCTGGCGCCGCCCCCGCGCACTCCCCCTACCGTCCGAGTCCGGCTACAACATGGCGTTCTTCGTCGCCGCCGCCATCGCGCTGATCGCGTTGCCGACCGCGGTGCGACGCGGCGCGGGGCGAACCGATCATGCCGAACAGACGCGCAGGTGAACGCGGTCGAGGACCTCAGACCAGTGGGCTCCTGCCTGCCGCCCGGCCCAGTTCACAGCCGACACGCACGGGCCGGGGCGCGGGTCAGCCCCAGGGGCACTGCGGTGACCTGTGCGGTAGCTCCATTGCCCGGGACCGCGTGCACCTCATCGCCTGCACCCTGGCGGCGAGCTCGGTGCACGGGACGCGCACGATGAGCCGGCAGGCAAGCAACCGCTTCGCGCAGCCATGATCGACGTCGCGGCCGACGGGTCAGGGCGGGGCTCAGCGCGGCCTGACTGACTACCGCCGCCATACGGCGATTGCCGACGTCGCCAACAGCCACTGCTGCTCCGGCGCCCTGGAGATCATGACGGACGTACGCCGGCAGGCGCCCGCAGTCGACCTCATGGGCACCGGGGAAACCGCTCCCCTACTGGCCTGGGCGAACGTTCCTTCCAGCGAGTCGGCTCAGGGGCCTGACGGACAGTCGTGGCATAGCCCGTGCCAGGCCTCCGCCGTGGCCGGCATCGTGAGGGGGGCATGCGGGGCAGTGCCCGGAGAACTGACTGACGTCACCTTCCACGAGTGGCTCCAGGAGGCGCCGGCGCACTATCCGGACGCGATGCCGATGCGAGCACTGCACAGAGCGTCCGTGGCAATGGGTGGAGTGCGCGTACCGAATACGGCGAGGAATCCGGCCGCCCCTGAGGGCGCGACGGTCACCAGCTGCTACGGCGTGGGCGGCGTGCAGGCGACGGCCGACAGGGCGAGCAGGAGCGGCTTCGTCAGGATGGTCATCTCGAGCGGCCTCCGCGGGCATCCGCGCTGCAGCCAGTCGGCGGCCACGCCGAGAAGCGCGCCGGCGGCGAACGCCGCAGGGACGTCATGCGGGATGTCGGACGGGCCGGCCGCATCCGGCGGCGGGGCGTCGTCCGTCGCGCCAAGATACGCGGAGGAGTGCGCGGCCGCCGTGGTGCGCAGGCGTACGTGCTCGATGACGCGCGCGCTTCCCGTGGGGCCCAGCAGGCCCGCGTGCTCGGCGATCGCCGGGACGACCGCCGCGCGCAGTGACGGCGCCGGGTCCCACTTCCTGAATACGGTCCGATCCCGGGCGTCGGCCGCAGCCTGGCCAGTGATCGACGGGGTCGTCATCGCCGAGAGCGATGCCCTGGCGGTGACCGCCGCGATCCTTGCCCGCACCGCGATCATTCCTGCCCGTGCAACTCCCTGGCCGCCTCCGGCGGTTGGGGGTAGCCCTGCCTCCTGGCGCGGGTGGCCAGCGGCACGGTGTCGGCCGCATCCCGAAGCTCTACTGCTCGTAGCGCCTACGCGCGAGATGGGCGGTGATGTCAGCGGCAATCTCGACCACCTCAGGCAGCACCCGCCCAATCTGGGCAAATACCTGTTCTTGTGCCGGGGGCGGCAATACGAGGTAGGCCGAGACGGTCGAGAGATAACCAACATAGTCACGTGCACTCATCGTCAAGCGCCGTTCGATCACCGACTGTTGAACATCGGTGAACCACTCGGACCGTAGGAGTTCCGTACCCGGCCACTGCATCTCATGCTCCGGAGGCGTCCCGTCCGGGGACGGAACCTCATCGCTCTCCAAGAACGGTGCCCGTGCCGCGCGGACGGCTTCCTCCACGGCCGGGTCGGCCAGCCGGACCGGCCCGCCGAAGGAGGCGAACACGCCGCCCGGCTCCAGGAGCGCGGCCATGCGTGACCACCGGCCCTCCGGGTTCGTCCAATGCAGTGCCGCTGCGGCGTAAGCCAGGTCGTACCTCTCCCCCGGTCGCACGTCCTCGAACGCGGCTTGCACTGTTTCCACGTTCGTCGGCACGTGCTTGCGCAGCTCGGCGAGCATGGCCCCATCAGGCTCGGTCGCGGTGACCCTGACCCCCCGTTGAGCGAACAGCCGGGTGGCTTTGCCAGTCCCGGCGCCGATCTCGAGAGCAGTCCGAACCGGATGACCCGCGTACGCCGTCACCATGCCGAAAAGCTCCGAGGGATACCCGGGCCGGAACCGTTCGTACGCTTCCGCCATCACTCCGAAGCTCAGCGCGCGACAAGACATGCCGAGCATCCTGACACGAGCAGCACCGTCACTGCTTGCTCTATTCGCTCGACCACACCGCGTTCTGTTCGTGATCGGGCGGGCGCCGAGGTCTGCGAACCCTCTGGGACGGGTTCGCGGTCGGTGTGACCCATCCCAAGACCCTCGTGTGCTTCGCCGCCGTGCTGCCGCAGTTCGTCGCCCACGCAGCTGGTCGATCCGGCCGGAGCGGGCGATGGTCTTGGTGCCCTGCTTGTCGTCGGCGGTCTCGACGAGTTCGTCGACGTGCTCGGCGGCCGGCACGTGGACGTCGTTCCTGATGGAGCACCGAGAGTCTCATCCCAAGCACAGGGGGATGGCGATGGTGAGGAGGCAGTGGTCGGTGCCCTGGTTTCCGCGTGGGCTCGACTGGCCGACCGTGCTGGTCGCGGCGTCCTGGCGGGCGGACGGCGCAGCCACGGCGGATACGGCCGTCACCATCCCGGATGCCACGGCGATGACCAAGGTGGTGCTGAGTGCGCGTAGCGGCAGACCGAGCCTCTTCGGCCGTTCCATCTGTGTGTTCACCTGTGTGTCCAGCTGGATGTTCATGGGGCCATCGTGCGGGCCCGTGCCGCACAGTGCTCCCCGAGCACGACTGATCGGTTGAGGCACACAGGCCGAACGGGGCATGCTTTGGCGACCTTGCCGTACGAGCGGAAGCGGCCTTGGCCTACTTGCCCGACGACGGCCAGCCGGACCCCCAGGTAGGTGTCCAAGACGCGACGGCACATGTCGCGGGTGGCCGGCCGTGCGTGCCGGGCTACTTCTTGGTGCCCGTCGTGGACCACGAGCCCTTGCTGCGCATGGCGGCGCGGACGCGTTCCTCGGCCAGACCGCGGCCCGCGATGTGCGGGATGGTGGCACGGCGCCGGGCCTCTTCGAGAACGGTGACGGCGTTGGCGCGCAGCCGCTTGGAGATGGTCTCGAAGATGGTGGGGGTTTCCGGCCGGAAGCCGGAGTAGCGGGCGTCCATGGCGAAGGCGGCGGCGACGACGCCGCCGGCGTTGGCGACGAAGTCGGGCAGCACGGCGATTCCACGTTCCGCGAGGACGGACTGCGCCTGGGGTGAGGTGGGCAGGTTGGCGCCTTCCACCACCAGCTTGGCCTTGATCCGGTGTGCGGTGGCGTTGTCGATGACGTCCTCCAGCGCCGCCGGGACGAGGACATCGCAGTCGACGGTGAGTTCCTGGCCGGGCGGTATGCGAAGGCCCTGATGGTGGCGGGTGACGAAGGCGTCGCCGTGCTCTTCTCGTGCGGCCAGCAGGGCGGGCACGTCCAGTCCGCCGGGGTCGTGCACGGCTCCCCTCGCGGTGGACACGGCGACGACGGTGGCGCCGAGTTCGGCGAACCGCAGGGCGGCGGCGTGACCGACCGCTCCGAATCCCTGGATGGCGACCCTGGCGCCGTCGAGGGGCAGTTGGAGGTACTGGGCGGCCGCGTCGGCGGCCTCGGCGATCCCGAAGCCGGTGACGCCGAGCTTGTCGTAGGCGACCCCGCCGAGGTGGTCCGGGGTGCCGACGGCCGCGCCACGGTCGCCGAGTTCGTCCTGGACGATGGCCGCGTCGTCCTCGGTCAGGCCCATGTCGAGGCCCATGACGTACTCGCGGGGCACCTCGTTGGACAGGGCGCGGGCGAACGCGCGCAGGATCGCCTCCTTGTCGGGCGAGGCCGGGTCGGCGACGATGCCGGCCTTGGCGCCGCCGTAGAAGAGGTCGACGCCGGCCCATTTCCAGGTCATGACGCGGGCCAGCCGGGCCACTTCGCCGACGGAGACCGTGGGGCTCATACGAGTGCCGCCCTTGCCGACACCGCGCGCCGTGTTGTCGATGACCAGGACGCCCTTCATGCCGGTGCGCCGATGGGAGACGACGACGATCTTCTCGGGGCCCCAGTCGTCGACGAGGGAGAGGGCGTCAGTCACGGTTGTGTTCCTCCGGTAGGGCACGGGCGATGAGTTGGGCGAGGTGGGTGCCGTCGCGGTCGGTCCGCTGGCTGATCTGGGTGCGGCAGCTGAAGCCGTCGGCCAGGACGACCGTGTCCGGTGCGGCGGCGCGCACGGCGGGCAGCAGGGCCTGCTCGCCTGCCGCCACGGACACGTCGTAGTGGCCGCGTTCGAAGCCGAAGTTCCCGGCCAGGCCGCAACAGCCGGAATCCAGCACGCTGTTGTCGACCCCCATCGCCGCCAGCAGCGAACTGTCGGCGGTGAAGCCGCTCGTGGCGTGCTGATGGCAGTGGGTCTGGCTGAGGGACCGGGCGTCGATCCGCGGTGGTTGCCAGCCGGGGGTGTGGTGGAGGAGGAGTTCGGCGAGGGTGCGGGTGGATACGGCGAGCGCACGCGCGTCGGTGTCGCCGTCCAGGAGCTCCGGCAGATCGGATCTCAACGCCGCGGTGCAGCTGGGCTCCAGGCCCACGACCGGAATGCCGGCGCGGGTGGCCGGGGCGAGCGCTCCGGTGGTGCGGCGGGCGATACGCCGGGCGATGCCGAGCTGTCCGGTGGTGATCCAGGTGAGGCCGCAGCACTGGGTGCCGTCCGGGACCCGGACCCGGTATCCGGCGTGTTCCAGGACCGTCACTCCGGCTTTGAGGACGTCGGGCGTGAAGTGGTTGTTGAAGGAGTCCACCCACAGCACGACCGGGCCGCGGTGTCCGTCGCCCCGCGGAGTACGCGCGCGGAACCAGGTCAGGAAGGTCCGGTCGGCGAAGCGGGGGACGTCGCGTTCGGCGGCGATGCCTCCCAGCCGCTTGATCGCCGGTGCGAGACGGGACGCCATGACCGAGTTGACCAGTCGGGGCATACGAGCGGCGAAGCGGGACAGCAGGGGCAACCAGCCCATGGAGTAGTGGGAGGCGGGCCTGAGACGCCTCTTGTAATGGTGGTGCAGGAACTCCGACTTGTACGTCGCCACGTCCACGCCGACCGGGCAGTCGGCGCCGCACCCCTTGCACGACAGACACAGATCGAGCGCGTCCCGCACCTCGGCCGACCGCCAGCCGTCGGTGATCACCTCGCCCTGCGTCATCTCGTACAGCAGGCGGGCGCGGCCTCGGGTGGAGTCCTTCTCGTCCCGGGTGACGCGGTAGCTGGGGCACATGACGCCGCCGCTCGGGGTGGCCGTACGGCATTTGCCCACACCGACGCACCGGCGGGTGGCCTTGGCGAAGTCGCCGTCGTCGGCGTGGAAGGGGAAGACGGTCGCGAGGGGAAGGGGGGTGCGGTGGGTGCTGATCCGGAGGTTGCCGTCCAGGGGCAGTGGATCGACGATCATCCCGGGGTTCAGGCCGTTGTCGGGATCCCAGGCGCTCTTGAAGCGCTCGAACAGGGCGATGACGTCCGGACCGTACATCAGGGGCAGCAGCTCGGAACGGGCCTGGCCGTCGCCGTGCTCGCCCGAGAGCGAGCCGCCGTGGGCCGCGACGAGTTCGGCGGCTTCGGTCAGGAAGGCGCGGAATTCGGCGGTGCCGTGTGCGGTGGTGAAGTCGAAGTCGATGCGGACATGGAGGCAGCCCTCGCCGAAGTGGCCGTAGACGGCGCCCTGAAGCCGGTGGTGGGCGAGCAGTTCGGTGAACTGCCGCAGATAGGGGCCGAGTCGGTCCGGCGGGACGGTCGCGTCCTCCCAACCGGGCCATGCCTCTGAGCCGTCGGGCAGGCGGGTGGCCAGACCGGCCCCGTCCTCCCGGATGCGCCACAGCTGCCGGGCCCGTACGGGATCGGTGACGATCTCGTGGCCGACGCACCCCGCCGCCGCCACGAGCTCCTCGGCCAGCCGGGGCAGTTCGTCCTCCTGCCCGCCGAGTTCGGCGAACAGCCACGCCTGGGTGCGGGGCAGGGTGTCGATCGTGCGTCGGGTCTCCGGGCGCGTGACGATGTCGGTCAGGGACCGGTCGAGCCCTTCCAGTGCCAGCGGCTGGTGCTTGAGGAGGGCGGGGACGGCGTCGGCGGCTGCGATGGCGTCGGGGTAGCCGAGCACGACCAGGGCCCGGGCGGGCGGTGGCGCCACGAGCCGGACGGTGGCGGAGAGGATGACGGCGAGGGTGCCCTCGCTGCCGACCAGGGCCCGGGCGAGGTTGAAGCGCCGCTCCGGCAGGAGGTGTTCGAGTGCGTAGCCCGAGACCTGCCGGGGGAACTGCCCCAGCTCGGTGCGCAGGGTCGCCAGGTTGCGGTCCGCCAACTGGTGCAGGGCCGCGATGAGTTCGCCGCGTTCGTCACCGACGGCGATGGCTTCGTCGATCTCCGCCCGGGTCATCTCGCCGAGCCGCAGTACGGTGCCGCGGTAGGTGACCACTTCGAGTTCCAGCACGTTCTCCGCGGTGCGTCCCCAGGCGAGAGAGTGCGAGCCGCACGCGTTGTTGCCGATCATGCCGCCGAGGGTGCAGCGGCTGTGGGTGGAGGGGTCCGCGCCGAAAAGCAGGCCGTGTTCACCGGCGGCCTTCTGCAGTTCGTCCAGGACGATGCCGGGCTGAACCGTCGCCGTGCGCGCGTCGGGGTCCAGCGTCAGCAGTCGGTTGAAGTAGCGGGAGAAATCCATGACCACGCCGGAACCGACGGCCTGGCCAGAGGTGCTGGTGCCCGCGCCGCGCGAGGTGATCGGCACGCCCAGGCGGCGGCACACGGCGAGCGCGTTGAGCACGTGCCGGCGCTCACGCGGGAAGACCACGGCCAGCGGGATCCGACGGTAGTTGGAGGCGTCGGCCGAGTACTGGGCCCGCCGTCCGGCGTCACCGTGCACCTCGCCGCAGTCGCCCTGGGCGAGCGCCTCGGTCACGGCGGCCGCGTCGAGACGTTCCCGGTCCTGCGCTGTCGTCGTCACCGCGGTCGGTCCCTCTCGCTCGCTGGCCTCGTCACCGCCACGATCCGTGCCCGCGTCCCGCCTCCACAAGACCCAGCAGCACGACAGAAATCACCGGTCAGGGCAAGCGATGCTTATGCTCGGGCTGCATGTGGCAGCGAGTTCGCCAGGAGGAACACCGTGCTGAAACCGCAGCATCTGCTCACCTTGAGGGCCGTCCTGCGCACCGGCTCGTTCGTCCTCGCGGCCCGCGAGCTCGGCTACACCGCCTCCGCGATCTCCCAACAGGTCTCGGCCCTGGAGAAGGAGACGGGGCTGGTGCTGTTCGAGCGGGAGGCGCACGGCGTCCGGGCGACCGCGGCGGCCCACCGGCTGGTCGAGCTCAGCGTTCCGGCGCTGGCCGCCATGGACGACCTCCGCCACCAGGTGCACGAGCTCGCCACCGGCGCCACCGGCCGGCTGAGACTGGGCAGTTTCCCCACGGCCGGTGTCCGGCTCGTACCGCCCGCGCTGTCGGCTCTGACGGCAGCCCACCCCAGGGCGCAGATCCAGCTGGAGGAGGGCGAGCCGGAGGAACTCGTCGCCGCGGTGAACGACGGCGATCTGGATGTGGCGCTGGTCTACGAGTATGGGCTCAGCCCCCGGCAGTGGCCCGACGGCATGGCCCGCCACCACCTCGTACGAGAGGACCTCGTGCTGCTCAGGGCCCGCGACAGCGGCCTCGGCGCACGTCTGGCCGGGCTGTCCCGGGCCCGCTGGATCACCAGCGGGGAGGGAACCGCCGGTGCCCTGTCCCTCACCCGGCTGTGCGCTGCGGCCGGTTTCGAGGCCGACGTCGCCTTTCGCAGCAACAACTACGACGTCGTACGGGAGTTGGTGTCCGCGGGTCTCGGCGTGGCCGTCGTGCCGGGGCTCGGTCATACGCCCAGCGACGCGGTGAAGGCGTCACGCCTTCCGCAGCGCTCGGCCTTCCGCCGCGTGCTGGCCCTGCATCGCGGCGAGAACAGCAACCCGCTGCTGGGCACGGCGATCCGCGCCCTGCGCGGTGCGGCGCCGGTCGGCGAACCGTATGTCCACCCGGCGCAGGACGAACAGGAGGGGTAGGCGGCAGCGGCGCCGTCAGAACTCGGGCATGGCGAAGCGGGCCATGTTGCCCATGCGGCGCCGGCTGTCGGTGACCACGCGGGTCGCCTCCGCGAGGATCGCGCGATCGACCGGCGGGAGACGTTCCAGACGGACGACGTCGGTCGGGGTGCGGCCGGCCGTCGTCTGCTCCATCTGCCAGGCGAGCCTGATGCCCTGGACGGCGTCGAAGGCGTCGGCGAGTGCGACGGCGTCGCTCTCGCTGAGCATGGCGGATCCGCCGGCCGCCAGGAGCCGTTGGTCCGTCGGCAGCGCCGTCGAGCCCACGCTGAGGGCGGCCCAGCGCGCGATGTTGGCGATCGGGAGGAGGAACTGGGCCTTCAGGTCGATCTTCTTCCTGCGCCACGGGGTCGGGCGGCTGCTCTGCGCGATCGAGGCCGCCAGCAGCATGGACATCGTGCGCGGATGCATCCGGAGGTCCCCGAAGACCCGGGCGACTTCGGGCAGTCCGCGATCCCCGTGGATCGGGCGGCCGTCGACGAGCAGGCAGGTCATGATGACGGCGTCGTCGGCTTCGGGTGCGGTGATCCAGTCCCGGCCCGCCCGGGCCCAGTCCGCGTGGGTCCGCGCGAACTTCGCGTTGACCGGGCTGACCCCGTGCCGGTCGTGCGCGAGCCCGGCCTGCTCCAGCACTTCGGCGACCTTCAGGAACATGGGCCGGTACTCGGCGATCTCGGCGGCGTCGAGGGCGTTGTCGAAGGATGCCGCCGCGTCGATGTCCGACGACAGCAGGGCCTCCCGACGCCCGTTGCTGCCCAGCGAGAGCCAGGTGAACGCGTCGGGCCGCAGGTGCGGATACCGCTCCGAGACGAGCTCGATGGTCCGGCGTACCGCGGCGTCGATGATGGCCGAGTGGACGGTGATGATCCGGCTCGGAGCCAGTCCCTTGGCCATGAGGCCGGTCAGCAGGCCCGGCACCGACCGGTAGCGCTCCTTGAGGTCGTCGACCGTCTCGGCACGGTGGATCTGCTCGTGCAGGGAGGCTCCCGCGGTGGTCGACGAGACCACGAAGTCGCGTGCGGCGACGGCACCCCGGAGCTGGTCGGCACGGTCGGTGACGAGCACGACGTCGCCTTCGGACTCCAGCACGGTGATGAGGGCCTCGGCGGCGGAGGCCCCCAGCCGGATCGACGGTGCGTCGGTCTGCATCGCGGTGCTCACCGGGTCGGTGACCGGCAACGCCGAGGCCACGGCCCGCCGGATCCCGGCATCGGTGAGGATGCCGTGGCCGCCGTTCTCCTGCCGTACGGCGACATAGGGCAGCCCCGTCTCCTCCATCCGGGCCGCCGCCTGCGCGATGGTCGTGGTCGGTTCGACCAGCAGGGGGGACGCCACGATCAGGTCGTCGACGAGGGTGTAGGTCGGGATGGAGCCGTGCGCCATCATCCGGCGGCTCATGTCGACTTCCCGCGCGAGGAGTTGGGCACCGTGCCGCGTCGCGAACACCGGATCGACCAGGTCGGGGTCGAGGCGGACGACGACGGTCTCCCCGGACGCCTCGACGCGCGGGCCCACCGCCTCGCCGAGCAGGGTCGCCACGTACCCGAACATCTCGGTCGGGCCGAGGTGGTAGGCGGGCAGTTCCCGGATGCGGTCGGGGTTCGTCCAGACGGAGACCCGGCCGTGCCACACGACATGGAGGCCGCGCTCGGGCCGGGCGAAGGCGTCGAGGACCACGTCGCCCGTGCCGTAGGACGTCACCGTGGCACGCTCGGCCGCCCGGGTGAGGCGCTCCGCGTCGAGGGTGTCGAGCGGCGGGCAGAGTCTCAGGAACTCCACCAGTGCGGGGACGTCGACCGGGTGGGCGGAATTCATCGTGGGCTCCTTGGAACGAACAGGCGACCGGAGATCGACGACCGAGCGGCCCCGCGGGATCGCGGGGCCGCCTCAGGGACGGGCCCACCGCTGAGCGGGGCCGCGCCGTTCACGCCATGGCATCGGCCTCCTGCTCCGCCCGCTGATGGGCCAGAACCTGGCTGAGCTCCTCCGTCGGGCCGCCCGATCGCACCGCCCAGACGAAGCTGCCGACGGCGATGAGCGCCATCACGATCAGGTCGGTCGGACCGTCGATCGCGGGACTCTCCATCGGGCCGTACTCGCCGAGGTACGAGACGAGCAGCATCGCGAGGAAGGTGCCGACGATCCAGACGCCGCTGCGCACATGTCGCCGGCCCTCGGCCGTGCTCACGGCGTAGAGCCCGGCCATGAAGGCGGCGACGGCCACGGTCATCGCGGTGAAGTACACGGGGAAGCTCCACCCGTCGGCGGCCTGCTTCTGATCGCGGTTGAACAGCCAGCCACCGCCGGCCGCGATGAAGATCCAGGCGACGCTGAACACCCCGGACACCACCCAGCTGCCCACGGCCTTGCTCCAGCCGTTCTGCACGCTGTTGTACGCGCCGTAGACCGGCAGGGCGAGGAACACGATCGTGAACAGGTTGATCAGGGAGACCCAGCCCGCGAAGTAGATGAGCATCAGGCTCGCGACGAAACCCGCGATCGCCCAGAAGTACGCCCACTTGACGCGGACCGGTCGGTGCATGTCGGGTGCGGTGCGCCGGAGAACCATCATCACCGGGCCGCCCATGACGTAGGACAGCGTGAGCGCGACCGACACCTGGGAGACGAACGAGTACCAGCTCGGCGCCGGGAAGAAAAAGAAGAAGCCGAGCAACGTGCACACCAGGAGTCCGACGATCGGTGTGCCGTACTTGTTGATCTTCTGCGCGCCCTTGGGCAGCTCACCGTTTACCGACATGGAGTACACCGAGCGAGCGCCGATGCCCAGCCACACCCAGCCGGTCGCCGCCGGGGACAGCGCCGCGTCGCTCAGCAGAACCGTCGCGAACCAGGCGAAGCCGGCTGCCGTGACGGCGTTGAGCAGCGGGGAGGACGCCCAGTCGCTGGTCATCAGGCCGCTCCAGTCGCCGGGGGCGACCTGTGCGTCGTTCCAGTTGACGGCACCGAGGAAGCCGATCTGCAGAACGACGTAGATCACGAGTGGAATGAGCAGGCCGCCGACGATCATCGCGATCGGGATGTTGCGTTGCGGGTTGACCGCCTCACCGCCGAAGTCGAGGATCTGCCGCAGTCCCGAGTAGGCGAACACGATGCCGCCACCCGCCAGGGCCCCGAAGATGGCGCCGGACCCCTGCGGCGCGAAGCCGCCGCCGATCGTGAAGTTGGCCGACGAGAAGGCCGTGAACATCAGTCCGGCGGTCACGACCGGGATGACGAGCTTCCACACCGTGACCCACTTGTTCGACTCGCTGAGCAGCTTGGCGCCCATCGAGTTGAGGAAGAAGAACACGAACAGCAGGCCGAACCCGACGAAGATGCCCTTCGGCCACGACAGCACCATCGTGCCGCCGCTCTCGGTGAGCCAGCCCAGTTGCGGCCAGTGGCCGCCGACGTAGGTGATGACCGCCTGCACCTCGATCACCGGCAGCGCCAGTGTGGCGATCAGATAGCCCCAGCCGTTGAAGAAGGAGAGGAAGGCGCCGTGCGTGAGCCGCGGGTAGCGGACTCCGGCGCCCGACCTCGGCATCATCGTGCCGAGTTCCATCCAGGTGACCCCGATGACGGCGAAGAACACCGCGCCGAGAACCCAGGTGATGATCGAGGCCGGCCCGGCGATGCTGGCGGCGGCGAGTGTCGCCAGCAGCCAGCCGGACCCGATCTGGACGCTCACGGCCAGGGCGATCAGCCCGACGAGGCCGATCTGTTTCTTCAGGTGCGCGTCACTGGCCTCATACGCGCCCTCGACCGGCACCGATGCCTGCGTGTCTCTCACGATGACTCCCTTGTCCGCTGTGCGAGTCGATTGCCTTGTCGACGCCAGGGCAGCGGCGGTCTTCAGCACCCATCCATGGCGCGCAGATTGTCGGACAATCTCGCGGGAAAGTACGGCCCAACGGAAGGCCGGGTCAACAGTGGCGGCAGAATCTGTTGCAGATTGTCAGACGATGGTGGCCGATGATCTCAGCGTGAGGAGCCCGATCCCGCGGAGGCACTCAGGATGTCGACGAAGGCGGCGAGCGTCGGGCGCTGCGCGGCGAAGGAACGGAACACCACCACGATGTGCCGCTCCATGGCCTCCCGCAGAGCGAGAACATCGAGGCGGGACGGCCGCAGACGCAGCATCAGATCCGTCACCACGCTGACCCCGACGCCCGCCTCGACCAGGGCGAGGGTGGCGGCGGTGTCCGTCACCTCGTGCAGGACCTGGGGCTCGAAGCCGGCCCGGCGGCACGCGGTGAGCACCGCGCGGCCGTAGTAGCTACGGATCGAAGGCATGATCCATCCCTGGTCCCCGGCGTCCGCGAGGGAGATGCTCCGCCGCCCCGGCATGGCACCGACCGGAACCGCGAGCGAGAAGCGCTCACGGGACAACTCCCGCACCCGCAGGGACGGATCGCGCGGAATGGGCACGTCCGGGTAGTCGAGGCCCAGCGCCAGATCCACGGTTCCGCCGGCGACCGCGTCGTACACCTCGTCCACGTCCATGTCCCGGCTGCGCACGGTGACGCCGGGATGCTTCTCGCGTACCTGCCGCAGGGCGGGCGGCAGGATCTCGGCGGCGGCCGTGGCGAAGAGCCCGACCCGCAGCGTCCCGGAGATCTCGTTGCGGGTGCGTTCCAGCGCTTCGACGGCTTCGGCCTCGGTGGTGAGGATGCGTTCGGCGTGCAGGGCCAGCGTCGTCCCGGCATCGGTGAGTTCCACGCGGCGGCCGACCCGCCGCAGCAACTGCATCCCGGTGGCCTTCTCCAGCGCGGCGATCTGCTGCGACACCCCTCCGGGCGTGTAGCCCAGGGCTTCGGCGACGGCGGTGACGGTGCCGCGCCGGGTCAGTTCCACCAGCGACCGCAGCTGCGCACTCGTCCAGTCCATATAGGAATCCTAAAAGATCGGAAGCACCAACCGTTGATGGACGTCAACGGTTCGGTTGCTGCACGATGACGCACAGACAGCTGCTCGGCATCGCAATGCACTGACAGCCCCCTCGCCCTTCAGTAGGGCGGCTCCTGGAAGGGAGTGGCCTGTTGTCCTCCTCCTCCGCCTTCCGCACCGTTCCGCCCACCGCCGACGTCGTGATCATCGGTGGCGGCGTGATGGGTGCGAGCACCGCGTTCCACCTCGCCGAGGCCGGTGTGCGGAACATCGTCGTCATCGAGCGCGGTGAGCTCTGCTGCGGCAGCTCCGGCAAGCCGATCGGTGGTGTGCGCGCCCAGTTCTCCGACCCGCTCAACATCGAACTCGGCAGCCGCAGCCTGCGCGCCTACCGGGACTTTCCCTGCCGACCCGGCACCGACATCAAGCTCGACACCGTCGGTTATCTCTTCCTGCTCGACAGCGAACAGCAGGTCGCCGACTTCGAGGCCGGCGTCGAGCTCCAGAACAGCCTGGGCGTGGCCAACCGCATGATCGGCCCCGACGAAGCGCAGCGCCTGTGTCCCTACATCAGCACCGACGGGCTCGTGGCCGCCGCCTACTCCCCGGCCGACGGGCACGCCCGCCCCGCACTCGTCGTGGAGGGGTATGCGCAGGCCGCCGCCCGGGCCGGCGTCACCATCGTGACCCAGACCGCGGTCGCGGGCATCGACACGGCCGGGGACCGCGTCACCGGTGTGCACACGAGCCACGGCCGTATCGCGTGCGGCGCCGTCATCTGTACGGCGGGCGCCTGGTCGGGACTGATCGGCGAGATGGCCGGCGTCCACCTGCCCATCCGGCCGGTGAGGCGGCAGTTGGCGTTCACCGCGCCGCTCACGCCGCCCGCGCCGCGCATCCCGTTCACCATCGACTTCTCGTCGTCCGCCTATTTCCACAACAGCGACGACGGGCTGCTGTTCGGGCTGGCCGACCCCGACGAGAAGGACGGCTTCGACACCACCTGGACCCCGCGGTGGCTGGAGCTGTTCCGCACCGTCGCCCGGCGCCGCGCCCCCGCCCTGGCCGACATGGAGACCGTTGGCGGATGGGCCGGCCTGTACGAGGTCACTCCCGACCACAACGCGCTGATCGGCCGCTCCGGCGAACTGCCCAACTTCCTCTACGCCGCCGGGTTCTCCGGGCACGGCTTCCTCCAGGCACCCGCGGTCGGCGAAGTGCTGCGCGATCTGTACCTGGAGCGCGAGCCGTTCACGGACATCTCCCCGCTCAGCGCCGACCGGTTCCGCCACGGCGCCGAGATCCGCCCCGAAGCCCACGTGGTCTGAGCCCCGACCTCCCGACCGAAAGGCCGAACCATGTCGACGATCAGCCAGTGGCAGCTGCGGGCCGCGTTCGCGGCACGGCTGTCGCAGATGTACGGGCAGGAGGTGCCCGCCTACACCACGCTCGTGGACGTCTCGCGGGAGGTCAACGAGGACGTCCTGCGCGCGCGGGGAGCCGACGCCGAACGTCTGGGGTCCATCAGCCGGGTGACCGCCGAGCGGCACGGCGCCATCCGGGTCGGCACACCGCGGGAACTGGAGCAGGTCGCCCGCGTCTTCGCCGCTCTCGGCATGCACCCGGTCGGCTTCTACGACCTGCGGGAGGCCGCCGCCAGTGCGGTCCCCGTCGTCTCCACCGCCTTCCGGCCGGTCGACGGCGAGGAACTGGCCCGCAACCCCTTCCGGGTGTTCACCTCCATGCTCACCCCGGCCGACCCCCGCTTCTTCACCCCCGACCTGCGCGCACGCCTGGAGACCTTCCTCGCCGGCCGCGAACTCTTCCCGCCGGAACTGCTCGCCCTGGCCGACCGGGCCGCCGCCGAGCGGGAACTGCCCCAGCAGGAGGCCGAGCGGTTCCTGCGGCTCGCCGTGCAGGCCTTCGAACTGTCCTCGGAGCCGGTCGACCGTGCCTGGTACCAGGAGCTGGAGCGGGTCTCCGCCGTCGCCGCCGACATCGGCGGCGTCCGCAGCACCCACATCAACCACCTCACCCCGCGCGTCCTGGACATCGACGAGCTGTACCGCCGTATGACCGACCGCGGCATCGAGATGATCGACACCATCCAGGGCCCGCCGGCCTGGAAGGGCCCCGACGTCCTGCTGCGGCAGACCTCGTTCAGGGCCCTGGCCGAACCCCGCGCGATGCGCCTCGCGGACGGCAGCGTCGAAAGCGGCGCGCTGCGGGTCCGCTTCGGCGAGGTGGAAGCGCGCGGCATCGCCCTGACACGGAAGGGCCGTTCCCTCTACGACGACCTCCTCGGCCGTGTCGACGAGCAGGCGTCCCGGAGTCCCGCCGAGGCCCGCGGCGAGGTCGCACGGGCCGTCTGGGAGCAGCACATGCCGGGCAGCGAGGAGGAACTGGCCGCCCAGGGACTGGCCTACTTCACCTACGTACGCGCGGAAGGCCGGCCCCGCGACGGCGGCGGGCCGCCCGCCGGTCTCACCGAACTGGTGCGGCAGGGCTGGGTGAGCGCCGAGCCCATCGTCTACGAGGACTTCCTGCCCCGCTCCGCCGCCGGCATCTTCCAGTCCAACCTCAGCGGCGAGGGCACCCGCGACAACGACCAGGAAGGCGCCGCCTACGACGCCGCCTGGCTGTCCGGCGCCATCGGCCGCGACGTGCTGGACCCCTACGCGCTCTACGCACAGCAGCAGGACCGCTCCCTCGCCCGGGTCGCCCGCGAACTCGGCCTCACCGACGCCCTCGGCTGACCTCACACCTTCAAGGACCACCATGACCAGCACCGCACTGCCCACCACTGACGACCTGCGCGCCCGCGCCCGCACCGCCCTGCGGCACATCGGAGTCGACGTCCCCGAGGGCAGCGACCTCCATGCCCGCACGCCCATCACCGGCGAGAACCTCTTCGGAGTGAAGGCCGCCACCCAGACCGAAGCCGAAGACGCCATCGCGGCCACGCGTGCGGCCTTCCTCACCTGGCGCACCACCCCCGCTCCGCGCCGCGGTGAACTCGTGCGCCGCCTCGGTGAGTTGCTGCGCGAGCACAAGAGCGACCTGGCGGACCTGGTCACCATCGAGGCGGGCAAGATCCGCTCCGAGGCGCTGGGCGAGATCCAGGAAATGATCGACATCTGCGACTTCGCGGTCGGCCTGTCCCGCCAGCTCTACGGCCGTACGATCGCCTCCGAACGCCCCGGCCACCGCCTCGCCGAGACCTGGCACCCCCTGGGCGTGGTCGGTGTCATCTCCGCCTTCAACTTCCCCGCCGCCGTGTGGTCCTGGAACACCGCCGTCGCCCTCGTCTGCGGCGACACCGTCGTCTGGAAGCCCTCGGAGCTCACCCCGCTGATCTCCCTGGCCTGCGACCACCTGCTCGCCCGGGCCGCCGACGAGGTCGGCGCACCCCGCGACGTGCACCGTCTGCTCCTCGGGGACCGTGCGGTCGGCGAGCGGCTCGTCGACGATCCCCGCGTGGCGCTCGTCAGCGCCACCGGCTCCACCCGCATGGGCCGCGAGGTCGGCCCCCGCGTCGCCGCGCGCTTCGGCCGCAGCCTGCTCGAACTCGGCGGCAACAACGCCGCGATCGTCGCCCCGTCCGCCGACCTGGACCTCGCCGTCCAGGGCATCGTCTTCGCGGCCGCGGGCACGGCGGGGCAGCGCTGCACCACCCTGCGCCGCCTCATCGTCCACCGCGACATCGCCGACACGCTCATCGAGCGGCTGACCTCCGCGTACCGCAAGCTCCCCATTGGCGACCCGTTCGACGCCACCACCCTGGTCGGCCCGCTCATCTCCACCACGGCCCTCGACGCCATGACGGACGCCGTCACCCGTGTCCAGGCCCAGGGCGGCAAGGTCCTGGCCGGCGGCAACCGGCGCCTGACCGAGGCCGCTCCCTCGGCCGCCTACACCGAGCCGGTTCTCGTCCGCGTCGACGAGCAGACCGACGTCGTACGGGAGGAGACCTTCGCGCCGATCCTGTACGTCCTCACCTACGACACCCTCGACGAGGCGATCGCCCTCCACAACGACGTCCCGCAGGGCCTGTCGTCCAGCATCTTCACCCGCGACCAGCAGGAGGCCGAGATCTTCCTGTCCGCCGCCGGCTCGGACTGCGGCATCGCCAACGTCAACATCGGCACCTCCGGCGCCGAGATCGGCGGCGCGTTCGGCGGTGAGAAGGACACCGGCGGCGGCCGTGAGTCCGGCTCGGACGCCTGGAAGGCCTACATGCGCCCGGCCACCAACACCATCAACTACTCCAGCGAGCCGGCTCTCGCCCAGGGGGTCAGCTTCCTCTGATCGGGCCCTGGTGAACGCACCGTTCAGGGGGATGCCGGTGACGGCATCCCCCTACCCCTCGTCGGCGGTGCGCTGCCGCTCGGCGATCATCTCCAGCAGTTCGTCGGCGCTCGCCCGGGTGTGGCGCTCGACTTCGGCCGCGATGGTGTCGGGGTCGCCGCCGAGGATGGCGTCGATGAGGCGTTCGTGGACGTGCAGGGCGCGGTCGGGATCGGAGCGGGTGCTCTCGTCGACCGTGATGGCCAGGTTGATCTGGGCCTCCACGGTGGGCCAGATCCGCTTCAGCATGGCGTTGTCGGAGGCGTCCCAGATGGTGCGGTGCAGGGCGATATGAGCCTGGTGGAGACGTCCCGAGTCCTGCGCCCGGTGTGCTGCCCGGTACTCCTCCCAGACACTTTGCAGCCGCGCCCGGCGGGACCCGTCGGGATCATCGGCCAGGGCGCGCGCGGCGAGGGTCTCCAAGGCGACCCGGACGGCGGCGGTGTCGGTGATGAACTTCTCGTCGATGGCGGTGACGATGACGCCGCGGTACGGCTGCTGTTCGAGGAGCCCTTCGTGGATGAGCTGGTAGATGGCCTCGCGCAGGGTGGGACGGCTGACGCCCAGTTGCGACGCGATGTGGACCTCGCGCAGTGGCTGCCCGGCCTTGAGCTCACCGGCCATGATCGCCCGGCGCAGCTCGTCCACCACCGCGCCCCGGCGCGTCTGGGTGCTGACCGGCCTGGGGCCGGCGGCCTGGGCAGCGTGCTCGCTCATAAGTCCTCCGCAGATTGTCAGACTGCATTCTAGAGGGAGGCCGGACGCGGAGGCCCGCGCCCGGCGGCTGCCACTGCGGGTTTCAGGCCCCGTGCTCGGTGACGCGCTCGGCCCTGATGGTGACGACCACCCGGGGTGTCGTCGCGGTCTCCTGCCAGGGCCGGCCCGCGTACTTGTGGGAGAGCTCGTCGATCAGCTCCGGACCGCCGTCCCGGGTCATGGTGACCGGACCGCGGACCACAGCGTAGGCGTACGGGTTGTCGCGGTCGGTGATCAGGACGCCGGCCCGGGGATCGCGCAGCAGGTTGAGGTGTTTGACGCGGCCCTCGACGGTGGAGAAGGCGATCCCGTCGTCGGTGGCCTTCACCCACACCACGCTCTGCTGGGGCAGACCGTCCTTGCCGATCGTGGCGATCGTCGCGTAGTTCGGTCCGGAGGCCAGCTTGCGTGCGAACTCGGTGAGCCGGGACATGTGCGAAAACCTTTCAGGTGGAGGGATGGGGGGAACGCGGACGCAGCCCCGCTCGGACCGGCGCAGCGGAGTCCGGTCCGGTGCGGTGAGCGGGGCTGCCGTTCCAGCAGGGCGATCAGAAGCGAACGGCGTCGATGAATGCCTGAAGCCCTGGTGTCTGCGGGTCGTTGAAGGCCTGCTCCGGTGGCACGTCCTCCTTGATGAGGCCGTCCTCGAAGAAGCAGATGCGGTCGGCGGCCTTGGAGGCGAAGGCCATGTCATGGGTGACGATGCCGCAGGCGATGCCGTCCTCCTCCTTCAGCTTGGTCAGCACGCCCAGCACCTCGGCGGCCACCGGCGGGTCGAGTGCGGAGGTGATCTCGTCGCACAGCAGCAGGCGCGGGCGCATCATCAACGCCCGGGCGATGGCGACCCGTTGGCGCTCGCCACCGGACAACTGGGTGCAACGGCTGCGCAGATGGTGGGCCATGCCCACGTCGGTCAGGGCCTGTTCGGCCCGTTCCAGCAGTTGGGCCTTGGACTCGCCGAGTGCCAGGCGGGGAGCGATGGTGAGGTTGTCGAGGACGTTCATATGGGGCCACAGCGTGTAGCTCTGGAAGATCATCCCGACCTGGCTCCGGAGCTCGTTCCACGCCTCCTGGTACTCGCCGTCGCGGACGACGGCCTGTCCGGCGAGGTCGATGTCGCCGGCGTCCGGCTCCTCCAGGCCGGCGATCACCCGCAGCAGGGTGCTCTTGCCGGAGCCGCTCTTGCCGATGAGGACGGCGATCTCGCCGCTGCCGATCCGGAAGTCGGCCTCCTTGAGGACGGGGCGGCCGTGGAAGGACTTGCAGACCCCGCGCGTGCGCACGAACGCGCCGTCGAGCCCGGCGTCGGGGTACGCGTCCGTGACCGTGTCCGATGCCTTGTCGAGGGTCGGGTTGGTCTCTGTCATCGTGATCAGACACCTTCCGGCTTGAGCAGGGACTTCAGGGCGGGGTTGGCCAGGGCGGGCGGCCGCTGTCCGGGGCGCAGCCGGGTGAGGGTGCCGAGCAGCCCGGCCGAGGGCGGCTGGGCGCCGCGCGAGCCGCTGGTGAGCAGACGTCGCTCGACGTAGCTGGTGAACAGCGTCGCGGGGAAGGCGATCGCGAAGTAGATGACGGCGACCAGCGTGAAGATCTCCATGGGCCGGTAGGTCTGGCTGGAGAGGATGTTGCCCTGGAAAGTGAGGTCGGCCAGGCCCAACGCGGAGACCAGGGAGGTGTCCTTGAACATGCTCACGTTCAGGGACAGGATCGTCGGGATCTGCTGGCGGAAGGCCTGCGGCACGATGATGTGCCGCAGGATCTGCACCCGGTTCAGGCGCAGCATCCGGGCCGCCTCGATCTGCTCGACGGGCACCGACTGCATGCCCGCGCGATAGGTCTCCGACATGAACGCGGTCAGGTGCGCGGTGAGCGCGATGATGATCGAGAGCTCACCGGGCAGGTCGACGCCGAGGAGCGCCGGAAGGGCGTAGAACACCCACAGCAGCTGGATCAGCAGAGGGGTGCAGCGGAACACCTCGATGTAGAACTGCGCGGGCCAGCGGATGACCTCGATCTTCGACATGCGGGCCACGGCGAGGGGGAAGCCGAGGACGGCGCTCGCGACGATCACGATCGTCGAGATCTTCAGGGTCAGCCACAGCCCGTCGAGCAGGGTGGGCAGCGCGGGGCCGATGACGCTCAGATCGAATTCGTAGGCGAGGTTCACGGAATGCATCACGGACTACCTCCGGGAGGACGGCGAGACCAGGTCAGGACTTGATCTCGAGGTCGCCCAGGGCGTCCACGTCGCGGTATCCGGCCTCCGCGAAGGCCCGGTCGATCTCACCGCTGGCCACCGAGTTGTCGATCGCGACGTTGAGGATCTCCATGGAGCGGGCGTCGATGCCGGAGGGAACGCCGTAGGCCACGTGGTGCACGAAGATCGCCGGGTCGGGGACGACGATGCCCATCGACTTGTCCTTGGTGGCCATGTCCACGGCGGTGCCCAGGTCGGCGAAGATGCCGATGGCCTTGCCCGCCTTCACGCCCGCGGCCGCGTTCTGGTAGGTGTCCACGCGCAGTTCCTTGGCCCCGGCCTTCTGAAGCGCCGCGTCCAGCGCGGAACCCTGCGTGGTGGCGATGGGCTTGTTCGCGTCGAGGATCTGCTCGCTGCTGGTGTAGTCGCTGTCCCGCTCCACCAGGAACACGCCCGGGTAGGACCACGAGCCGTGGGTGAAGCGGATCGCGAGGCTGCGCTCGACGGTCTGGTCGAGGTCGGCGGCGACGTCGTACTTGTCGGCCTGGAGCCCGGCGACGATGTTCTGCCAGGTGGTCGCCACCGTCTTGACCTTCACACCTATGCCGTCCGCGAAGTTCTCCAACGGAATCAGGTCGGGTCCGCTGCAGGTGCCGTCCGACTTGACGACGATGGTGGGCGGGGCGTCGGCGCAGCCGACCCGCAGCACACCCGCCTTCTTGATCTTGTCGACCCAGGCGGCCTTGCCGGAGTCACCGGAACTGGCGACGGTCTGGGTCGAACCGCCGTCCGAGCCGGCCTTCCCCCCGAAGTAGCCGGCCAGCCAGGCCAGGATGAGTACGCCGACCACGTAGAAGGTGTATCTGCTCTGCTTGGTGAGGGCCATGGCTGGTGCTCCAGTGCTAGAGGACGAGTGGTGCAGCGTGCGGCATGGGGGGATTGGTTCGATCCAGGACCTGCGGGCTTTGGGCGCTGCGGTGAAATGAGCGGGCTCGGGTGACGCGGCAGTGCCGCCGCGGTCGATACCGCTTGAGACGGGACGCTCCCTCTGAGAGCCGCCCGAAGATTGTCTGACAAGCGACGGGATGCCGGAAGGCTAGGGACGCGGCCCCGCCGTGTCAATAGCCGAAATCGTGATGTACCGATACGGCGCTCAGCCCGAGCAGAGTCGGCCGAATCTTCAGCCTCCAGGCATTGACCGCGACGGGCGCTCCCGTCTAGCGTCCCCACCAAGCCGCCGATTGTTTGACAATCTGCGATCTCGAAAGGAAGGCCGGCCATGAGGTTCAGTCGCGCCTTGAACGTGGTGGACGCCCATGCCGAGGGGGAATCCGGCAAGGTCGTCGTCGGAGGAATCGGGCAGGTCCCGGGCGAGAGCCTCTTCGACAAGATGCGCTCCTTCGAAGAGCACCACGACCAGCTGCGCAGGCTGCTGCTCCAGGAGCCGCGCGGAGCGATGTGGCACAACGCCAACGTCGTCCTGCCGTCCAACGACCCACGGGCCGACATGGGGTACGTCATCCTGGAGTCGACGGAGTATCCGGTGATGTCCGGCTCGAACACCATGTGCGTGGCCACGGTGTTGCTGGAGACCGGGATGCTCCCGATGACCGAACCGGTCACGCACCTCACGCTGGAGTCCCCGGCCGGTCTGATCCGGGTCGAGTGCGAGTGCGCCGACGGCAAGGTGCGGCGGGTGACGCTGGTCAACCAGCCCGCGTTCGTCTACCACCACTGCGCCGATCTCGACGTCGACGGTCTCGGCCGGGTGACCGTGGACATCGCCTACGGCGGGATGACCTTCGTGTTCGTGGACGCGGAGGCACTCGGGTTCAAGCTCGACGTGAGCGAGGAGGCGGCCCTGTGCGAACTCGGACAACGCCTCAAAAGGGCGGCCGTGCGCCGGCTGGACGTGAGCCACCCGGAGAACCCGCTCATCCCCGGCATCACCAACACCGTCTTCACCGGCCCGCTCCACCACGAGCAGGACGAGGACGGCACCGAGATGATCCGCTCCCGGAACGCCACCGTCGTCTCCCCCGGCCGGATCGACCGCTCCCCGTGCGGCACGGGCACCTCCGCCCGCCTCGCCGTTCTGCACGCCTCCGGACTGCTGAAGCCGGGGCAGCTCTTCCGGCACGAGTCGCTCATCGGCAGCCGGTTCGACGCCCGTATCGAGTCCACGACCACGGTCGGGCCGTACGACGCCGTCGTACCCAGGATCTCCGGGCGGGCCTGGATCACCTCCTTCAACCAGCTGGTCCTCGATCAGACGGACCCGTTCCAGCACGGCTTCGTGGTGGGGCGGCCGTGGGAGCCAGAGGTCTGACCGGTGCCTGCTCGACACCAGACATTTCTTCAACCGTGCGCGGTTCAGCGACCCGAGAGGCGCCTGAAAGCGCCTGTCAGGAGGTATAGGACGCCATGCGGACCATCGTTGTGGGGGCCGGGGCGGTCGGCCTGTCCGCCGCCTACCGGCTGGCCAAGGCCGGCTGCGAGGTCACTGTTCTCGACGCCCGGAGCGCCGGCTCCGCCGCCTCGCACGGCAACGCGGCCAAGATCGCCCTTGCGGAGAGCGGCCCGGTGCCCGCGCCCGGCGTGATCCTGCAGTCCCTGAAGTGGATGCTGAAGCCGGACAGCCCGCTGTACGTCAAACCCTCGCTGAACCCGTCCTTCGTGAAGTTCATGCTCACCATGGCCCGCCACTGCACCACCCGCGACTTCCGCCAGGGCCTGGAGACCACCCTGCGCCTCGCCGAGGGCACCATGGACCTCCTCGACGACTGGACCCGCGACGGCATCGCCTTCGAGATGCACCGGGCCGGCGTCCTGCTCGCCTTCGAGACCCGCGAACGCTACGAGGAGCAGCTGGCCTCCCTCGACATCTTCGAGAGCTTCGGCATGGTGGCCGAACACCTGCACGGGGACGCGGTACAGGCCAAGGAGCCGGTGCTGAACAGCCGTATCAGACACGGCCTGTTCTTCCCCGACGACCGCCAGGTCGAGCCCGACTCCCTCACCCAGGGCCTGCTCAAGCGGTGTACGGAACTCGGCGTCGAGATACATGAACACACTCCCGTACGACGCTTCCTGCGCCGAGGCGACGCCGTCACCGGTGTCGTGACCGGCAAGGGCGAGTACACCGGCGACACCCTGCTGCTGGCCGGCGGTGTCTGGACCGCCCGCATGGCCGCGCAGCTCGGTGTCCCGTTGCCGATCCGGCCGGGCAAGGGATACAGCGTCGACTACTCGCCCTCGCCGGTACCGCTGCGCACGCCCCTCACGCTGGAGGACGCCCGCGTCGCGGTGACCCCGCTGGGCGGCTACCTGCGGCTGGCGGGCACGATGGAGTTCGGCGGCCTGGAGGAGAACATCAACCCCCGGCGCGTCGCCGCCATCAAGCAGGCCGCCGCCGACTCCCTCACCGGCTGGGGCAACCCCCCGGGAGAGGCCGCTCCGTGGGCCGGGCTGCGCCCCATGACCCCGGACGGACTGCCGGTCATCGGCCGCCTCGACCCGCTCCCCAACGTCTACGTCGCCTCGGGCCACGGCATGCTCGGCCTCACCCTCGCCCCGGCCACCGCCGAGATCATCACCGAGGCGATCACCACGCGCCGCCTTCCGTCCGTCGCCGAGGCCGTCTCACCGCGCCGCTTCAGCCGACGCTGACGGCCACCGGTCCCCCGCTGCCACCCCGTTTCCTCCATGCTGATCTCAGGAGTCCCTTCATGAGCGTCCCCCAGTTCACCGGTATCCTCGCCGCCGTCGTCACCCCGCTGACCGCCGATGGCTCGGCCGTCGACGCCGACGGCGTCAGGCGCCAGGCCGACCACATCATCGGCGGTGGCATCCACGGCCTCGTGCCCGGTGGCAGCACCGGCGAGTTCACCACGCTGAGCCTCGACGAGCGCAAGCGGGTCACCGAGCTGTACGTCGAGGCCGCCGACGGACGCGTCCCCGTCATCGCCGGAACGGGCGCGCTCAGCACGGCGGACACCGTGGAACTGAGCGTGCACGCCGAGAAGGCCGGAGCCGCCGCTGTCATGATCGTGCCGCCCTTCTACGACGCGCCCTCCTTCGAGGAGCTGCTCGCGTACTTCGGCGCGGTGTCCGAGGCGATCGACATCCCGATCATGTACTACAACATCCCCTCCGCGTCCGGCGTGCAGCTCACCCCCGAGCAGCTCGCGCAACTGGCCCGCCAGACCGCGATCACCTCCTACAAGGACACCGGCGGCGACTTCACATGGCTCTCCGCCGTCCAGCAGCAGCACGCGGCGGACATCACCGCCCTCAACGGCTGGGACACCCTCACCTTCGCCGCCCTCGCCAGCGGTGCGAAGGCGGGCGTGTGGGGCACCGCCAGCGTGATCCCCCGACTGTGCGCCGACCTGTACGACGCCCTCGCCGTGCGCGGTGACCTGCACGCCGGACGCGAACTGTGGAAGAAGATCTTCCCGATCTGCCAGTTCCTGGAGTCCCACAACTACGCCTGCGGCATCAAGACCGGCCTCGACCTGGTCGGCGTCGGCGCCGGCCCGACCCGCCGCCCGGTGCTGCCGCTGGCCCCGCAGTACGTCGCCGAGTTGCGCGAGCTGCTCGTCGCGGCCGGTGTCGCCGTGGCCGAGGACAGTGTGGCCGCCTGATGGGCACATACCGCCGCATCCACGCGATCGACGTCCACGCCGAGGGCGAACCGGGCCGCGTGCTGATCGGCAGCCATCTGCACGTCAAGGGCGCCACGATGGCCGAGCGGCTGCAGTACTGCGAGAAGCACCTCGACGACCTGCGCCGGCTCCTGCTCCAGGAGCCGCGCGGCTACCCGGCCCTGTGCGGCGCCCTGGTGCTGCCCCCGGCCGACCCGTCCGCCGACTTCGGCCTGGTGGTGCTGGAACAAGGCGGCTTCCGCCCCATGTCCGGCTCCAACCTCATCTGCGCGGTCACCGCGCTGGTCGAGGCCGGCGCGGTACCGGTGAGCGAGCCGGTCACGGAACTCACCGTGGACACGGCCGTCGGGCTGGTCCGGGTCCGCGCCGAGGTGTCCGGCGGCAGGGCCACCCGGGTCACCTTCGCCAACGTGCCCGCCTTCGCCGTAGCCCTCGACCATGAGCTGGATCTGCCCGAGTACGGGCGGGTCCCGGTCGACATCGTCTTCGGCGGACAGTTCTTCGTCCAGGCCAGGGCGGCCGACCTGGGCCTGGTCGTGGAGCCGAGGGCCGCGAAGCAACTCGCGCGCGCCGGAGCGGTGTTGCGTACAGCGGCCCAGCAGCAGTTCCCGGTGCGCCACCCGCTCAACCCGGACATCAACCAGATCGCCCTGACGATGATCCACGGCCCCTCGCCCACCTCCGGTGCCTCGGGCCGCAACACCGTCATCCTGCCGAACGGACCGGTCGACCTGGCCGATCCGGCCACCTGGACCGGATCCCTGGACCGCTCCCCGTGCGGCACCGGCACCTGCGGACGCATGGCCGCCCTGCACGCGCGCGGCGAACTCCCCCTCAACACCCCCTTCGTCCACGAGTCGATCATCGGAACGACCTTCACGGGCACGCTCCTCGACGCCACCCGAGTCGGGCCGTACGAGGCCGTCTCACCGACGATCAGCGGACGCGGCTGGATCACCGGATTCAACCAGTACGTCCTGGACGACACCGACCCCTTCCCGTACGGCTACACGCTCGGCGACCTGTGGGGCGCCACCGGACAGGAGCGCTGATGGAGACCACCGGCATGCAGTTCATCGCGGGCAGGCGACGCCCCGGCACATCGGGCCAGGAGCACGCGGTGACCAACCCGGCCACGGGTGAGGTCCTGGCGACCGGCACCCTGGCCGGGCCCGAGGACGTCGAGGAGGCGGTGGCCGCGGCGCGCGCCGCCTTCGCCGACTGGTCGCGCACCACACCCGTCGAGCGCTCCGAGGCCCTCCTGCGCTGGGCAGACCAACTCCAGTCGCGGGCCGATGAGTTCGCCGGCGTCGAGAGTCTCATCGGCGGCAAGCCGATCCGGCTGACGACCGGCTTCGACATCCCCGGCACCATCGACAACGTCCGCTTCTTCGCCGGCGCCGCCCGCAACCTGGAGGGCCGCGCATCAGGCGAGTACTCCGGCGACCACACCTCCACGATCCGCCGCGAACCCGTCGGCGTCGTCGGGTCCATCGCGCCCTGGAACTACCCGCTCCAGATGGCTGCCTGGAAGATCCTCCCCGCGGTCGCCGCCGGCAACACGATCGTCCTCAAGCCCTCCGAACTCACCCCTCTCACCTCGGTGATGTTCGCCGAGGCGGCCCAGGCGGCGGGCATCCCGGACGGCGTCGTCAACATCGTCACGGGCACCGGACCGGTCGCCGGGCAGGCACTGGTCACCCACCCCGACGTGGCCATGGTCTCCTTCACCGGCTCGACCGCCGTCGGCCGCCAAGTCGCCGCCCAGGCCGCCGGGTCGGTCAAGCGCGTCCACCTGGAACTCGGCGGCAAGGCGCCCTTCGTCGTCTTCGACGACGCCGACCTGGAGGCCGCCGCCCGCGGCGCCGTCGCCGGATCCCTCATCAACGCCGGACAGGACTGCACGGCCGCGACCCGCGCCTACGTCCAACGGCCGCTGTACGACGCGTTCGTGACCCGGGTCGCCGAACTCATGGACGGCGTACGCCTCGGCCCCGTCGACGACCCCGACACCGACATGGGCTCCCTGATCTCGTTCCGCCAGCGCGACAAGGTCGCCGGCATGGTCGAGGACGCCCGCCGCGCCGGAGCCACCGTCGTGCGCGGCGGCAGGATCCCCGACGGGCCGCTCGGCCGGGCCGCCTACTACGAGCCCACCCTCATCACCGACGCCGCCCAGGACTCCGCCATCGTCCAGCGGGAGATCTTCGGACCGGTCCTGGTCTGCCTGCCCTTCGACACCGACGACGACGCCCTCCGGCTCGCCAACGACACCCCGTACGGGCTGGCCGCGTCCGCCTGGACCACCGATGTCTACCGCGCCGGGCGCGCGAGCCGCGAGATCCGGGCGGGCTGCGTCTGGATCAACGACCACATCCCGATCATCAGCGAGATGCCGCACGGCGGCTACAAGGCCTCCGGCTTCGGCAAGGACATGTCGGCGTACTCCTTCGACGAGTACACCAACGTCAAACACGTCATGTCCGACATCACCGGCGCCCAGCACAAGTCCTGGCACGACACCGTCTTCACCAGCCGCTGAGCCATCCCGCAAGGGGCATCATGGCCGACTCGGTCACTGCTTCCCGCTTCTCCGGGAAGGTGTGCGTGGTCACCGGTGCGGGAGGGGGTATCGGATCCGCGATCGCACGGCGACTGGCCCGCGAAGGGGCCATCGTCGTGGTCTGCGACGTCGACGGTGCCACGGCGGACGAAGTCGCCTCCGGGATCACGAGGGAGGGCGGCAGGGCCGAGGTCTCGCAGTTCGACCTCGCCGATGCCGGCGCCTGCGGGCAGGCCGTCGAGGACGTGGTCGCCCGTCACGGTCATGTCGACGTACTGGTGAACAACGCCGGCGTCAACCGGCGCGGCGACCTCCTCGCGCTCTCCCCCGAGGACTGGGAGAGCAGCTTCGCCGTCAACGTGCACCCGCTGTTCCACCTGTGCCGGGCGGCACTGCCGCACATGGTGTCCCAGGGTGGTGGAGCCATCGTCAACACGGCCTCGCAGTGGGGCCTGCAGCCGGCGCCGGGACACCTCGCGTACAACGTGACGAAGGCCGCCGTCGTCGCCTTCACCCGCAGCCTCGCCCGGGACCACGCCCACCGGGGCGTCCGGGTCAACGCCGTGTGCCCGGGAGAGATCCGTACGCCGATGGTGGAGGCGAACCTCGCGCGGACGGGACGCACCGTCGCCGAACTCGACGCCCTGGTGCCGTTCGGCCGCATCGGGACACCGGAGGAGGTCGCGGCGCTGGTGGCGTTCCTGGCCTCGGACGAAGCGCCGTACATGTGCGGATCCATAGTCGAGATCACCGGAGCACAGGCAGTCGCATGAACGACGAAACGCCTTCCCCAGGCAGCCGGCTGCTCACCGGACGCACGGTCCTCGTCACAGGGGCGTCGCGCGGCATCGGGCGGGCGACCGCACTCGCCGCCCACCGCGAAGGCGCTCACGTCGTCGCGCACTGGGCCAATGACGAGCAGGCCGCGCTCGATCTCCAGCACCTGCTCGCAGACCGCGGATGCCTGGTCCGCGCCGACCTGCGCGACACGGATCAGGCGGAGACCCTGTGGCGGGAGGCCCTGGCCTGGCGCGGCCATGTCGACGTCCTGGTCAACAACGCCGGAGTCTGGCTGGGTTCGCCGCTCGACGACCCGGCACAGTGGCGCCGGGGCTGGGCCGGGAACCTGGCCCTCAACCTCCTCGGTCCGGCGGACCTCAGCCGCAACGCCGTGCTCCACTTCCGTGAGCGCGGCGGGGGCATCGTCGTGAGCGTGTCCAGCCGTTCCGCCCACCGGGGCGACGACGCCGAACACCTGGCCTACGGTGCCGCCAAGGCCGGCTTGCTGGCCTTGACCAAGGGCATCGCGCGGGGATTCGCCGCCGACGGTGTCCTCGCCTACTCCGTGGCACCCGGGTGGGTCGCGACCGACCTGGCGGACGCGGGCGAAGCGGACGGCGCGAGCGTGCCCCTGGGGGAGATCACCCCGCCACAGGATGTGGCGGAGATGATCGTGTTCCTGGCCTCCGGCCGCTCCCGTCACACGACGGGCGCCACGGTCGACATCACCGGCGCGGACTACGTCCGCTGAGAAGGTGCAGGTCAGGCCCAGGCCGTCACCGGCACGAACGAACTGTCCTGCCGGAACAGGTCCGTTCCGTCCGATCGTTCCACCCGCAGCTGATAGCTGTAGTGCCGCAGGTAGTAGCCGGGATAGTTGTACGACTCGAAGCGGATCGAGCCGCTCGACGTGCCCGTGCGGGCGACGAACGTGGCGTCCTTGGCGAACGTCGACGTCCCGTCGTTGGCGTCGAAGCGGGCCCGGAAGTCCCAGTGGCGGAGGTACCTGCCGGAGGAGTCGCGGAAGGAGTAGCCGTTCGCGTCGGCGAGGCCGGGCACGACCGTGAACGTCGAGGCCTGCTTCTCGGCGGTGGCGCTCGAGCCGCTGACCACCGGGAGGTTGAGCAGGGAGGACTGCACCTGCCAGTAACGGGTGGAGTAGTTGGCCGACTGGAAGGAGCGGGTGACGTTCTTCGCCAGGGCCGGGCCGCCCGAGACGGTCTCCTTGATGACCGTGAAGTGGCGGGCCGTTCCCGAGACGGCGGGCAGGGCCGCCGGGGCGGACCAGGTGGCGAAGGTGTCGTAGCTGTCGCTGTAGTAGTAGGTGCCGTCGCCGTAGCCGTCGAAGAAGAGCCGCCAGCCGCCGTTGTCGAGCTGTACCAGCGCGGGGCCCTCGCGGTAGCTGCCCCAGCCCGCCCAGTTGCCGGTGCGGGAGATCGTGTAGGGGCCGGTGAGGTTCGAGGCGGTGGCGTACTCGATGTACTTCGTCGTCTCGTTCTTCGTGAAGGCGTGGTAGGTGGAGCCGATCTTCACGATGAAGGTGTCGATGTGGTTCGCGCCGATGCCGGACAGCGCCACCGGTGAACTCCACGCCGTCAGCGAGGAGTTCGTGGCCTTCAGCAGATACGGCGTGAAGATCCACTGGTCGTTGGTGGTCGAGCAGGACACGATGACGTTCACGCTGCCGTCGCTGTCGACGAACCACTCCGGCGCCCACGCCCGGGAGAGGTTGGCGATCGGGACCGTGTAGTCGTACAGGAACGTCCAGTTGACCCGGTCGGTACTGCGCGCGAAGCCGATGGTGGTGCTGGTGTCCTGCCAGGTGTGGGTCGTGTAGGTGATGTAGTAGTAGCCGTTGGTGTGCTTGAAGATGCTCGCGTCGCGGATGCGGTTGCTGGGCGGCGTGTAGGCGGAGGCCTTGGCCAGCCGGAAGTCGGTGGCGTCGTCCGACTGATAGACGTTCACGGTCCCGTCGTTGCTGTTCAGGAACGGCACGATGGTGTAGCGGGTGGCCGAGCCGCTGGGCGGTGCGGCCGCCAGTGCCGTGCCGAGCAGGCCGGGGGCCTCGCCCAGGATCAACGCGGAGGCGGGCAGGGCGGCCATCGCGCGCAGCACGCTGCGGCGGGACGGGGTGTGGGGACGTCTGTTCACGGGTGGCTCTCCCTCAACACGGTTCGATATCACGAACGCAGTTCGGAAATTCGATCAGAAGGTAGGGGGGAGGTGCGGGCGCGTCAATGGTTTGCGCAGCGGGAGGGGGGACCTGGGAGAAACCTGTGGTGAACCTGGGAGCCGCACCGGGCGTAAACGTTCCGCCTCCGACCCGCTGGAGGTTACCGTTCGGTAGACAACGTCGTCCCGGAGGTGCCCGTATGACACCCGACCGTGCCGTAGGTCTCGCCGAGTCCGTCCGCGCGTTGGCCGACGGGGAGGTGACCTCGCGGGCGCTCGTCGTTCAGGCGCTGGCGCGGATCGAGGCGACCCAGGGGTCCGTCAACGCGTTCCGGGTGGTCCGGGCCGAGGCCGCGCTCGCCGAGGCGGAGGCCGCGGACGAGGAGCTCGCCGCCGGAGCGCGCCGACCGCTGCTCGGCGTGCCGGTCGCGGTGAAGGACGACATGGACGTGGCGGGCGAGCCGACCGCGTTCGGCTGCAGCGGGGAGTTCCCGCCGGTCACCGAAGACGGCGAGGCGGTGCGGCGGCTGCGCGCGGCCGGTGCCGTGATCGTCGGCAAGACCAACACCTGCGAGCTGGGGCAGTGGCCGTTCACCGAGGGGCCCGCCTTCGGCGCGACCCGCAATCCGTGGCACCCGGACCACACGCCGGGCGGCTCGTCCGGCGGATCCGCGGCCGCCGTCGCCGCCGGTCTGGTGCCCGCCGCGCTCGGCTCGGACGGCGCCGGCTCGGTGCGGATCCCCGCCTCCTGGACCCATCTGATCGGCATCAAGCCGCAGCGCGGCCGCATCTCCACCTGGCCGCGCGGCGAGTCGTTCCAGGGCATCACCGTCAATGGCACCCTCGCCCGTACGGTGGCCGACGCGGCCCTGCTGCTGGACGCGGCCGCCGGCAACCACGACCTCGACCCGCACCGGCCTCCGGCGATCAACGCCTCCGAGGCGGTGGGCCGCGACCCCGGCCGGCTGCGCATCGCACTCTCCCTCAAGCCGCCGTTCACCGCCGTGCCCGCCCGGCTGCAACCCGAGGTGCGGGCCAGGGTCGTCCAACTCGCCAAGAAACTGGGCGGGTTGGGGCACCTCGTCGAGGAGGCGGATCCGCCGTACGGCCAGATCGGGCTGACCTTCGTCCCCCGCGCGACGGTCGGCATCGCGGAGTGGGTGAGCGCGACGCCCTTCCCCGCGCTGCTCGACCCGCGCACCCGGGACGCCGCCCGGCTGGGCCGGCTGCTCGGCGGGGTTCCACTGCGGGCGGCCCGGCGGGCCGAAGCGCTGCTGCACCGTCGTATCGGCGCGTTCTACGAGTCGTACGACGTGATCCTGGCCCCCACCACGGCCGCTCCCCCGCCCCGGATCGGGGCGATGCTCGAACTCGGCGGCTTCGCCACCGACCGCGCGATGATCGCGGCCTGCCCCTACGCCTGGCCGTGGAACGTGCTGGGCTGGCCGGGCATCAACGTCCCGGCCGGATTCGTCGACGGGCTGCCCGTCGGCGCCCAGTTGCTGGGACCGGCGAACAGTGAGCCCCTGCTGATCTCGCTGGCCGCGCAGTTGGAGGCGGAGCTGCGCTGGCACGAGCTGTGGCCGCCGCAGCAGGGCGAGGAAGAGACCGTCGCGGTCGTCTGACGGGGCGTACGCCGAGGGGCGTCGCCGTCCGGTTGTCGGCGTCCGGTTGTCGCCGTCCGTCGCGATGGACCGGAACGGGCGGGTGTCGGGCGGGACTTCCCCCCGGCACATGCCCTGCTCGACGGGCTCGGCCGGAACCAGAAGGCGCCGGCGGACGAGAAGTGACCCGGCGGGTTCGCGCGCGGGGGCAGCCTCTAGGGTGCCCCCGTGAGCATCTCCACCGACGAGAACGTCCCGGGCCGGTTCGGTCCGTCCGCCACCTCCGAAGCCGACCCCCGCCGGGTCGGCAAGGTGCGCACCGAGTACTCCCCCGCGCACGACGGCGACCCCGACCCCGGGGAGATCGTCTGGACCTGGGTCCCCTTCGAGGAGAACGACGGGCGGGGCAAGGACCGCCCCGTGCTGGTGGTCGCCCGGGAGGCCGCCGGCACCTTCCTCGCCGTGCAGTTGTCGAGCAAGCGGCACGATGGGGACCGTGAGTGGGTCGCCATCGGCAGCGGGCCGTGGGACCGGACGGGCCGCGACTCCTGGGTGGACGTGGACCGCATCCTCCGGCTGCACGAGCAGGGCATGCGCCGGGAGGCGTGCGCGCTGGACCGGGGGCGGTTCAACCTGGTCAGGCACCGGCTGCACGAACGCTACGGCTGGACCTGACGCTCCGGGAACGCCCGGGCGAACGCGGCTCGCACCTGGCTCTGGGGCGTGCGGTCCAGGATGCCGAACACCACGTGCTCGAAGGCCCCGGCGAGCCGCCCGCCGGGCGCGAGCAGCCCCCGGAACGCGCCTGCCACCTGCGCCGGGTCGTTCTGGAACACCCCGCAGCCCCACGCGCCCAGCACCAGCCGCCGGTACCCGTGCGCCGCGGCCGTCTCCAGCACGCGTTCGGCCCGTACGGCCAGCGCCTGCGGCAGCTCGGCCGTGCGCTGCGGGGCCGTACGCCGGACGACGCCCGCGTTCGGCGCGGCGGCGGTCAGGAAGCCGACCGGGTACGGCTCGTCCAGCAGACGGCCGCGGTCGTCGCGGAAGACGGGCACGCCGGCTGAGTGGATGACGCGGTCCGTGTAGAAGGGGTCGCGGTGGGCTCGGTGGTGGTCGTAGAACGCGCGGGCCTGGAGCAGGCAGGTGTGCAGCGCCGAGGCTCGGCACAGGGCCTCCTCCTGGGCCTGGGCGCCGTTCAGATAGCCGCCGCCGGGGTTGCGGGCCGAGGCGAAGTTCAGCACGGCCGGCTCGCCGCCGAGCCGGCGGGCGGCCTCCAGGCTGCTCTCACCGGTGACCTCGAAGAACGTCTCGGCCTCGGGTGTCCGCGGCACCGGCACCGGGTCCGGCCCGTACATCCGCGTGCCGTCCCGGGCGGCCTCGACGGCCGCCGCGATCGACACCTCGCGCCCGTCGGACGTGCGGTACGCCCCCGCCGCGACGATCTGTTCCGTCTGCTGTGCGATGCCGCGCAGACGCGCGCTCATGGCGCCACCCCCGTGCGCGCCATGACCGCGCTCCGCGCGATCTCCCCCGTCGTGCTCATGCACCGATCCTGGGCGATGCTGGTGATGCGGTGCAACGGAGTTTCCCGCTCCGCGGACGTGCGCGAACGACCGGGAAAGCCCCTGGAAACGCCCGGAGAGCGGAGGTTACCGACCCGGAACGTGCCGGTACGCACCCTTGTGCGATGCGACGCGAGCGTCTTGGGTGGGACGAGTGTGCCGGCCCGCCCACAAGATCCGGGCCGGGCGGCATCGTGGACTCTCAGGAGGATCCCGACATGTCAGATTCGGTGAGTGACTGTAAGGAGCAGCCTCGCACCGCAGTCACCGAAGCCGAGGTGGAGGCCCTGGTCAGGGGCATCTGCTTCAAGACCGGCCCGCCCCGCACCCTCGGGGTCGAAGTGGAATGGCTCGTCCATGAGCTGCGCAGTCCGCGGCTCCCCGTATCACCCGAACGACTCGAAGCGGCCTACGCCGCACTGCGGACCGTGCCCCTGAGGTCGGCGCTCACCGTCGAGCCCGGCGGCCAGCTGGAGCTGAGCTCGCCGCCCGCCGCCTCCCTGATGGAGTGCATCGGTACCGTCTCCGCCGACCTCGACGCCGCCCGCGCGGTACTGCGCGAACACGGTCTCGGTCTCCACGGCATCGGCAACGACCCCTGGCGCTCGCCCCGCCGGTTCCTGCGCGAGCCGCGCTACGACGCCATGGAGGCCTGTCTGGACCGCACGGGCCCGGCCGGCCGCGCCATGATGTGCACCTCGGCCTCCGTGCAGGTGTGCCTGGACGCCGGATACGAGGAGCCCGGTCCGCTCGGGCACGGGCGACGCTGGTGGCTGGCGCACCAGCTGGGCGCGGTCCTGGTCGCCGCCTTCGCCAACTCCCCGCTGGCCGGGCGCGAGCCGACCGGCTGGCTCTCCACCCGGCAGCTGCTGTGGATGGAGATCGGCGCGGGCCGCGCGGGCGCACCCCCGCTGGACGGCGATCCCCGGGCAGCCTGGGCGCGGCACGTGCTGGACGCGCCGGTGATGTGCGTACGGCAGGACGGCGGACCCTGGCATGTCCCGGAGGGGCTGACCTTCCGCGAGTGGACCAGATCCGGGGCGCCCAGGCCACCGGTCCACGAGGACCTCGACTACCACCTCACGACGCTGTTCCCGCCGGTCAGACCACGTGGCCATTTGGAGCTGCGCATGATCGACGCGCAGCCCGGCGAGGACGGCTGGATCGTGCCGCTCGCCGTGACCACCGCGCTCTTCGACGACCCCGAGGCCGCCGAGACCGCCTACCGCGCCGTGAAGCCCCTGGCAGAGCGCTCCCTGTCGCTGCCCGCGCCGCACAATCCGCTGTGGATCGACGCGGCCCGCTCGGGACTCGCCGACCCCGAGCTTCAGGAGGTGGCCGTAGCCTGCTTCGCGGCGGCGCTGGAGGCCCTGCCCCGGCTCGGGGCCACCGCCGAGGTCATGGACGCCGTGGCGGCGTACCGGGACCGCTATGTGCTCAAGGGGCGCTGCCCCGCCGACGACCTGCTGGACGAGTTGTACGGCACGGAACGCACCCTGCACGGGAAGGACATCCGCACATGACCGACCCCGCCCTCGACGCGGACGCGCTGCGCGAGCGGGCGCTCACCACCCTGACCACCGCCCGTGCCCGTACGACCCTGCTGACCTCCTGTGTCGACGACCCCGACCTCACCGCCCAGCACTCGCCGCTGATGTCCCCGCTGGTGTGGGACCTCGCGCACATCGGCAACCAGGAGGAGCAGTGGCTGCTGCGGGCGGTCGCCGGGCGGGAGGCGATGCGGCCCGAGATCGACGGCCTCTACGACGCCTTCGAGCACCCTCGCGCCGAACGCCCCTCGCTGCCGCTGCTGCCACCGACCGAGGCCCGGCACTACGCGTCCGAGGTGCGCGGCCGGGTGCTGGACCTGCTGGAGAGCACGGCCTTCCACGGGACGCGGCTGACCGAGGCGGGCTTCGCCTTCGGGATGATCGCGCAGCACGAGCAGCAGCACGACGAGACGATGCTGATCACCCATCAGCTCCGCAAGGGCCCGCAGGCCCTGACGGCCCCCGACCCGGACCCGGCGCCGCTGTTCACCGGACCGTCCGAAGTCCTGGTCCCCGGCGGTCCGTTCACCATGGGCACGTCGACCGAGCCGTGGGCTCTGGACAACGAACGCCCGGCGCACCGGCGCGAGGTGGCGCCCTACTACCTCGACACGACGCCGGTCACGAACGCCGCGTACCAGGCGTTCATCGAGGACGGCGGCTACGACACCGAACGCTGGTGGGCGCCGGAGGGCTGGGCGCACATCCGGCAGCACTCCATCGACGCCCCGCTGTTCTGGCGCCGGGACGGCAAGCAGTGGCTGCGGCGCCGCTTCGGCGTCACCGAGGTCGTCCCGCCCGATGAGCCGGTGCTGCATGTGTGCTGGTACGAGGCCGACGCCTACGCCCGCTGGGCCGGGCGCCGGCTGCCCACCGAGGCCGAGTGGGAGAAGGCCGCCCGGCACGACCCGGCCGGTGACCGCTCGACGCGGTACCCGTGGGGCGACGCCGACCCGGCACCGGAGCACGCCAACCTCGGCCAGCGGCACCTGCGCCCGGCCCCGGCCGGCAGCTACCCGGAGGGGGAATCGCCGCTCGGCGTACGGCAGTTGATCGGTGACGTGTGGGAGTGGACGGCGAGCGACTTCGCGCCGTACCCGGGTTTCCGGGCGTTCCCGTACAAGGAGTACTCGGAGGTGTTCTTCGGGCCCGAGTACAAGGTGCTGCGCGGCGGTTCGTTCGCCGTGGACGCGGTGGCCTGCCGGGGCACCTTCCGCAACTGGGACTATCCGATCCGGCGGCAGATCTTCTCCGGGTTCCGTACGGCCCGCTCCGCGGGGGGCGTCTGATGTGCCGTCATCTGGCCTATCTGGGCCCCGAGGAGCCGCTCGGCAGGCTCCTCGTGGAGCCCGCGCACGGCCTGTACCGCCAGTCGTGGGCGCCTCGGCGGCAGCGGTACGGGACGGTGAACGCCGATGGTTTCGGGGTCGGTTGGTACGCCGAGGGAGATCCCGTACCAGCGCGCTACCGCCGGGCCGGACCCATCTGGGCGGACCTGTCCTTCGCCGATCTGGCCCGGGTCGTGCGGTCCACCGCGCTGCTGGCCGCCGTACGGGACGCGACGCTGGCGGGCGCGGACGCGGAGGCCGCGGCGGCGCCGTTCGCGGCGGGCCCCTGGCTGTTCAGCCACAACGGCGCCGTGAAGGGCTGGCCGGGTTCGCTGGCACCGCTCGTTTCGAGCCTGCCCGCGGTGGACCTGCTGTCGATGGAGGCCCGCAACGACTCGGCGCTCGTGTGGGCGCTGGTCCTGGCCCGGCTGCGCGGCGGCGACGAGCAGGGGCAGGCGCTGGCGGACACCGTCCTCGAGGTCGCCGAGGCGGCCCCCGGCTCCCGGCTGAACCTGCTGCTCACCAACGGCGAGACGATCACCGCGACCGCCTGGGGCGACACCCTCTGGTATCTGCCCAGAACCGGCGGCGGCACCGTCGTGGCCTCCGAGCCCTACGACGACGATCCGCACTGGCAGGAGGTCCCCGACCGCACCCTCCTCGCGGCCAGCGGCACCGATGTGCTGCTCACCCCGCTGAAAGACCCGAGCGACGCCCTGGCACCGGCACGACCGAAGGAGCCCAGCACGTGAGTCCGTTCCTTCTCACCCGCACCCTGCCCGAGGACGCCACCGACGCCGCACTGCGCGCCGACGTCCTGAAGGGCCTGACCAGCACGCCCAAGACGCTGCCGCCGAAGTGGTTCTACGACGCGCGGGGCAGCGAACTCTTCGAGCGGATCACCGAGTTGCCCGAGTACTACCCGACGCGCGCCGAGCGCGAGATCCTCGTCGGCCGGGCCGGGGAGATCGCCGCGGTCACCGGCGCCCGCACCCTGGTCGAACTGGGCTCCGGCTCCTCGGAGAAGACGCGGTACATCATCGACGCGCTCACCGCGCTGCACACCTACGTCCCCGTGGACGTCAGCGACAGCGCGCTCACCCAGGCCGGGCACGCGCTCATCGAGGAGCGGCCCGGGCTGGACGTGCACGCGCTGATCGCCGACTTCACCGGCGGGCTGGCCCTGCCGGACACGCCGGGCCCGCGGTTGGTGGCGTTCCTCGGCGGCACGATCGGCAACCTGCTGCCGGCCGAGCGGGCCGCGTTCCTCGCCTCCGTCCGCGCCCTGCTCTCCCCCGGTGACGCGCTGCTGCTCGGCACGGATCTGGTCAAGGACGAGCAGGTCCTGGTCGAGGCGTACGACGACGCGGCCGGGGTGACGGCCGCCTTCAACAAGAACGTGCTGACGGTGATCGACCGCGAGTTGGGCGCCGACTTCGATCCCGGCGCCTTCGACCACGTGGCGCTCTGGGACGCGGAGAACGAGTGGATCGAGATGCGGCTGCGCTCCCGCTCGGCGCAGACCGTGAAGGTGCCCGCGCTCGATCTCGCCGTCGACTTCGCGGCGGGCGAGGAGATGCGCACCGAGGTGTCGGCGAAGTTCCGGCGGGACGGTGTCCGCGCGGAACTGTCGGCGGCCGGGCTGGAGCTGGCGCACTGGTGGACGGACGGTCAGGGCCGGTTCGCGCTGTCGCTGAGCGTGGCGCGGTGACGGACGGCTCGCGCGATGTCCCGCCTTGGGGCACCGTGGAGTGACGTGTGTGAGAGGAGCACCCGCATGTCGAATCACACCTACCGGGTCACGGACATCGTCGGCACCTCGCCCGAGGGCGTGGACCAGGCCATCCGCAACGGTATCGAGCGCGCCTCGCAGACCCTGCGCAACCTGGACTGGTTCGAGGTGACCGAGGTGCGCGGCCAGCTCGACAACGGGCAGATCGCGCACTGGCAGGTGACCATGAAGGTCGGCTTCCGCCTGGAGGAAGCCGAGTAGCGGTGCGTGCCGGGCGCCGCCGGGCAGACGGGATGCGCCGACGGTACCCGGTCCTCAGGTCCGCCCCTCCCGCTCCTGCGCCACCTTCAGTGCGGCGGAGGGGGCGGTCCAGCGCGCCCTTACGACGGTGAAACCGGCCCGTTCGGCGTCCTCGCAGACCAACTCGTCGTCGTCCACCAGTACCCGGATCTCGTGGGTGCGGGCGAGGCGGCGCAGGATCTCGAGTTTGGTGCGCCGGGCGGGCCTGCGGTCCTCGTTGCGGCGCATGTACACGCGTCCCTCGGGCAGCCCGTGCGCCGCGAGCCAGTCCAGCGTGTCCCGCCGGCAGCGCTCGGGCCGTCCGGTCAGATAGCGGACCTCGCATTCCTCGGCGCTCTCCAGCACCAGCGCGATGCCCTCCGCTAGGGGCGGGTCCTGCGGGGCGGCCGCGAAGAAGGCGTCCCAGTCACGCGGTCGGCGCTCCAGGAAGTGCTGACGATGTGCCGTGTCGGCGAGGGTGTTGTCCAGGTCGAACACGGCGAGCGGGCGTTCGCTGCTGTCGGTCACAGCGCTCACCCTAGGTCCTGTCGCCAAATTCCCGCCGTCCGCCCGGAGGGCGGGCCCCACGTGGGCGGTTCTGCAACGCGGCGAGCGTGCCTGCCGCGCGTCCCGCGCACCCCGGCAACCTCCGCGCCCCGGGCGGCCACTGCTCTGCGACACGGTACGCAGGCGGAGGCGGGAGGCCCCATGCGCAACACGGTGAGCGGCATGCGCGGTACGGCGATCTGGACGGCGGCGGCGGTGGGCGCGGCCGTGCTGACGGTACTGGGCCCGGCGAGCGAGGCGTCCGGCGCGACGACACTCGTGGTGGCGACCGAGGGGAGCGACTCGGCGCCGGGCACCCTGGCCCAGCCGCTGCGGACGATCCAGCGGGCCGTGGACCTGGCGCGGCCCGGCGACGTCATCACCGTACGCGGCGGCACCTACACCCTCACCGACAACATCACCGTCACCACCTCGGGCACCGCCACCCAGCCGATCAGCCTCGGCCCCTACCAGGGCGAGCGCGTGGTCGTCGACGGCGAGCAACTGCCCGCCAGTCACACGCCGGTGGGCGGCAGCATCCCCCGGGCCGAACGCGGGGCGATCCACATGGAGGCCTCGCACTGGCGGGTCTCCGGTCTGGAGCTGGTAAACGGCCCGTACGGCCTCTACTGCGACGGCTGCAACAACAACGTCTTCTCCCGGCTGGTCACGCACGACAACTACGAGTCCGGCTTCCAGCTCCAGGGATCCTCCAGCAACAACCGGATCCTGAATCTGGACAGTTACGGCAACCGCGACCCGCGCAAGAACGGGGAGAGCGCCGACGGCCTGGCCATCAAGGAGGGCAGCGGAACCGGGAACGTGGTGCGCGGCGCCCGGTTGTGGAACAACGTCGACGACGGGTTCGACGCCTGGAAGTTCGCCTCGCCGATTCACATCGAGAACACGATCGCGTACGGCAACGGCTACAACCGCTGGAACTTCCCGGACTTCTCGGGCGACGGCAACGGCTTCAAGATGGGCGGCGGCAGCCCGGCCCCGGCAGTCGGTCACGCCCTGCGCAACTCCGTCGCGTTCAGGAACGCGGCGCACGGCGTCACGGACAACGGCAATCCCGGCGCCCTGACCATGACCCGCAACACGACGTGGGCCAACGCCGGCACCGGCTTCGACGCCGATGTCTCGGGCGGCACCGCCACCCTGACCGCCAACCTGTCCGTCGCCGACGCACGCGCGGCGGCCGTCGGCACGGGGACGACCGCCAGCGGCAACTCATGGAACCTGGGCGGCACTTGGAACGCCTCCTCGGTGCTCAGCACCGACCCGACCGCGATCACCGGCCCGCGCTCCGCCGACGGTTCGCTGCCGTCGGCGCCGAGCTTCCTCGTGCCGCGGAGCGGCACCGCTGTCGGCGCCCGGTTCTGAACGGCTCGGCCGGACTGTCTCGCACGGGTCGTGTTTGAGACAGTCCGGCCGAAACAAATGGTCCGGACTATTTCCCGGAAGGCCCTTTTCGCAGGCCATGCAAGGCAACGAAATGATCACGAGGGGCGTGAATGCGCCACCACAGTAGGGCAATTCATCTCGGCGGTTGATTCTTCAAAGAGCCCGCTGCCATACTCCGGCTTCCGGACTCGCCGCCGCTCACCCACTCCCCGTCACAAATCCCGCGCCCCCCGTATGTCCGGCATGCCGCAGCAAAGAAGGTGCGCCTGTGCCCGAGTTTTCACCTTGGCACGACAATTCTTTCACATACAGTTCCCCGAGCAATGAACCCGCGGGACCCGCGCCGTCCCAGCGCATATCCGAAGATCCCGAATTTCACTCACTGCGCCGTGCCCAGCGCAGGTTCGGAGTCCGCGCGACGCTCCTGTCGGTCGGCGGATTCCTGCTCTACGTCCTGCTGTCGCATTCCGTCCCGGGTCTGATGAACCAGCGTCTGCTCGGTCACCTCACGCTCGGTCTCGCCCTGGGGCTCGGGCAGTTCGTCGTGATGGGCGTGACGGCCTGGTGCTATGTCCGGCACATGCGCACCCGGGTGGACCCGCTCGCCCGCGGCCTGGGCTCGCGGCTGGACCAGCACGAGGCCAACTCACTCCGCTCCACCGCGCACCGCGGCGAGAGCCAGCAGACCGTCCAGCCCGGCTCCAGGGGGTACCGCACGTGGTGACCATGTCCGCAGGCATCGTCGACCGGTTCAGCCTGAACCTGACGTTCGTGCTGTTCCTGTCGGTGGTCGTGGTCACGCTGTTCATGGCGCTGCTGACGGCTCCTCAGCGCGACGAGCTCAGCGAGTTCTACCTCGGCAACCGCACCATGTCCCCGCTGCGCAACGGCCTCGCCATGTGCGGCGACTACCTGTCGGCCGCGACGCTGTTGGGCAGTACCGGCCTGGTCGCCCTCACCGGGTACGACGGACTGCTGTACCTCGGCGGCACCGTCGTCGCCTGGATGATGGTGCTGCTGCTCATCGCCGAACCCCTGCGCCGGACCGGCAGGTTCACCCTGGGCGACACACTCGCACTGCGCCTGACCCGGCTCCAGCGCCCGGCGCGGCTCGCCCTCGCCGTGTGCACCCTCGCCATCACCACGCTGTATCTGGTGGCCCAACTCGTCGGCAGCATGGCCCTGTTGACCCAGTTCACCGGCGAACCCAGCGCCGCGACCCGCACCCTGTGCGTGATCGTGATCGGCACCATCGTCATCGTGTACGCCGCGATCGGCGGCGCGCCCGGCGCCACGGTCATCCAGATCATCAAGGCCGTGATGCTGGTGGCCGGCGTGACGGTCACCGCGGTCATGGTGCTCCACCACTACGACTGGAACCCTGGCGCCCTGCTGTCCGCGGCCGCGAACCACAGCGGCACCGGCACACAGTTCCTCGAACCCGGACTGCGCTACGGCGTCAGCACCACCAGCAAGATCGACTTCTTCAGCCTGGAACTGGCCATCGTCCTCGGCCTCGCCGCGCTCCCGCACGTCCTGATGCGCCTGCTCGCCCCGCGCAAGGTCGACGTACTGCGCTCCTCCCTGGTGTGGGCGGTGGGCCTGGTCGGCCTGGTCTGCCTGGCCGCCGGCATCCTGGGCCTCGGCGCCACCGCGATCGTCGGCCGCGAGACCATCTCGGAGACGGACCACAAGGGCGACTCCGCGGTCCTGCTCCTCGCCAACGCCCTCGGCGGCGGCATCCTCACCGCCCTGCTGTCCTGCCTCGCCTTCGTCACGCTGCTCGCCGTCGCGGCCGGCCTCACCCTGGCCGCCGCCTCGTCGCTCGCCCACGACCTGTACGGCGAGGTGATCCGCAAGGGTCGCGCGAGCGAGACCGAGGAGCTGATGGTGGCCCGGCTGTCCGCCGCCGTCATCGGCGTCCTCGCCATGATGCTCGCGCTGATCTCCTGGGGCGCCAACACCGCGACGCTGGCCTTCCTCGCCTTCGCCATCGCGGCGTCCGCGATCCTGCCGACGATCGTGTACACCCTCTTCTGGCGCCGCTTCACGGGCGAGGGGGCGCTGCTCAGCCTCTGGGGCGGACTGGTCTGCTCGGTCCTGCTGGTCCTGTTCTCCCCCGTCGTCTCCTCCGCGCCGGGCTCGTTCTACCCGGAGTCCGACTTCGCCTGGTTCCCGCTGCAGAACCCCGGCATCGTCTCCATCCCGGCGGGCTTCTTCCTCGGCTGGCTCGGCACCGTGCTGAGCAACCGCCAGGAGCCGCAGGAGGACGCCGCCTACGAGGAGTTCGAGGTGCGGATGCTGGTGGGCGCCAAGGAGTAGGGGATGCTTCTGTCATGCCCACTCATACGTTCCTGATCGGCGCCGCCCGCGAGCGCCCCTGCACCCTCGTCGTCTGCCGGGGCTGCTGCTGCGGCAATCCGCGCAAGCACCCCGGCACGGATCACGCCGGGCAGGTGGAGCGGCTGCGCGCGGCCGGGGCCGAGCACGGTTTCCAGGTCCGTACGACCGACTGCCTGGGCCCCTGCGACCAGGCCAACGTGATCGTCGTCCAGCCGTCGGCCGCGGGGCGCCGGGCCGGCGGCCGGGCCACCTGGGTGGGCTTCGCGATGGACGACGAGGGCACGGAGGAGATCGTGCGGTGGGCGGCCGCGGGCGGACCGGGCCTGGCCGACCCGCCGGTCACGCTGGAGCTGCAGTTCATCCGGCCGCCCCGGGACGCGCGGGTGCGGTCACGCCGTTGACCGCCGGCCGGACCACCCGGCCCCGGCAATTGTTAATGGGATCCATTTTCATGTAGCGTCCTCGGTGTTCACCCACCGAGGAGGTCCGTCATGGCTGTCCCCAAGCGGAAGATGTCCCGCAGCAACACCCGCCACCGCCGCGCCCAGTGGAAGGCGAGCACGCCGCAGCTCGTGCCCGTCACCGTCGACGGCGTCAGCCACCTCGTGCCGCAGCACCTGGTCAAGGCGTACGAGCGCGGGCTGCTGCGCCCCGAGGGCTGACGGGAATGCCGTACGAGAGCCGTCTGCCCGTCACCGTCCTGTCCGGTTTCCTCGGGGCGGGCAAGACGACCCTGCTCAACCACGTCCTCGCCAACCGCGAGGGACTGCGCGTCGCGGTCATCGTCAACGACATGAGCGAGATCAACATCGACGCGGCGCTGGTGCGCGGCGGCGAGGCCGCGCTGTCGCGGACCGAGGAGCGCCTGGTCGAGATGACCAACGGCTGCATCTGCTGCACCCTGCGCGACGACCTCCTGACGGAGGTCGACCGGCTCGCCCGCGAGGGCCGCTTCGACCATCTCCTCATCGAGTCGTCCGGCATCTCCGAACCCATGCCGGTCGCGGCCACGTTCGCCTTCGCGCGCGACGACGGAGCCACCCTCGGCGACCTCGCCCTGCTGGACACCATGGTCACGGTCGTCGACGCCGCCGGCTTCCTGACCGAGCTGGACAGCGGCGACGAACTCGCCGAGCGCGGCCTCGACCAGTACGAGGACGACGAGCGCACCGTCAGCGATCTCCTCATCGACCAGGTCGAGTTCGCGGACGTCATCGTCCTGAACAAGCTCGACCTCGTGGACGACATGACGGCGGACCGGCTGCGGGCGGCGCTGGCCCGGCTCAACCCCGCCGCCCGGATCGTCGACACCGTACAGGGGCAGGTGGCGCTCCAAGAGGTGCTCGGCACCCGGCTGTTCGACCTGGAACGCGCCCAGCAGGCCCCGGGCTGGGTGCGGGAACTCAACGGCGACCACGTCCCCGAGACCGAGGAGTACGGGATCTCCTCGACGGTGTTCCGCTCCGAACTTCCTTTCCACCCGGGCCGGTTGTGGACCTTCGTCACGCAGGAGCTCGACAGCGGCGCGTACGGGAAGGTGCTGCGTTCCAAGGGGTTCTTCACCCTCGCCAGTCGGCCGCGGGTGACGGGGCTGTGGTCGCAGGCCGGTGCCGTCGCCCGCTTCGAGCCCAGCGCCGCCCTGGACACCGACGCGCCGTACGCGCAGGAGCTGGTCTTCATCGGCACGCATCTGCGGGCGGATGCGCTCCGGTCCGCCCTGACCGAGTGCCTCCTGAGGGACGGCGAGAGCCTCCCGGCCGCCGACCCGTTCCCCGCCTGGGACACCTACGGCATCGACGACGTCTGCGAGCACGAGCACGCGGCGCCGTCGGACGTCTCCGTGCACTGAGTCCCGCGGCGCCCGGCCTGCCTATTCTGGTGAGGGGGCGGTGCTGCTCGCAGCGCGCGAGAGCTCCGGCGCAGACCCCTACCTCAGGAGCGGAAGGCAGGTGGCGATCATGACCACCTACACGCCGACCTTCGACCACCAGCTGCTGGAGCGGCTGCGCGGGGCCGTACGCGGTGAGATCGTCGAGCCCGGCGATCCGGGTTACGACGAGGCCCGCAAGGTCTACAACGCGATGCACGACAGGCGGCCCGCGATCATCGTGCGGGCGGTCGACGCGGGCGACGTCATCGCGACGGTGGACTTCGCCCGCGACCAGGGCCTGGCGCTCGCCGTGCGCGGCGGCAGCCACAGCGTCCCCGGCTACGGGACCTGCGACGGCGGTGTCGTCCTCGACCTCGGCCTGATGCGCGGTATCCGCGTCGACCCCGAGACGCGGACAGCCTGGGTGGAGGGCGGCTGCACCTGGGCGGACGTCAACCACGCCACGTACGCCTTCGGGCTGGCCACCACGGGCGGAATGGTCTCCACGACAGGCGTCGGCGGCCTGACGACGGGCGGCGGCATGGGGTACCTGGTCCGGCGCTGCGGTCTGGCCTGCGACAACCTGGCCTCGGTGGACCTGGTGACGGCCGACGGACACTTCGTGACCTGCACCGCCGAGCACAACAGCGACCTGTTGTGGGCCGTGCGCGGGGGCGGTGGCAATTTCGGGGTCGTGACGTCGTTCGCGTTCCGGCTGCACCCGGTCGCCGACATCCTCGGCGGACCGACGTTCTTCCCGCTCGACAGCGACGTGATCCGCCGCTATCGGGACATGGTCGGCGAGGCGGACGACGACCTCGGCGCGCTGCTCGTCGTCGGGCTCGGGCCCCCGGTGCCGTTCCTGCCCGAGCGCTGGCACGGACGGCCGCTGTGCGGCGTGATCGCCTGCTGGACCGGGTCGCAGGACGAGGACGACCGGATCCGGGGCCGCCTCGCCGCGGTCGGGCCGGTGCTGGGTCAGTATCTGGAGCGCATCCCCTACCCGGTGATCAACACCCTCTTCGACGACCTGGTGCCACCGGGGCTCTACCACTACTGGAAGGGCACGTTCACCCAGGGCCTGTCCGACGGTGCCATCGAGGCCTGCGTCGAGTACGGCGCCGCCACCCCGTCCATCCAGAGCGTCACGGTCGGCATCCCCCTCGACGGCGCCTGCCACCGCGTGGGTCCGGAGGAGACCGCCTTCTCCTACCGGGACGCCGACTACTCGTTCGCACTCAGCGGGACCCTCACGACCCGTGCGGACTGCGAGGCCCAGAAGGACTGGGTGCGCGGCTTCCACCAGGCACTCGAACCGCACTCCATGGGGGGCGGCTACGTCAACTTCATCGACCACGACGACCAGAACCGCGTCCAGGCCAACTACCGCGCGAACTACGCCCGTCTCAGGGACCTGAAACGGCGCTACGACCCGGGAAACCTGTTCCGCCTCAACCACAACATCGCACCGTGAGGAATCCGGCGGGCTCCCAGGTGTTGAACCCGGTATGAGTTCCGTGATCGCCGCGACCCGCTTCTCCGTCCTCGACCGCTCCCGCACCCGCGAGGGCCACCCGAACGGAGAGGCGCTGCGCGACACCGTACGGCTGGCGCAGGAGATCGAGGCGCTCGGCTACCACCGCATCTGGGTCTCGGAACACCACGGCGTACCCGGTGTCGCCGGCTCGGCGCCGACCGTGCTGGCCGCCGCCGTCGCGTCCGCGACCCGCACCATCCGGGTCGGGACCGGCGGGGTGATGCTGCCCAACCACCGACCGCTGGTCGTGGCCGAGCAGTTCGGCGTCCTGGAGTCCCTCTTCCCGGGCCGTATCGACATGGGGCTGGGGCGGTCCGTCGGCTTCACGGACGGGGTGCGCAGGGCGCTCGGGCGGGACAAGGGGGACGCGGAGGACTTCGCGGCGCAGATCCAGGAGCTGCTCGGCTGGTTCCTCGGCGCCTCGCCCACGGGGGTGCACGCGCGGCCCGCCGAGGGCCTGACCGTGCCGCCGTTCGTGCTGGCCATGGGCGAGGGCGCGGACATCGCGGCCCGCGCGGGCCTGCCGATGGTCATCGGTGACTTCCGCGACCGGGCCAGGATGCGGAGCGGCATCGACCACTACCGCGACCACTTCCGCCCCTCCCCCTGGGCGAGCGAGCCGTACGTCGTGATCTCCGGCACGGTCGCGGTGGCCGCCACGCCCGAGGAAGCCCGGCGTCTGCTGGTCCCGGAGGCCTGGTCGATGGCCCACTCGCGCACGCACGGCACCTTCCCGCCGCTCCCGCCCGCCGAGCGCGTCGAGGCGCTCACGATGACCGCCAAAGAGCGCGGCTTCTACGAGAGCGGCCTCACCGGACACATCGCGGGCACGGAGGAACAGGTCGCGCACGAGCTGGAGACGGTGCTGAAGGAGACGGGCGCGCAGGAGGTGCTGGTCACGACCAGTACGTACGACCGGGATGCCCTGGTGGACTCCTACCGGCGGCTCGCCCGGATCGTCCGGGCATGATCCGGGCGAGCCGCCGGTCACGGGTCAGTCCGTGTCGCGCGGGTCGAACGACCGGGTGTCGATCGTCAGCCGCTGCGGGAACGCGGTGGCCACCGACTCCCAGCCCGTCAGCTTGAAGTTCGTGCCCTCCCGGTCGCCGTCCACGGGCGTGGCCTCCCCGTCGTGGGTGACGAGCAGGCCCTTGGGGAAGGACCGGCCGAGCGGGACGTTGACCACGGTGGCGCCGTCGGAGTGCTGCACCCCGTCGGTGGCGGCGCCGTCGGTGACGGCGAAGGAGCCGAGGTAGGCGTTGCGGCCCTGGCGCTCGTACACGGCGAAGGTGTTGTCGCCCTGGCTGGAGGCGAGCAGGTAGCCCTTGCCGTCGGCGGCGTGGTAGATCGCGGCGCCCTCGGCGTCGGCGCTCAGGTGCTCACCGCCGAAGCCGGGGTCGTGGGCGGTGTCGAGGACGCACTCCTCTTCCTGGGCGTCGTAGGTCCACGGGGTGCCGTACTCCCGTACCCGGTCGATCAGCTCGGGCCGGTCGAACTCCTCGTCGTCGAGGTCGACCCGCCACAGCCCGACGTCCTCCTGGGCCGCGTACAGGACGTGCTGCTCCTGGTCCACGACCATGCCCTCGACCTGTGCGTGGTCACCCGGGTCGGCGCACGGCGTCCAGCTCGTGCCGTTCGGCAGGGTGAAGGAGGCGGGCAGGTCGAGGGTGTCCTCCGTCTTGTAGCCGACGCGGCCGTCGCGGTCCTCCAGCTGGAGCAGCCGTACCCGGGTCTCCGACCGGCGCGACACGGCGACGTACGCGTTGTCGTCGTCGCTGAAGGCGGCCAGCCCGTAGGCGGTGCGCTGGTCGTCGACCTCGGCCTCGCTCGCGGAGAAGACCGGCGCGGCGTCGGCCGCCGTCACGTCCTTCAGCGGGGGCCTGCCCGCCGCCACGGCGGCCGGGTCGATCGCGTAGGCCCGGATCCGGTCCCGGCCGCGGTCGCTGACCAGGGCCAAGTCGGTCTTCCTGCCACCCAGTTCGAAGCCGTGGACGACGTCGACGTTGTTGAAGCGGCCGGGCGCGGCGTCGTCGTTCGGGGCCTCGGGCGCCGCGATGTGCTGGAGCCGTCTGCCGTCGAGGCCGTACACGTCGAGGCCGGCCTCCTTGAGGGTGCCGATCACGATGCTGCGGCCCGGGTGGTCGGGGTCGACCCAGACGGCCGGGTCGTCGGCGTCGGCGTTGCCGCCCGCCTCGTCGTCGTACACGGCAGGCGTCTCGACGCGGGCGGAGACGGCGACCGGCTGCGGGGCGGCGGCGCCCGAGACCATCAGCAGTGCGGCGGTGAGACTGCTCAAAGCTGAAACGCTCACGATACTCCTCGGTAGGAAGAGAGACTGGCGAGACGTTATGGGCGCCCGGTGTGAGTGAGCCGACGGCCTCGTGAACATCAGGTGGCTCGAACGGACGAGCGTCTGGTTCGCATAGAATCGCGGGGTTTGCCCATACCCGACTCGCGCCTCCGGAGCTCGTACCCATGCATTCCCCGCACGACCCGTACGTCCGTGTCCGCGGCGCCCGTGAGCACAACCTCAAGGGCGTGGACGTCGACATTCCGCGGGACGTGCTGACCGTGTTCACCGGCGTGTCCGGTTCCGGGAAGTCGTCGCTCGCCTTCGGCACGATCTACGCGGAGGCACAGCGCCGCTACTTCGAGTCGGTCGCGCCGTACGCACGCCGGCTGATCCACCAGGTCGGGGCGCCGAAGGTCGGTGAGATCAGCGGCCTTCCGCCCGCCGTGTCGCTCCAGCAGCGCCGCTCGGCGCCGACGTCCCGCTCGTCCGTCGGCACGGTCACCAACCTCTCCAACTCCCTGCGGATGCTGTTCTCCCGCGCGGGCGACCACCCGCCGGGCGCCGAGCGGCTCGACTCGGACGCCTTCTCGCCCAACACGGCGGCGGGGGCGTGCCCGGAGTGTCACGGGCTGGGCCAAGTGCACCGTACGACCGAGGAGTTGCTGGTCCCCGACCCGTCGCTGTCGGTCCGGGAGGGCGCGATCGCCGCGTGGCCGGGGGCCTGGCAGGGCAAGAACCTGCGCGACATCCTCGACGCGCTCGGCCACGACGTCGACCGGCCCTGGCGCGAGCTGCCCGCCGAGCAGCGCGAGTGGATCCTGTTCACCGACGAGCAGCCGGTCGTCACCGTCCACCCGGTGCGTGACGCCGACCGCATCCAACGGCCGTACCAGGGCACGTACATGAGCGCCCGGCGGTACGTCATGAAGACCTTCTCCGACTCCAAGAGCCCCACCCTCAGGGCGAAGGCGGAACGCTTCCTCGCCTCCGCGCCCTGTCCGGCGTGCGGCGGCAGCAGGCTGCGGCCCGAGGCGCTGGCGGTGACCTTCGCCGGCCGGACGATCGCCGAGCTGGCCGCGCTGCCGTTGACGGAGCTGGCGGGCGTGCTGGACGGCGAAGCCTCGTCGGAGACGGCCCGGGTCCTCACCGGCGACCTCAAGTCCCGTATCGCACCCGTCGTCGAACTCGGCCTCGGCTACCTCGCCCTCGACCGCGCCACGCCCACGCTGTCGGCGGGCGAACTGCAGCGCCTGCGGCTCGCGACCCAGCTGCGGTCCGGGCTCTTCGGTGTCGTGTACGTCCTCGACGAGCCGTCCGCGGGACTGCACCCGGCGGACACGGAGGCGCTGCTGACGGTGCTGGCGCGGCTGAAGGCGGCCGGGAACACGGTGTTCGTGGTCGAGCATCACCTCGACGTCGTGCGCGGCGCCGACTGGCTGGTCGACGTGGGGCCGCGTGCGGGTGAGCACGGCGGGGAGGTGCTGTACAGCGGGCCGGTGGCCGAGCTGGCGGCGGTCGAGGAGTCGGCGACGGCGCGTTTCCTGTTCGACGAGGCCCCCGCAACCGTACGCCAAGTCCGCGTCCCGTACGGCCAGTTGAAGGTCGGACCGGTCACCCGGCACAATCTGCGCGGGGTGACCGCAGAGTTCCCCCTCGGGGTGTTCACGGCCGTCACCGGTGTCTCCGGCTCGGGCAAGTCCACGCTCATCGGCGAGATCACCGAGGACCTCGCGGGCGTGGGCCGCCTGGTGTCGGTCGACCAGAAGCCGATCGGCCGCACCCTGCGCTCCAACCTCGCCACCTACACCGGCCTGTTCGACGTCGTGCGCAAGGTGTTCGCGGCCACCGACGAGGCGCGGGAGCGCGGTTACGGTGTCGGGCGCTTCTCCTTCAATGTCGCCGGGGGGCGCTGCGAGACCTGTCAGGGTGAGGGGTTCGTCAGCGTCGAGCTGCTGTTCCTGCCGAGCACGTACGCGCCGTGCCCGGACTGCGGCGGGGCGCGCTACAACCCCGAGACGCTCCAAGTGGCGTACCGGGGACGGAACATCGCGCAGGTGCTGGACCTCACGGTCGAGTCGGCCGCGGACTTCTTCGCGGACACTCCGGCCGTGGCCCGCAGTCTCGGCACCCTGCTCGACGTCGGTCTCGGCTACCTGCGGCTCGGCCAGCCCGCCACCGAGCTGTCCGGCGGTGAGGCCCAGCGCATCAAGCTGGCGAGTGAGCTCCAGCGCGGCCGTCGCGGCCACACCCTCTACCTCCTCGACGAGCCGACGACCGGGCTCCACCCGGCCGACGTCGAGGTGCTCATGCGCCAGTTGCACGGGCTGGTCGACGCCGGGCACACCGTCGTCGTGGTCGAGCACGACATGTCCGTCGTGGCGGGCGCGGACTGGGTGATCGACCTGGGGCCGGGCGGCGGCGGGGCGGGCGGACGCGTCGTGGCGGCGGGTCCGCCCGCTCAGGTGGCGCGGACGAGAGGCAGCGCGACCGCGCCGTATCTCGCCCGGGTCATGCCGTAAGGGCCTCGCGCGCCAGGACCGACGGCGGCTGTGCGGCGCCGGCGCTGTGCGCCGTGCGGACAGCGCCGGGCACCGGGAAGGGCACGGTGCGCCGCGGGCCGGTGACCTGGACCTGCCGCCCGCCGCCCAGCGCGGACACTTCGGCCGCCCGGGCCAGGGAACGGCGGTCGGTGCCGCTGCCCGGCGCTATCGGCTCCCGCACCTGCGCCTCGGCGACCAGCTCGCGTGCCCGCACCACCCGCCACACCGAGGTGAGCAGCGAGTCCTCGCCGACGAAGGCGGCCGCCGTGCCGGGCGCGCCCTGGGCCGTCCGGTAGTGCAGGCGGACCGGCTGGACGGGGACGCCCGCGTCGAGGGCTGCCTGGAAGGCGGCCCGGCGAAAGTGGCCCTGGGCGCGGCCGCACCAGGTGCTGCCCTCGGGGAACACGGCGACCGCTTCGCCGCCCCGCAGCGCCTCGGCGATCCGGGCCACCGTCTCGGGCAGGGCGCGGATACGGTCCCGGTCGATGAACAGGGCGCCGCTGCGGGCGGTCAGCCACCCCGCCACCGGCCACTGCCGGATCTCCGACTTGGCGAGCATCCTGGCGGGGCGCACGGCGGCGAGCAGCGGGATGTCCAGCCAGGAGACGTGGTTGGCGACGAGCAGCAGCCCGCCGTCGGGCGCGGCACCGCCGTCGATGCGGACCCGGACTCCCGAGGCCCGCACGACCCAGCGGCACCAGCGCTGGATGAGTTCCGCGGGTATGCGTCCGCCGAGCGGGATGGCCAGGCACCCGACGACCAGCAGGAACAGGACCGCCGCGAGCCGCAGGGCGGCCAGGGGTACGGCCCTGGCCGGTCCCGTCACGTCCACGCACGTGTGCGGGGTGCAGGGCGCGCTGGGCCGCCAGAGGGTCGCCGACTCGGCGGCGTGGGCGGCTGCGGCCGGTGCGCCGGCCGCCCCGGCCGTGGGCGCGGTCACCGTGGGCAGACCCACGGCACCGAGGGAGTGGGTGCTCATGGCCGCCACGTCCCTCACGCCGGGACGAGGGAGAGGAAGTGCCGCAGATAGCGCGGGTTGACCCGGCGCATCGACAGCAGCACGTACATGTCGGCGACCCCGAACTCCGGGTCGTGGGCGGGCTCGCCGCACACCCAGGCGCCGAGGCGGAGGTAGCCGCGCAGGAGGGCGGGGAGTTCGGTGCGGGTGGCCGGGGCGGAGGTGGCCGGCTGCCAGGGGCGCAGCGGTCGTACGCGGTACTCCTCCGGGGCCAGGTGCTTGGCCTGTACGCGGTCCCAGGTCGCGGCGGCGAGCGTGCCGCCGTCGGCCAGCGGGATGGAGCAGCAGCCGGCCAGCCACTCGTGGCCGCGGTCGATCATGTAGCGGGCGATGCCGGCCCAGATGAGGCTGATGACGGCGCCGTCGCGGTGGTCGGGGTGGACGCAGGAGCGGCCGACCTCGACCAGGTTCGGGCGCAGGGCGTCGATGCGGGTGAGGTCGAACTCGCCCTCGGAGTACAGCCGGCCCGCGACCGCGGCCCGCTCCGGCGGCAGCAGGCGGTAGGTGCCGACGACCTGCCCGGACACCTCCTCGCGGACCAGCAGGTGGTCGCAGTACGCGTCGAAGGCATCGATGTCGAGGCCCGGCTGCGGGGTGGACAGCAGGGCCCCCATCTCGCCGGCGAAGACCTCGTGCCGCAGCCGCTGGGCGGCGCGCACGTCCTCCTCGTCGCGGGCGAGGCCGACGGTGTAGCGGGTGGGTGCCGTGGGCTGCGGGGGGCGTTCGACGGTCAGTACGCCGGTCATGGCTTACTCCTGGTCACGGGCCGGGGACGGCGAGCGGAGAGCGGTGGGAGCGATGCGATGTGCCGCCCCTGTTCTTCCGATGCCGGTTGGCCTGTGCGTGACCGGTGCCAGGAGAGTGGATGTGCGAATGTTGAACGGCGTGGGCTGGTACCGGCCGTCCATCTTCCGGTGCCCGTCCGGTCAGTCGGGCGCTCCGGTGCCGTTCACCTGGCGGCGCGACAACGCGAGACGGGGCCGGGGAGCACCACTCCCGGCCCCGCCCGTCCGCACCTGTCGGCGAACGTCTGCTGTGCGGCTGCCCTGTTACCGCTTCACCTTCCGCGTGGCCCGCAGCCACTCCTTGTTCATGCCGGTGATGGACATGAGCGGGATGCCCTTGGGGCAGGCGGTGGCGCACTCACCGGTGAGCGTGCAGCCTCCGAAGCCCTCGTCGTCCATCTGCGCCACCATGTCGAGCACTCGCGTCTCCCGCTCGGGAGCCCCCTGCGGCAGCACGTTGAGATGGTTGATCTTGGCGGAGGTGAACAGCATCGCCGCCCCGTTCGGACAGGCGGCGACACACGCCCCGCACCCGATGCACTCGGCGTGCTCGAACGCGAAGTCGGCATCCGGCTTCGGCACCGGCGTGGCGTGCGCTTCGGGAGCCGCCCCCGTCGGGGCGGTGATGTACCCACCGGCCTGGATGATCCGGTCGAACGCGGACCGGTCCACGACCAGGTCCTTGATCACCGGGAACGCGGACGCCCGCCACGGCTCGATGTCGATCGTGTCGCCGTCGTTGAACGACCGCATGTGCAACTGACACGTGGTCGTCCGCTCGGGCCCGTGCGCATCGCCGTTGATCACGAGCGAGCACGCGCCGCAGATGCCCTCACGGCAGTCGTGGTCGAAGGCGACCGGGTCCTCGCCCCTGAGGATGAGCTCCTCGTTGAGGGTGTCGAGCATCTCCAGGAAGGACATGTCGGAGGAGATCCCGTCCACCTCGTACGTGGACATGGCACCTTCGGCGTCGGCGTTCTTCTGCCGCCAGACGCGCAGGGTGAGCTTCATGCGTAGCTCCGCTGGGTGGGGTGGACGTACTCGAAGACCAGGTCTTCCTTGTGCAGGACGGGAGAGGCACCGGTCGCGGTGAACTCCCAGGCGGCCGCGTAGGCGAACTCCTCGTCCCTGCGGGCCGCTTCGCCGTCCGGCGTCTGCGACTCCTCGCGGAAGTGGCCGCCGCAGGACTCGGAGCGGTGCAGCGCGTCGAGGCACATGAGCTCGGCGAGCTCCAGGTAGTCGACGACGCGGTTGGCCTTCTCCAGTGACTGGTTGAACTCCTCGCCGGTGCCCGGCACCTTGATGCGCCGCCAGAACTCCTCGCGGATCTGCGGGATGCGTTCCAGGGCCTTGCGCAGCCCGCTGTCGGTGCGGGCCATGCCGCAGAACTCCCACATCAGCTCGCCCACCTCACGGTGGAAGGAGTCGGGGGTGCGGTCGCCGTCGACGGACAGGAGCAGGTTGAGCCGGTCCTCCGTCTCCGCCAACACCTCCTGTACGACGGGGTGTTCGGCGGTGACGGCCTCGTGGTGCGGGTTGCGGGCGAGGTAGTCGTTGATGGTCGCCGGCAGCACGAAGTAGCCGTCGGCCAGGCCCTGCATCAGCGCGGAGGCGCCGAGGCGGTTGGCGCCGTGGTCGGAGAAGTTGGCCTCGCCGATCGCGAAGAGACCCGGGATGGTGGTCTGGAGGTCGTAGTCCACCCACAGGCCGCCCATCGTGTAGTGCACGGCCGGGTAGATCCGCATGGGCACCTCGTACGGATCCTCGTCGGTGATCCGCTGGTACATGTCGAAGAGGTTGCCGTACTTGGCCTCCACGGCCCCCCGCCCCATGCGCTTGATGGCGTCGGCGAAGTCGAGGTAGACACCCTGCCCGCCGGGCCCGACGCCCCGCCCCTCGTCGCAGACGTTCTTCGCGGCGCGGGAGGCGATGTCGCGCGGGACCAGGTTGCCGAAGGACGGGTAGATGCGCTCCAGGTAGTAGTCGCGCTCGTCCTCGGGGATCTTGTTCGCGGGACGGTCGTCGCCCTTGGCCTTCGGCACCCAGATCCGGCCGTCGTTGCGCAGCGACTCGCTCATCAGCGTCAGCTTGGACTGGTGGTCGCCGGTGCGCGGGATGCACGTGGGGTGGATCTGTGTGAAGCAGGGGTTGGCGAAGTAGGCGCCGCGCCGGTGGGCCCGCCAGATGGCGGTGGCGTTGGAGTTCATGGCGTTCGTCGACAGGTAGAAGACGTTGCCGTAGCCGCCGGAGGCCAGCACCACCGCGTCCGCGAAGTACGTGTCGATCTTGCCCGTGATGAGATCCCGGGCCACGATCCCGCGCGCCCGTCCGTCGACGACGATCAGGTCGAGCATCTCGGTACGCGGGTGCATCTCGATGTTCCCGGCGGCGATCTGCCTGCTGAGTGCCTGGTAGGCGCCGAGCAGCAGCTGCTGGCCCGTCTGGCCGCGGGCGTAGAAGGTCCGGGACACCTGGACGCCGCCGAAGGAGCGCGTGTCGAGCAGGCCGCCGTACTCGCGGGCGAAGGGCACGCCCTGCGCGACGCACTGGTCGATGATCTCGACGGAGATCTGCGCGAGCCGGTGCACGTTCGACTCGCGGGCCCGGAAGTCGCCGCCCTTGACGGTGTCGTAGAACAGCCGGTGGATGGAGTCGCCGTCGTTGCGGTAGTTCTTCGCCGCGTTGATACCGCCCTGCGCGGCGATCGAGTGGGCGCGGCGCGGGGAGTCCTGGTAGCAGAACTGGACGACGTGGTAGCCCTGTTCGGCGAGGGTGGCGCCCGCGGAGCCGCCGGCCAGCCCCGTCCCCACCACGATCACCGTGTGCTTGCGCCGGTTGGCGGGGTTGACCAGCTTCGCTTCGAAGCGGCGCTTGTCCCAGCGCTCGCCGACCGGGCCCGACGGTGCCTTGCCGTCGACGACCGGCTCACCGGTGCTGTAGTCCGCGTAGGTTGTCATGTCAGCTCACCACTCCGGTCATGACGCCCACGGGTACGGCGATGAAGCCGACCGTGAGCAGCAGCGCGAGTACGTTGGCCGTGGCCTTCAGAGCGCGGTCGCGGGTACGGCTGCCGGCGCCGAGGGTCTGGGCGGCGCTCCAGAACCCGTGCCGGATGTGCAGGCCGAGGGCGAGCATCGCGACGATGTAGATGACGTTGCCGTACCAGGTGGAGAAGGTGTCCACGACGTTCTGGTACGGGTGGCCCTCCTGGAAGCCGCCGGGGTGCACGGTGCCGGTCGTCAGGTCGAGTATGTGCCAGACGATGAAGAGGCCGAGGATGATGCCGCCCCAGCGCATGGTGCGGGTCGCGTAGGAGGCCCGCGGCTTCTTGTGCACGTACTTGCTGGGGCGTGCCTTGATGTCGCGGCGGCTGAGCTGGTACGCCGAGGTGGCGTGGGCGACCACGGCGACGACCAGCACGATCCGGACGAGCCAGAGCGTCCACTCGTAGTGCATGAAGGGCTCGCCGACGGTGCGCAGCCAGTGCGCGTAGTGGTTGAACTCGCCCGCCCCGAAGAAGATCTTCAGGTTTCCGATCATGTGGACGACCAGGTACAGCAGCATGATCAGCCCGCTGACCGCCATCACGGTCTTCTTGCCGACGGTGGAGTCCCACACCGTGCGTGCCATGGACGGCCGTCGATCCGTCCGCGTTGCCAGAGCCATGGACAGGACGCTAGGGCCGAACGTCCCTATCGGTCCAAGACATGGTCCGGCTCGTTTCGATAGGCACTGGCTATGCTGACTGAATGCAGTTCCAGCAGCTCCAGTACTTCGTGGCGGTCGCCGAGACCCGGCACTTCACCCGGGCCGCCGACCTGGTGCATGTCGCGCAGCCCTCGCTGTCGCAGCAGATCAAGGCGCTGGAGCGGGAGTTGGGCGCGGACCTGTTCCTGCGGGCGCGCGGCAACATCACGCTGACGGACGCCGGGGAGGCCCTGCTGCCGCTGGCCCGGCGCATCCTCGCCGACGCGGACACCGCACGGCACGAGGTGCAGGAGCTGGTGCAGCTGCGTCAGGGCCGGGTCCGGCTGGGCGCGACCCCGAGCCTGTGCACGGGCCTGCTCCCGGACGTGCTGCGCGCCTTCCACGACCGCTATCCCGGCATCCAGCTGCTGATCGAGGAGGGCGGCTCGCACGACCTGGTACGGGAGCTGGCGCGCGGCGCCCTCGACCTCGCGCTGGTCGTCCTGCCCCTGCCATCCCCGTCCCCCGCGCTGACCACGGTGGAGCTGCTGCGCGAGGACCTGGTGGTCGTCTCCTCACCCGAGGCGCCCCGCCCCGGCGACGGCCGTCGCACCGTGCGCATCGCCGACCTGGAGGGCGAACGCCTGGTGATGTTCCGGCACGGCTACGACCTGCGCGAACTGACCGTGGCCGCGTGTCGCTCCGCAGGGTTCGAGCCGGATTTCGCGGTGGAGGGTGGGGAGATGGACGCGGTGTTGGGGTTTGTGCGCGCCGGGCTGGGCGTGGCCGTGGTTCCACGCATGGTGGCGGCCCGGTCGGGCCGGGGGCTACGGGTCACCCCGCTGGCCCGGCCCGGCCTGCACCGGACGATCGCGCTGGCCCACCGCAGCGATGTGGCTCCGCCTCGGGCCGCCAGGGAGTTGCAGCGGATGTTGCTCGAGAGGTGAGTGTGGGTTCGTTCCCGGAAGCGCCGTTGAAACAAGAGCGACGTTCGGGTCTGCCGGTTCGTCGTGGTTGATCGCGCCCGCGCGGCGGAGCCGCACATCGACACAGCCCCGCGCCCCTTACGGGGCGCCGCACCCCCTCGGAATGGAGAAGTCCGCCTCACCCCGTCGCGTCCACGAGAGCCAGTTCGTGCAGCCGCTCCGGCGGACCCGGCCTGGCGTAGTACCACCCCTGGGCCGTGTCGCAGCCCAGGATGCGCAGTTGTTCGGCCTGGGCGCCTGTTTCCACGCCCTCCACCGTCACCGCCAGGTCCAGGCTGTGGGCGAGGGACACGATGCCCTCGACGATCTTCAGGTCGACGGGGTCGGCCGGGAACTGCTGCATGCTCTGGGTGAAGGAGCGGTCCAGCTTGAGGACGCTCACCGGCAGCCGGCGCAGGTTGGCGAGGTTGGAGTAGCCGGTGCCGAAGTCGTCGAGGGCGATGTCGACGCCCATCTCGGCGAGGCGGCGCAGGGGCTTGAGCAGGTCGTCGTCGGCGCCGATGAGGGCCGACTCGGTGACCTCCAGGCAGAGGGCGTCCGGCGCCACGCCCGCGCGCTCCAGGATGTCCACCGTGTCCTGGACGAGTCCGGGGTGGGTGAGCTGGCAGGGCGAGAGGTTGACGTTGATGCGGAGCGGACCCGCGTCGTCGTGGCGTTCTCGCCACTCGCGCGCCTGACGCACCGACTGCTCCAGGACCCAGCGGCCGAGCGGAACGATCAGTCCCGTGTGCTCGGCGAGCGGGATGAACCGGTCCGGGCCGAGGATGCCGTGCTGCGGGTGCAGCCAGCGCACCAGGGCCTCGGCGCCGCGCACACTGCCGTCGCCGAGGTGGACCAGCGGCTGGTACTCGATGAAGAACTCGCCCCGGTCCAGGGCCGTCGGCAGCGCCGTGGTCAGCCCGTGCCGGGTGATGGCGCGGGCGTCGGCCTCCTCGTCGGCGAGCTCGAAGCGGTTGCCGCCCGCCGACTTGGCCCGGTACATGGTGATGTCCGCGCTGCGCAGGACCTCCGCCGGGCTGCGCTCCCCGGCCGGTCCTTCGACGATGCCGATGCTGCCGCGCACGGTCAGCTCCCGGCCGTCGACGCTGATCGGGGCGACCAGCGCGTTCATGATGCGGGCGGCGAGCTCGTCGACCTCGTGCTCGGTGTCGGGGCCGGTGGTCAGCGCCACGAACTCGTCGCCGCCGAGCCGCGCGACCATCTCGCCGGGCGCGGTGGCGCAGGACTGCAGCCGGTCGGCGACCTCGACGAGCAGCCGGTCGCCCGCCGCGTGGCCGAGGCTGTCGTTGACGGTCTTGAAGCCGTCCAGGTCGAGGTAGCACAGGCCGAACCGCTGGCCTTCCCCGGCGCCCAGTGCCTTCTCCAGGCGCTCGAAGAAGAAGGTGCGGTTGGGCAGGCCGGTCAGCGCGTCGTGGGTGGCCTCGTAGCGCAGCCGCAGGTTGAGCAGGCGCCGTTCGGTGGTGTCCTCCATCAGGGCCAGCTGGTACTGCGGGTTGCCGTCGGGGTCGCGTAGCAGGGAGACCGTGAGGTTGGTCCACAGGACCGTTCCGTCAGGCCGGTAGAAGGCCTTTTCGACGTGGTAGTGCTCCCGCTCGCCGCGGACGAGTTCGTCGTAGAGCTTCCAGGTCTGCGGCGCGTCCTCGGGGTGGGTCCACTCCATGACGTTGCGGCTGCGCAGTGCCTGCTCGGAGATGCCGAACATGCGCAGCAGGGCGCCGTTGACCTGGAGGATGTTGCCCGCGAGGTCGGCGATGCCGATTCCTATGGCCGCGCCTTCGAAGACCGCGCGGAAGCGGGCCTCGGTGGCGTGCAGCGCCTGCGCGACCACGCCCTGCGCCTTGAGGGCGGCCGCGGAGATCGCCTCCTGCTCGGCCAGCGTCCGCTCGCGCAGCGCCTGGGCGAACCCGGCGGCCATGGCGTGCTGGAGCCGCGCCGAGCGGGCACGCTGGTCCTCCTGGTCGCCTTCGGTGCCGCAGTACAGCACGAGGTAGGCGTCCACGCAGTCCAGCGAGCGGCTCAGCGCCTCGGGGTCCGTGCAGTGCGCGGTGACGAGCGCGGCGCCGACCGTCTTGCCCGCGTCCGCGTCGAAGGTCCTGGCCCTGAGCGCCTCACTCAACCGCCGGGCCAGCGGCAGCAGTTGCTCCTCGAACTCCGGCCGGGTCGACGACGTCGAGGTCACCGGGAAGACGGCCCGGCTCCAGATCGTCGCGAACCGGCGCAGTCTGTCCTCCGGCCCGTCCGGCCCCGCGCTCACGCCGTACGCCCCACGCCGGCGAACCCGGAGAAGGCATACGGATCCTCGTCCTCCGGTGCTGTGTCCGGCCGCCAGAGCGGCATCGGCACCAGTCCCGGTTCCACCATGTCGTACCCCTCGAAGAACCGCGCGATTCCGTCGCGCGAGCGCATGATCAGCGGGTTGCGAATGTCCTTGTATACGTCGACCGTGCCCTTGGCCCGCTCCTCGGGCAGCGGGATTCCCTCGTACGAGGCATGCGTGAGCACCAGCAGGCTGCCTGGCGCGAGCGCGTCGCGCAGCCGCGCCACCGCCTCGTACGGGTCGTCCTCGTCCTCCACGAAGTGCAGTATGGCAACGAGCAGCAGTGCCACTGGCCGGTTCAGGTCGATGAGGCTCTCGACCACGGAACTGCCCAGGATGTCCTGGGGCTTGCGCAGGTCCGCGGCGACGACGTCCGCGCCGTCGACGCCCTCCAGGACGGCCTGGCTGTGCGCGACGGCGACCGGGTCGTGGTCGACGTACACCACGCGAGCGGCGGGGTCGGCCGCCTGGGCCACCTCGTGGACGTTGCCGAACGTCGGAATGCCGGAGCCTATGTCCAGGAACTGGGTGATGCCCTCGTCGGCCGCGAAGCGCACCGCGCGGCGCATGAACGCCCGGTTGGCCTGCATGATCTTGGGGAGTCCCGGCATGAACTCCATGGCCTTGCGGGCCGCTTCCCGGTCGACCTCGAAGTTGTGCGAACCGCCCAGGTAGTAGTCGTAGATTCGCGAGACACTGGGCACCGAGATGTCGATGCTCCGTGGGGCCCAGGCGGGACGCTCCATCTATCTCTCCAAGGCGTAGGCGATCCGGTGTTCGAGCTGAGGCTACTGATCGCCTGCCAAAGGAGCGAGCGGAAACGGAAATTGACCATCCGTTCCCGGTCACTGCCAGCGGCACGTGCCGAATTGATGCCCCGCACACCCTCCGTCAAAAGCATCCGAAGCATTCCACAGAGCTGCGAACCGTGGCGAAAGAGACCGAAGAATCACGGTGAATGCTGGTGAATGACGACAAACCGGCCCGCCCCCTGTGCGTGAGGCTTCAGGGGGCGGACCGGTGGGCCGGCGTGCTGGGATCAACCCTGGGGAGGTGTGATCTTCTACTTCTCCGGCGCGCCGACCGGCTGGCCGTCGGGGCGGATGGCGAACCAAGTGCCGCCGACGCCCTGACCGTTGGTGTCTCCGGGCTTCTTGTCGTTCACGAACGTGTAGATGGGGACGCAGTCGATGGTCTGCTGCTTCAGCCCGTCGGGCCGGTCGAAGACCACGTAACCCTGGCCCCTCGGACCGGACCCCTTCAGATCGATGCCCTCGGTGTCCTCGGCGTCGACCGGCTCGATGACCGGCCACTTCTCCAGGCACTCGCCGGTGCAGGCCGTCTTCATCGGCCAGGGCGAGTCCTTCATGAAGCGGTAGACCGTGTGACCGTTCTTGTCGATCACGATCTCGCCGAGCTTGGGGTCCTTGCGGGTGGACAGACCGGGCAGGCCGGCCGCCTCGACACCGCCCTCCCCCTGCGCCTTCTTGCCGTCGGGGGCCAGCGCGTACCAAGTGCCGCCCACACCCTGGCCGTTGACGTCGCCCGCGTTGGTGTCCTTCGCATAGCGGTACACCGGCCAGTCGTCGACCGTCAGCTGCTTGGTGCCGTCGGAGCGGGTGACCGAACCCAGCAGCGCCTTGTCGATCCCGGCACCGGCCGTGGCGTCGTCCGCGGGGACCGGCGGCCACTTCTTCGCGCAGTCGCCGTCACAGTTGGACTTGGCCGGGTCCGCGGTGTCCTTGTCGAAGCGGTAGAGAGTCAGACCGGCGCTGTCGGTCAGCACCTCGCCGAGTTCCTGGTTGGTGGAAACGGACAGCTCACCGGCGGAGGCGGCCTGGGTGGCGGCGCTCTCCTGGCCCGCCGCACCGGGGTCGTATCCGGAACCGTTCCCAAGGCCGGTACCGGCGCTTCCGTAATCGCCGGCCGCGGCCGTGGCACCCACGTTCTGGCTGCTCGCCGGCGGCGCGGTCTCCGAGCCGCATGCCGTCGTCAGCGCCGCCACCGCCACGGCGCTCACCACGAGCGAGGCGCTCCGCCACGAGGTCTTCATCTTCAACTCCCCGATCATCACAAGGGTGTTGCAGCGCCCTGCTGCGCCGCCGCACGACAAGGGGTACGCACGAAAGCCATGGTCGTGTTCAACCGGCGCACAATTTTCTTTCGGAACGCTGCGCCAACACCCGCGTCCCTCCTGTGAACACAGGCCCCTCTCCCCCTGACACCCCCGTCTCGCGTCGCATGCGCGTGCGTCTCGGCGGTCACATCCGCGCCTGCCGGTCAAACCTTTCGGGGGCCTTGGGTCGCTCGTTCGGGGCAATCCGCCCGCGCTCGGGCCTGTGAATGCGCGCTCGGGCCTCAAGATCTTTGTCGTGTATGGACTCGAACCGACCCAATCCACCCTGGCGACAAGGGTGTTGACGGTGGTGACGCTGACCTGGCTCCTGGTGGCGGCACCGGCCGGTGTGGCGGTGGCCGACGTCTGCGCGTACGCCGACACCGGCCCGGACGGCACGAAGGCGGTGGCGGTCGTCGGAACCCTCACCTGGCCGACGCCCCCTCAGTGCCCGGCGCCGACCCCCACGCCCACGCCGACCCCCACACCCACACCCACCCCGACGCCGGACCCCACGCCCACGCCGCCCCCGAAGACCACACCCACCCCGAAACCCGAGCCTCCGCCGCCACCACCGCCTCCCCCGACCCCACCCCCGCCACCGCCCCCGGCCCCGGCTCCTCCGCCCGCTCCACCTCGCGCGCGGCCGGCCCCTGCACCGACACCCACCCCGACGCCCACGCCGAAGCCGTCGGTCAAGCCCACCCCGAGTCCGTCCATGGCCCCGGTGCACTACCCGCCCTACCGCGCCGTGCCGCACCGGCGGCCGGCGCACGACGCCCCGTCGCCCCTCACCTTCGTCCTGCTCATCGCGGCGCCCGCGATCGTCGCCGTCGCCGCACTGCGACCGCGCTGACCCTGGAGGCTTCTGTTGCCGGAATGGCTTGTTCTCACCCTCGCGATGCTGGCCGCCTGTGCGGTGGTGGTCATCATCACCCTCCTACGGCACCGCACGGCCCCCGAGGACGAGGATCCCTCCGAGACCCCGGACGTCATCGAGTACATGACGATGTGGATCGGTGTGGTGTACGCCATCGTCCTGGGCCTGGCCATCGCCGGCGTGTGGGAGGGCCGCAGCGCCGCCGAGGACCATGTGCAGGCGGAGGCCGTGGCGCTGCACGAGATCTCGGAACGCGTCCGGGTCTATCCGGCCGACATCCGTGACCGCATTCGGGACGATGTCAACGCCTATGTCGGACACGTCGTCACGACCGAGTGGAAGACGATGAGCGAGGACGGCCGTGTCACCGAACGCGGCACCGAGCTCCTGCAGCGCCTCCGCGAGGACGTCACCGACTACGAGCCGAGGTCGGACTTCGAGGCCCAGGCCTACCAGCCGCTCGTCGATCAGGTGACCGCCGCCGACCAGGCGCGCAACGCCCGCGCGAGCTCGACCGGTGAGACCATGCCGGGCGTGGTGTGGTTCGGGCTGATCGCCGGCGGCATCGTCACCATCGGGATGATCTTCGCCCTGCAGATCCGGCGCACGGCCCGCGAGCTGATCCTCGCCGGGCTGTTCTCCGCACTGATCGCCTTCCTGCTCTTCCTCATCTGGGACTTCGACGCCCCCTACAGCCGAGGGGTGACGGCGTCGGCGGAACCGTTCCTCGACCTCTTCCCGCACATCAAGGGCTGACAGGTGCTCACCTGACGGACCGACGGGGGACGCGGCGAGAGGCGGCACCGGCACTCGGTGGGCGACAGCCACGCCGCTCGCGTCCCCCGGTCGCGGGAACGCCGTCCCCTGAGCGGCCCACACTCTTGCCCCATTCGCACGACAGCGATCGCGCCGGTGTGCGCGCCTTTCTAGCGTTCCGGTCATCGAGGTGCATTTCCGGCGCAAGCGGAACAAGTCCGCGGCTGCTCCTCGGGGACCCGGAGGAAACACCATGCGCGCGATACGCATCGCTTCGGCCGCGCTGCTGGGCGTCAGCGCCCTTGCCATGGCCGCCCCCGCCGCCCAGGCGCGCGGCGACGCCTCGGGTTTCTGGGTCAACGTCCTGCCCACCACCGTCGCGCCCGGTGGCCAGGTCAAGCTGCGTGCGACCGGCTGCGACCAGAGCGTGGCCGTCTCCTCGGGGGTGTTCGACACGGTCACCATCCCCAGGGGGCGGACGACGACGAGGGTCACGGTCGACCGGGACGCCAGACCGGGGGCCGTGTACGAGGTGTCGTTCTACTGCGGCACCTTCTGGCAGAGCGTCGACCTCACCATCGCCGGCGGGCGGCCCGCGCCGATGGGTCCTCACCCGCAGCGTGGCGTGCACGCCGGTGAGGGTGGCAGCCTGGCCGGGCTGGACCTGAGGGAGATCGGCCTGGGCGGAGCGCTCATCGCGGCCTCGCTCGGGACGGCGTACCACCTGTCCCGGCGCCCCACCGGCGAGGACGACACCTGACGCCAGGACCCGAGCGCACAGGCCTTCGCCCCGGATCCCCTCGACGGGGGCCGGGGCGAAGGCCTGGGAACGTGCGGCATGTCTTCGGCGGGCAACAGCTCAGGTCCGCTTCTCCGCCCGGCGGCGCATCCAGAACACCCCGCCACCGATGACGGCCGCGGCAATGAGCCCACCTCCGATGGCCATGTCGGTCGGCGTCGCGCCGGTGGAGCTGCTGCCGCCGAGACCGCCACGCACGCCTCCGATGACGGTGAAGGCGTTCGGGTGGGTCAGCGGCCTGCCGGCGCCGGTGCAGGTGACCGTGATGCTGTGCGCACCCGGCCGCGCGTGTCTGTCGATGGTCGCGGTGCCCTTGGCCGTGCTGCCGCCCACCGGGGTCAGAGGCGTGGGCTTGAACGCGTCCGAGGTCGCGGTGCCGCCATGGGGGCAGCCGTCGACGGTGATGGTCAGCTGCCCGCCGCGGGCGATGACACTGGGCAGGGCGACGATATTGCTCGGGCCGATCATGCCGTCCCGAGCGGTGGCCGCCGGGGCGGCGAGTCCTAGGGCGGCGACCGCGGTGGCGGCGGCCGCCAGGGCACGAGTAGTTCGCATGTGATCCTCCGCGGAAGGCGCCCCGGGAACCGTCCCCGGTCGATCGACGAGAAAGCGCCTCCCAGAAAGACCCTCAGATGCCGTGCCCCGGGCCGCATTTCGGCGATGGTCCGTCCCGGTGAGAGAACACGCTGCCGCATAAGGCCACAATCGGATATTGCCGCAGGTCACGGACCGTCAGAATTTTCCTCCCGGCGGCAACTCGGATGGCGCACCGAAGGGAGTCGGGCCACCCGTTCGTATCCGCCCCGTCGCCGGTTGCACGCGCGGGACTTAGCGTTCTCGTATGCGCGAATGACGTGGCGACGGCTGCGTCGAGAGGGGAAGTCGAATGTCTGCGTCCGAACTGGCCGAACTGGCCGAAGAGGAGGAACGCCGGAAGAAGCGCGCTCCTTGGGGCGTGATAGCGCTGGTTCTGCTCACCGGCCTCGCACTCATTCGCAACGGTTCGGGGGAGTTCGACGTGGGACCGCCGCAGCCCGCGACGGCGGCCGCGGCGGACGGCGGGCGGGTGTCCGGCGGCATCTTCGCCGGCGCCGTGCGACCGCTGCCGTACGCCCTGCCGGACCGGGTCAGGATCCCCGGGATCCAGGTCGACGCGCCGGTGATCCCGGTCGGTCTGGACGTGGACGGCTGGGTGGGCGCGCCGCCACCGGAGGACCCGAACCTGGCGGGCTGGTTCACCGGCTCCGTCTCCCCCGGCGAGAAGGGCACGGCGGTGGTCGTCGGCCATGTCGACAACGCTCACGGCCCCGCCGTGTTCTACGGACTCGGGGGCCTGCAGAAAGGCAATCGCGTCGAAGTCGTCCGGCAGGACGGAAAGACGGCCGTTTTCGAGGTCTACGGCATCGAGGTGTTCCAGAAGAACGATTTCCCCGGCGACCGGGTCTACGGTTCCAAGGGCAGCCCCGAATTGCGAGTCATCACCTGCGGCGGCGGCTTCTCCAAGCAGAACGGATATGACGGGAACGTCGTCGCATTCGCCAGCCTGGTCGAGGTCCGCTGAGGTTTCCCCGGCCGGGCCGGCGAGAGCCGTCAGCGGTATTTCCGTTCGGGGACGGTGACGAAATAGCCGGAGTCCAGCAGCCGCGGCAGATAGGCGCGCAGTGCGCGAACGCTCTGGGAGCGGTCGCCCCCGGCGTCGTGCGAGAGCACCACGACGCCGGGTCCGGCGCCGTGCTCCACCCGGTCGACGATCGTGCGGGTGCCGGGGGTCATCCAGTCGAGGGTGTCGACGGTCCAGGCGAGCGGTTCCATGCCGAGCTCGGCGCCGAGTTGGAAGGTGGCGCGGTTCCAGGCGCCGTAGGGTGCGCGGAACCAGGCGGGGCGTTCGCCGTACGCCTCCTCGACGACATCGCAGGTGCGCTCCATCTCGGCGCGGATCCGGCCGCGGCTGAGGCGGGTGAGCAGCGGATGGGACCAGGTGTGGTTGCCGACGACATGGCCCTCGTCGGCCATCCGCGCCACGAGTCCCTTGTGGTCGGTGACCATCTCGCCGCACACGAAGAACATGGCGCGGACGTCGTACTCGCGCAGGGTGTCCAGGATGTGCGGGGTGTAACGGGGGTCGGGGCCGTCGTCGAAGGTCAGCACCATGGTGCGGCCCCGTCCGGACACCCGCAGGTACGGCGCCCGCCGTACGAGCGTACGGCGGGGCGCCGCGCGAGGCGGGCCGTACCCCGTCAGGGGTTCGAGGCGGTAGGCGGAGGGCTTGAGCGCGCGGTGCGCCGGTGGGCCCGCGGCGGGGGCGGCGGGCCGGACCGGCTCCTCGCCCGTGACCGTCGCGAACAGTCCGGCGGTGCCGGCGGCTCCGACGGCGGCGGCACCGGCGAGCAGCGCGCGGCGTCGCGTGAGCGGACGTGTGGGCGACTGATCCTTCGTCATGAATGATCAGTCGCCCGGTGAGGGACCGACGCACCACGGCGACACCGGGACGGCGGCAGGAAAACGCCCGACCGGCGCAGCTCCGGTTGCGTCCGCCCCGGAGCTTCTGACGGTGTGTCAGCGGCGGCGTACCAGGGGGAACGGCAGGGTCTCCCGGATCGTCAGGCCGGTGAGGAACATGACCAGCCGGTCGACGCCGAGGCCGAGGCCGCCGGTGGGCGGCATGGCGTATTCCAGGGCGTCGAGGAAGTCCTCGTCCAGCTCCATCGCCTCGGGGTCTCCGCCGGCGGCGAGCAGGGACTGGGCGGTGAGGCGGCGGCGCTGTTCGACGGGGTCGGTGAGTTCGGAGTAGGCGGTGCCGAGTTCGGTGCCGAAGGCGACGAGGTCCCAGCGCTCGGCGAGCCGGGGGTCCTCGCGGTGCTGCCGGGTGAGCGGGGAGACGTCGGTCGGGAAGTCCTTGTAGAAGGTGGGCAGCCGGGTCTTCTCCTCGACGAGGCGCTCGTACATCTCCAGCACGATGTCGCCGTGGCCGTCGTCGGCCGTGTACGGCACGCCCGCGCGGTCGCAGTGCCGGTGCAGCCTGAGCAGTTCCGTGCCGGGGTCGATCTCCTCCCCGAGCGCCTCGGAGATCGCGCCGTACACCGTCCTGACCGGCCACTGCCCGGAGATGTCGTACTCCTCGCCGTCCTTGCGGGCGACCGGTGAACCGAAGGCGGCGGTCGCGGCGCCCTGGATCAGCTCGCGGACGAGGTCGAGCATGTCGTCGTAGTCGGCGTACGCCTGGTAGGCCTCCAGCATGGTGAACTCGGGGTTGTGCTTGTGGTCGACGCCCTCGTTGCGGAAGGTGCGGCCCATCTCGAAGACCTTCTCCAGGCCGCCGACGCACAGCCGCTTCAGGTACAGCTCGGGGGCGATGCGCAGATAGAGGTCGAGGTCGTAGGCGTTGATGTGGGTGTGGAAGGGGCGGGCGTTGGCACCGCCGTGGATCTGCTGGAGCACCGGTGTCTCGACCTCCAGGTAGCCGCGCTCCAGCAGGCCCTGGCGCAGGGCCTGGACGGCGGTGGAGCGGGCGCGGACCACGTCGCGGGCGGCGGGGCTGGAGACCAGGTCGAGGTAGCGCATGCGCACCCTGGCCTCGGGGTCGGCGAGGCCGCGGCGTTTGTCGGGCAGGGGGCGCAGGCACTTGCCGAGGAGCTGCCAGGAGGTGACGAAGACGGTGGGCTCGCCCTTGTCGCTGACGCCGGCGAGGCCGGTGGCGGTGACGAGGTCGCCGATGTCGGTGTCGGCGGTGAAGCGGTCGAGGGCGGCGCCGGTGTCCCTGCGGGTGAGGGCGAGTTGGTGGTCGCCGGACCAGTCGCGCAGGACGGCGAAGACGAGGCCGCCGAAGTCGCGCACGAGCATGATCCGGCCGGCGACGGTGACGTGCTCGCCCGCCCGGACGTCGGTGAGGGCGTGGGTGCGGGCCGGGATGCCCACCGGGTAGGGGTCGATGCCGTCGGCGCGCAGCCGGTCGAGGGTGTGGTGCCGGATGCGGACCTGCTCGGGCAGGTCCGCATCCGGCCGGGCGGCCCCGGCCTCGTCCCCTCCGGCGAGGCCGAGCGCCGCCAGCGAGGGCAGTCCTTCGGTGGTCGCGGGACGCGGCCCGCCTCGCGGGTGCCCGTTTCTGCGGAGTTTGTGCAGCGAGGGTACGGAGACGAATCCCTCGGCGATGGCGGAGGCGAGGCCGATGCGGGCGAGGGAGGCGGCCTCGCCGTAGCAGAGGAAGCGGGGGAACCACTGCGGCCGGTACTTGGCGTTGGAGCGGTAGAGGGCCTCCAGTTGCCACCACTTGGAGAAGAACAGCAGCAGGCGTCGCCACAGCCGCAGCACAGGGCCGGCGCCGATGCGGGCGCCCTCCTCGAAGACCGACCGGAACACGGCGAAGTTCAGGGAGATCCTGCGGATGCCCATCTTCGGCGCCGCCGCGCACAGTTCGGCGACCATGAACTCCATGACGCCGTTGGGGGCGCCGCGGTCACGGCGCATCAGGTCCAGGGAGATGCCGTCCCTGCCCCAGGGCACGAAGGAGAGCAGGGCGAGCAGCTCGCCGTCCCCGCCGAGAGCCTCCACCAGGAGACAGTCGCCGTCGGCCGGGTCGCCGAGACGGTCCAGGGCCATGGAGAAGCCGCGTTCGGTCTCGGTGTCCCGCCAGTGGTCGGCCTTGTGGATCACCTCCTCCATCTCCGTCTCGGTGAGCATGGAGTGGCGGCGGATGCGGCAGTGGGCGCCGGTGCGGCGGACCCGGTGGACGGCCTGCCGGGTCACGCGCATGTCGCGGCCGTCGAGGTCGAAGTCCGGCACGTGCAGGATCGCCTCGTCGCCGAGTTGGAGGGCGCCGAGTCCGGCGCGCGCGTAGGCCGTGGCCCCGTCCTCGGAGGCGCCCATCGCGGCGGGCACCCAGGCGTGCCGGCGGGCCGCGCCCAGCCAGGCGGCGATGGCGTGCGGCCAGGCCTCCCGGTCGCCGACCGGGTCCCCGCCGGCGAGGCACACGCCGGCCTCGACGCGGTAGGTGACGGCGGCCTTGCCGCTGGGTGAGAAGACGACGGCCTTGTCGCGCCGGGTGGCGAAGTAGCCGAGGGAGTCCTGGTCGCCGTACGCCTTGATCAGGGCGCGGATGCGGGCCTCCTCGTCGTCGTGCAGGGCGGCCTCCATGCGCTGCGAGCGGAACAGCGTCGCGGCGGCGTTGAGGAGGGCGAGCGCGCCGAAGAAGCCGAGCAGGAAGTACAGGGGGCGAGGTGGCCGTCCGTCGTAGGAGGCGCCGGAGACGAGGCCGCCGCAGACCCGGTCGGCGGCCCACGCCAGTCGCTGGCCGCGCGGCAGTGTGCCGGGGAACAGCTCTACCAGCCCCCAGCCGACCAGGATCCCGACGGCGAGCCCGGCGAGCAGCACGGCCAGGGCCCGGCGTACGGCGGCGCGGCGGGAGGCGGCGTAGAACTCCCCCCGGGCGACGATCAGCAGGGTCAGGGCGAGGGCGCACACGACCAGGGACGGGACGGAGTCGGCGTACTCGCCGAGGGCCGTGCCGAGGAGGTCGGACAGGACCAGCAGGCCCAGGTAGACGACGACCAGCCACCAGGCGATCTTCTTGCGGGCGGCCGTCGCGGCGGCGAGCAGGAAGAGGAAGACCGCGTAGGCGAGGTTGGCGCTGACGGGGACGATGATCTGGTCGAGGGCGTCCACGACCGGGCGGAGCGCGGTGCGCAAGGGCGGGACGAGGGCCAGGAGGACGCAGAGCAGTCCGAGGGCACCGAAGAAGGTCGCGAAACCCTCCGGCACCCTGCTCAGGAGGCCGTCGCCGGGCGACCGTATCCGGCCCGTGGTGTCCTTGTCCGGGACGGCCTCCACGGTGGCACTCATGTTCCGACTGTAGGAAGCCCTGGGCCGCCTCGCCCGTCGAGCGCCCTGCCCGGCGGCCGGACCTGCGGTTTCCGATAGCCTCCGTGCCGTGACGGAACAGCACTCGCACCGGTTCGAGCGGGGCACGGACGGGCCGAAGGTCATCGTGGTCGGGGTGGACGGCTCCGACTCCTCACTGCGCGCGGCGGCCTACGCCGGCGGCCTCGCCCGACGGCAGCACGCGCTGCTCGCCGTCGTGTACGTGCAGCCGGTGATGACGGCGGGCGCGGCGCTCGGGGCACCGGTCGCGGAGACGACCGACGAGATCGCCGAGGACCTGATCGCCCAGATCCGGGACGCGACGGAGCGGGTCAAGGGGATATTCGACGTCCGCTGGGAGTTCCACACCTTCCACGGCGACCCCTACAACGGCCTGGTGAAGGCGGCAGACGACCTCAAGGCCGACGCCGTGGTGGTGGGCGCCTCGGAGCAGGCCGGGCACCGGATCGTCGGCTCCGTCGCGGTGCGGTTGGTCAAGGCGGGGCGGTGGCCGGTGACGGTGGTGCCGTAGGTCCGCCGTACAGGGCGGCCGGGCCGCCCGGCCAAGGGCTGAACCGACCGGCCTCAGAGAGTCCGCAGGAAGTCCACCAGGATCTCGTTGAAGACCTCGGGCCTCTCCAGGTTCGGGTAGTGCCCGGATTCCTCGATCGTCACCGAGCGGCCGTTCGGCACGGTTCGGACGACCCGCTCGGCCATCTCGATGCCGTCGGCCGCGTCGAGTGCGCCGTGGACGGCGAGGACGGGTACGTCGATCTTGGGCACCCGGCTCCAGGGGTCGTCGAGGGGCACGTGCCAGTCCGTCTCGCCAACGGTGTGTTTGGCGATCGTGTGCGTCGCCATCTCCCGCATCCTGCGCACGGCGTCGGGGTCGACCTCGTCGACGGCGCGATGTGGCCCTGAGACGTTCTTGGCGAAGGTCTCGATCCAGCCGGCGACGTCGCCCTCCCCCAGCAGGCGGGCCGACTCGGCGACGCGCTCCAGCGTCCACGGATCGGAGTACTCGAACGCGCTCGTCCCGGCGCCGTTGACGACCACCGCCCGCACCAGCTCGGGGTACTCCAGCACGGTGTCGGTGACGACCGCCGACCCCATGCACACACCGACCAGGACGGCGGGTCCGGCATCGAGATGGCGCAGCAGGTCGCCGAGGTCGTCGGCCCAGCGGAACGGCTTGCTCGCGTTGGCGGAGAAGCCGTGCCCGCGTACGTCGGTCGCGATCACGCGGTAGCCGGCGGAGGCCAGCGCCGGTATCTGGTCGTCGAAGACGCGGTGATCGACGAACCCGGGGTGCGCCAGGACCACGAGGTCCCCGGCACCGGTGTCGCGGTAGGCGAGGTCGCCGTCCGAGGAAGGGAAGAAACGCAGATCCGAAGCCGGCGTCGTTGTCATCATGACAACCAAGGTGTCATCTTCCGGCAAGTTTGGCAACCTAGGTGTCATGATGGCCTCGTGGACGACTCCGACAAGCCCCTCACCCCCGACGATCTCGGCGACCGGATCAGCGAGGTGTTCGACCTGATCGGCGCGCTCTACCGACGCGGCCTGCGCAAGCTCGAGCAGGGCGAGGAGATCGAGGGCGTGTCCGTCGGCGTGCGCTCCGTCCTGGTCCTGCTGCACAGGTACGGGCCCATGACGGTGCCCCAGATGGGCCGGCTCATGACGCTGACCCGGCAGTTCGTGCAGCGCATGGTCAACGAGGCGGCGGCCAGGGGCTGGGCCGAGTCCACCCCCAACCCCGCGCACCAGCGGTCCTCGCTGATCCGGATCACGGAGGAGGGCACGGCCGTCATCACCGCGATCCTCGCCCGCGAGCACGCCCTGAACCGGCAGGTCGGCGGCGATCTGACGGAGGACGAGCTGCGGGCTTGCGTACGCGTGCTGAAGGAGATGCTGAAGACCTTCGACCACGTGGACGCGGACTGACCGACCTGGGCTGACCGACGTGGCCCGGCCTACTCCCCCATGGTGAGCCCGTCCTTGGCCGCGCCCCGGCTCAGCACGATGTCCCGGATCCGGTCGCGTACACCCCGTAGTTCGGCGCCCTGTTCGAGCGCCCGGTTGAGGTTGATCACGCGGCCGGCGTCGATGTCGAACAGCTGCGGGATGAACTCGGCCTTCGACACCTCCCAGCGGCCGCCGGGCTCGTCGGGCGCGGTGAAGGTGAAGCGGCCGAGGGTGGACTGGTTGCCGCGCGGGTCCTGGACGCCCTGCTCGTTGTACATCGCGCCGGCGACCTGGTCACCCATGCCGTAGACCACCCAGGTGCCGTTGACCTTCTCGTACGCCTGCGGGACATGGGCGTGCGTACCGAGGATGAGGTCGATGGCGGGACGGTCACCGGCACGGGCGGCGGTGAGGTCGCGGGCGAGGGTCGTCTGCGTGCCGTCGGGCGCGTCCTGCCATTCGGTGCCCCAGTGCAGCGAGACGACGACCACGTCGGCGCCCGCCTTCCGGGCGGCGCGGGCGTCCGCCAGGATCTTGTTCTCGTCGATCAGGTTGACCGCCCAGGGCTGCCCGGGCGGCAGCGGGAAGCCGTTGACGCCGTACGTGTACGCGAGGTGCGCGACCTTGGCCGGGCCCGCGCGCATCACTCTCACGGTGCGCGCCTCCCCCTCGGTGCGTGCCGTCCCCGCGTGCCGCACGCGCGCCTCGTCGAGGGCGTTCAGGGTGCGCAGGATGCCGGCGGCGCCGTCGTCGAGGCTGTGGTCGGAGGCCGTGGAGCAGCCGTCGTAGCCGGTGGCGGCGATCCCCTTGGCCACCTGGGGCGGGGACCGGAAGGCCGGGTAGCCGGAGTACTGGCCGTCCGCGCCGTACACCGTCTCCATATGACACAGCGCCAGATCGGCGCGGGAGACGACGGGTTCGACGCCGGCGAACATCGGGCGGAAGTCGTAGCCGGAGCCGCGCGCGTCGAAGCGCGCCCGGTCGATGATCGACGTGTGCGGGAGGATGTCGCCGGAGGCGACGAGCGTGAAGCCGCGGGGGCCCTTGGCGGAGGCGCCCGGATGCCCCGGCGCCTTGTGGTCGTTGGCCTGGCAGGCGGCGCCCGCGGCGAGGGCGGCCGTCAGCGCGAGGGCCACGAGTCGACTGCGTGCAATCATCAGCTCACCCCGTGTGGTCGTATTACCCACCAATAGGTATGAAATGGGGCGGGCTCGCAAACAATCCGACCGCTTCCATTAGCCCGTCCGGCGCGCCCCGGCTAGGCGGAACGGACCGTTCGTCGTACCGTTCGCCGACGCGATCGACCGTCCGCCGCAGATCCGTGTGTGTGCTCTGTCCCACAACGGCCGCCTGCGATGCCATACGGCCATGACGGCCGGAACCACCCTCACGAACGGGACGACGACCGCCGAGCACGAGCTCGCCGCGCTGCAGCGCGAGCACGGCCGGCCCCTCTTCGCGCTGCTGCTCCGGCTCTGCGACGGCGACCGGCAGCGCGCCGAGGACCTCGTGCAGGAGACGCTGGTGCGCGCCTGGCAGCATCCCGAGGCCCTGCGCGCCGACGACTTCGACTCCGTACGGCCCTGGCTGCTGACCGTCGGGCGGCGGCTCGCGATCGACGCGCGACGGGCCCGGCAGGCGCGGCCGCCGGAGGTCGGGGACGCGATCCTGGAGAACGCGCGCGTGATCTCCGACCACGCCGAGCGCGCCGCGGAGATGCTCGATGTCCGCGAGGCTGTGAAGACACTCACTCCGGAGCACCGTGAAGTCCTGGTGCTCGTGTACTTCCAAGGGGCGAGTGTTGCGGAGGCCGCGGAAACCCTGGGGATTCCGCCCGGTACGGTGAAGTCCCGCGCGTACTATGCGCTGCGCGCCCTGCGCAGGGTGCTTCCGGGATACGCGGCCGACCTGCGGTGAAACCAATGGCTGAGTCAAACCTCCGTAAAGCGCCTTGCTGAACACCCCGGTTGAGTAATCGGCTGTCCTCATCCGTGTTCCGGATCGGGGCCCGGGGTCGTCGGGCGACGCACTCACCGGAGGAAGGCAGGAAGGGATGCTGCACAGAGGTCAAGAGAGCACGGACGGCACCGGCGGCGGTGAACTCACCGTCCCCATGGCGTGGTTGTACGCCGAGTACATCGCCGACGAGCTGCTGCGGACCGGCGATCTCATGCCGCCGACGTCATTCGAGTTCCGCGCCGGGCGCGATGCCCTGGCGCTGACCATCTTCCTGTCCGACACCGACGGCGAACTCTCCGGCATCCGGGTCGTCTCCCAGCTGGAGACCTGGTTGTCGCTGACGGCGTACGACCAGCCGTGGCAGGACTGGGTGCGCGAGCGCATGGCGGGACTGGCGGCCGAGGCGGTGGAGTCCGGCGGGCCCGCGCCCGACCTGGAGCTGGCCGAGGCGGCCTGGCGCTGGCTGCAGGAGACCGAGCTGCTCGCGCCCGATCTGAACGCGGTGCCGGGCGGCGGTGCGCTGGTCGGAGAGGACGAGGGGCCGAAGGTGTGGACCCCCGCATGGCAGCTGGGACTGCCGCTCGGGCACCTCGCCATCCATCTTTTCTAAGTTCTTTTCTCCTCGGACCAATCCTCGTCCCGGGCGGCTCCGAATCATTCGGTTGCGATTCTGTGCGTGGCTTGAGTGATTCGACTGCCTGGTGCGTACCAGTGGGCGCAAGGAGTAACCCACCCCGCACCCAACGGCACGAGGATTCGGCATGAGGTCCCTGGAGAGGCATCGCGACGTCGCCGCGTACGCGCTCGGCGTGCTGAACGAGGCGGAGGCGTTCCGCTTCGAGGACCACCTCATGGAGTGCCCCCGCTGCGCGGCACACGTGACCGAGTTCGGGCCCGTCACCCGCCAGTTGATGCTGTACCGGCGGTCCACACCGCAGTTCGTGCACCCCATGGCCAAGCCGGGCCCGCAGCTGCTGAACCGGCTGCTGGAGACGGTGGCGGCCCGCCACCGCGCCCGGCGCCGGCGCACCCTGTACGCCGTGGCCGCCTCGGTGGTGATCGCCCTCGCCGGGCCCGGGGTCGCGATGATGGCGAGCGGCGACGAAGGCGCGCTTCGGGTCGTCGAGGCGACCGACGCGCGGTCGGGTGTGTGGGCGCAGGTCACGACCGAGAACGAGGCCTACGGCAGCCAGGTGGAGCTGAAGGTGAAGGACGCGTCGGGTCGGCGCCCCTGCCATCTGATCGCCATCGGCCGGGACGGCTCGGAGGAGACCGTGACCAGTTGGCACGGCTCCGACCACGATGCCCGCGCGAACACCATGCGGGGCGCCTCGACCATGCACTCCGACGAGATCGTCCGCTACGAGGTCAGAACGGCGGGCGGCGAGCACCTGGTGACGCTCCAGCCGCGGTGAGGCTACTTCAGCAGCCGCGACAGTCTCCGGTCCGCCAGTGGTTTCCCGCCCGTCTGGCAGGTCGGGCAGTACTGGAGCGAGGAGTCGCTGAAGGAGACCTCGCGGATGGTGTCGCCGCACACCGGACACGGTTCACCGGTGCGGCCGTGGACGCGCAGGCCGCTCTTCTTCTCGGCCTTCAGGCGCCCGGCCGCCAGCCCGCGCGAGCGCTCGACCGCCTCGGTGAGGGTCGTCCGCAGGGCCTCGTACAGTCTTGCCGTCTCCTCGGGTGTCAGTGACGACGCCAGTTTGAAGGGGGACATCTTCGCCGCGTGCAGGATCTCGTCACTGTAGGCGTTGCCGACCCCCGCGATGAGGCTCTGGTCGCGCAGGGCGCCCTTGATCTGGCGGCGCTCGTCCTTCAGCAGGGCCGCGAGCCGCGTCTCGTCGAAGTCGGCGGCGAGAGGGTCCGGGCCCAGCCGGGCCACGCCCGCGACCTGCCGCGGGTCCTGGACGACGTACACCGCGAGGCGCTTTTGGGTGCCCGCCTCCGTCAGGTCGAAGCCCGCGCCGGTCTCCAGGGCCACGCGCAGCGCGAGCGGGCCCTTGCCGGGGCGGGGCATGCCGCTGGGGAGCTCGTCCTTCCAGTGGAGCCAGCCGGCGCGGGCCAGGTGGGTCACCAGATGCGGGCCGTCCCCCGTGGCGAGGTCCAGGAACTTGCCGTAGCGGTGCACGGCCGTGACCTCGTGGCCCTCGACGGCGGTGACCGGCGGGTCGTACGTCTTCAGGACGCTGATCGCGACGGGCAGCACGCGGACGATCTCATGGCCGACCAGGTTCTCGGTCAGGAAGTCCTTGAGCGCTTCGACCTCGGGCAGTTCCGGCATAGGTCCAGAGTGCCACCCGGGACCGACAACGCCAGGTGGGCCGCTCGGGCGCCTCGCTCGCGTACGGCGGTCAGAGCCGCTCGGGCACCACGAACTCGCACCACACCGCCTTGCCGCCGCCCCGGGCCTCCACGCCCCACACGTCCGTGAGCAGGTCGACGAGGAGCAGGCCGCGCCCGGAGACGCCCGACTCCCCCGCCTCGCGGCGGCGTGGCAGGGCGCTGGAGGAGTCCTCGACCTCGACGCGCAGGCGGCGTTCGGAGCCGGTCAGGACCCGCAGGGTGACGATGGCGGAGCCCTCGGTGTGCATCAGGGCGTTGGTGATCAGTTCGTCTGCGACCAGCTCGACCTCGTCGGCCCGGTCGACCGCGCCCCAGGCGCGCACGGCGGCGCGGATCATGTGCCGGGCTCCGGTGAGGGCCTCGGGGTCGCCGGGGGCGACATGCTGCTGGAGGCGGCCGCCGGACTGCGGTGCGCCCAGGACGCGGCGGCGGAGCAGGAGCAGGGCCACGTCGTCGTCGCCGCCGCGTTCCTCGGCCACGTCGATGAGGCGGTCGGCGAGGTCGCGTACGTCGTCCGGCCCGGTGGCGATGAGCGCGGTGAGGGTCCGCATGCCGTCGTCGAGGTCGGCGCCGGGCTGTTCGACGAGGCCGTCGGTGCACAGCAGCAGGGTGTGGTCGGAGTCCAGCTCGATGGTGCCGACCGGGTATTCGAGCCGGCCGAACTCCGCGGACAGGCCGAGCGGCAGCCCGCCCTCGACCGGGACGCGACGGCAGGCGCCGCCGGGCTCCCTGATCAGCGGGTCGATGTGGCCGGCCCGGACCACCTGCACGACTCCGGTGGACAGGTCGGCCTCCGCGTACAGGCAGGTCGCGAAGCGGTCGGTGTCCAGCTCGTGCAGGAAGACGGAGGCGCGGGCCATCACCGTGGCCGGGGTGTGCCCCTCGGCGGCGTAGGCGCGCAGGACGATGCGCAGTTGGCCCATGACGGCGGCGGCGTGCGTGTCATGCCCCTGGACGTCGCCGATGACGGCGCCGACGCGGCCGCCCGGCAGCGGGATCAGGTCGTACCAGTCGCCGCCGATGTCCCGGCCTAGGGAGCCGGAGCGGTAGCGGACGGCGATGTCGGCGCCGGGCACGCTGGGGATGGTGCGCGGCAGCATGGCCTGCTGCAGACCGGTGGCGAGGTCTTTCTCCTGCTCGTAGAACATGGCCCGCTGCAGGCTCTGCGCGATGCTGCTGCCGAGGGCGACGAGCACGTTGCGGTCCTCGGTGGAGAAGCCGCCGCGGTCGCTGTAGAGCAGGCCGATGGCGCCGATCGGCCGGGCCTGGGCGATCAGTGGCAGATAGGCGGCGGCCGTGATGTTCAGGTCGGTGATGTGCGGCCAGAGGACGGGGTAGCGGTCCGCGAACTCCTCCGGCGACTCGATGAAGCGCGGGCTGAGGGTCCGCACGACCTCGCTCATCGGGTACTGCTCGTCTATTCGGGTGACCAGGGTCCCGGGCACGAAGCTGCCCACGGGGCCCTCGGCGACCAGCCGGATCCGGCCGGCCTCGACCAGGCCCATGACGAGGCTGGTGGCGCCGAGGTTGCTCAGGCCGTGGGTGTCCTTGAGGACGTCGATGACGTCCTGGACGGTCCGGGCGTGCGCGAGGGCGGCCGTGGTGAGCTGGACGACGTTGGTCTGCTGCCGGCGGGCCTCGTCCTCGGCCGCCTGCTCGCGCCGCTCCTCGCTCTCGGCGAGTTCGTCGGTGGCGTCGCGCACGATGCCGATGATGCGGCGCGGGCGGCCCGTCTCGTCGCGGCGGATGTAGCCCTGGGTGTGGGTCCAGCGCAGCGCGCCGTCGCGGCAGCGGATGCGGAAGTAGGCGCCGTAGTTCTCGCTGCCGTCCTTCATGGCCTGGGAGACCAGGCCGTCCAGCCGGTAGGCCTCGGGGGGCGGCACGCGGATCGCCAGGGTCGCGGGGTGTCCGTCGTATTCGTCGGGGCGCAGGTCGAAGACCTCGTGGGCCTGGGCGTCCATGTGGAACAGACCGGTGTCCAGGTCCCAGTCGAAACTGCCCATGCGGTTGAGCGCCAGGATCGGATCCGGGTGGGCGGGCCAGTCGTCCGGGAGTGACAGGGCGCTCGCTCCCCGATCAACCATGGGGCCACCTTGCCAGGGTTTGCCGGAATCTTCGACTGGGACGACGGAACTGCCTGCGCCCAGGGGCAGGACGTCGCCCCTGCCCACGGTCAGCCGTCGAAGATGCCCGTGGGGCTGCCGAAGATGCTGTCGGTGGTGTCCGGGCCGTCGGGTGCCGGCCGGCTGCCGTCGGGCACGTCGGGGGCATCAGGGGCGGTCTCCCGCTGGGCGTCCCGGGAGTCCGGGGAACTCGGGGAGGTGTCCGGTGCCGTCGGGGAGACGGAGGGGGTCGACTCCTCGGCGGACTCCGCGGGCACGGAGGGCTCCGGTGACGCGGGCGTACGGTCGGGGTCGGCCTTCGGGGGCGACGCCGTGACGGTGGCCGAGGGGCAGTCGGCGGGAGCGGTCCTCGGCAGCGGGTCGGTGGCGCCGGGGTTGGGGGTGACGGTGACCGTCGGGGTCGCGCAGTCGGTCGGCGACTTGGGCGAGGGGGGCGCGCTGCTCTCGCCGGGCGAGGTGCTGGAAGCGCTGTCGTGCGGGGGTGGGACCGGGGTCGGAGTCACCGGTTTCGGCGGCCGTACGGCATGGTCGCGGTCGTGGCCACGATGACCGGTCGGCCGTTCGATCCAGGTGTGGTCGGCGAGGTCGATGATCGTGATGTCGGTGATCAGCCGTGTCGTGGGGGTCACCACGATCACCTGGTCCGGCCGGTATCCGGACCAGGCCCGGCCGCCGGTGCCGGGTCCGCCCCGCAGGCCGACGGGCGGGGCGAGCGGATTTCCGCAGGCGCAGCGGACACGCGGCACACCGCGGCTGTCGACGAGGACGGCGGTTCCCGCCTGCAGGACGGACTGGAAACCCTTCCCCATGCCGTCGCGGTACCCGTGGTTGGTGACCCGGGTGTCGGCGCGCAGCACGACCGAGGTCAGTGCGCGCAGATAGCCCGGGATCGACGCCTGGGGGACGCCCGCGGCCTGGGCGAAGACACGGCCCCTGGCCCGGTCGGCGGTGAGCCGGTCGATCTGCCGCTGAACATCACAGCTGCCGGCGCCCCGGGTACCGCCGTACAGGCCGGGCGTCTCGCCGGACAGAGTCCGGAGCCCGGCCCGGCCCGGGTGCGCCGGCCTCGGCGTCCGGGTGACCGGCGACGGGGTGACGGTCGAGGTCGCCGTGGAGTCCATGAAGGGGTCCGGCCCCTGGGCCGCCGCGGGCTGGAGGAGGACTTCCCCGCTCGATTCCGGGTCCTCGTCGCCTGCGCCGCAGCCGGCGACGGCGAGGGCCGCCGAAAGCGTGCAGGCCGTGGCGATGGTTCGGGTGGGTGTCCGCACCATGTCCTCCCGCCTGTTGTCGGGCGTTTCATCCCCCTTGCCTGCACCATTGTCTGCTTCACTCACTTGGGTTACGCAAACGGAGAAGTTGTATACACAGAGTCACCGGGGTCCCCGGCGCGACAATGAGGAGAGGAGGACACGGCCGTGGAGTGGTTCATCGCACCCGAGTACTGGACGAGCCGGCTGGTCTTCCAGCGGGCTCTGGCCGGCGTGTATCTCGTCGCGTTCCTGACGGCGGCCCTGCAGTTCCGGGCGCTGATGGGTGAGCGCGGGATGCTGCCCGTGCCGCGCTTCGTCGAGCGGGTGCCCTTCAGGGCCGCCCCGAGCGTCTTCCAACTGCACTACTCGGACCGGTTCTTCGCCGTCTGTGCCTGGTCGGGCTGCGCGGTGTCGGCGGCGCTGCTGGGCGGGCTGGACTCGGTGGTGCCCCTGTGGGGCTGCATGCTGCTGTGGCTGGTCCCGTGGGTGCTGTATCTGTCGATCGTCAACGTCGGCCAGACCTGGTACGCGTTCGGCTGGGAGTCGTTGTTGCTGGAGGTCGGCTTCCTCGCCGTGTTCCTGGGCAACGACGAGGTGGCGCCGCCGGTCGTGGTGCTGTTCCTGCTGCGCTGGATCCTGTTCCGGGTCGAGTTCGGGGCGGGTCTGATCAAGATGCGCGGCGACGCGTGCTGGCGCAAGCTCACCTGCCTGGACCACCACCACGAGACCCAGCCGATGCCGGGCCCGCTGAGCTGGTTCTTCCACCATCTGCCCAAGCCCCTGCACCGGGTCGAGGTGGCCGCCAACCACTTCACCCAACTCGTCGTGCCCGTCCTCCTGTTCACCCCGCAGCCGATCGCGACGGCGGCCGCCTCCCTGATGATCGTCACCCAGCTGTGGCTGGTTCTGTCGGGCAACTTCTCCTGGCTGAACTGGATCACCATCGTGCTGGCCCTGTCGGCGGTCCGGTGGCCGAGCGATCCGCCGGCCGTGCCGGACGCGCCGCTGTGGTACGAGGTCGTGGTCCTGGCCGTCGCGGCACTGCTCGTGTTCCTGAGCTACCACCCGGTCGCCAACATGATCTCCCGCCGCCAGATCATGAACCGCTCCTTCGACCCGCTCCATCTGGTCAACACCTACGGCGCGTTCGGCAGCGTCAGCCGGATCCGGTACGAGGTGGTGATCGAGGGCACCGACGACGACGTACCGCGGGAGGACTCGGACTGGCGGGAGTACGAGTTCAAGGGCAAGCCGGGCGACCCGCGGCGCTGGCCGCGGCAGTTCGCGCCGTACCACCTGCGGCTGGACTGGCTGATGTGGTTCGCCGCACTGTCGCCCGCGTACGCCGGGTCGTGGTTCGGCGCCCTGGTGGAGCGGCTCCTGGAGAGCGACCGCGACACGCTGAAGCTGCTGCGCCGCTCACCGTTCCCACCGGACGCCCCGCCCCGCTACGTGCGCGCCCGCCTCTTCCGCTACCGCTACACGAGCTGGCGTGAGCTGCGGGAGACGGGCGCGTGCTGGGAGCGGACGTATGTGCGGGAGTATCTGCCGCCGACCAGGCTGGCCGGGGTGGCTCAGAGGTCGTAGACGCGTGCGGCGGTCGCCCCGAAGATCTGCCGGTGATCGGATTCGTCGGTCAACTCCCGTGCGGTGGCGACCGCTTGGCCGTACGACGCCGCCAGGGTGCACACCGGCCAGTCGGAGCCGAACATCAGCCGGTCCGGACCGAAGGCGTCCAGGACGACCTCGGCGTACGGGCGCAGGTCGTCGACCGTCCAGGAGGTCAGGTCGGCCTCCGTCACCATGCCGGAGAGCTTGCAGACCGTGTTGGCGAGGGCGGCCAGGGAGCGGACCGCTGTCTCCCAGGGTTCTCGCTCGCCCGAGGCGATGGGTGGTTTGCCCAGGTGGTCCAGGACGAAGGTGAGGCCGGGGTGGTCCGCGGCGGCCTTGACGCACGCCGGCAGCTGGTGCGGCAGCACGACCAGGTCGTGGACCAGCCCCGCCTCCGCCACGGCGGCCAGTCCACGCCGTACGTCCGCCCGCAGCAGCCACTCCGGATCGGGCTCGCCCTGGACCTGGTGGCGGATGCCCTTCAGGTATCGCCCGCCGGGCAGCTCCCGCAGCCGGGCCAGCTCGTCGGCGACGTCCGGGCGGGTGAGGTCGGTCCAGCCGACGACGCCCGCGATCAGCTCGTGCTCGGCGGCGAGGGCGAGGAACTCCCCGGTCTCCTCGGGCACGGTGATCGTCTGGACGAGGACCGCACGGTCGACTCCGGCCGCGCGGGCCTGGGGTGCGAGGTCCTCGATCGTGAAGTTCCTTCGCAGCGGGCTGCGTTCGTCGATCCAGTCCTGGTCCCGTACCGACAGGTCCCAGACGTGGAAGTGGGCGTCGACGATCACGGCAGCTCCCATACGACGGGCAGGCCCGCGTCCGCGCCCTCGCCGGAGTAGTCGTGCACCACGTCGAGCAGCTCGGCCATACGGGCCTGCCAGGCCACGTTGACCGGCAGTTTCTCCAGCTCGGCGAGGAGACGGCCGTAGTCCTCGCAGTCCAGGACGTGGAAGAGGTCGGTGCCGCTGCGCCAGATCGTCCAGGAGGTCGCGCCGGCGGCCCGGATGGCGTCCGTGAGCTCCTTCGGGACCTCGCGGTGGGCGGCCTCGTACTCGGCGACGCGGTCCGCGCGGACCTTGGTGTGCAGGGCGACTCTCATCACGGCTCCTCGGTCACCAGGAGTCCGGCTTCCCGTAGCTCCTGCCAGAAGGCAGCGGGAACCGGCGTGGCGAACTGATCGACGCAGTCATGGACTTCGGCAGCCGAGCGAGCGCCGACCAGCACGCTCGCGACGGCGGGATGGGCCACGCAGAAGGCCAGCGCGGCGGCTCGCAGGGTGATGCCGTGACGCCGCGCGATCTCCTTCATGCGCACGGCCTTGTCCAGCAACTCACCGGGCGCCTCGGCGTAGTTGTACGTCGCCCCTGGCTTCGGATCGGCGAGCAGACCGGAGTTGAAGACACCGCCGATCACCACGGATACGCCTCGCTCCGCGGCCGCGGGCAGCAGTTCCGTGAGCGCGCTCTGGTCGAGCAGCGTGTACCGGCCCGCGCACAGCACCACGTCGATGTCCGTGTCGCGGACGAAGCGGGTGAGCATCTCCGCCTGGTTCATGCCGACGCCGATCGCGCCGACGACGCCCTCGGAGCGGAGCTTCTCCAGGGCCGGGTAGCCCTCCCGGAAAGCCTGTTCCGCGTGGTCGTCGGGGTCGTGGAGGTAGACGATGTCGACGCTGTCGAGGCCGAGCCGTTCCAGGCTGGCGTCCAGGGTGCGTCGTACGCCGTCCGCGCTGAAGTCCCAGACGCGTCGGTGGGTTGCCGGGACGGCGAAGCCGTGGGCGAGGTCGTCGCCGCCGGCGGCCTCCGGCTCCAGACGGCGGCCCACCTTGGTCGAGATCGTGTACTCCTCGCGCGGCAGCTCGCGCAGGGCCGCGCCGAGGCGGCGTTCGGACAGTCCGAGGCCGTAGTGAGGTGCGGTGTCGTAGTAGCGGATGCCACGTTGCCAGGCGGCGGCCACCGCTTGACGCGCCTGCTCGTCGGCGACCTCGGTGTAGAGGTTGGCGATGGCGGCGGCTCCGAAGCCGAGCCCGCGGGGGATGCTCACTGGCTCACCGGCCGCAGGCGCAGGCCCTGCATGCCGCCGTCGACGGCGAGGGCGGTGCCGGTCGTGGCGCCGGAGAGCGGGCTCGCCAGGTAGGCGATGGCGCCCGCGACCTCGGCGGCCGAGACGAGGCGGCCGGTGGGCTGGCGGGCCTCCAGGGCGGCACGCTCGGCGGCCGGGTCGTCGGCGGCATCGAGGAGGCGGCCGACCCAGGGCGTGTCCGCCGTGCCCGGATTGACGCAGTTGACGCGGATGCCCTCGCGGACGTGGTCGGCGGCCATGGCGAGGGTGAGCGAGTACACGGCGCCCTTGGTCGCGCTGTACAGCGCCCGCTGCGGGAGCCCGGCCGTGGCCGCGATGGAGCAGGTGTTGACGATCGCCGCGTGCTGAGAGGCGCGCAGGTGCGGGAGGGCGGCGCGGGCCACCCGGACCATGCCGACGACGTTGACGTCGAGGACGCGGTGCCATTCCGCGTCGTCGTTGTCCTCGACGGTGCCCTGGGCGCCGATGCCGGCGTTGTTGACGACCACGTCCAGTCCGCCGAGTTCGGCCACGGCGGCCGACACGGCCGCGCGCACGGAGGCGTCGTCGGTGACGTCGGCGCGGAAGGCGAGCAGCGGCTTCTCGACGGACGACGGGTCCAGGTCGAGGACGGCGACCTGGGCGCCGCGCGCGGCGAGGAGTTCGGCCGTGGCCCGGCCGATACCGGAGGCGCCCCCCGTCACCAGCGCCTTGAGACCGTCGAAGTCGCTCATGCCGCGTGCCCCTTCTTCTGCGTCTGGAGGTCGGCGGCCCAGAAGGCGCCGTCCGGGAACGTGTACCGCGCGATCGACTCGGGCCGCATGGCGGCCGAGAAGCCCGGCGCGGTCGGTGCCGTGTAGTGACCTTCCCTGATCACCACCGGGTCGAGGAAGTGGTCGTGCAGATGGTCGACGTACTCGATGACGCGGTCCTCGGTGGTGGCGGTGACGGCGACGTAGTCGTACATCGACAGGTGCTGGACGAGTTCGCACAGGCCGACGCCGCCCGCGTGCGGGCACACCGGCACCCCGAACTTGGCGGCGAGCAGCAGGATGGCGAGGTTCTCGTTGACGCCGCCGACGCGGGCCGCGTCGATCTGGAGGACGTCGAGGGCGCCGGCCTGGAGCAGCTGTTTGAAGACGACCCGGTTCTGGACGTGCTCGCCGGTGGCCACCTTCACCGGGGCGACGGCCCTGCGGATCGCCGCGTGGCCGAGGACGTCGTCGGGGCTGGTGGGCTCCTCGATCCAGTACGGGTCGAACTCGGCGAGGGCCTTGGTCCAGCGGATCGCCTCGTCTACGTCCCAGCGCTGGTTGGCGTCGATCGCCATGCGGATGTCCGGCCCGACCACCGAGCGGGCGACGCGGCAGCGCCGTACGTCGTCCTCCAGGTCGGCGCCGACCTTCAGCTTGATCTGCCGGAAGCCGTCGGCGACGGCGTCGGCGGCGAGCCGCGTGAGCTTGTCGTCGTCGTAGCCGAGCCAGCCGGCGGAGGTGGTGTAGGCGGGGTAGCCCCGCTCCTGGAGCCGGGCGGCCCGCTCCTGCGCACCCTCCCGGCCCCGGCGCAGGATCTGCAGCGCCTCCTCGGGCGTGAGCGCGTCGGTGAGGTACCGGAAGTCGATCTGGCGGACGATCCACTCCGGGTCGGCGTCGGCGAGGAGGCGCCACAGCGGCTTGTCGGCGCGCTTGGCGGCCAGATCCCATACGGCGTTCATGACGGCGCCGATCGCCATGTGCATCACGCCCTTCTCGGGGCCGAGCCAGCGCAGCTGGCTGTCGCCGATCAGGTCGCGGTTCAAGGTCCCCGGGTCGCCGCAGAGTTCGTCGACGGGCCGGCCCACCACATGGCCGCGCAGTGCCTCGATCGCGGCGACCTGGACCTCATTGCCCCGCCCGATGGTGAACGTGAATCCGTGCCCCTCCAGCCCGTCCGCCGCGTCGGTGCGCAGCACGACGTACGCGGCCGAGTAGTCCGGGTCCGGGTTCATCGCGTCGGAGCCGTCGAGCTCGCGCGAGGTGGGGAAGCGGATGTCATAGGTGTCGACCGCGGTGATGCGGGCGGGGGTCGGGGACACAGAGGGCCTTTCGGTCGGTGACGTCGATGGTGGGGAAGGCGCGGGTCAGTCCTGGGCCCGGCCCGTCGTCACGCGGGCGATCATGAGGGCGACCAGGATGATTCCGCCGTAGATGGCCTGGATCCAGAAGGACGGCACCTGGGCGAGGGTGAGCAGGTTCTGGACGACGCCGAGCAGGAGTACGCCGGTCAGGGCGCCGAACATGGTGCCCTTGCCGCCGTCCAGGCTGATGCCGCCGATCACCGCGGCCGCGAACACGGTGAAGATCATGTTGTTGCCCTGGTTGGCGCTGATCGCCCCGACGTAGCCGGTCTGGATGATCCCGCCGACGGCGGCCAGCGTCCCCGCCACGACGAACACGCCGAGCATCACGCGCTCGACGCGGATGCCTGCCGCGCGGGCGGCGTCCGCGTTGCCGCCGATGGCGTACAGGGCGCGTCCGACGCGGTGGTACTTGAGCACGAGACCGGCGATCGCGAAGGCGGCCGCCGCGAGCCACACCGACATAGGGATGTTCAGGAACGTGGTCGTGGCGAGGGAGTAGAAGCTGTCGGGCATCCCGAACAGCGTCTTGCCCTTGGTCGCGCCGACCAGCAGACCGCGCAGGACGATCAGCATCGCGAGCGTCACGATGAACGCGTTGAGCTTGAACTTCACGACCAGGACGCCGTTGAAGGCGCCCACGGCCGCGCCGACCACGAGGACCGCCAACAGGGCGACGGCGGCGGGGAGTTCGGTGCCCCAGCCGGACTGGACGGCGGGCAGCACGAGAAGCGCTCCGACGGCGGGAGCGATGCCGACCACCGACTCCAGGGAGAGGTCGAACTTGCCGGTGATGAGGACGAGCGACTCGGCCAGCACGACCATCGCGAGCGCGGCGGAGGCACCGAGGATGGAGATCAGGTTGCGCTCGGTGAGGAACGAGTCGTTGACCACCGCACCGAGCACCATGAGGAGCAACAGGGCGGGTACGAGGGCGAGTTCACGGGCCCGGCGGAAGAAGACGGCCTTGGCGGCACGGGGATCGGGGACCTTGACGGGCGTAACCGGTGGGGCCTTGGTGTCAGCCATGGTCCACTCCTTCGATGGAGGCGATCAGCTCGTGGTCGCGCCAGCCCGCCGGGTGCTCGGCGACGACACGGCCGTGGAAGAGGACGAGGACGCGGTCGCAGCGGCGCAGGTCGTCGAGTTCGTCGGAGACGACGAGCACGGCGATGCCGTCCTCGCGGGCGCTGTCCACGCGGGCGAGCAGGGACTCCTTGGACTTCACGTCGACTCCCGCGGTGGGGTTGATCAGCACCAGCAGCCGGGGGTCCGAGGCGAGGGCCCGGGCCATGACGACCTTCTGAGCGTTGCCGCCGGACAGGTCGGAGACGGGCTGGCCGGGACCCTCGGCGTGGATGTCGAGGCGCTTGATGAGGGCGTCGGCGAAGCCCCGCTTGCGGTCGGTGCCGACGAAGCCGAAGCGGCCGAGCCTGTCGAGGACGCTCATGGTGGCGTTGTCGCCGATGGTCATGCCGGCGACGAGGCCCTGGTCGTGACGGTCGCGGGGGACGCAGGCGACGCCGGCCTTCAGCGCGCTCTGCACATCGCCGAACGGCAGCTGTCTGCCGTCGAGTTGGGCCGTGCCTGCCGTCGGCGTGTGCAGTCCCGCGAAGGACTCGGCGAGTTCGACCTTGCCGCTGCCGCTGATGCCGGCGAGTCCGACGACCTCGCCGCGCCGGACGGTGAGATCGATGTTCTGGTACGCCGGTGACGTCAGCCCCCGTGCCTCCAGCAGAACGGGGGCCTCGTGACCGACTTCCGGCTGCTGTACGGCCTGTTCGGCGATGACCTCGAGGGACTCCCCCGCCATGGCCTCCACCAGCGCCCGGCGCGGGAGTTCGGCGACCGGGGCGGTGGTGATCCAGCGGGCGTCGCGCAGGACCGTGACGGTCTGGCAGACCTCGTACACCTCCTGGAGGTGGTGCGAGATGAACAGGAAGGTGACACCGGAGTCCTGCAGCGCCCGCATCCGCGTGAAGAGCCGCTCGATCTCGCGGTTGTCGAGCTGGGCGGTGGGCTCGTCGAGGATGATGAAGCGGGCGCCGAAGCTCAACGCCCTTGCGATCTCGACCATTTGGCGGTCCTCGACCTTGAGGTCGGCGGTGCGGGCCTCGGGGTCGACGTGCACGTCCCAGGTGTCGAGGAGTGCGGCGGCCTCGGTGCGCAGTCTGCGCCAGCTGATGAATCCGCGCCGCAGGGGCTGCCGGTTGATGAACAGGTTCTCGGCGACCGTCAACTCGGGGACGACGGTCGGCTTCTGGTAGACGCAGGCCACTTTGCGGCGCCAGGCGTCGCGGTCGGCCGGTGCGGGCGCGGGGTCGCCGTCGAAGCGGACCTCGCCCTCGTCGGCGGCCTGGAGGCCGGTGAGGATGTTGACCAGGGTCGACTTGCCGGCGCCGTTGCGGCCGACGAGGGCGTGGGACTCGCCGGGCAGGACGGTGAGCCGGCCGTCGGCGAGGGCGGTGGTGGGGCCGTAGCGCTTGACGATGTCGCGCGCTTCTACGAGGGGTGTGGTCACGGCCGTACTCATTCGACCGTGTTGCCCCAGAGCTTGGGGTCGTCGACGTTGTCCTTGGTGACCAGGGGTGCGGGCAGCTGGTCTTCGAGAATGCCGCTGGGGAGTTTGACGATGGTCGAGTCGTGGTCCGTCGGACCCGGCTCGAAGGTCTTACCCTCCATCGCCGCCTTGATGTAGTACATGCCGTACTTGGCGTACAGGTCGGCGGGCTGGGAGACGGTCGCGTCGATCTCGCCCTTGCGGATGGCGTCGTACTCCTGCGGGATGCCGTCGTTGGAGACGATCGTGATGTGGCCCGCCTGCCCCGCCTTCTTCAGCATCCCCTTGGACTTCAGGGTCTGGAGGGTCGGGGCGAGGTAGACGCCGCCGGCCTGCATGTAGATGCCCTTGATGTCGGGGTTGGCGTTCAGGAGGGTGTCCAGCTTGGAGGCCGCGGTGTCGGACTCCCACTTGGCCGGGATCTCCAGGACCTTGAGCTTGGGGAAGTTCTTCTTCACGCAGGCGCGGAACGCCTCGGAGCGGTCACGGCCGTTGACCGAGGCCAGGTCGCCCATGATCTGCACGACCTTGCCGGAGGGGATCTGCTCGCCGAGGTACTGGCAGGCCTTCTCGCCGTACGCCACGTTGTTCGCGCGCACCACCATCGCGACCTTGCCCTTGTCGGGCGCCACGTCGACGGCGACGACCGGCACGCCCTTGCGCTCCGCCTGGTCGAGGCCGGCCTCGATGGCGGCGCTGTCCAGCGGGGCGACGACCAGGCCCTTCACGCCCTGGTTGAGCTGGTTGTTGATGTCGGTGATCTGCTGGGAGGGGTCGCTGTTGGAGTTGACCGTCTTGAGGGTGTCGACGCCCTCGGAGTCGGCCATCTTCGGCACGTAGTCGTTGTACGACTGCCAGAACGGCGAGGTCAGCAGGGGCAGGATCACCCCGACCTTGCCGCTGCCGCCGCCTTCCGCGCTCGCGGCGCCGGTGTCCTTGGTGCTGCCGCACGCGGCGAGCACGAGCGAGGCGCCGACGACCGCGGCGACCGTCGTGCCCCTGCGTGAGCTGTTCTGCTTCCGCGCTGTTGTGCCGTGCATCTGGCGGCTCCTCGTTGAGCGTGTTCGAGCACATGGTCCGAGCAGATGCCCGCATATTTATCAGACCACTTCGCCGGTACAACACCCTCCGGGAGCGAATTTTCCCCGTTTCCGGCTGTAGTGGTCCGACCACCTCGGTGATTACACTGCCGTTCACCGGGCGCCCTCAGGCGCCTCGGGCGACGGGAGGAACGGCGTGGCAGACGAGACGGCCCCGCAGAAGGGCACCGTGACGCAGCGCGCCATCGAGGCGGTCAAGGCGATGATCGCGGAGGGGCGGCTGCAGCCCGGCCAGCGACTGCCCACCGAGCGCGACCTGGCGGTCCGGCTCGGCATCTCCCGCAGCTCCATGCGGGAGGCGATCCGCGCGCTGACCGTGCTGGGGGTGCTGGAGGCCCGGCACGGTTCGGGCATCTACGTCACGCAGCTGGAGGCCGGCGATCTGCTGGAGACGTTCGGCGTGGTCGCCGACCTGTCCCGCGGCCCGCGTCTGGTGGAGCTCCTGGAGGTGCGCCGCATCCTGGAGTCGACGGCGACGGCCCTGGCGGCGGCGCGCATCACACCCGACCAGCTCGCGGAGGTCGAGAAACACCTGACGGCGATGAACGCCACGGACGACCCCGAGGAGATCCTCGCCCACGACCTGGCCTTCCACCGCGAGATCGCGGCCGCCGCGGGCAACGAGACCATGGCCGCGATCCTGGAGGGCCTGTCCTCCCGCACGTTCCGTGCCCGCGTCTGGCGCGGCTACCAGGAGGATGGCGCCTTCGCCCGCACCCGCCGCGAGCACGCCGCGATCCACCGCGCCCTGGTCGCCCGTGACCCGGAGGCGGCACGGGCCGCGGCGGCCGCGCATGTGGGCGAGGTGGAGGAGTGGCTGAGGACGCAGCTCGGCGGCTGACCGGCAACCGGACCTTCGACGCCGAGGGCCGTCCCCCTCACCTCCGGTGCGAGGGGAACGGCCCGGGTCATCGCCGCTCTACGGCCTCACGGCCTGATTCGGCTTCACGGCTTCACGGCTTCACGGCTTCACGTCGAAGCCGTGCTCTCGTCCGAGTTTCTCCAGTGACGCCTGACCGGGGATGCCGTTGGCGTCCGCGCCGGAGAAGCCGCAGCGGTGCTGCCAGGCGGAGTACGCCTTGACGGTCGCTCCACCGAAGTGGCCGTCCGCGTACTTCGCTTCCAGGAGGCCTTCCGCGACGAGCGCCTTCTCCACGGTCTTCACCCCGGCGTACGACACGGGCGTGCCCGCCTTGGCCGGGTCGTGCAGGGCCGCGGCGACCAGCTTCGACATGTCGATCACCGGCCGCGGGCCGGGAACGGTCGTCGAGCCGCCGGGCCGCGGGGCGCCCTTGCGCACCCAGGCGTACAGGTGCTCTCCGGGGCATGCGGTGGCGAAGCCGTCCTTGTGCCCCTTGATCTCATTGCCGGCACCATGGCGGCGCAGCAGCTCGATGCCGTCACGGATCGCGCCGAGCATCGCGTCCGTCGGCTTGGTGAGCCCCTTGTCGCCGACCAGGCCGACGATCGCGTAGTGGGCGCGGTTGAGGGGCTGGCTGCCATTCGCCCCGGTGCGCTTGCCCAGGCCGCGGCCCTCCAGGAGGTGACCGTGCGGGCAGGCGCCGTAGTTGTAGGCGATGTCCGAGTAGTTCTCCTTCTCGTTCGCCAGATGGGCGGCCCGGATGGACTTCCACTCGGCGATGCAGAGGTCGTGGTCCTCGAGGAGTTCGACACTGACCGACGTGCCTTCGTAGTGGACCTTGACGCCCTTCGTCGATCCTTGCGGCGGTGCGGCGGATGCGGGCCAGCCGAGCTGGGCTCGCGTGACGAGCTTCATGGGTGCCTCCAAGGCGTGATGTAACGCCAACCTCCTTGAGTGTGGGGCCGGTTGCCATCGGTTTCACTGCGGCGCGCCGTCGCGCGAGAGCACCTCGGGCAGCGGGCGCCGGATTCCCCGGTCGGGCTCAGATGACCGGCTCCAGCACCACACAGCACCGGTCCGGAGCCGGCGCCAGGCGCGCCTCGAACGAAGTGTCGCCCGAGGTGGCGAGCGCACCGCGCAACAGGTGGAGGTTCATCCCGCACACCGTCTCGGTGTGCTCACGCGCCAGCGCGTGGAAGGGGCAGTTGCCGAGGACGACGGCCTCCCCCTCGCGGCGCGGCTCGAAGCCGTACCGCTCCAGCAGGTCCACGACTCCGGTCGCCGCCCGGCCGCCCAGCCGCTCACCCAGCTCGGTCGCCTTGCGGTGCAGCACCGTGCGGACCGGCTCGCCCGTGGCGTCGGACTCCTCCACCGCCTGGGCCAGCAGGCGACCGGCCAGGTCGTAGCGCCGCTCGGGCAGGCTCACGCCGACCTCCCGGCCCGAACGCCGGTACAGCTTGGCCGGCCGCCCGGCACCCGGCCCCGTTCGCCCGCTGCGCCGTTCGTAGACGACGTCCAGCAGCCCCTCGCCGGCCAGCCGGTCCAGATGGAACGCCGCTGTCTGCCGGGCCAGCCCCAGGGCCTGGGCGGCCTCGTCCCGGCCCACCGGGCCCAAACTGCGCGCCACATGCTCGTACAGCCGGCGGCGCGTCGGCTCCTCCAGCGCCGCGATGGCGGAGAGGTCGTCGCGGGGTGCGTCCTTCGATTGGTCCACGAGCCCAGTGTAAAACCAACCGGGATTGACTAAAGAGAGGCGATGCGCTTCTATCGATAACAGACATTGTTTATAGAAGGAGAGCGCCATGTCGTCCGCATCCTCGACCTCCACGCCCGTCACCGGACGGCAGGCCATCAGCACGGATCCCGGCTACCAGGCCTTCTGGATCCTGCGCGTGGGGTTCGCCGTCGCACCGGTGCTGTTCGGGCTGGACAAGTTCACCAACCTGCTCGTCGACTGGCCGGTCTACCTCGCCCCGTGGATCAACGACATCGTCCCCGGCAGCGCGCAGGCCGCCATGTACGCCGTCGGCGTGATCGAGATCGTCGCCGGACTGGTCGTCGCGGTGGCACCGCGCTTCGGAGGCTGGCTGGTGGCCGGCTGGCTCGCGGGAATCATCGTGAACCTGCTGACGATTCCCGACTACTACGACATCGCGCTGCGCGACTTCGGCCTGCTGCTCGGCGCGGTCGCACTGGCGCGGCTCGCCCAGCGCTATCACCGCCCCGGACCGCGCTGACGCGAGGGAGGACGGTCAACAGGCCGCCGAGGCCTGATGACCGCCCCCCGGAACCCGGTCAGACCCTCGACCGGTACAGCCCGAACTCCACGAGCCGGGCCGCGGCCCGCGCCCCGGTCACCCGGACCCGCCACCGCCGGGCCCGCACCGGCGCCGCCAGCAGCACGATCCGGCTCATGCCGATCGTCCCGGCCCTGGTCACCTCCGTCCAAGCACCGTCGCGGTGCGCCTCGACGACGAAGCTCTCCACCTGCTGCCCGTACCCGATGTCCTCCGCCAGCCGGATCCGGTCCACCTCCCGCTCCACGCCGAGGTCGACGGTGATACGCCCCGGGGAGGCGGTGGTCCGGGCGCCGCGTGCCAGGTCCTGCGGGAGTTCGCGCTCCACGCGCTCGCGGAACTCCCGCAGCCGCGCCACGTCCGCCGCGGGCAGCAGACCGTCCGTGTCCGGCGGGATGTTGAGCAGGAGCACCGAGTTGCGGCCCACGGACCGGAAGTAGATGTCGGTCAGCTGCTCGACGCTCTTGGGCTGTTGGTCGGCGTGGTAGAACCAGCCGTCCCGGATGGACACGTCGCACTCGGCCGGCCACCACTGGAGGTGGTCGGCGACCGGCCGGGCCTTCACCAGGGCGTCCCTGCTGCCCATGTCGGGGGCGTCGTAGGCGAGGGCGTAGTCCGTCCGGCCGTAGTCCTTCTCCTGGACCGGTACGACGCTCCACTCGTCCTCCCTGGCCAGCCCGCCCTCGTTGCCGACCCAGCGCACATCCGGGCCGGACACGGCGATCACGGCGTCCGGCGCGAGCGAGCGGACGAGGGTGTACCAGCTGTCCCAGTCGTACTTCTCCACCTTGTCCGGCGGGATGCGCCCCTGCGCGCCGTCGAACCAGACCTCGTCGACCGGGCCGTACTCGGTGAGGACCTCGTAGAGCTGGTTGAGCATATGGGCGCCGTAGTCGGTGGCCGGGAGGGTGTACGTCCGTGACGGTGTGCGGTCGTCGCCGTCGACGAGGGTGGGGATGGTGCGGTCGGTGCGGGCGCTGCCGTTGGCGTAGACGCCGTGGAGGTACTGGTTCTCGTCGGCGGGTGAGACGTAGACGCCGACCTTGATGCCGTGGCGCCGCATGGAGTCCGCGAAGGACCGCAGGACGTCGCCCCGGCCGTCGCGCCAACTGCTCGATGCCACCGAGTGGTCGGTGTAGCGGGACTGGTGGAGCACGAAGCCGTCGTGGTGCTTGACGGTCAGGACGGCGAGCCGGAAACCGCCGTCGCGCAGGGCGCGGGCCCACTGGTCGGTGTCGAGGCCGGTCGGCTGGAACACGTTCGGGTCCTCGTCGCCCGTGCCCCATTCCAGGCCGGTGAAGGTGTTCACGCCGAAGTGCAGGAACGCGGTGCGCTCCAGGCGCTGCCAGGCGATCTGCCGTGCGGTGGGGCGGACTTGGGAGGCCTTGCGGACCAGGTCGGCCTCGGTGTCGTCGGGGCTGACGGGGATGCGGTAGCGGGGGTCTTCCGCGGCAGCGGCGGGTGCTCGGCGGGCCGCCAGGGCGGGTCCGGTGGCGCCGGTCACGGCGAGGGCGGCGGCTGTCGCGACGAAGACACGTCGGGATACGGCCATCAGGCGGCTCCTCAGGTCGGGTCCTCAGGTCAGGTCATCGGCTCAGGTGCCATACGGCGGGCGTGCGCTGGTCCGGCGGGTACTGCACGAGCCGCCCGTCGGAGGCCACGCTCACCGTCATCCGGGTGATGGCGTTGACGAGACGGTGACCGTCGGCTGCGGGCTCCAACTGCCAGCGCTGGAGGGTGATCTCGGGATCGCATGTCTGCGGCGCCGCCTCGACGCCCGGCTGCAACGGCACGTTGAGCGTGAGCTTTCCGCCGCGCACCTCGAGACAGCCGTCGGCCGTCCGCACGGTCACGTAGCCGTCGGCCGTGCGCGCCACGTCGGCGGTGAAGGAGCGGCCGCCCGTCCGGAAGGTGTACGCCCCGTCCGCCACCGGCACCCGGGTCAGGTCCCGCCACCCGGGCGCGTGCCCGACCGCGGTGCCGCGTGCGGTGAACTCGGCGTACGTGGCGTCGGGGTGGGGATCGCCCCAGGTCGCCTGGGCGATGTGCCGGAGCGCGGGCCACAGGGCGACGGCGACCTCGTTCTCGGTCTCGCCGCGGCCGTTGTCGGGCCAGAGGCTGATCTTCGCGCCGGTGATGCCGTCACTGGAGGCGAGCTTCTCTCCCTCGAAGCTGCGCGGGTCCCAGCTCTGGTCGTACAGCCCCTTGGTGTCGCTGTGGAAACCGCCGCGGACCAGGTACAGGGCGTATGCCGCGTTCATCAACGGATGGCCCTGGGCGAGGAGTCGGCTCGGTTTCACCGCCACGTTCAGCCAGTGCTCGACCGTCGTTCCCGCGGCCACCGGGACGGTGTTGGCGCCGGTGAGCCCGTCGTTCCAGATGCGCAGCTTCCTGCCCTTGGCGGCCGCGTACGTGTGGACGCGGTTGACGAAGTCGATGAAGGCGTCCTGAGGTGTGGCGTCGGGGCCGTATCTGTCCTGCGCGTACTTCAGGATCTGCGGGTACTTGGCGAAGTCGGAGCCGAGCATGTACTCGTCGGCTCCCATGTGCCAGGACGGGGCGGTGAAGACCTGGGCGTACTCGTCGATCAGGCCGGTGTAGTAGGCGAAGGCCTCGGGGCGGGTGATGTCGAGGCGCGAGGGCTGCTTGTTGCCGTCGGAGTCGGTCAGCTGGAGATCGGGACGGTTCTCGATCCACGGGTCCATGTGGCCCGGCGAGTTGATCTCGGGGATGATCTCGACGTGGTAGCGGTTGCCGAGGGCGACCAGCCGCCGTATCTCGTCCTTGGTGTAGTAGCCCCAGGTGTTGGCCTCGGGATGGGCGTCGCTCTTCACCTTCAGTTCGAGGAGCAGCTGGTTGAGCTTGTGGTACGCCATCTCGCGGACCAGGTTCTCCAGCCAGGGCATCGAGACGTGGATGTAGCAGGCGCAGACGCCGACACCCCGCTCCTTGTAGCGCGGTACGTCCACCGTGCGGCCGGCCGGGATGCGGTCGCTCCGGGCCAGGAGCTGGAGGAGGGTGCGGGTGCCGTAGAAGGCGCCGGTCTCGGTCGCCGCGGTCACCGACAGCCGTTTGCCCGCGCTGAGTTCGTATCCCTCCGCGCCGAGGGAGGTCCGGGAGGACTGGACGTCGATAACGATGTCACCGGGTCGGGCACCGCCGCGCACCACGGCGGCCGTGCCGTGTCCCGCGTCGCGGAGGTCGTCGGCGAGGGTGTCGGCGACCCGCCGTTCGCTCGCGCTGTCGGCCACGAGGCGGGCGGAACGCTCATAGGTGTAGTTACCGGGTGCAGGTGTCCAGTCGGTCAGGGCCGGCACCGTGACCGGCGCCTCCTGCTTCTCCTCCGCGACCGCCGGCGCCGACACCGACGCCGCGGAGAACAGAGTCAGCGCCGCCAGGACACCGGCCGTTCTCAAGCGTCCCCTCATGAGACACCCCCATTCATCGGATGTCTGATGATTGGGCGGGCCTTGGGGGCTGTCAATGGGCCACGAAGAGCGCTGTGTTCACTCATTGATCGGATGATGTGCAGGTCAGCGGGGCCGTGCCGAGGAGGGCTGTCGTGAAAAGTCCAAGAAGACCTTCCCGAATATCCAAGCGCCGCACCCCCTCGACGCCGGCCGCGCCGCCGGGCAGAGTGCTGCTACATACTCGTGAGTAAGCCCTGAGGAGGGCCCCGTGACCAGCTGGGTCGGCCGGACCGCCGCGGAGATCGCCGCCGCCGTACGCGAGAAGCGGGCCACGCCCCGTGAGGTGGTGGCCGAGCACCTGGCCCGTATCCAGAGTCTGGACGGCCACGTCGGCGCCTTCCGGGTGGTCCGGGCCGAGGCGGCGCTCGCCGAGGCCGACGAGGTCGGCTCGCGCGCGGATCTCGCCGAACTGCCCCTGGCCGGGGTGCCGGTGGCCGTCAAGGACAACCTCGCGGTGCGCGGCGAGTCCAACCTCGTCGGCTCCGCGGCGACGCCGGACACCCCGGCCGACCACGACCACGTCACCGTGGCCCGGCTGCGGGCGGCCGGAGCGGTGGTCGTGGGGCTGACGAACGTGCCGGAGCTGTGTGTCTTCGGCACCACCGAGGGCGTCCACGGCACCGCCCGCAACCCGTGGGACACCTCACGCACGGCGGGCGGCTCGTCCGGCGGCAGTGCGGCCGCCGTCGCCGCGGGCATGGTGCCGATCGCCCTCGGCAACGACGGCATGGGCTCGCTGCGCATACCGGCGGCCAACTGCGGCCTCGTCACCATCAAGCCCGGCACCGGCGTGGTCCCGGCCGGCATCAGCGACGGCGACTGGTTCGGCATGTCGGAGAACGGCCCCCTGGCCACGACGGTCGAGGACGCCCGTCTGATGCTGTCGGTCCTCGCCGGCACCGAGGTCGCCCTCCCGACGTCGCCCGGCACGCACAAGATCGCCGTGTCCCTGCGCAGCCCGCTCGCCGGGGTCGCCGTCAGCAAGCCGTACACGACCGCCGCCCGGGATGCCGCGGGGCTGCTGATCAAGGCCGGTCACCAGGTACGGCGCGCCGACCCGCCCTACCCGATGTCGCTGGGCCTGACGTCACTCGCCCACTGGACGGCGGGCACGGCCGTCGACGCCCAGGGCCTCGACCCGCAACGGCTCGCACGCCGGACCCGGGTCCACGCGGCCGTCGGCCGGCGCTTCCTCGGTCAGGTGCGGGGCGGTGGGAGCCGGGAGCAGCTGCGCCGCCGCCTGGAGCCGTTCTTCGCCGAGTACGACGTGCTCCTGACCCCCGCCCTGGCCCGCCGCTCCCCCAGGTCCGAGCCCTGGCACGAGCGCGGCTGGCTGCGCAACATCATGGCCAACACCGCCTACTCGCCGCTGACCCCACCGTGGAACCTCACCGGCTGGCCCGCGATGTCGGTCCCCTTCGGCACGCTGCCCTCGGGCGCACCGTGCGCCATACAGCTGGTGGGGCGTCCGGGCTCGGAGGCGGAGCTGCTGGGCCTGGCGGAGCAGATCGAGAGGCTGCGGCCCTGGCAGCGGACGGCGCCGCCGGACGAGGCGGTGTCGTCGTAGTCCTCAGATCGCGCTGGGCAGATGGCGCGCCGCTATGACCGCGGCCGCCGTCCGCAGTCTGCGGTAGTAGGACGTGCAGTACTCGTCGTCGATCAGCGGCAGGACCTTGTCGAGGCCCGCGATGCACCACCAGAGGATCGCCACCCCCTCCTCGTCGAGCCCGCCGTCGAGCTCCCTGCGGATGAGTCCGGCGACGTCCGAGTCGAGCAGGATCAGATCCACCCCCTCGTAGCCCACTCCGCGGAAGCCCGGCGGGAACGGCGCGCGCATGTGCTCCTCCCACAGGTGGGCAAGTCCGTCGTCACGGCCTCGTTCGCGCACGCCGCCGATCACCTCTTTCCGGTCGTTCCCGCGAAGGGTCCCTCGGCCGTGAACGCCAGCCGTGCGAAGCGTTCGCCGATGCGGCGGTGGGTGGCGGCGTCCGGGTGGAGGTCGTCGGGGAGCGGGAGTTCGGCGGAGTCGGTCTCGCCGTAGAGCTCGCGGCCGTCGAGGTAGTGCAAGTTCGGGTCGTCGGCCGCCCGCTGCTTCACGATGCGGGACAGCTCGTCCCGGATGACGCCCAACGTCAGCTTGCCGCCGGCGCGTTCCGCCGGGTCGCCCATGGCGACGAACCGCAGCCGTCCGGTACTGAGGGCGCTGAAGTCGGGGGCACAGGGACCGGGCGTGTCCTCATGGATCGGGCACAGGATGGGCGAGACGACCAGCAGCGGTGCCGTCGGATGCCCTTCCCGGACGGTGTCGAGGAAGCCGTGCACCGCGGGGCCGAAGGCGCGCAGCCGCATCAGGTCCAGGTTGACGAGGTTGATGCCGATCTTGACGCTGATCAGGTCGGCGGGGGTGTCGCGCAGGGTGCGGGCGGTGAACGGATCGAGCAGGGCGCTCCCGGCCAGGCCGAGGTTGATCAGCTCCACGCCGCCGAGGGAGGCGGCGAGCGCGGGCCAGACGCCGGTGGGGCTCGCGGCGTCGGAGCCGTGGCTGATCGAACTGCCGTGGTGCAGCCAGACCCTGCGGCCCGGCTCACGGGCGGGCTCGACGGGGGCGTCGGTGCGCAGGGTGATCAGTTCGGTGGTCTCGTTGTGCGGCAACCAGATCTCGACGTCCTTGTCGCCGCCGGGCAGCCCGGTGAAGCGGACGGTGCCGGGGCGGCCGGGCCGGTGCTCGGCGGTGCCGGCGGCCATGTCCACGACGATGACGTTGCCGTCGGTCACGCTGCCCTGTCCCGCAAGGCGCCCGTCGACGACCAGGTCGTATACACCGTGCGGGCGAGGCGGTGCTCCCACATAACTGCGCTTGGTGGGCAGCGTGTCCAGTTCCACGGCGGTGGCCCGGGTGCGGAAGGCCAGCCGTACGCCGGAGGGCTGCGACTCGGCCATCGCCAGCTGCCCGTCGGCGTTCTGGGCGCGTGCCCGGGCGGGCAGCCGGTGCGGCAGTACTCCGTGTTCGGTGCGCTCGACGTCGAGGGCGCCGCGCAGGAGGTCGGCGGTGACGGGCGTGGTGATCCAGTCGTGCTCGGTGTCCATGTCCTCAGCCTGTCGGTCAGGGGGTGGGCGCGGTGGGCCAGTTGCGCAGCAGGGCGTCGAGGGCGTCCAGGATCCGGGTCCAGGTCTCCTGGGAGTCGGGGGCGCTGTGGCTGAAGCCGCCCGCCATCTCCAGGCTGGAGTACCCGTGGAAGACACTGCCCAGGAGCCGTACGGCATGCGTCGCGTCCGGCTCCGTCAGGTCGTAGCCGCGCAGGATCGCCCGCGTCATCTGCGCGTGCCGGACGCCCGCGCCGGCGGCCGCCGTCTCCGGGTCGAGCGGCATCCGCGCGGCGGCGGCACGTCCGGGGTGCTCGCGGCCGTAGTCGCGGTAGACGTCGGCGAAGGCGACCAGCGCGTCCTTGCCGGCCCGGCCGGCCACGGCGTCGGCGGCCCGGTCGGCCAGCTCTTCGAGCGCGAACAGGGCGATCCGCGTCTTGAGGTCCTGGGAGTTCTTCACGTGCGAGTACAGGCTCGCAACCTTGACGTCGAAGCGCCGGGCGAGCTCCGACACGGTCACCTGCTCGAACCCGACCTCGTCGGCCAGCTCCGCACCCGCCCGGACCAGGCGTTCCGCGGTCAGCCCTACGCGTGCCACAACTGCCCTCCCCTTCGCCAGAAGCGATTATGCATTTACCTAAAGCCTTTAGGCAAACAGGGAGGTCGAGGAGGCATTCGCCTAAAGTGGTGGGCCGCCGCAGTCGGGTTCGGGGCGACCGTGAAGCCGAGGGCGTGAGGCCGATCGACGCCAGAAACGCGAAAATCCGCGGCCGGAGGTCGGCCGCGGCTTCTCTGATCGGCATGGGCGTGAGTCCCACACGCCCATGCGGTCGGCGATCGCGAAGGGTTCTGCCCCGTCAGTCGACGCTGGGCAGGATGTGGGGTTCGGCGAGGTCGTCCTCGTAGCCCGCCAGGCGGATGGGGGCGGACCTGGCCCACACATCGAGACTGCCGATCTCCTCCGACCGGCTGCCCGTGCGCTCCGTGCGTTCCTTGGGGCGCTGTTCGCGATTCGTCTTCTCAGGTGTCACCGCGCACTCCTTCTGTGTCGGATCACCCTCGGGGCGGGCCGGTCCACTCTGCGGTCCGGTACTCGACGCCCGCTCGGGTCTTATTCAAAGTCGGCTCGGACGCGGTGGCGCCGGTAACTGGTGTGCGAGCAGGCCGTTGTGCACCGGCTTGTCCCGGGACGGACCGTGGGTGTGGGTTGGGACCCTGTAGAGCTGTCCGTCCGCTACAGATTAACCAAATGAGCGGGTACCCGCTCGATGGGGCTGCAAACAAGGTGTAACTATCCGGAGTCATCCGGTATTTACCAGCCCGGTTATTCACGCGTTTGTTACGTATGCACCGTTTGAAAGCCACTCGTTCGGGTCAACATCATCTTCTTGTCCGGCACGGAACTCGGGCACGCCGCGCAGTTCAAGTCCCGTTGGCCGATTCGCAAGGCGGCCATGATCTGCTGCCGTACGCAACGGCTTGTCCGGCGGGAGGACTGACGCATGGAGCTGCGCAGTGTCGAAGAGCTGATGGATCTGCTGTACGCCTGCCGGGGCACCCGGGACGCCCCGGGCCTCGGGACCACCCGGGTCGACCTCCACCAACACGCGCTGCAGACCGCCGCTCTGCTGCGCCGCGCCCGCCCCGCCGACAAGGAGCTCCAGGTCGCGGGGCTCGTTCATGCCATCGGCCCACTGCTGGGCCCGGCTGACGTGACCCGCCACTCCGACTGCGCGGCGGACGCGGTACGACCGCTCCTGGGGGAACGGGTCTCCCGCCTCGTCCGCGACCAGTGCCGCGCCTTCGACTCCGCCGACGACGACCTGGTCCGCCTGCGCCAGGCCGACGAGGAGGGCCGCGGCGCCGAGTTCGACGCCGGGGTCCTGGAGGACTGGCGCACGGTGCTGGAGCTGGTGGCGGCGCGGAACTCGCCGCTCGGGGCTGTCGACTGACGACCCGTCATGAGACCGTACGGCGATGACGTCGTCGTACGGACTTCAGGGCAGGGCCGCCGTGGTCACCGGCGCCACGCGCGGCATCGGGCACGCCGTCGCCCGGCAACTGGCCGCCGCCGGAGCGATGGTGTGCGTGACCGCCCGGGACGCGGACGACGTGCGGCGCACGGCTGCCGAGCTGGGCGGCGTCGGACTCGCCGGCAGTGTGGCCGACCCGGACCATCCGCGGGCGGTCGTGGACCTCGCTCTGCGCGAGTTCGGCCGGGTGGACGTCCTGGTGAACAACGCGGCCACGAACCTGCCGTACGGCCCCCTCATGGACGTCGACCCGTGGGCCTGGCGCGAGGCGTTCACCGTGAACGTCGAGGCGCCCCTGCGGCTGGTGCAGTGCGCCTGGCGGGCCTGGATGGGCGAGCACGGCGGCGCGGTGGTCAACGTCTGCACGGAGGGCGCCGCCCATGTCGGCCCCCGCATCGGCGCCTACGGCACCAGCAAGGCGGCCCTCGCCCACCTCACCCAGCAGCTGGCAGGGGAGCTGGCCCCGAAAGTACGGGTCAACTCCGTCTCCCCCGGGCTCGTCCGCACCGAGATGGCACGGTTCGTGTGGGAGCCGGGCGAGGAGGAGGTGGCGGCCGGGCTGCCGCTCGGGCGGATCGGGGAACCGGAGGACGTGGCGCGGGCGGTGGTGTGGCTGGCGTCGGACGCGGCGGAGTGGGTCACGGGGGCGGACCTGTTGGTGGACGGGGGTACACGGGTGCGCGCGGCCCGCCCAGAGGCGCGACCAGCCCCCTACGCCCCGCACCCTCCCACCGGCCTCATCACCCCACCCCAGTAGGGCCCTACCACTTACCCGGCGCGTAGTCCTTCAGGAAGACGCCGTACACATCCTCCCCCGCCTCGCCCCGCACGACCGGGTCGTAGACCCGCGCCGCACCGTCCACCAGGTCGAGCGGCGCGTGGAAGCCCTCCTCGGCGAGCCGCAACTTGTCGAAGTGGGGGCGCTCGTCGGTGATCCAGCCGGTGTCGACCGACGTCATGAGGATGCCGTCGCTCTGGAACATCTCCTGCGCGCTGGTCCGCGTGACCATGTTCATCGCGGCCTTCGCGGCGTTGGTGTTCGGGTGGCCCGCGCCCTTGTAGCCGCGACCGAAGACGCCCTCCATCGCGGAGACGTTCACGACGTACGCGCGCCCGCTCGCCGCCTTCTTCGCGGCCTCGGCCATCGCCGGCCGCAACTTGCTGATCAGGATGAACGGCGCCGTGTAGTTGCACAGCTGGGTTTCGAGGAGCTCCACCGGGGAGATCTGCTCGATGGTCTGCACCCAGGTGTTGGTGTCCACGACGTCGGGGACGAGCCCGCCCGCGTCGATGGCGGTGCCGTCGAGGTGCCGGGCGACGCTGGCGTTGCCCGCGACCAGGGCGAGGTCGGCGACCTTCTGGGCGTCGAGGCCGCTGGTGCCCAGCGGCAGCGCGGCGAGGCCGTCGACCGCGCCGGAGTTGAAGGCGCCGATGACGTGGTGGGCGGGGAGTTCCCCGGCGGGCAGCGGGGCGCTCTCGCCGTCGACCAGGGCGGCGTAGGCGGAGGGCAGACGGCGTACGGTCTGGGTCGCGTTGTTGATGAGGATGTCGAGGGGGCCCGCCTCGGCGACCTGGTCGGCGAGGGCCACGGCCTGCGCCGGGTCGCGCAGGTCGATGCCGACGACCTCCAGGCGGTGCATCCAGTCGCCGGAGTCGTCCATGGCCTTGAAGCGGCGGATGGCGTCCTTCGGGAAGCGCGTGGTGATCGTGGTGTGCGCGCCGTCGCGCAGCAGCCTGAGCGCGATGTACATGCCGATCTTGGCGCGGCCGCCGGTGAGCAGGGCGCGCTTGCCGGTGAGGTCGGCGCGGGCCTCGCGCTTGCCGCGGTTCAGGCGGGCACAGTCCGGACAGAGCTGGTGGTAGAAGTAGTCGACTTCCACGTACCGGGTCTTACAGGTGTAGCAGGAGCGCGGGCGCTGGAGTATCCCCGCGACCCTGCCCTCCTCGGTCGCCGACGACGGCAGCAGGCCCTCGGTCTCGTCGTCGATGCGCTGGGCGGAGCCGGTCGCCGTGGCCTCCGTGACCGCCTTGTCGTGCGCGGTCTTGGCGGCCCGGCGCTCCTGGCGGCGGCGCTGCTTGACGGTGCGGTAGATGCCGGCCGTGGCCCGGCGCACGGCGATGGCGTCGGGGTGGTCGACCTCCAGCTTGTCGAGTTCCTCGAGCACGCCGAGGCAGACGGCCAGCCGCTCGGGGTCGATGCCGGGGCCGTACACGACCTCGTCACCCGGCTCGTGCACGACCTCGTGCGTCGTCGCCGAGCCTTCCTCTGTCACCGTCATCGCGCTGCCGTTTCCCTGATCACCCGCGCGGCGCTCCGACCGCGTCCGCTTTCGAACGGGGAATTGTACGGAGCGCCGGGCCGGTCCTCCAAAAACCGGGTGCGCGGCGATGAGCGCTCTACATCGCGCCGGGGCGTACCAGGTCGCCCTGGGCCGCGTCGTCGCTCGAGGCCGTCCCACCGGGCCGGTGTCGGCGGCCGGTTGCTGGGGCGGTGAGGACGCCGAGGCAGGCGATGACGAGCGCGATACCCATCCAGCCGGTGGCGGGGAGGCGTTCGCCGACGACCAGGACGGCGAGGACGGCCGCGACGGCCGGTTCCAGCAGGGACAGGGTGGTGGCGGTGCTGGCCGGGACGTGGGCCAGGCCCCAGCCGAACAGCACGTAGCCGGCGAACATCGGGACCAGCGCCATGTAGGTGCCGACCGCCGCGTTGGACCAAGAGCTGACGAGGGGGCCGCCGGTCATCGCGAGGACGGGCACGAGGAGCAGTCCGCCGAGTCCGAAGACGGCGCCCATCGCCGCGCGGGAGGGGATCTTGCGGGTGATGAGCCGGTGCGCGGCCCAGGAGTAGAGGGCGTAGGTCGCGGCGGCGACGAGCCCGAGGCCGACGCCGAGCAGCGTGGCGGCCACCGAGGCCTGTCCGGTGTCGTCGGCGGCATGGGCGGCTTCGGCGACGCACAGCAGGACGGTGCCGAGCAGGCCGAGGCCGGCCGCGAGCATCCAGCGGCGCGTGAGCCGGCGGCCGTCCACGACCCGTTCGATCAGGGCCGAGGCGAGCGGGGCGGTGCCGATGGACACCACGGTGCCCACGGCGACTCCGGCCAGGTGCATGGAGCTGTAGAACGCCAGGGGATAGACCGCCACCGAGACGGCACCGAGCAGTACCGTGCCGCGCTGCTCGCGCAGGCGAGGAGCATGGCGGGTGATCTGCGGGGCGGCGACGAGGGCCTGGAGCAGTCCGCCCATGCCCATGGCGACGGCGCCGATCGCGAGCGGGCCCACCTCCGGGGCGAAGGTGGCGGCCGTGCCCGTCGTACCCCACAGAACAGAGGCCACCAGCACGCACAGCGCGCCCGTCGCCGCGGACCGGCCGTGTCCGGCGCGCCGCCTCACAGCCGGGCCAGCAGGTCGGCCGCCAGGGAGCGGGCGTGCCGGAGACGGTCGCCGTCGCCCTCCAGACCGGCGCGCGCCATCGCGCCCTCCAGGAGGAAGGCGAGGTGCTCGGCCGTCGCGCGTGCCTCGTCGGGCCGGTCGGGCAGCAGCTGCTCCAGGTGGCCGGCGATCAGCCGCTCGACCTCCTCCTTGTGGGCGCGCACCACGGCCCGGCCCTCGTCTTTGGCCGGGAGTTCCGCGGCGGCGTTGAGCAGCCCGCAGCCGCGGAAGCCGTGCTCGTACGCGAACGCCGCATGGTCGGCGTAGGCGTCGAACACCGCGAGGACGCCGTCGCGCGGGCCCTGGGCCTGCTCCAGGCGGGTCCGGTACAGGCCGAGCCACTCCTCGTGCCGGGCGTCGAGGTAGGCCCTGACCAGGTCCGCCTTGGAGGAGAAGTTGTTGTAGAGGCTCATCTTCGCCACGCCGGCCTCGGCGGTGATCGTGTCGATGCCGGTCGCCGCGACGCCGTCGGCGTAGAAGCGGCGGGCCGCCGCCTCGAGCAGCCGCTCCCGGGCCGGTCGCCGTCTTGCGCCCGCTGTCGTACTCGGATCCGTCTCGCTCACCACAGCTCCGCACTAGGTAGGTAGGTCTACCTAGTGTAGGGGATGCGGGAGGGTCCGCCTGTGACGTTCAGCGGATCCGCTGGGGGTTCAACGGGTCCCTGGGGGGGGGCAGCGGTCCTGGCGCGCGGGACGCTCCTCGCGCACCAGGACCGCTCCGACGGTCAAGCCCCGGAGGGAAGGGGGCTCAAGGCCCGCAGGCGGTGATCAGCGCCGCCACCTCCTCGGACACGGCCCTGGCGAGGACGTCGAGGTCCGGTACGGCCTCGGCGTCGGCGACGAGTCCGTAGTGGACGCGTCCGCGGTAGGTCGAGATGGCCACCGCGAGGGACTGGCCGCGCGCGAGCGGGGCGAAGGGGTAGACCTCGGTGACCGGGTGGCCGCCCAGTTTCAGGGCGATACCGGGCAGCGGCACGCTGGTGACCAGGATGTCGAACCAGAGCCGGGCGGCCTGGCCGACCAGCGGTCCGCCGAGCCGGTGGCCGAGCGCCGGCACGTGGTCGGCGAGCAGGGCGACGGCGCCCGCGCCCCGGTTGGGGCCGGCGTCCTTGTTGCGGTCCATGGCGGTGCGGACCGCGGCGAGGCGGCGCAGCGGGTCGGGGTCGTCGACCGGAAGCCGTATCAAGTAGCCGGAGAGCCGGTTGCCCTGTGGGTGCGCGGTGCGCGGCCGGCGCCTGGAGACGGGGATCAGGGCGCGGGGCGCGACGCCCTCGCTGCCGTCGCCGCGTTCGTCGAGCCAGCGCCGCAGCGCGCCCGCGACGACCGCGATGAGGACGTCGTTGACGGTGCCGCCGACGGCCTTGCGGACCACGTGCACGTCGTCGATGTCGACGACGACTCCGGCGGTACGGCGGGTTCCGCTCGGCTCCGCGGTCAGCGCCGGCGACGTGCGCGTCGCGAGGGTCGACGCGGCGACGGAGGCGCCGATGTCGAGGGCTCGGCCCACGTCGGACACGGCGCCGCGCAGCAGCCCGGGCAGCTTGCGCACATCCGGCAGGAGTCCGCGCCGGGGCTCCTCGGGGCGAGGCTTGCGTGCGGGCATGTCCATCGGGTCCAGGACGGCGGCGGCGAGGGTGAGGGCCCGCAGGCCGTCGGCGAGGGCGTGGTGGAACTTGAACAGCACGGCGAAGGACACGCCGTCCTCGCCCGGCAGCACATGCGCCTCCCAGGGCGGCCTGCCGCGCTCCAGCGGGCGCTCCATGAGCCGGCCCGCGACCGCCTGGAAGTCTGCGGTCGGGGCGTGCAGCCGGACATGGTCCAGGGGGTCGAAGTCGGGGGCGGGCTCGCGGGCCGCGCCGCCGAAGGAGAACGGCTGGAGGAGGTCCAGCGGCTGCCAGGCGTCACGGATCCGCATCCGCAGTCCCGGCACGGCGGCGGCGCGCGCGGCGAGCAGGTCGGCCGCGTGGGCGCCGGCGGTGGGCGAGTGCGCCGTGAACACGCCCAGCGCGCCCAGGTGCATGGGGTGTTCGGGTGACTCGATGCTCCAGAACGCCAGGTCGAGAGGTGCGAGCAGGTCAGAAGTCAATGGCTTGCCTCGCGTCGACGAAGGGTGGATCAGAAGTCAATCGCCCTGAAGCGATTACGGTCAAGTACGATCAAGCTACGCACAGTTAACAGCAGATTAAGTCCCGCCCCTGGTGAAAGGGGCGGGACTCATGGTGCATATGAGGTCACCTCAACACAGGTTGCGGCGCCGGGCATCCCGTGGGTGTCACCCGGGAGGCGTCACGGATGAGCGCCTGGTGGTGGCGCGAGGGCCGGGGCCGGGCTCGGGTGGCCGCGCTCGCCCATGATGTCGCCCGTGCCGCCGTCGGCCCCGAGATTCAGCCCCGACTGCCCGTTGACCAGCCGGGTCGGGTCCCAGGCCTTGGCCTGCTCGCCGATGCGGCCGATGTCGTACTGACCCCAGCCTCGCCTCACCGCCTCACCGCCTCGCTGCGGAGTCCTCGGCGGCGGCGAGGACCGCTTGCGCCTGTTCGCGGGCGTGGCCGATGGGGTCCGGGAAGCTGTTCAGCCCATGGGCGACGAGCGCTCCTTCGTGGAGCAGCATGAGCGTCCGGCCCAGACGGCCGGCCCCGTCCGGGTCGATGTCCCGGGCGAGGTCGGTGAACAGGTCGAGCATCCACTGCTTCTGCCCGGTGATGATCGGGTAGGCCGGGTGGGCGGGGTCGCTGATCTCGGCGTGCGCGTTGACCATGCTGCATCCCTTGGAGCTGTACTGCGCCGACCACGCGCGTGAGGCGTCGAAGACGGCCGTGACGCGCGCCGTCGGGGTCGGCCGTGCGGCGTCGAGGTGCTGGGCCAGGAAGGCACGCCAGCGTTCGTCGCGATCCGCGAGGTACTCCACGACGATCTGCTCCTTGGAGCCGAAGCGGTCATAGAGGGTCTTCTTCGTCACCCCGGCCTCGGCGGCGATCAGGTCCACCCCGACGGCGTGGATGCCGCGCTCGTAGAAGAGCCTCCCGGCGGCCTCCAGGACGCGCCGCGCGGCGGGCGTCATCGTGATCCGTCGCGGTCTGTCGGTAGTGCCCATGCCCATGAGTATACCGATCTGTATAGTGGAGGCACGGGGTATACCGATCTGTTTAGTGGAGCGTCTGGGAAGGACAAGCCATGAACTTCCTGCTCTCGATCGCCTTCGTGCTCTGCTGGAGTTCCGGGTTCATCGGGGCCAAGCTCGGCGCGGGCAGTGCGGCCGCGGTCACGATCCTGATGTGGCGGTTCCTGCCGCTGGCCGCCGTACTGGTCGTCGTCGCCCTCGCCTCCGGAACGGCGTGGCGGGGCCTCACGACGCGGGACCTGGGCCGGCAGGCCGTGATCGGCTTGCTGTCACAGAGCGGCTATCTGCTCACCGTGTACTACGCGATACAACTCGGCGTCTCCAGCGGCACCACCGCCCTGATCGACGGCGTCCAGCCCCTCGTCGCGGGAGCACTCGCCGGCCCGTTGTTGGGTCAGTACGTCTCGCGCGGGCAGTGGCTGGGGCTGTGCCTGGGGGTGAGCGGCGTCGCCCTCGTCACCGTGGCCGACGCCGCGGCCGGCACCGGGGCGGCCTGGTGGGCCTACCTCGTCCCCTTCCTGGGCATGTGCACGCTGGTGGCGGCCACGTTCTTCGAAAGCCGCTCCCGCACCCGCGTCGCGCCCACGGTGTCGATGACCGTCCACTGCGCCACCAGTGCGGTCGTCTTCACCGCGCTGGCCGTGAGCGCCGGAGCCGCGCGGCCGCCCGCCGAGCTCGCGTTCTGGTCCGCGATCGCCTGGCTCGTGGCCCTGTCGACCTTCGGCGGGTACGGGCTGTACTGGCTCATCCTGAGGCGCTCCGGAGTCACCAAGGTCAACACCCTCATGTTCCTCATGGCTCCGGTGACGGCGGTCTGGGGCGCCCTCATGTTCGGCGAACCGTTCGGCCCGCAGACCGCTCTCGGACTGGCCGTCGGCCTGGCGGCCGTCGTCATCGTCCATCGCGGCGACACCTCGTCGACCAGGGAAGAACCTGTCGTCCCGGCCGTCCGCAGCGCCCGCTAGGACACGCCCTGCCCCTTCCCCAGCGCGATCACCCCGCCCTTGGAAACGGTGTACAGGTCCGCGTCCCGCTCCGGGTTCACGCCGATCGTCGCGCCGGGCGGCACCTCGACGTTCTTGTCGAGCACAGCCCCTCGCACCACCGCGCCCCGCCCGATGCGCACGTTGTCGTGCAGGACCGCCCCCTGCACCACCGCCCCCGGATCGACCACGACCCCCGGCGACAGCACGGACCGCGTCACCTGACCGCGGATCAGGCACCCGGCGCTGATGATGGACTCGCTGGCCATGCCGCCCGCGTTGAAGCGGGCCGGGGAGAGCTGGTTGGAGTGGGTGTAGATGGGCCAGCTGCGGTTGTAGAGGTTGAAGGCGGGCCGCTCGGCGATGAGGTCCATGTGGGCGTCGTAGTACGCGTCCAGGGTGCCGACGTCCCGCCAGTAGCCGCGGTCGCGGTTGGTCTCGCCGGGGACGTGGTTGGCGCTGAAGTCGTACAGCTGGGCCTCGCCCCGGTCGGTGAGCTGGGGCAGGATCGAACCGCCCATGTCGTGCACGGAGTTCTCGTCCTCGGCGTCCCGCTGGAGCGCCTCGACGAGGGTCTTGGTGGTGAAGATGTAGTTGCCCATCGAGGCGAACACGGTCTCCGGGTCGTCCGGCAGGCCCGGCGGGTCGGCGGGCTTCTCCAGGAAGCGGTCCACGGTGAGACCGTCCGAACCCGGGCTGATCACGCCGAAGGACGACGATTCGCTCCGCGGTACCCGGATGCCCGCCACCGTCACGCCCGCGCCGCTCTCGATGTGCTGGGCGAGCATCTGGCGCGGGTCCATGCGGTACACGTGGTCGGCGCCGAACACCACCACGTACTCGGGGCGTTCGTCGTAGATCAGGTTCAGGGACTGCAGGATCGCGTCCGCGCTGCCCAGGTACCAGCGCGGGCCGAGCCGCTGCTGGGCCGGGACGGGCGTGACGTAGTTGCCGAGCAGGCTGGACATGCGCCAGGTCGTGGTGATGTGCCGGTCCAGCGAGTGCGACTTGTACTGCGTGAGGACGCAGATGCGCAGGATGTCGGCGTTGACGAGGTTGGAGAGGACGAAGTCGACCAGGCGATACGTTCCGCCGAAGGTGACCGCGGGTTTCGCGCGGTCCGCGGTCAGGGGCATCAGGCGTTTGCCTTCTCCGCCCGCGAGTACGATTCCGAGCACCGAAGGTCCGCCACGACGCATGGCCGCTCCCCTCACCGTGGTTGATGCCAGCCTGCCCCTGAGTAGTGCGCGCTAAGCCTGTTTGAGGATCTCCCGGTAGAGCCGGACCGTCCGCCGGGCCACCGCGTCCCAGCCGAACTCCCCCACCGCGCGCTCCCGTCCGGCCTCGCCCATCCGGCGGGCGGTCTCCGGGTCGCCGATCACCGAGTCCAGTGCCCGTGCGAGAGAGGCCTCGAAGTCGTCGTCCAGCGGCACGAGCAGGCCCGTCTTGCCGTCGTCGACGACCTCGGGGATACCGCCGACCTGCGAGGCCACCACGGGAGTCCCGCAGGCCATCGCCTCCAGGTTGACGATGCCGAGGGGCTCGTACACCGAAGGGCAGACGAACACGGCGGCGTGCGTGAGGAGTTGGATCACCTCCGGGCGCGGCAGCATCTGCGGGATCCAGTGCACGCCCTCGCGGACCCGGCTCAGCTCCTGGTAGAGGTCGCGGAACTCCTGGTCGATCTCGGGGGTGTCGGGGGCGCCCGCGCACAGGACGACCTGCGCGGCCGGGTCGATGTCCCGTACCGCGCGCAGCAGATGGGGCACGCCCTTCTGGCGGGTGATACGGCCGACGAACAGCACGTACGGGCGGTCGGCGTCGAGGCCGAAGCGCGCGAGGACGTCGGTGCGGTGGTCGGGCCGGTAGAGGGTGGTGTCGATGCCGTTGTGCACGACATGCACCCTGTCCGGGTCCAGCGCCGGATAGCAGCTGAGGATGTCCTCGCGCATGGCTCCGGAGACGGCGATCACCGCGTCGGCGGCCTCGATCGCGGTGCGCTCGGTCCAGCTGGACAGGGCGTATCCGCCGCCGAGTTGCTCGGCCTTCCAGGGGCGCAGCGGCTCCAGGGAGTGGGCGGTCATCACATGCGGGATGCCGTACTGGAGCTTGCCGAGGTGGCCGGCGAGGTTGGCGTACCAGGTGTGGGAGTGGACGAGTTCGCGGCCTTCGAGGCCGGCGGCCATGGCGAGGTCCACGGAGAAGGTGCGCAGCGCGTCGTTGGCGGTGTCCAGCGCGGACCAGGGGCGGTGGCGCTGCACGCCCACCCCGCGGCCCTCGCCCCAGCAGTGCACCTCGAGGTCGACGAGATCCCTCAACTCCCGGGCGAGGAACTCGACATGGACGCCCGCGCCGCCGTACACATCCGGCGGGTACTCCCGGGTCAGCAGTCCCACTCGCACCCGGAACCCCCTGTTCTCAGCGGCTGGTTGCCCTTTCATGGTCACCCAGATGTGGCGCGTGGGGAAGAGCGCGGGGGTCGTGGGAAGCAACAGTCACCGCACACGCCGCCGCCCGGCACGCGGTAGTAGAGGCAGCAGCTGCGGCGCCGGAACGCGGTTCCGGTGAGGGTGCCGGTGCCGACGAGGAGGGGGTGGCGGAGGAGTTCGGTGGTCAGGGCGCGGGCCCGGGCGGCGGCGTCGGTACGGCCGCCTGCGCGCGCCCACTGGTCCAGTTGCCGGGCCGCTCCCGCGAGGGCGGATCCGGCGTTGCCCCACAGCAGGCCCGCCGCGACGCGGTACCGGGCGCGCAGGGCGTCGGTCAGCGGCTGAAGGTGTCCGTGCAGGACGACGTCGGCGATCGTCGCCGGGTCCGCGGGCAGGGGGCGCACCCTCGCAAGCCACAGGTCGTCGGGGGCGCTGCCGTCGGGGTCCCAGTGCAGCAGGCGCGGGTCGAGGCCGGGGACGCTGCCGTAGAGGGCGGCGCAGCCGAGCGTCACCGACCACAGGCGGGCCGCGAGTCCCTGCTGGGCCACGGAGGCGGCGATCCGCAACTCGGGGGCGCCCAGGGCGTTCGCGACTTTCCGGACACGGAAGTCCAGGGGATCTGCCCGAGGTTCCCGTGCGGGTTCCGCGTACGCCTGCGCCAGGGTCGGAAGCGGCCTAGGAGCTGCTCCTGCGGTGCGTAGTACGAAGAAGCCGCCGAGCGGCCCGAGCGCGGCGAGATCGGGGTCGAGGTCCACGAGGAGCAGTAGTACCAAGGCCCTTCGGGGTTATCACCTGGGGGTCTCCCCCGTGAGTCACCAGCCTTGGGGATGAGACAGCCGTCGTAATACTCCATCGGCAGTACGACACAGTGCGTGCTCTGGTACGACGACGGGAACAGCTTTTCGCGGGATCGTGTTGATTATGGAAGCCGACCGATCGCCGCGCCGCGGTCACCACCGCCGCCTCACGCAGAGGAGCAGCTCATGAGCGCCCTCGCGTTGTCCGTGCTCCTGTCGCTCATCTCGGCGGTCGCGTACGCGGGCGGGGCGATCGTGCAGGAGCGTGTCGCGGTGTCGTCCCCGGGGCAGCAGTTCGCGCCGATGCGCCGGCCCGGCTGGTGGGCGGCGGTCGCGTTGAACGGCCTCGGCGGTGTGCTGCACGTGGTGGCGCTGGCGTTCGGTCCGCTGAGCCTGGTGCAGCCGCTCGGTGCCCTGACGATCGTGTTCGCGCTGCCGATGGCGGCGCTGTTCGTGGGCCGCAAGGCCGGGTCGACGGCCTGGCGGGGCGCGATCATGGCAACCGTGGGTCTCGCCGGCCTGCTGTCCCTCGTCGGCTCCTCCGAGGCGCAGTCGCTGGCCACGGCCGAGCGGGTGGGCGTGGCCCTGGTGACCGGTGGCCTGGTCGTGGCCCTGATGATCGCGGGCCGGGCGGCCCACCGCCACCCGGCGGTGCGCAGCATGCTGCTCGCGACCGGGTCCGGCATAGCCTTCGGCATGTCCTCGGTGTTCACGAAGGTCGTCGCCGTCGACTGGAACGGCGGGGTGTCCGCGGCCGACCTGCCGTCCCTCGCCACGATAGGCGTCTTCGCCACGGCCGGTCTGCTGCTGTCCCAGGCCGCCTACCGGGGCGCCGGACTCGCGGCGCCGCTGGCCACGCTGACGGTCGTGAACCCGGTCGTGGCGGCCGCGGTCGGCATCACGATGTTCGGCGAGACCTTCCGCTACGGCACCACGGGCACCGTACTCGCCCTGGGCTGCGGCGTGGTGGCGGCGGGTGGCCTGATTCTGCTCACGACGGAGCGGATCGCGCGTACGGCGGCGGAGGCCGAGCGGGCCCTGCCCGAGCCGACGCCGGCGGCTGTGGAGCCGGTGCCTGCCGAGGGGCTGCTCGCGGGCGTTCCGGAGCAGGCCGGGCCCATGCCGCGCGAGGAGATCCTCGTACCGGACCATGACGAGATTCTCGTATCGGACCGTGACGAGATCCTCGTACCGGACGGGATCGAGGGCATCCTCATACCGGCCCAGGTCGCGGAGGGCGCGTACGAGGGCGGCGAGGCGCCGCGGCCCGAGGGCGAACCCCCGAACCTCTACGGCCCCTTCTACGGCGGCCCGTACGTCCCGACGCCAGTCCTCGACCGGCACCGCATCCGCGTCAAATCCTGACGCCACCGGCGCGGAGATAGGCCACCGGGTCGATGTCCGCGCCGAAACCGGGCCCCGTCCGCACCTCGAAGTGCAGATGCGGGCCCGTGCTGTTGCCCGTGGACCCGGAGCGGCCGATGCGCTGACCGGCTCCCACCGACTGCCCGGCCTTCACGGAGATGGCCGAGAGGTGGGCGTACTGGCTGTAGCGGCCGTCGGTGTGCCGGATCACCACCTGGTAGCCGAAGGAGCCGCCCCACCCCGCGTCGACCACCTGACCGGCCCCGATGGACTTCACGGAGGTGCCGGTCGGGACGGGGAAGTCGACGCCGGTGTGGTAGCCCTTCGACCAGGACGACCCGGCCTTGCGGTACGGGGTGCCCGCCGGGGAGCTCACCGGGGAGACCAGGGCGCGACTGGCCGTCGTGGACTGCTTCTTCTCCTGCTCGGCGGCCTCGCGGTCCACGGTTTGCCGGTCCGAAGAGGTCTTCTCGGGCTTGGACGTGGAGGGAGAGGCCGGCCGGGTCTTCGTCGGGGCGGCCTTGGCGCGCAGCGCGAGCCGCTGACCGGGCAGGATCAGGTCCGGGTCGGCTCCGATGGCCTTCCGGTTCGCCGCGTACAGCCCCTGCCAACCGCCCTTGACCTGCTGCGACTCGGCGATCCCGGAGAGTGTGTCGCCGCGGACCACGGTGTACATCTCGGCCGTGCCCGCCCGCGACTGGGGTGTGGTCTGCGGCCGGACGTCCTGGACCGAGGTCTTCCTGCTGGTGCCGGCGGGGTGGATGTCGGGGGTGTCCCCGCCCTGGGTGAGCCCGGCCCGCACCGAGCACTGCGGCCAGGCACCCGGTCCCTGTCCGTCCAGCACCTTCTCCGCGACGGCGATCTGCTGGTCCTTGGTGGCCAGATCCGCCCGCGCCGCGTACCGCGTACCGCCGTACGCCTCCCACGTCGACTGGGCGAACTGCAGCCCGCCGTAGTAGCCGTTGCCGGTGTTGACGTGCCACCGGTTGGTCGACTCGCAGGCGGCGACCTTGTTCCAGGTGTCCACGTCGGCCGCCTGCGCGACACCGGTGCCGATGAGCGGGAGCGCCATCCCGGCACCGCCCGCGGTGACGGTGAGTGAGGCGCGGTTGATCCTGTTCGGCTGGTACCGGCGGTGCCGACCGCGTACGGCCATGACGGAGCCCCCCATTGACATGCGTCAGGAGGGGCAAAAGTAAGCGCTGCGAACAGGCCATGACAAGACTGCGATTCAGCCGCTCATCCACGCCAAATGGCGAGGAACAGACGGACATTGCCCGGTGTCCGGTGCGGCTGAGTGCGGTGGGGCCTTCTGTGCGTATCTGCCTGCGCGACATCGCGCCACCCCGGGTGTGCGGTCGGAGAACCGGCACGTCAGGATGGACGATGGGGCAATACTGGCGGGCATGACCGGCACCGCTGATATATCGAGGTCACTAGGAGCCAACGCATGAGCACTTCGGCGCAGATCGGCGTCACGGGTCTCGCGGTCATGGGCCGCAATCTCGCCCGCAACTTCGCCCGCAACGGCTATACGGTCGCGGTGCACAACCGGACGTCGGCGCGCACGCATGCGCTGGTGGAGGAGTTCGGGAGCGAGGGCGAGTTCATCGCGGCCGAGACCGCCAAGGACTTCGTGGCGGCGCTGGAGCGCCCGCGGCGCCTGGTCATCATGGTCAAGGCCGGTGAGCCGACCGACGCGGTGATCCAGGAGTTCGCCCCGCTGCTGGAGCCCGGCGACATGATCATCGACGGCGGCAACGCGCACTTCGCCGACACCCGGCGCCGGGAGCGGGACCTGCGCGAGCAGGGCATCCACTTCGTCGGCATGGGCGTCTCCGGCGGCGAGGAGGGCGCGCTGCACGGGCCGAGCATCATGCCGGGTGGCCCGAAGGAGTCGTACGACTCGCTCGGTCCCATGCTGGAGAAGATCTCGGCGAAGGCGGCGGACGGGGCGCCGTGTGTGACGCACGTGGGTCCGGACGGTGCCGGGCACTTCGTGAAGATGGTGCACAACGGCATCGAGTACGCCGACATGCAGCTCATCGGCGAGGCGTACCAGCTGCTGCGGGACGTCGCCGGGTACGAGCCCGCGCAGATCGCGGAGATCTTCCGGACCTGGAACACGGGCCGGCTGGACTCCTACCTGATCGAGATCACGGCCGAGGTGCTGTCGCACGTGGACGCGGCGACGGGCAAGCCGTTCGTGGACGTGGTCGTCGACCAGGCGGAGCAGAAGGGCACGGGGCGGTGGACCGTGCAGATCGCGCTGGACCTGGGCGTGCCGGTGTCCGGCATCGCCGAGGCGGTCTTCGCCCGCTCCCTGTCCGGGCACGCGGCGCTGCGGGACGCGTCGCGCGGGCTGGCCGGGCCCAAGGCGTCGCCGCTGAGCGAGGCGGAGGCGGGGGCGTTCGCCGACCGGGTGGAGCAGGCGCTGTACGCGTCGAAGATCGTGTCGTACACGCAGGGCTTCCACGAGATCGACGCGGCGCGCGCGGAGTACGACTGGGACATCGACCTGGGTGCCGTCTCGGCCATCTGGCGTGGCGGCTGCATCATTCGCGCGGCGTTCCTGGACCGGATCCGCGCGGCGTACGACGCCCGGGCCGATCTGCCGAGCCTGCTGGCCGACGACACGTTCGCGCAGGAGATCGCCGCGGCGCAGGACGACTGGCGTGAGGTGATCATCGCGGCGACCCGGCAGGGGGTGCCGACGCCGGGGTTCGCCGCGGCGCTCGCCTACTACGACGCGCTGCGGGCCGAGCGGTTGCCTGCGGCGCTTACGCAGGGGCAGCGGGACTTCTTCGGGGCGCACACGTATCGGCGGACCGATCGAGAGGGGTCGTTCCACACGTTGTGGGGTGGGGATCGGTCGGAGGTGTCCGCCTAAGGGCTCGGGAGGGGCGGTCGTATCGCGGGTGCGGCGTGGTGGGGGCTGGTCGCGCCCACGTGGCGGAGCCGCATGTCGATACAGCCCCGCGCCTTTGAGGGCGTTGCGGTGGGCGGTGTCTTCAAACCGCCCACCGCTTTTCGTTCCCCGGCTCAGGTGAGCGGGGGCCCCGGCTCCGGGTTCGGTACCGGCTCCGGTCCCGGGGGGATCGGGGACGGGGAGGGGTCCGGGGGTGGGCTCGGGGTCGGAGGTGGAACCGGGCTCGGAGGTGGGGGCGGGGTCGGCTCAGGGGGGCGGGCCGGGTCCGGGGGCTGGGGCTCAGGACCCGGTGTCGGGCTCGGGTGGACAGGATCCGGGTGGACGGGATCCTGATACGGGTTCGTCATGGCGTCCTCCGGCCAATCGGTGCGCGTCGGCTCTGGACTACTCCCCCGCGTACCCGACCGCCGTGCCGCCAGTCACTCACCCGCGTCACCGCGGGCGCCCAGGTGGGCCTACTCCGGGTGCAGAGCCCGGGCTCCCGCCGCCAGCCCGAGGCGCGGGCTGGACAGTACGGGCACCGGTGTCGTGGTCAGTCGCCGGGCCCGGGTGAGGGAGACCTGGGCGAGGACGATCGCGTCGGCGTCCGTGACCTCGTCCGCCGCGCAGGCCACCAGACGGGCGCAACCGTCGACGTCCCCCGCGTCGAAGCGCTCCCACGCGCCCTCGACGAGGCGGGTCCGTACGTCGACGGGGCGCCCCGCGCGGCGGGCCTCCTCCTCGATCAAGGACACCGTCGGCCCCAAGGTGCTCTCCACCGTGGCCAGGACCACGACCCGAGTCCCCTCGGCCACCGCGGCCGCCGCCATCGGACGGTCCACGCGCAGCACCGGCACCCCGGCCTCGGCGGCGGCCGCCTCGGCGATGCCGCCGATGGTCGAGCAGGTGCACAGCACGGCCCGCGCGCCGTCGGCGACGGCCTTGCGCAGGGCGTCCCGCACATCGTTCACGACGGCTTCGGGGCCCTCTCGGCGGGCCCGGGCCAGCAGTTCCTCGTCGACGAAGTGCCGCAGTTCCAGGCCCTGATGGTCTTCGTCGCGCAGTGCGTCGAAGACCGGGATGTGCAAGGGCGAGGTGTGCAGGAGGGCGAGCATCAGAACCTCTCGGGGTGCGCCCGCAGCCAGTCCTGCGCCGCCTCCAGCAGACCGGGGTCGGCGGCCGGGGCCTCGTCGGGGTGGCGTTCGGCCCACTTCACGACGTACGGGCACAGAGGGGCGACGACGACTCCCTCGCGCGCCGCCGTGCCGTACAGCTCGCGCGCCAGGGAGCCCGCGATGCCCTTCCCCTCGTGGGCCGGCTCCACGATGGTGTGGACGGGGACGAGGGCGCGCGCGGGGGATTCGAGGACGAAGTACTCGATACGGCCGACCACTTCGTCGCCCTGGAGCGCCTCCAGGCGGCCGGCCGACCGGTCGTCACGAATCTCGATGTCAGTCATGGCGCGCTCCTGGTCTTGACCTCGGGTCAGGCCGTCGGCACGGCCTGCGGGCTGCGCTCCTGGTCGGAGCCCGGTACCGGCTCGGACGGGTCGGCGCCCAGGGCCACGATCCGGTTGGCTCCGTCCACGTGCACGACCCGCGGCTCGAACTTCCGTGCCTCGGCATCGGTCATCTGAGCGTAGCTGATGATGATCACCAGGTCGCCGGGGTGGACGAGATGGGCGGCGGCTCCGTTGATCCCGACGACCCCCGAGCCGCGCTCGCCCTCGATGACGTACGTCTCCAGGCGGGCGCCATTGGTGATGTCGACGATGTGGACGAGCTCGCCGGGGAGCAGATCGGCGGCGTCGAGGAGGTCCGCGTCGATGGTCACCGATCCCACGTAGTGCAGGTCGGCCTGGGTGACGGTGGCACGGTGGATCTTGGACTTGAAGAGAGTACGCAGCACTTGGGACTCCTGGAAGACGGCTCCCTGCCTGCTTTGTGCAGGTCAAGGGCGGTCTTCACTCTACAGGGGCACGCGTCGAAGTCGACGATTGTGAGGAACATCGCTCTCGTTGGGGATAGGGCTCCCTGCCTGGGCTCCCGCGCCAACTAGGCTGTTGTGACGCCACCGACCAGGTGCCTGTTCGGACAGTCTTCTCAGGATGTTCGGGAACTGATGCTGACCAGATACTGACTCACCTGACGCCTCATCAGGTGCATGCGGGTCACAGGATGACTCGCTGCCCGGGAGCCCGCACTGCAGCCCGAAAGATTCGCGAGGAGCTGACACAGCCGGCGTCAGGCGCACGGCCTTCGCGTCGTACCAGTAGATTTCAGGAATCCTCAGTTCTACGACCGAGAAGCCACCGACGCTCTCCCGACCAGTGAGCCGTCTCGTTCCGTTGCCACGACGGGGCCGACCGAATGCTGGTGGCCGCCGACAGGACGCGGGTGTGCTGGTCGAGTCTCGGTGGGGCAGGCAGAACCCCGACCCCACCCGGGTGTTGGTCAGACCTTGGCCTCAAGTACGCCCAACGCCGTATGGAGAACCGGCTCCACGCACAGGCGCGTCCCGTCCCGGTCGAACACCTGGAGAGCCTCCAGGCAGCCGACGGCCCCGCGGCTCCCCGGACGAGAGACCGGCCATCCCAGCCGCGGTGACGAGGCAGGCGTCGTCATGCCAGTCGGTACCGAGCTGCTCGACGACCCCGTCGTAGGCGGCCTTGAGGATGTCGTTCTCCAGCAGCCCGACAGCGTCGACGAACTGGTCGGCGCCACTGCTCTGCTCCAGCCACGACGTCAGGTCCGCCAGCACCCGGTCCTGGTCCGGTCGGCGATCACGCAGCTGCAGCGCCTTGCCCAGCAGGTATGGCCGGCCACCGGTCGTCTCCGCCAGGCGCGCCAGCCGTTCATCCGTCTCGCACAGGCTGTGGTGCTGCGTCCAGGTCGCGCCTCCCTCGACTCGGGCCGGGCAGCGCTCCTGATCGACCGCGACACCTCGCATGGGCGAGAGGTCGATCATCAGCCGCCGATGCACACAGCGTTTCCAGCGATGTTGTGCCCGCCTCCTCGTACCGAGACCCGTAGGTCGTGCTCACGGGCAAAGCTGACGGCCCCGACGACGTCGGCCGCTCCGGAGCAGCGGGCGATCAGCGCGAGCCGGTGGTCGATCAGGCCGTTCCACACCGTCGGCTGCCGAGCGCGTGGGTGCGGGACGGCCTTCCTGGCCCTGCACCCGACCGCAGGGGGCTATAAAACATCCTAAAATTGAACAAGTTATCCATGGATGATCGAGGGCAACGTGTCGGCCAACGGTGTGGCTTCGAGCTCGTACCCGTTCGGCGCCGCGAGTGTCGGCGAAGCGCCCGAGCGCGACGACGCGCTGGTCAGTGCCGTGGTCAGTGCCGTGGAGGTGACCGGAGCGCATGCCGGAAGCGTGTTCCTGGTCTCCGGCGACCATCGCTCGCTCGTAGTGGCCGCGTCGTGCGGGACGCCGCCCACCCAGGTCAGCGGATGGCGTCGGATCCCGGTGAACAGCGGTCTGCCGGTGGCGGCGGCGTACCGCTCCGGGCGCATGGTCCACCTGGCCGGCGCGGAGGAGACGATGCGGCGCTTCCCCCAGCTCGCGGTCGCTCTGCCCTACCCGTTCGGCTCTGCCTCGGTCCCCGTACGGGCGGGCGAGCGGACCTTCGGTGCCATGGCCGTGGTGTGGACGCCCAGGCCGGACGGGACAGGACTGTCCAGGGCCCAGCGCCGGCAGCTGCGCTCGGTCGTCAACCGACTGGGCACCACCCTCGCCGGACTGCGAGCCCTCGGCGCGCTCGGTGAGTACGACGAGCGGGCGGCTCCGATCGTGGTCCCGCTGCCCTCCGCACCGGTGATCCGGGTGGGCCTCTTCGACTGGAACCTCAACAGCGGAGCACTCACGGCCGACGACGAGCTGTGCGCGATCTTCGGAATCCCGCCCCGCGAGTTCGACGGACGGGCCGCCACCCTGGCGGACATGATCGAGCCCGCCGATCTGCCCGGCCTCCGGTCCGCCGCCCGTGCCGCGGTCGCGGAAGGCCACGTACTGGCGCATTGCCTGCACATCCGGGACGGCCGCGGGGGCCATCGCGCCGTCGAGCTGTGGGGCCGGGTGCCCGAGAGCCCCGACGGCCCGGAAGCCTCGTCCCATCTGGTCGGCGCCGTACTCGACTCCGGAAGCGGCATGGCCGCCGTGGCAGCGATCGAGCGGCTCACGGACGGCTTCTTCGCACTCTCGCCCGACGGACGCCTCTCGTACGCCAACCACAGCCTGGAGAATCTGCTTCGGGTCCGCCAGGACGAACTGCTCGGCCGACGCCCCTGGGACGTCCTGCCCTGGCTGGCCGATCCCGTGTACGAGGACCCCTACCGAGCCGCCCTGGTCTCCCAGCAACCGGTCTCCTTCCTGGTCCGTCGCCCACCGGACGAATGGCTGGTCTTCTCCCTCCACCCGGGCGCGCAGGGCATGACGGGGTGGGCGGCACCCGTGCGACAGCCCGTACCGGCCGGCACCGGACCCGGGGCACCCGTCGCGGAAGGCGGGCCGCCCGCCTCCTTGCCGCCTCCGCCCGCGGCCCCGCGCGTGGGTTCCCTCTACCGGGTGCTCACGCTGGGCAGCGCGCTCACCGAGGCGGTCACCGCACACGAGGTGTTCGAGGCCGTCGCCGAGCAGCTGCTGCCCGCTTTCGGCGGACAGAAGCTGGCGATCTCCGTGGTGGAGGAGCGGCGCCTGCACCTGCTCGCTCAGCGCGGCTACTCGAAGCGCTTTCTCGCCCGGTTCGAAGGCACTCCGCTGCATGCCCGGCTGCCCGTGACGGACGCGCTGACCTCCGGGGCCCCGCTGTTCATCGAGTCCCGTGAGGCGCTCCTCGAGACCTACCCCGGGACCACGGTCAGTCACTCCAACTCCTGGGCGTTCCTGCCCTTGATCGCCTCGAACCGCCCGGTCGGCGTCTGCATGCTCGCCTTCGACGACGTCCACCGATTTCCCGATGAGGAACGCGGAGTCCTCACCGCGCTGGGCGGCCTGATCGCCCAGGCCCTGGAACGCGCCAGGCTCTACGACGCCGAATTCGCCCTTGCCCGCGGCCTGCAGAGCGCGCTGCTGCCGCACCGGCTGCCCACCCTGCCGGGCCTCCGGGTCACCGGGCGCTATCTTCCGGGCACCAGGGGGATGGACATCGGCGGCGACTGGTACGACGTCATCCCCACCGGCGACGAGGTCGCGCTGATCGTCGGGGACGTCGAGGGGCACAACGTCGCCGCCGCGGCCGCCATGGGCCAGCTGCGCAGCGCGGTGCGGGCCTTCGTCACGGCCGGCCACGGCCCGAGCGACGTCGTCGCCGACACCAACCGGCTCCACATGGACCTCGACCCGGCGCTGCTCGCCAGCTGCTGCTACGCCCGCTTCCATCCCCGCTCGGGGATGGTCCGCATCGTCCGTGCCGGCCACCTCCCGCCCTTGCTGCGCCTGCCCGACGGGCAGGCCGAAGTCCTGGATGTGCCCGGCGGCCCTCTGCTCGGCATCGACGCCGCGGCACGCTATCCGGAGTCGGAACTGCGCCTCGTACCCGGATCGGTCCTGGCCCTGTACACGGACGGGCTGATCGAGAGGCGCCACTCGGACATCGGTTCCGACATCGACCGACTCCGGGCCTCGCTGGCGCACATGGGCGGGAGCCGACTGGAGGACCTGGCCGACGGACTGCTGAGGGACGCCTGCCGGTCCTCCCCCGACAGGGCCGACGACATCGCACTCCTGCTCACCGAGTACGCCCCGTCGCAGACGGCCGCAAAGGGAGCCGCTTAGCCCCCGACGCCGCTGTCATTTACCCCAGATCTTCCGGTACGCCTCCTGGTAACCCGAGGGGTCCCAGGCCGTGGCACCGTCGCTGTTGCCGACCGTGGTGATGTGGACGGGGGCCACATATCCGCTGTCCGGACGACCGGAGAAGGCTCGGTTGAACTCGTCGACGATCTGCCAGCCCTGCTGGGACAGCGGCTCGGGCACGGTGGCCGACTGGTACTGCTCGCTGTTGATGCGCTGGAAGGCGGACGGGTCACCGTCGCCGGCGCCGATGTTGAACGGCGGACCGGACCCTTTCCTGCCGGCCGCACGGAATGCAGGGGCGGCATCGGCGAAGTAGAGGTCGTTGATGGCGACGGAGTACGTCCACCGGTCCTGGAAGCGGGAGAGAAGTGAGGAGACTTCCCGGGGCGTGCGGCTGCTCGCGTCCGGAATCGGGATGTTCTGGTACGCCAGCAGTTTCACGCCCGAGCAGGCGGCGAGTTCCTTCCGGATCAGCTCGGACTTGTTCTTGGCGAAGGGGATCGAGGCGTCGGTGAAGACCACGACCCCGGCGGTGCCGTTGGAACGCGAAATGACCCATTGCGCGCTGACCCTGGCCACGTCCTCGACTTTGGTGGTGACGTTGGTGAAGAGTGCCGGCCGTCGGCTGGGGCCGGGGGCGGCGACCGCGTGCCAGCCGATGAGGGGGATGCGAGCCGCGCCCGCCCGTGCCACCTGCTGCGAGGTCGAGGTGGGGTCGAAGCCTCCGATGACGATGCCCGAGGGCCTGAGCGCCACCGCATCGCTCATCGCCGCCTGGATGCCGGCGGGGGTACCGCCGCCGTCGATCACCCGGACGTTCCAGCCGATGACCCGCGCGGCTCTCCGCACGCCGTCGGCGACGCCCGCGACTCCGGGGTTGGTCATGGTCTGGGCGACGTAGACGATGGTCTTGGCTGCCACCGCCGTGGGACCGCTGGTCGGTCCGTTCCAGGGGACGTCGGTCTGCTCCGCCCGCGTCACGGCGGCCCGGGCGCGGGCTTGGACGTCAGGGCAGCCGCTCGGGCCCGAGGTGGAGTCCCCCGGGCCGCTCGACGAGCCGCGTTCGCAACCGGCCAGGACGATTGCCGCGGCCAGCAGGGCGCCGGCGACGGACCGGGCCTTGAAACCGCCGGGCACGGCCTCGCGGTGGTAGTGCACGGAAGCTCCTCGCGGAGGGATGAACGGGAGGATGCGGGCCGGGCGCGGTGATGCCGGCCAGGGCGTGGGTCATGGAGTGCTGCCCGACGGGCCGTCCTCCTGCCTCGGGGGTGACGGCGGCTCAGGGGTCCCGGCGGGCGAATCGCGGGCCGCGACGGCACCGGTGCGCAGCCGGCGGCGAGCGGCGTAACCGGCCAGGCCGACGGCGAGGAGCAGGGTGCCACCGTGGAACAACGGGATCGTCCAGAAGTCGGCGCCCATCTGCCCGATCCCGGTGAGGCCGACGGCGAGGACGGCGACGGCGACCACCGTGCCCATCGCGTTGGGGCGGCCGGGTTTGATCGCGGTGGAGCCGAGGAGGGCGCCGACGAAGGCGGGCAGCAGGTAGTCGAGGCCGACGCTCGGATTGCCGATCTGCTGCTGGGCCGCGAGCAGCACGCCGGCGAAGCCGACGATCAGCCCCGATGCGGCGAAGGCGTAGACGGTGTACTTGCGGATCGGGATGCCGACGAGGTCGGCGGCGCGCGGGTTGGACCCGACGACGTACAGGTACCGGCCGAGCGGCAGCCGCTCAAGCACCAGCCAGAGGGCGACCGCGAGCGCGAGCACGTAGAAGGCGGGGACCGGAAGGCCGAGGAACGTGGAGTTGTAGATGTCGGTGAAGGCGGCCGGGAGGCCTTGCGGACCGGGAACGATCCGGCCGCCGTCGGTGATCCAGCCGGTCAGCGCGTACAGCATGCTGCCGGTCCCGAGCGTGGCGATGAACGAGTCGATCCGCCCGAACTCGACGATGACACCGTTGAGGACGCCCACGACGCCCCCTCCGACGATCACCGCGAGGCAGGCGAGCGGCCAGGGCCACCCGCTGACCGCGACGAGTTGCATCACCATGACGTGCGCCAGGCCGAGGCCGTAGCCGATGGAGAGGTCGAACGCGCCGGTCACGATGGGGACCATGGCGGCGAGCGCGAGGATGGCCGGGATCGACTGGTTGGACAGGATCGAGTCGACGGTGTCCCGGGTGGGAAAGGTACGCGGCAGAGCGAGGGAGAAGATCAGGAAGAGCAGGGCGGTAAGGGCCAGGAGGCCGTATGCGCCGATGAGGTGCCCGCCGGGTCGGCCCGGCCCGGCCCGTCGGCCGAGTCGGCTCAGCAGGCCCGGTCGACGTGGCTGCCTCCGGGGCGAGGACGGGGAGGGCGGGGCGGTCACGGGTTCGTCGCGGTTCCGGAGGGGGGCATGGCCGAGGCCGCCCGGGTGAGCCCCGCGACCGTGAGAGCCGGACCGCTCAGCTCGGCTGCCACGGTCCCGCGGACGAAGACCAGAGCACGTCGGCACACCCCCGCGACCTCCTCGAAGTCGGTGGAGATGAGGAGGACGGCGAGGCCGGCGGCCAGCGCCTCGTCGAGCAGGCGGTGGATCGCGGCCTTGGCACCGATGTCCACGCTCGCCGTCGGTTCCTCGAGGATCAGCAGGCGCAGCTCCACCCGGAGCCACCGGCCGATCATGACCTTCTGCTGGTTTCCGCCCGACAGGGTGGCGATGGGCGCCTCGCTGTCGCGGGGACGCACCGAGAACCGTTCGATCAGAGTGGTGGCCTCGCCGCGTTCGCGGCGGGGACTGATCCAGCGCGGCGCCGACCGGCCTCCCGCGCGGGGGTTGGCCAGGAGGTTCTCCCTTACGGTCAGGTCGGCGAGGCAGCCCTCACGCTGCCTGTCACCGGGCACGAAGGCGACACCGAGCCCGACGGCGTCGGCGACCGTGCGCGGACTGTACGGGCGGCCGCCGAGGACGGCGCGTCCGCCGAGAAGGGGCCGGCAACCCGCGAGGGCTCGCCCCAGGGCCATGTGTCCGGCGCCGGAGAGGCCGACCAGACCGAGGACTTCTCCGACCCTGAGCTCCAGGTCCACCGGTCCTGTACCGGATGTCCGTACGCCGTCGAGGGTCAGGACGGCCGGGCCGCCGGCCGGGGCCGTGGCGGGGGTGGGGGTCCCCCCGCTCGCGCGAAGCCGAGAGTGGGGGAGGCCGGGCAGTTCCTCGCCGATGATGTCATGCACCAGGCGGGCCGGGGTGCGGTCCGCCAGGGAGCCGTGGCTGACGAGGTGGCCGTCGCGCAGGACGGCGAAGGTGTCGGCGACCTCGTACACCTCGTCCAGGCGGTGGCTGACGTAGAGGATGCCGTGCCCCCGGTCGCGCAGGGCGTGCAGGACGCGGAACAGCCGGGCACAGTCGGCGGCCGGGAGGCGGGCGGTCGGTTCGTCGAGGACGATGAGCTGCGCCCGTGCCGCCAGGGCTCGTGCGATGGCGACCAGGGAGCGCTCGGCCGGGGGAAGGTGGGCGATCGGGGCGTCGGGATCGAGATGTCCGGCGACGATCGCCAGTGCCTCGGTGCACCGCTCTCGGGTCCGCCGCCAGGAGATCAGTCCGGCGCGGCGCGGATACCCGGTGCTCAGGGCGATGTTCTCGGCGACCGTCATCCATTCCACGAGGCCGAGGTCCTGGTGGATGAAGGACATGCTCCCGGAGGCGGCATGGCTGCCCAGCGGCTGCCCGGCCACGGTGATCTGCCCGGCGTCGGCGTGGTGGACGCCGGCGAGGACCTTGATGAGCGTGGACTTTCCGGCTCCGTTGGGACCGAGGAGGGCGAGGACGCTACCGGTGTGGACGTCGAGGTCGACCCCGGCCAGCGCGAGGGTCCCGCCGAACCGCTTGGAGAGCCCGCGGATACGGACCAGGGGCCCCGCCCCGATGGGTGGGACCGCCTGCGCAGAGGTGTCGTGAGCGTCGTGCACGGACATCTCCGGGGGTCGGACTGGTGAGTTCTTCCCGACTTGCGTCAGTGAGCCTAGCCGGGAACATCACGGCATTTCAGGCATTTTGCTGCTCTCTGTGACTCCAACGGTCCAGTGGGCCACCCTGCTCTTCAGTCCCTCAGACGGCGTCGAGCCCGCATTCGGCCCAGATGACCTTGCCCTCCGGTGTGTAGCGCGTGCCCCAGCTCTCTGCCAGCTGGGCGACGAGGAACAGGCCGCGACCGCCCTCGTCGGTGGTGGCTGCCCTGCGCAGATGTGGGGCGGTGTTGCTGGTGTCGGAGACCTCGCAGATCAGGGTGCGGTCGTGGAGCAGCCGTACCCGGATGGGCCCCGCGCCGTGGCGGATGGCGTTCGTGACCAGCTCACTGAGCATCAGTTCAGCGGTGAACGCGACCTCGTCGAGCCCCCAGTCGGCCAGTTGCCGGGTGGCGGAGGAGCGGACCTCACTGACGAGGGCCGGATCCGCGGGCAGATCCCAGGTGGCGATCCGCCCCGGGTCCAGGGCGTGGGTGCGGGCCACGAGCAGGGCTATGTCGTCGTAGGGGTGGGGCGGCGCCACGGTGTCGAGGACCGCCTGGCAGGTCTCGTCGGGTCCGCGCTCCGGGTGGGCCAGGACCTCGCGCAGCTGATCGAGGACCATGTCGACGTCGCGGTGCCGGTCCTCGATGAGTCCGTCGGTGTAGAGGACCAGCTGGCTGCCTTCGGGGAGGTGGATCTCGGCGGCTTCGAAGGGCAGACCTCCGAGGCCGAGCGGGGGCCCGGCGGGCAGGTCGGGGAACGACACCGTGCCGTCGGGGCGGACCAGAGCGGGCGGGGGGTGGCCGGCGCGGGCCATGGTGCACTGCTGCGAGGTCGGGTCGTAGATCGCGTACAGACAGGTCCCGCCGATGATGCCGGCGCCCTCGGCGGCGGGCTCCTCCCGGTCCAGGCGTCCCACGAGGTTGTCGAGGTGGGTGAGGACCTCGTCGGGGGGAAAGTCGAGCTCGGCGAAGCTGCGTGCGGCGGTTCGCACCCGGCCCATGGTGGCGGCGGACAACAAACCGTGGCCGACGACATCACCGACGAAGAGGCCGACGCGGGTGCCGGACAGGGGGATGACGTCGTACCAGTCTCCCCCGACGTCGGATTCGGCGGGCAGGTAACGGTGGGCGACCTCGACGGCGTCCTGGTCGGGCTGTCCGTGCGGCAGCAGGCTGCGCTGCAGGGCCAGGACCATGGTGCGTTCGCGCGTGTAGCGGCGGGCGTTGTCGATGGACAGCGCGGCGCGGGTGGCGAGCTCTTGCGCCAGCGAGCGGTCGTCGTCTCCGAAGGGGGCGGGATCCTCCGCCCGATAGAAACCGGCGACCCCCAGCACGACGCCGCGGGCGACCAGGGGCACCGCGATGAGGGAGTGGACGTGGCTCAGCAGTTGTTCGGAGTGCTCGGGGTCCTGTGCGAACCAGCCCGCGGCGGCCTGCAGGTCCGGTTCCAGCACTGCCTGCCCACTCGTCAGACACCGCGTCTGCGGCGTCGTCGGGCCGTAGTCGATGCGCTTGCCCACCGGGCTGAAGGGACAGCCGTCGCGAATGCCGTGAACCACCGCACGGCGCAGGTCACTGCGTGGATCGGCGGACTCCTCGCCGCGCAGTACGGCCTCGGGCAGGTCGATGGTGACGAAGTCGGCCAGTCGCGGCACCGCAGTCTCGGCGAGTTCCCGGGCCGTGCGGCGCACGTCCAGGGTGGTGCCGATGTGGACGCTGGCCTCGGACAGCAACTCCAGGCGGCGCCGCGCGGCCAGGGCGTACGTCCCCACGTGCGGCTCCCCCACCATCACGAGTCCTCTGGCGGAGGGCGGGGAGTCGGGCCGATCGTCCGTCACGCCGTCGGTGCCGGTGGTAGTGAGGCCCTCGCCGGCCTCGGCGGGCAGGTCGGGTGCCGTCTCGGGAGGATGCTGCCCGGACGGTGGGACGAGGGAGAGATGCCCGGATGCCACGGTGATGGGAACGGCCCCGGAGAGCGGGAGGACAGAGGCGACGGCAGGTTCGGCGGGGAAGCCCAGCGGCTCGTCGACCTGGTGCGGGATGGCGCGAGGCGCGCGAAGTGCGGGGCCGGGGAGAACGGCCTCGACGGCGATGCCCTCCACTCCGGAGACACTCGTCATCAGGCGGCTCACGAGCGTGACCCGTCGGCCGTCGGGCAGGGGCACGTCGACGGCGGCCCGCTGTGCGCGGGAGATCAACTCGGCGGCCTTCTCCATGAGGATCGCCCGGTCGCGGGGGTGCAGCTCCAGGGCCAGTTCCTCCACCCCGATGCGATGCTGAAGGCTTGCAGCGGCCTCGGCTCCGGTGGCCCGGTAGGCCCGAAGCAGAGCGCGCTCACGTGCGGAACTCTGCCCCAGCAGCCGCCGCTCGATAGCCTCGGCCGCCTTGCGTATCACGGCGTCCAGCGCCGGATCATCGGCGCTGCGGGGATAGCCGAAGCACAGAGCGCCCTCGATGCGGCCACTGAGGGGGTCGCGGAGGGGAAGCGCGCGGCAGGCGCTGCCTTGGGAGCGCTCGGCGAAGTGCTCAGCACCATAGACCCGGATGAGCTGCCGCTCCGCCAAGGCAAGACCGATGCCGTTGGTACCGGCGACCTGCTCGGCGAACACGAACCCCGGGACGCTCTGGATGGCCGGCAGAGTTCTGGCCAGCGACGCCTCTCCGAAACGGCGCAGGAGCACCGTCCCGCTCGCATCGGCGACGGAGATGTTCATCGCGCTGCCGGCGAATGTGGACTGCAGGCGGTCGAGCACCGGCACGGCTGCGTGGACTATCCGTCCGTCCGGATCGAAGTCCGCCCGGTAGGGAAGGTCGGTCTGGTCCGGCGACAGCCCCAGGGTCCGGCAGCGCTGCCAGGAATTCAGGATCGAGGTTCGCACACCCGCCCCGACCGGATCACCCTGCAGAAACCGCTCGCGGAAACGGGCGGGCCCCGTGCCGCCTGTCGCACGCCCCGCCGGTATCGGTTCGCCGCCGGACCGATCCACGCTTCGCCTCACGCCTTCGACAATCCACTCTTCGGAAATATCTGGCATTGACGAGGATACGGGCATTAGCGGCACCAGGGGCACTAGTCATGATTCGCAAGGTTCCTCACGCACGGTAACCGGACCGGGTCTGTCACAGGACCGCGACCGGATTGACGGGCGAGCCCGTCCCTCCCGGTACGTTCAGCGGCGCCACGACGAGCAGGAACTCATGCCGCCCCGCCTCGGCAGTGGCGGCGGAGAGCTCCTCCAGGTCCAGGTTGTCCAGCAGCGGCACCCCCATCGCGGCCAAGGCCAGGGCGTGGACCGGCGAGTGCACACCGTCCACGGGCGAGGGTCGTACATCGCTGTCGCCGTCTCCGCCGAGCAGCGCGATGCCACGCTCGGCCAGCAGCGGCACGGCGTCCACGTGAAATCCCGCGCTCGCCGTGTCGGGGTCCCAGGCACCGAGCTCCTCGCGGCGGCGGACGTGCCCGGAGCGCAGCAGTACTGCGTCGCCCTCGCCGATCGTCACATCGAGCGCCTTCTCCGCAGCAACGATGTCCTTGGCGTGCACCGCTTGCCCCGGCTCCAGCCAGGGGATCCCGAGCACGGCGGGGAGGTCGAGGAGCACGCCTCTCGTGACGAGGGGCCCGAGCGTCGACACCGCACCGAAGCGGGCGCCTGTGGCATCGACGACCTCGTGTGCCGTGCGCCCGTCGTAGAGCTGCCCCCGGTAGGCGATGTGGCACAGTGCGTCGAGATGCGTGATGCCCTTGCCGTGGTAGTCGGCGGCGATGAAGTCCTTGTGGGTGGAGGGTTCCGGCGCCTCCACGTCACCGAGGTCGGTCATGTGGTGCAGGGCGGGCTTGCGGTTGCCGGGACCGGGTCGGGTGTTCCAGGGCAGCGCCAGCGGGACGACGATCCCTGACCGCACGCCGGCCGCGGCCTCCCGCACAAGGTCCGCGGTGACACGGTTCCAGGCGCCACGGTCGGCCGGGGACCAGCGACCCCATGCGCGAACCGCGTCGAAGAGCGCGTCGAACTCCCGGCGGGAGACGGCCGGCCCGTTGTCGGCACCGGTCGGCTTGGGGTTCGGGGCATCGAAGCTCATCTGCATTCACCGCTCCCAGCCTCGGAACGGCGCCGACGGCAGGGCGTCACCGGGCGCGACACAGATTGGGCCTCCGGGGGCGTGCACCCGGCTGACGTCGTGGCCTCGACGCCGACACGGAAAAGCTTCTTCCTCGTGATCAGAAAACCAGCTTCGCACATTCAGGGGGGTGGTCTTGGGGCGGCCCTGAAAGTGCATCCAGGAAGTCATACCCGCGTTCAATTGAGCCGAGGCCGTCACCCAAACCCCGACGCGGCCGTAGCGCGCCGGATTAGCCGGAAGAGCCTGACATCAGAGGCATCGACCACGCGCAGGCAGGTCACTTCCGTCAAAAACCTCTGACCATGGCTCGGCACCCCCGGATATGCGCGGCCGCCCCGGCGCTCGCGACTTGGGCTTCTTCTGGTCGCCACCTGCGCACATGCCCGGACAGCCATCACCCGGGAACTGACGGCCCATCACGAAAGTCAGCAACGCCAGGACGCCCTGCGCCCGATGCTGACCATTTGCTGACCTCAACTCGGCTATCACACCTCTGACCTGCAGAGATGACCCAGCGTCAGATCTTGGACTTGAAGAGAGTACGCAGCACTTGAGCGCTCCTGCAGTTCGGCTCCCTGCCTGCTGGTGCAGGTCAAGGGCGGTTTCACTCTGCTCTGCCCTCGGTGTCGACAGGCGCGACCAGCGTACGGAACGGCACTGCGGACCGCATTGAGAGCCCCGTCACCGGCGTACCTCACCTGGCATTATGGGGGCGAACGGAGATCCACCCGTTCTGTGTCGCAGTGGGGGGCGAGGGGCAGTGCCGCATCGGAATTCAGCTGACGATCACCTGCACGCCCTTCACCAGCAGGGCTGGGAGGCCGCGTGCTCTCTCCACCGACACCTCAGCGGCGGCGGGGAGTTGGCTCCGATCGCCACTCCAGGTGTGCTGCTCGAAGTGGGTGAGATCGCATACGGCGACGTATCAGCGGACTACGCGCGCTTCTACGGCACGAATGTGACCTACAACCAGCGCTCGGGCTTCTACTTCGGGTCACCCCTGTTCGTCGCCGCCGGGCTGGTCGGGGACGCGATCGCCAACAACAGCGCCCGCAGCCGGGCGCAGGCGATGGCGCAGGCGCAGTGGCGCGACTTCTCCCCCTGCCGCGCGATCCTCACCGACCGTCGCATGTTGCTGCACGTCGCGGCCGAGAACCGTTGGGTGACGCTTCGGCACCACGAGATCGTCAGCTTCCTTCCCGTGCTCGATCAGTGGGCGTTGTTCACCGACTACCAGCAGTGGGAGCCGATGCGGCTGTCCGGGCCGACCGTGCCGTGGCTGACCGCCGCGACGATCTCCGTGCTCAACCGGGGCCGGTCCGAGTACCAGCAGCTTCCTCCACTGCCGCTGCCGGACTGATGTCCGCACCCCAGTCGGTCACTTGCTGCGCCGCAGCGTTCCGGCGTCCTCCGCGCTCGTCACCTTGTAGTGCAGACTCCCGTCGCCCGACGGGGTAAGGACCACATCGACTTCGTCGACGCAGTTCAACGGGCTGCTCTCCTTGGTGATCTCCTCGCGGACCTGCACCGAGGAGCCGGTGTCCATGGTGAGGATCCATCTGCCGCTGCACGCCAGCGACGGGTAGGCGACGGTGGCCACCTGGTCGCCGAGCTTCCCGCCCTTGTAGTCCACCTTGATCGAGTAGAGGTCGCCGTCCGACTCGCGGACGTTGCCGGTCCACTTGCCCTTGTAGTCGGCAGGGGACGCCTTCGGCGACCCGGACGCCCCCGAGTCGCCCGAGTTCTCGTTCCCTTTGAGGCCGGGGAGCTTCACGGCCAGGACGATGGCGAGTGCGGCGACGGCGGCCAAAGCGAACAGCACGGAGCCGACCCGGCTCCTGCGGCGGCCGCCCGGCTGGAAACCGCCCGGTACCGGGGGCATCGGCGGCGTGGCCACCGTTGCCCGTGGTGTCGGCATCGGCGGCATGGGGGTGGGCGTCGGCGTGGGTACCGGGGGCATCGGTGCGGGCGTCGGAGTGCCCGGCGCGGGTACCGGCGTCGGAGTGCCCGGCGGCGGAGGCGGGACGCGCCCGCCCTGCATGGTCGGCAGGGCGTGCACGTCATCCCCGCCACGGCCCGCGGACGGTCTGTCGACCTGGGTCGGCGGTGGTGCCTCCTCGAGGTCGAGGAGGCCGGCGGCGTGCCGGCCGAGCTCCGCCATAAGGGCGCCCGGAAGCCACGCGTCCGACGTGGCATCCGCCGTGGCTGCCTCGGCCGTTGCCACGATCTCGGACAGCGGAATCCGGTCCTCGGGCCCCTTGGCGAGGCACCGCCCCACGAGCTCGGCGAGCGGCTCGGGCATGCCCTCCAGGTCCGGCTCGTCCTCGGTCGCCCGCAGCATGATCGCGTGGGCGCCGCTGTCCGGTCCGCCGAATGCCTGTCGGCCCGTAGCGGCGAACACCAGCACCAGGCCGAGGCTGAACACGTCGCTCAGCCCGGTGATCTCGCTGCCCAGGATCTGCTCGGGCGACATGTACCCCGGAGAGCCGACCATCGCACCGGTGCGGGTCAGCACGCTGGCGTCCGCCGCGCGGGCGACACCGAAGTCGATCACCCGGGGACCGTTGACCGTCAGCATGACGTTCGACGGCTTGAGGTCGCGGTGCACCAGCCCGCAGCCGTGAATGCTCTGCAGGGCACGTGCCAGACCGGCGGCCAGGTGCCACACCGACTGCTCCGGCAGCGGTCCGCAGACCTCGGTCACCGCCTGGTGCAGTGTGGGGCCGGCGACATACCCGGTGGCGACCCAGGGCGTGTCCGCCTCGGTGTCGGCGTCCAGGACCGGCGCCGTCCACTCCCCGCCCACCCGCCGCGCCGCGGCCACCTCCGCGCGGAACCTGCGGCGGAACTCCGCGTCGTACGCCAACTGCGCATGGACCAGCTTCACGGCGACCGTGCGGCCCCGCTGCGACCGCCCGAGGAACACCTGCCCCATGCCCCCGGCCCCGAGCCGTCGGAGCAGCCGGTAGTCCCCGACCTGCGTGGGATCGCCGGGCCGCAAGTTCTCCATGATCGTCTCCCCCTGTTTCGCTCGTCCGCGTGGCCGCACCGCCCCGCGCCCGGTACTGCGGACGGATGTGCGCTCGGTATCGGCTCGGCGTGGCCCTACAGGCCGACGCACATTACAACATCACCGGTTGCGCCTGCGGGCGTCACAGGTCGATCACGCCGCGATCGAGCGACGTTCGGCCGAGGGGGTGCTGCCGGTGACGGCCAACGGCGGTGATCGCGGGCGGAGAAGGAATGGCCTGCGTGCGCACGGGTACTCAGACGATCTTCGCGAGACCGGCGTCCCGCCGGGTGGGAAGGAGAAGCAGCCGTGCCTGACGAGAAGGTGAGGAACGTCTTCGTGATCGGGCTCGACGAGGCGAATCTGCCGACCCTCCGGCAGATCCCGGGAGCGGAGGCGCTGTGCTTCCACCAGTTGCTGACGATCGATGAACTGCAGGTCGGCGAGGTGCGGTTGCCCGCTCTGATCGACAAGGCGCAGTCCGTGCTGGACGCCTTCGAGGGAAGTGTCGACGCGATCGTGGGGTACTGGGACTTCCCGGTCAGCACCCTCGTCCCGATTCTGAGCGAGCGTTACGGCACCCGCAGCACCAGTCTGGAGTCGGTGGTGAAGTGCGAGCACAAGTACTGGAGCCGGCTGGAGCAGCAGAAGGTCACCGACCGCCACCCGCGCTTCGGCAGGGTCGACCTGACGGCCGAGCCGCCGCGGCCGCCCGAGAAGGTCGGGTTCCCGATGTGGGTCAAGCCCGCGCTCTCGTACTCCTCCGAACTCGCCTTCGGTGTCGGGGACGACGAGGAGTTCCGCGCGGCCGTCGCCGAGATACGCGAGGGCATGGGTCGGATCGGCCGCCCCTTCGAGCATGTCCTCGACCGCATCGGCCTGCCGCCGGAGATGGACGGCGTCGGCGGCCAGGTCTGCCTGGCGGAGGAGGCGATGTCCGGGGTCCAGGTCGCCGTGGAGGGATACGTCCACCGGGGCGAGGTGACGGTCTACGGGGTCCTGGACTCCATCAACTACCCCGATTCGCCGTGCTTTCTGCGCCATCAGTACCCCTCGACCCTGCCGCAACCGGTCATCGCACAGCTCCACGACGTCAGCGAGCGCGTGATGCGACAGATCGGAATGGACTCGGCCACGTTCAGCATCGAGTACTTCTACGACCCGCGGACCCAGGAGATCAACCTGCTGGAGATCAACCCCCGGCACTCCCAGTCGCACGCGGAGCTGTTCCAGTACGTCGACGGTGTGCCCAACCACCACTGCATGGTCCGCCTCGCTCTCGGCGAGGACCCGCGCATGCCGCACCGCGAGGGCCCGTACGCGATGGCGGCGAAGTGGTACCACCGCTGGTTCACCGACGGCGTGGTGCGCCGTGTTCCCGGGCCCGAGGACATCGCGCGCATCGAGCGGGAGACCCCGGGCGTGCGCATCGACGTGGTCCCCGAGGAGGGCAGCAGGCTGTCGCACCTTCCTCAACAGGACAGCTACAGCTACGAGTTGGCGCACATCTTCACCGGCGGGGCGAACGAGGAGGAGCTGCGGCAGAAGTACGACCACTGCGTGGCCGCCCTGGGCCTCGCCTTCGAGGAAGCCCCGCGAGAGCCACGAGAGTAAGGAGCACGTCGGTCCATGCGTTACGTGACCAACCTGCCGTACGCGACCAAGGAAGAAGAGCACGTCACGATCCCCATGTCCGACGGGATCCGGCTCTCCGCGCACATCTGGCGCCCCACCTCCTCGGACCACGAGCCGGTGCCCGCGGTGCTGGAGTACATCCCGTACCGCAAACGCGACCTGACGGCCGTACGCGACTCGATCCACCACCCCTACATCGCCGGGCACGGCTACGCCTGCGTCCGCGTCGACCTGCGTGGCACCGGCGATTCGGAGGGTGTGCTACGGGACGAGTACCTGGAGCGGGAGCAGGCCGACGCGGAGGAGGTCCTGGCCTGGCTGGCGGAGCAGCCGTGGTGCGACGGCGGTACGGGGATGATGGGCATCTCCTGGGGGGCGTTCGCGGCGCTCCAGGTCGCGGCCCGTCGGCCGCCGAGCCTGAAGGCCATCGTCATCGCGTCCTTCACCGACGACCGGCACGCCGATGACATGCACTACATGGGCGGCGCCCTGCTGTCGGACAACCTGGCCGAGGCGGGCACCATGTTCGCCTACGGCACCTGTCCCCCGGATCCCGCCGTGGTCGGCGACCGCTGGCGCGAGATGTGGCGCGAACGGCTGGAGCACACGGAGCCCTGGGTCCTGCCGTGGCTCCGTCACCAGCGCCGCGACGACTACTGGCGGCACGCCTCGGTGTGCGAGGACTACAAGAGTGTGCGCTGCCCGGTGCTGGCCTCCAGCGGCTGGGCGGACGGCTACTCCAACGCCGTGACCCGGCTGCTCGGCAATCTGGACGTGCCCCGCAAGGGGTTGATCGGCCCCTGGTCGCACAAGTTCCCCCACCTCGGCGAGCCGGGGCCCGCCATCGGCTACCTCCAGGAGGTCGTGCGGTGGTGGGACCACTGGCTCAAGGACGTCGACAACGGCGTCATGGACGGTCCCATGCTGCGGACGTGGATGCAGGACAGCGTGCCGCCCTCCACCTCCTACGAGGAGCGACCGGGGCGCTGGGTCGGGGAGCCCGAGTGGCCGTCCCCGCACATCCGGCCGGTCATCCATCCGCTCACCCGGCACCGGATAGAGCCCGCGCAGGCCGCGCCCGGCGCGGGGCGGGCGCCCGACGGCGACGCGATGACCGTGCGGTCGCCGCTGTCCGTCGGCCAGTTCGCGGGCAAGTGGGCCTCCTACAACGCGCCACCGGACCTGCCGTACGACCAGCGCGAGGAGGACGGCGGTTCCCTAGTCTTCGACAGCGAGCCCCTGACCGAACGGCTGGAGATACTCGGCTCGCCGAGCGTGGAGCTCGATCTGTCCGTCAGCGAGCCGGTCGCCATGGTGGCCGCGCGCCTGTCCGACGTGAGCCCCGACGGTGCCGCGACCCGCGTCTCGTACGGCCTGCTCAACCTCACCCGACGCGACAGCACTCAGTCCCCCGAGCCGCTGGAACCGGGCCGACGCTGTCGTGCCACCATCCCGCTGAACGGAGTGGCGCAGGCATTCCCGCCGGGTCACCGCATCCGGCTCTCCCTCTCCACGTCCTACTGGCCGCTCGCCTGGCCGCCGCCGAAGCCGACGCTGCTCGGCGTCCACGAGCACTCCAGCACGCTCACCCTGCCGGTCCGGCCGGTCGACGAACCCGATGACCTGCCGCCGAGCCCCTTCGAGGAGCCCGAAGGCACACCGCCGCTCGCCACGCATCAGGTGACGCCGCCCGACGAGCGGTGGGAGGTCAAGCGGGACCTGGTCGGCTACCACTCCGAGCTGGAGATCGTGAAGGATCGCGGCACGGTCCGCTTCGACGGCATCGATCTGGAGGCCGGCCGCCGCGCCTACGAACGCTATGCGTCGATCGCCGACGACTTCACGTCGGTGACCGGCGAATCCACGTGGACCATGAGCTTCCGTCGGGGCGACTGGGACGTACGGGTGGTGACGCACACCGAGCTCAGCTGTGACCAGGAGACCTTCTTCGTGGACGCCACCCTGGACGCGTACGAGGCCGACCGCCGTGTCTTCTCCCGCACGTGGAACGAGCGGGTGCCACGCGATCTGCTCTGATGTGCGCTCAGGGGCGTCGCCAGGAGTCGTCCGGGAGATGAGACCCTGCCTGCGGCCCCATCCGGAGCATCCCTCCGTCCACCACCCATGAGGCGCCCGTGACATAGGACGCGTCCGGACCGGCGAGGAAGGCGATCACGGCCGCGACCTCCCGGGCGTCGCCCGGGCGGCCCAAGGGCACGCCGGGCCGCGGTTCGGTGGTGACGTCGGTGTCCGTCTGGCCCGTCATCGGGGTGGCGATCTCACCCGGCGCGACGGCGTTGACGGTGATGCCGTGCTCGGCCAGTTCCAGCGCCATGACCTGGGTGAGCAGCCCGAGCCCGCCCTTGGCCGCGCAGTACGGCGCCGCGCCCACGCGCGGTTGGTGCTCGTGGACGCTGGTGACGTTGATGATCCGGCCGCCGCCGCCCTGTTCGATCATGCGGTGGGCGGCGCGCTGGCCGCACAGGAACGGTCCGACCAGATCGACGTCGACGACCTGGCGCACGGTGGCGAGGTCGAGGTCCAGGAACGGGGTCATGGTGCCGGTCCCGGCGTTGTTCACCAGGACGTCGATCCTGCCGAGTTCGTCGGCCAGCCGGTCGACGACCCCTGCGGCCTCCGGGAGCCGGGTCAGGTCCAGCTGCTCGATCGCGGCCCGACGCCCGGTCGCCCGTACCTCGTCCGCCGTCCGTCGTGCCCCCGCGTCGTCGCGGTGCCAGGTGATGCCGATGTCCATGCCCGCCTCCGCGAGCCGGACAGCGGTGGCGCGGCCGATACCGGAGTCGGATCCGGTGATCAGGGCCACGCGGGCGGTTCCAGGGCCGGGGGCGTCGTGCTGCGGTTCCATGAAGGCTCCAGGTGTCGCGTCCGGTGCGGCCACCGCGTACCCCGCACCGCTCCCACCACACTGGTGTCGGCGTTCGTCCGGAGCTCACAGCGTGGCGCACCGCGTTTCCGGAAAAGGCCGGCGGGCACCCGGCGTGCAGGTATCCGAGTCGGGGCTGACGCAATACCGGGCCCGCCGGGCGGAAGGGACACGCCATGCACGACCGAACTCGCTCCGCGATACGTCACCCGCTGCAGACCCGGCACACCGGTACCGCTCTTCTGGGCATCTACCTCAACGACCATCTGGCGGGTGCCACCGCCGGTGCCGAGCGGGCACGCCACATGGTGCGGTCGTACGGCGGTACGGCCCTCGCTGCGGCGATGGGTCCGCTCTCCGCCGAGATCGTCGAGGACCGGGCCACCCTGATCGACCTCATGGAACGGCTCGACATCCCGGTGCGGCACTACAAGGTCTACGCGGGGCGGATGTCCGAGCGGGTGGGGCGGTTGAAGAGCAACGGCCGGCTCGTCCACCGTTCTCCGCTGAGCCCGCTGCTGGAACTGGAGGCGCTGCGGCTGGGAGTGGAGGGCAAGACAGCCCTGTGGCAGACGCTGCGTGAACTCGCCGACCGCGAGGAACGCCTCGACCCGAGCCTCCTCGACGACCTGCTCGAACGGGCCCGACGGCAACAGGACGTGCTGGAGGAGCTGCGCCGCCGGCAGATCGGGGCCGCACTGCGGGAGGCGTGAAACAGCGGGGTCCCGGCGGTGCGCCGGGACCCCGGTCTCATCGGATCACTCCCCCGCGGTGGGCCTGCGCGACGCCGCCATCGCCTCGTCGACGTCGGTCAGCGGGCGCAGCCGGTAGGTGTAGGAGTAGTCGCGGTTCGCGAAGAGCTTGAACTCGTCGTGGGTGTGGGCGCCCCAGCTGTTGTCGCCGCCCACTCCCATCTGCCGCTGGCTGATGCGGAGTACGACCTCCTTGCGCGGCGTCAGCTGGTAGTCGTGCCGCGCCCCCACCGACAGGTCCTCCGGCGTGAAGTGCGAGGCGTTGAACTCGATGAGCGGTTCCCCGCAGACCAGCAGCCCGGTGCCGTCGCCGCCGGTCAGGGCCACCCAGCGGACGTCGGTCTTGTTGCCGTTCTCCTGCGGGCGGATGTAGGGCTCCCACTGGCCGGAGACCGTGCCGGAGTAGCGGCCCACGTCGGTGCCGTTGTTGCGGTCGCAGTGGTTCTCCTCGGGGCCGCGGCCGTAGTAGTGCAGTTTCTCCAGGCGGCCGGGCAGGAAGAGCAGCGTGCCGACCTCCGGGATGTACGGGAGCGAGGCCGCGCCCGGGCGCAGGGTGTTGTCGACCTTGATCTCGCCGTTGCCGAAAACGGTGTAGGTGGTGGTGTACGTCGACTCCGTGGTCGTCGGCAGGGTTCCGCTGATCTTGATCTCGACGGCCCTGTCCCGCAGCCCGCGCGCCACGACGGCCGTGACCTTGCGGTTGGCTCCTGCGTCGCGCCAGGTCTGGTTGCGCGTGTGCTGGCCGTTGCCGTGATCGTTGTCGGTGGGCGCCCGCCAGAAGTTGGGGGCGGGACCGGAGGTGATGAGCTGGGCGCCGCGGGCCTTGTAGGAGGTGATGACGCCGCTCTTCTTGTCGACGGTGACGGAGAAGCCCTCGCCCGTGACGGTGACCGCACCGTTCCCGTCCTCGTACGTCAGTGCCGGAACGCTGCCCAGCGGGGTCGGCGTCACCGCCGGGCTGCCCGCGTCGACGGCGAGCTGCTGCTTGGCGACCTCGAAGCCGGCCTTCGCCCACTTCGTCGTCTCCTTGGTGCGGAAGGACAGTTCGAGGAAGTACTCCGCGCCCGGCGCCGGCTCGCCCGGCACCCTGAAGGGCACCGTGATCTCCTTGTCGGTCAGCGGGGCGACATCCAGCTGCGCGCGGCTGAGCTTTCCGCGCTGCACGACTTCGCCGTCGGCGACGAGGGCCCAACGCCCGTCGAACTCACGGAGGTTGGTGAACAGGTTCTCGTTGGTGAGGGTGACAGCCGCGCCGGGGGCGAGCCGATCGCCGGAGGACGGAGCGGCGTTGATCGCCTGGTAGATCCGCTTGACCTCGGCGGCCTTGCCGGTGTGCCCTCGGTCGGCGGTGACGATGCCGTCCGCGACGAAGTTGAAGTCGTTGGGGTTGTCGCCCCAGTCGCCGCCGTAGGCGAAGAAGGTCTTCTCCTTCGGCCGCTTCTCGGTGAACGCGACCGTCGCCGCGTCGAACCAGAATCGCACCCCGTCGTCACCGGGACCACGGCTGTCCGAGGCCAGCTCGCCGGCGCTCAGGGCACGGGCGTAGACGCGGGCCCGCCGGATGGTGCCGCTGAACTCCCGACTGGGATTGTCCGTGTCGGTGGCGAGCGCGAGGGAGGCGGTGTTCCTGGCGGGCCTCTGGGTGGTGGTGCGGGTGGCCCTCACCTCGCCGTCGACGTAGAGGGTGAGCCTGCCCGCGTCCGCGTCGAAGACGCCCGCGACATGGTGCTCGGTGCCGGTCCAGCCGTCGGGCAGGGCCCAGCTCGCGGTGGCCCACTGGCCGCCGCCGTAGATGAAGAACTCGAGGTTCTTGTCGGTCTGCTTCAGCGCGTACTGGGTGTCGCCCTTGGCGAGGATCGGCTGGTGGTAGCCGGTGACGTGCGGGGTGATCCACGCCTCCAGCGTCAGGGAGCCGGTGAGATCGAGGCTCGCGTCGCGGGCGAAGACGGTGCCGCCGAAGACGCCCTTGGCGCGGTCGAAGGTCCCGCTGGGCGCGAGGATCTCGCCGTGCAGCGCGCCCGGGCCCGCCTCGGTGAACTGCTTGCGGGTCGGGGTGGGCCAGCTCAGCGACTGGTCGACGAAGTCCCAGATCCAGCCGCCCTGGAGGACGGGGTACCGGCGGATCAGGTCCCAGTACTTCTTGAAGTTGCCGTTGGAGTTCCCCATCGCGTGGGAGTACTCGATCATGACGTACGGCCGGGTGTCGCTGGTGTTCTTCGCGCGGGACTCGACGGTGGCGGGGCTGTCGTACATCTCGGAGCGGATGTCGCTGATGGCCGGCCGGTCGTCGCCCTCGTACTGGACGACGCGCGTGGTGTCGTACGACTTGATCCAGTCGCGCATGGCGACGAACGTGCTGCCGCCGCCCGCCTCGTTGCCGAGCGACCAGATGACGACCGAGGCGTGGTTCTTGTCGCGGTGGACCATGTTCTGCGCGCGGGCGACGCACGCCTCGGTCCAGTCGGCGTGGTTGCCGGGGTACTCGCCGCGGATGCCGTGCGTCTCGAGGTTGGTCTCGTCGACCAGGTAGAGGCCGTATTCGTCAGCGAGTTCGTACCAGATGGGGTTGTTGGGGTAGTGCGAGGTGCGGACCGTGTTCATGTTCAGCCGCTTGATGATCGTGATGTCCTCGACCATGTCCGCGCGGGTGAGCGCGATGCCGCGGTCGGGATGCATCTCGTGCCGGTTGGTGCCGCGCAGGGAGACGGGCTTGCCGTTGATGCGCATCAGGCCGTCCTTGAGCGCGAACTCGCGCAGGCCGACGCGGTGGGACAAGGTCTCGATCAGCTTTCCGGCCGGGTCGCGCAGTCGCAGGACGGCGGTGTAGAGGTGCGGGTGCTCGGCCGACCAGAGCTTCGGCGCGGGTACGGCCTTGTCGGCCTGTACGGTCACGTCCTCGCCGGCGGCCCCCACGTCGGCACGTTGCTGCAGGGGGCGGGACCAGACCGGGTGACCGGAGGCGTCGTACAGCTGCGTCTCGACGGTGTACTGTCCGGCGCCGCTCCCGCCGTAGGCGCGCACGCTCGCGGTGACCGACAGGGCGGCCGCCGTGTAGTCGTCGCTCAGCGGGGTGTCCAGCTTGAAGTCGCGCAGGTGCACGGCCGGGGTGGAGTACAGGTAGACCGAGCGGAAGATGCCGCTCAGCCGGATCATGTCCTGGTCCTCCAGCCAGTCGCCGTCGGAGTAGCGGTACACCTCCACTGCGATCTGGTTGGTGCCGGGCTTCAGGTGCTCGGTGATGTCGTACTCGGCGGGGGTGAAGGAGTCCTCCTTGTAGCCCACCAACTCGCCGTTGATCCACACGTAGTGGGCCGACTTCACGCCCTCGAAGTGCAGGAAGGTCCGCCGGCCCGACCAGTCCCTCGGGACCGTGAAGGTTCGTCTGTACTGGCCGACCGGGTTGTACCGGGTGGGGGCGTTCGGCGGCTGGGGCTCCTCTCCCAGACCGTTGGGGCCCCACCACGGGTAGGTGATGTTGACGTAGATGGGGAAGTCGTAGCCGTGCAGCTGCCAGGCGGAGGGGACCGGGATGGTGTCCCAGTCGCGGTCGTCGACGTCGGTGCGGTAGAAGTCGGCGTCCCGGTCGTCGGGGCGGTCGGCGTAGGCGAACTTCCACTTGCCGTCGAGGCTCAGGCGGTACGGCGAGCGGGTGCGGTCGGCGGCCAGGGCCTGTCTGACGTCCGCGTACGGCATGAGCGTGGTGTGCGGTGGCTCGGCGCCCACCTGGAAGAGGTTGATCCTTCCGTTCCACTCCGGGGTGCCGTCCGCCGCCCCGGCCCCGTCGGCCGCGTACGCCGTGGCGGCGGACGATCCGGACAGGGCGAGCGCGCCGAGGACGGCGGCTCCGCCCTCCAGCAGGCGGCGCCGGCTGACGGGCACGCCTTGGGGGCGGCTCGGATGGCCGGCGTAGGACTCGGGAGCGTGCGGCATGACCGTGGCCTTCCTCGGGACGACAGTGCGCTGTACGGGACTTGAGGGAGCGTCAGATCGTGTGCGGTGCTGTTGGTAAACCGAACGAACCCTAGGATGCGAACAGAAATGAATCAATGATCCTGTCGGACTTTGTGTGATCCTGCGGGGTTGACGCGCCCTGTGGTTCCGCCGGCTCCGCTTACGCCGCCGTCTCGACCTCCGTGAGATCGCTCTGCCGCTCCTCGAACTGCGTCCGGTACAGCTCGGCGTAGCGGCCCCCGGCCGCCAGCAACTCCTCGTGGGTGCCGCGTTCGACGATCCGGCCGGCCTCCACCACCAGGATCTGGTCCGCCGCCCGCACGGTGGACAGCCGGTGGGCGATCACCACCGCGGTCCTGCCCTGCAGCGCCTCGGTGAGCGCCTCCTGGACGGCGGCCTCGGAGGTGTTGTCCAGGTGGGCGGTGGCCTCGTCGAGGATGACGACACGCTGGCGGGCCAGCAGCAGCCGGGCGATGGTCATGCGCTGGCGTTCGCCGCCGGAGAGCCGGTAGCCGCGCTCGCCGACCACGGTGTCGAGGCCGTCGGGCAGGGACCGTACGAGAGCGTCGAGGCGGGAGCGGCGCAGGGCGTCCCAGAGTTCGGCGTCGGTGGCGGCGGGGCGGGCGAGCAGCAGGTTGGCGCGGACGGTGTCGTGGAAGAGGTGGCCGTCCTGGGTGACCATGCCGAGGGTGGAGCGCAGGGACTCGGCGCTCAGGTCGCGGACGTCGACGCCGCCCAGGCGCACGGCGCCCTCGTCCACGTCGTACAGCCGCGGCAGCAGTTGGGCGATGGTCGACTTGCCGGCGCCGGACGAGCCGACCAGGGCGACGGTCTGCCCGGGTTCGGCGCGGAAGGAGACGCCGTGCAGGACGTCGGCGCCGCCGCGCGTGTCGAGGGTCGCCACCTCCTCCAGGGAGGCGAGGGAGACCTTGTCGGCGGACGGGTAGCCGAAGCGGACGTTGTCGAACTCCACCGACACCGGACCGTCGGGGACCTTCTTCGCGTCCGGTTTTTCCTCGATCAGCGGCTTGAGGTCGAGCACCTCGAAGACGCGCTCGAAGCTGACGAGGGCGCTCATGACCTCGACGCGGGCGCCGGCGAGCGCGGTGAGCGGGGCGTACATGCGAGTCAGGAGCAGCGCCAGCGCGACGACGGCGCCCGGCTCCAGGGTGCCGCGCAGGGCGAACCAGCCGCCGAGGCCGTAGACCAGGGCGAGGGCCAGGGCGGAGACCAGGGTGAGCGCGGTGATGAACAGCGACTGGGCGGTGGCCGTCCGTACCCCGATGTCGGCCACCCGCCTGGCCCGGCTCGCGAACTCCCGCGACTCCTCCTCCGGTCGCCCGAAGAGCTTGACCAGCGTGGCGCCGGGGGCCGAGAAGCGCTCGGTCATCCGGGTGCCCATCGCCGCGTTGAGCGTGGCCGCCTCCCGCTGCATGTGGGCCATGCGGTGGCCCATGCGCCGGGCCGGGATCACGAACACCGGGAGCAGGAGGAGGGCGAGCAGGGTGATCTGCCAGGAGAGGGTGAGCATCACGGCGAGGGTGAGCAGCAGGGTGACGAGGTTGCTGACCACTCCGGAGAGCGTGTTGCTGAAGGCGCGCTGGGCGCCGATCACGTCGTTGTTGAGACGGGAGACGAGCGCTCCCGTACGAGTGCGTGTGAAGAACGCGACCGGCATGCGCTGCACATGATCGAACACCGCCGCCCGCAGATCGAGGATGAGCCCCTCGCCGAGCGTCGCCGACAGGCGCCTGGCGAAGATCCCGAGCGCCGCCTCCGCCACCGCGATCAGGGCGATCAGCAGGGCCAGACGGACGACCCTGCCCTCGTCGCCGCCCGTCACGATCGCGTCGACGACACGGCCGGCCAGTACCGGCGTCGCGACGGCGAGCAGTGCGGTCGCCATCCCGAGCACGACGAAGAGCGCGATCCTACGGCGGTGCGGGCGGGCGAAGGCGCCGATGCGGCGCAGCGTGGCCCGGGCAAAAGGGCGGCGCTCCTGCTGGGCGTTCATGACGCCGTACAGCTGTGTCCAGGCTGTGGTCTCCATACTCATGACCAGGAACGTAGGACCTCAAGCGGAGTTGAGGTCAATATCGGCGGCTTCGCGAAGACCGGCAGCCGTCCGCAGCCGGTCCGTAAGACGCCGTCCTCGCTCCCGCAACCCGGCGTTGTCGCAGCGCGGAGAGCCTCTGCGAGTGTGACAGCCGTACGACTCCCCGCGGGACGCCTGCTCGGACGTCTCCCGCTCCGCCAGCTGCTGTGCCTGCTCCCCCTCGTCCTCGTCGTCGTGGTCGCGGTGGAGCACCGGTCCGTGCTCGCCGAGGGCATCGGCCATCTGGCGACGGCCAAGTGGCCGTGGCTGGTCGCCGCGGCCTGCGCCACCTGCCTGACCTGGGTCGCGGCGGCGGTGACCCGGCAGGGTGCGGTGATCGACCGGCTGCCCAGGCTCCGGCTGCTCGTCACCCAGTTCGCGGCGGGCTCGGCCAACCATCTGCTGCCCACCGGCCTGGGCGCGAGCGCGGTCAACCTGCGCTTCATGACGGTGTGCGGGCTGCCGCTCGCCCGCTCCTCGGCCGCGCTGGCGCTGTATCTGCTCGCGGAGAGCGTGGCCCGCGTCGGTCTGCTGGCCGCGCTGCTGATCGCCTTCCCGGACGCGCTGCGGCTCGGCCCGCTCCTCCCGGAGGGGGCGTGGGGCCCGCTGTTGCTCGTCATCGGCGCGGTGGCGGTCGTGGCCGTCGCCGTCTTCGCCCTCGTACGCCGGCTGCGCACCGCGGTGCTCGCCTTCCTGCGCACCGCGCTGGGTGAGGCGCGCTCGGTGCACACCCGGCCGTCCCGGGCACTGGCCCTGTGGGGCGGTTCGCTGGCCTTCCCCGTGCTGCAGGCGACCGGACTGGTCCTGGTGGGGCTCGCCCTGGGCCTGGACGTACCGCCCACGCACATGGCGCTCGCCTATCTGGCGGCGACCGTCGCCGTCGCCCTCGTGCCCACGCCGGGCGGGGTCGGCTCGGTCGAGGCCGCGCTGGTCGTGGCGCTGGTGGCGGCGGGCGGCCCGGTGGCGGTGGCGACGGCGGTGGTGCTGGCCTACCGGATCATCACGGTGTGGCTGCCGCTGGTGCCGGGGGCGTTGACGCTGGGGGCGCTGGTGCGGTGGAAGGTCATCTGACGGCTCAGTAACGTGCGGGGTCCGACCCACCGAAAGGGGCCCCACCATGCCGGTCCGCGTGGAGCGCGACGGACACGTCACCACCGTCGTCCTCTCCCGTCCCGAGGTCCGTAACGCGGTGGACGGTCCGACGGCCGCCGAACTCGCCGCCGCCTTCAGGGAGTTCGAGGCGGACGACGGGGCCCGGGTCGCGGTGCTGTGGGGCGAGGGCGGCACGTTCTGCGCGGGCGCCGACCTCAAGGCGCTCGACGGCGACCGGGGCAACGAGGTCACCGAGGAAGGGGACGGCCCGATGGGCCCGACCCGGCTGCGACTGTCCAAGCCGGTGCTCGCCGCCGTCGCCGGGCACGCCGTGGCCGGGGGCCTCGAACTGGCGCTCTGGTGCGATCTGCGGGTCGCCGAGGAGGACGCCGTGTTCGGCGTGTTCTGCCGCCGCTGGGGTGTGCCCCTCATCGACGGTGGCACGGTACGGCTGCCCCGGCTGATCGGCACGAGCCGCGCGCTGGACATGATCCTGACGGGACGACCGGTGCCGGCGAGGGAGGCCTACGAGATGGGGCTCGCCAACCGTGTCGTGCCGACCGGACACGCCCGCGCCGAGGCCGAGGCACTGGCCGCCGCGATCGCCGGGTTCCCGCAGGCGTGTCTGCGCGCCGACCGGGCGTCCGTGCTCGACCAGGAGGGGCTGGACGAGGCGGCGGCGATGCGAGGTGAACTCCGGTACGGCATGGGCGTGTTGGCGGCGAGCCTGGAGGGGGCGGCACGGTTCGCCTCCGGTGCCGGAAGGCACGGCTCGTTCACGGATGTGTGACGCCCACGGACGCAGGGGGGCCGGCCTTGTGCCGTAGGTCCCCGGTCGATCGCGAGCACCGGACGCGCGTGCCCTGGCACCGGACTGCCGCCGGGGTGCGCGGGCGCGTAGCGGCGCTCTGCGTACCCCAGTCGCGCGCGCAAGTGCCCCTCTGCCAACCGCCCGTCGGCGGAGAATGCCCGAAACCGGGCCCAAGCCGCCGTCCGGCCCCCGATCCTGGTACGAACACCTGTGCCCGATACGGCAGGATGAACCCTCGTGCCGTCCTCGGGGGACGGGTGGCCGGCACGACGGCACATCGCGGAGATCGAGCAGGTGACAACGTGACGAGACTTCACATCCGGCCGTCGGCGAAGGGGTTCGCCGCAGCATTCCTCCCCGGAGGTGACCGGTGACGCGAGCGCTCACTGTGGACGACCTGGTCATCGCCGGCATCGCGCTGGCGGCGGGGCTGCTCGCGGCCTTCCTGCTGCGCATGCTGCTGCGCTGGCTCGGCAAGCACGCCGACCGCACCCGCTGGAGCGGCGACGACCTCATCGTGGACACGCTGCGGACCGTGGTGCCGTGGGCGGCGTTCCTCGGCGGCGCGGCCTCCGCGGGCGCGGCGCTGCCGCTGACCCGGACGGTCCAGCACAACGTCAACAAGACCCTGACCGTGCTGCTGATCTTCGTGGTGACCCTGGCGGTGGCCCGCGGGGTCGCCGGGCTGATGCGGACGGTCACCCAGTCCCGCCCCGGGGTCGCCGGCTCGGCCACGATCTTCGTCAACATCACCCGGGTCCTGATCCTGGCCATCGGCTTCCTGGTGGTGCTGCAGACCCTGGGCATCTCCATAGCGCCCCTGCTCACCGCCCTGGGCGTCGGCGGTCTGGCGGTCGCGCTCGCCCTGCAGGACACGCTCGCCAACCTCTTCGCGGGCATCCACATCCTCGCCTCGAAGACCGTCCAGCCCGGCGACTACATCCGGCTGAGCAGCGGCGAGGAGGGCTACGTCGAGGACATCAACTGGCGCCAGACGACGGTCCGCAACCTCTCCAACAACCTGGTCGTCATCCCCAACGGGGAGCTCGCGAAGACGAACATGACCAACTTCATGCGTCCCGAGGAGGAGTTGACGATCCTGGTCCAGGTCGGCGTCGCCTACGACAGCGACCTGGACCACGTGGAGCGGGTGACGAACGAGGTCATCGGCGAGGTGATGACCGAGGTCGAGGGCGCCCTCCCGGACCACGAGCCGATCATCCGCTTCCACACCTTCGGGGACTCCCGGATCGGCTTCACCGTCATCCTGGGTGTCGGGGAGTTCAGCGACCAGTACCGGATCAAGCACGAGTTCATCAAGCGCCTGCACAAGCGCTACCGCGCGGAGGGCATCCGCATCCCCGCCCCCACGCGGACGGTGGCGATCCAGCAGGGCCCGGGCACGGTGGCGATTCCGCAGCAGCGCGGCCCGGAAGAGGCGGACGAGATGACCCCCGTCCGCCTCGACTGAGCAACCACTGAGGTACCGGGGCCCCTACAGGGTGGCCGAGTTCTCGTGGTGGACGGCGCCCTTGCGGCGGCGCGGCGCGAGCGACGGGTTCACCGGGGTGACCGTCCAGTCCGGGTGCCCCGGCATCCGCGGCGTCTTGGTGCCGTACAGCCAGTCCTGGAGGAATCCGGACAGATCCTGACCGGAGACCTCCGAGGCGACGGCGATGTAGTCGGCCGTCGACGCCGAGGAGTTGCGGTACCGGTCGAGGAAGACTCGCTCCAGCGCGTTGAAGGCGCTCTCGCCGACGAGGTTGCGCAGCGCGTACAGGACCAGCACGCCGCCCAGGTAGCGCTGCCCGTCGAACAGGTTGGCCGCGTTGGGCGCGGCGACCGGCCCGGAGTCGCGCCGCCACTGGTCGCCCTTGGCGTAGGTGTCCTTCATCCGGGCTTCCATGGTGGTCAGGCCCAGGGAGTCCGGCCAGCCGCGCTCGTAGCGGTAGAGCAGCCCGTAGAAGTCGGCGTGGCCCTCGTTGATCCACAGGTCGGCCCAGGAGGCGGGGCTGACGCTGTTGCCGAAGTAGGAGTGGACCAGCTCGTGCATCATGTGCGAGCCGATCTTCGGCTCCGCCTGGAGCAGATAGTTCGGCTTGTAGATGGTCAGGGTCTGGGTCTCCAGGCCGGTGAAGTCGAAGGCGTTCGGCGCGTCGGAGTTGCAGGGCAGCAGGCCGTACGTCTCGAAGGGGTAGGCCCCGAGCCGCGCCTCCAGCCACGCGACCAGGTTCGGTGTCAGCGCGAGCGCCGGTTCCAGTGCCTCGGCGCGCGCGACCGGGACGACGTCGCGCAGCGGGAGGCCGTGCGGGCCCTGCCGGTCCTTGATCACGTAGTCGCCGACCGTGATCTGCACCAGCTCGGTGGCCATGGGTTCGCGGGAGCGGTACGTGTACGCGGTACGGCCGCCGGAGAGGCTCTCGGTGCGTTCGAGCAGGCCGGTGGCCACGCCGCGCAGGCCGCCGGGGACGGTTATGCGGAACGTGAAGTCGGCCTTGTCCAAGGGGTGGTCGTTGCACGGGAAGACGGTGTGGGCCAAGTTCGGCTGGCAGCAGACCGCGAACCCGTCCAGCGTGTCGACCCAGCCGGTGTGCGGCTGCGGAATACGGCGCGGGTCCGCCGAGTACTCGACGCACACGGTCACCCAGGACTTGTTCGGCAGCGTCCGAGCGGGCGTGATGCGCAGCTTCTCGGCCACCTGCTCGTACGTCGCCTTGCGGCCGCCGACGCGGACGGAGCGGATGTCGAGGCCGAGGGCGTCGAGGGAGAAGCGGGACAGGGCCTGGGTGGTGCGGATCCTCAGGGTCGCGGTGGCGTCGACCAGCCGGGTGGTGGCGTCGTAGGTGAAGTCGAGGTGGTAGGCGGCGACGCGGTAACCGTCGTTGCCGAGGTCCGGGAAGACCGGGTCGCCGAGGGTCTCGGGGCCCGGGGTTCCCTTGGCTCCGGCGGCCGACGTCCCCGTGCGCGTCGGTGCCGCGTGGGCGGAGGGGGCGGCGGTCAGGGCCGCCGTCGTGGCGATCAGGGCGGCCGCGGGGGCCGTCACTCTGCTGCGATATCTCATGCTTCGCCTTCGCTGGGGCGGCCGGGTGGTCAGGACCGGTCGCCGGATCGGTGATCTCCCTACATGACCGTGAGACCAGGCGATCCGGTTGCACGGAGGCGATACATCCGTTTGCGCGGATTCGAGATCTCGGCGACATCCCCGCACCGGTGTGCGGACCCCTGTCGAGCCGAGGTCGATCACGAGATATCTTGATGTCGAGCAATGTTGCAGACGTGGAGCGGAGCACCCGGTGACTGACTCGACCATCATCTATACGCACACTGACGAGGCCCCGGCCCTGGCGACGTATTCCTTCCTGCCGGTGGTCCAGGCGTACGCCTCGCAGGCGGGTGTCGCCGTGGAGACGCGTGACATCTCGCTGGCCGGCCGCATCATCGCGGTGTTCCCGGAGTACCTGACCGAGGACCAGCGCATCCCGGACGCCCTCGCCGAGCTCGGTGAGCTCGCGAAGACGCCCGCGGCCAACATCATCAAGCTGCCGAACATCTCGGCGTCGATCCCGCAGCTCAAGGCCGCCGTCGCGGAGCTGCAGGCCCAGGGCTACGCGCTGCCGAACTACCCGGACGACCCGAAGACCGACGAGGAGCGGGACATCCAGGCCCGCTACGACAAGGTCAAGGGCTCCGCGGTGAACCCGGTCCTGCGTGAGGGCAACTCCGACCGTCGCGCCCCCGCCTCGGTCAAGAACTACGCCAAGACCCACCCGCACCGCATGGGCGCCTGGACCCCCGAGTCCAAGACGAACGTGGCGACCATGGGCCAGAACGACTTCCGCTCCACCGAGAAGTCGGTCGTGATCTCCGAGGCCGGCGCGCTGAGGATCGAGCACGTCGCCGAGGACGGCTCCACCAGCGTCCTGCGCGAGTCCGTACCGGTCCTCGCCGGTGAGGTCGTCGACGCCTCCGTGATGCGCGTCGCCGCGCTGCGCGAGTTCCTGACCGCGCAGGTGGCCCGGGCCAAGGCCGAGGGCGTCCTGTTCTCCGTGCACCTCAAGGCCACGATGATGAAGGTCTCCGACCCGATCGTCTTCGGCCATGTCGTGCGCGCCTTCTTCCCGAAGACGTTCGCGAAGTACGGCGAGGTCCTCGCCGGCGCCGGTCTGTCCCCGAACGACGGTCTGGGCGGCATCCTCAAGGGCCTGGACGCACTGCCGAACGGCGCCGAGATCAAGGCGTCCTTCGACGCGGAGATCGCCGAGGGCCCGGAGCTGGCCATGGTCGACTCCGACAAGGGCATCACCAACCTGCACGTGCCGTCCGACGTGATCGTCGACGCCTCGATGCCGGCCATGATCCGCACCTCCGGCCACATGTGGGGCCCGGACGGCCAGGAGGCCGACACCCTCGCGGTGCTGCCGGACTCCTCGTACGCCGGCGTCTACCAGGCCGTGCTCGACGACTGCCGCGCCAACGGCGCCTACGACCCGTCGACCATGGGCTCGGTCCCGAACGTCGGCCTGATGGCGCAGAAGGCCGAGGAGTACGGCTCCCACGACAAGACCTTCGAGATCAAGGCCGCCGGCACGGTCCGCCTGGTCGACCAGGCCGGCAACGTGCTCATCGAGCAGCCGGTCGCCGAGGGCGACATCTTCCGCGCCTGCCAGACCAAGGACGCGCCGATCAAGGACTGGGTGAAGCTGGCCGTCACCCGCGCCCGCGCCACCGGCGACCCGGCCGTGTTCTGGCTGGACGAGACCCGCGCCCACGACGCCAACCTGATCGCCAAGGTCAACGCGTACCTGCCGGAGCACGACACCGAGGGCCTGGACATCCGTATCCTCGTCCCGGTCGAGGCGACCAAGCTGTCGGTGGATCGCATCCGCCGCGGCGAGAACACGATCTCGGTCACGGGCAACGTCCTGCGCGACTACCTCACCGACCTCTTCCCCATCCTGGAGCTGGGCACGAGCGCCAAGATGCTGTCGGTCGTCCCGCTGATGGCGGGCGGCGGCCTGTTCGAGACGGGCGCCGGCGGCTCCGCGCCGAAGCACGTCCAGCAGCTGGTCAAGGAGAACTACCTGCGCTGGGACTCGCTCGGTGAGTTCTTCGCGCTGGTGCCGTCCCTGGAGCAGTACGCGACGGCCACCAGCAACCCGAAGGCCAAGGTCCTCGCCGACACCCTCGACCGCGCCACGGCGACCTTCCTCAACGAGGACAAGTCCCCGACCCGTCGCGTCGGCGGCATCGACAACCGCGGCAGCCACTTCTACCTGTCCCTGTACTGGGCGCAGGAGCTGGCGGCGCAGACCGACGACGCGGACCTGGCCAAGGCCTTCGCCCCGCTCGCCGAGACGCTCACCGCGAACGAGCAGAAGATCGTCGACGAGCTGAACGCCGTCCAGGGCAGCCCGGCCGAGATCGGCGGCTACTACCAGCCCGACCCGGCCAAGGCCGCCGCGGTCATGCGCCCGTCGGCCACCTGGAACGCGGCGCTCGCGTCCCTGAGCTGACACGAGCGGCCTGGCGACAGGCCGTAGCCGTATGTTCCGCCCCGGCCGGCGCACCGCCCGGCCGGGGCGGAGTCATATCGAACCGGAGCGATCACGACTGGGAGTGATCATGGCTGATCGCGATGGGTACGCCGACGGCGATGTCCACGAGGCAGTCGAACGGGCCGCCCGCCTGACGCGGTTCGGCTGGGCGGCCATCGTCGGTGCGGTTGGGCTGCTCGGCTGCGCGGCACTGGCCCTGGCTGCCGTCTGCGTGGTCACCGTCGTCGCCTGCCTGTACGTCGTGGTGGCCAGGGGCTAGCCAGGCAGCGAGAGCTCCGGTCCGAGCCGGCGGGCCAGGCCCTCCGGCTCGCGGCCGACCGCCTCGGGCACGGCCTTTGCGATCACCTGCTGGTTGCTGATGTCCATGCTGTGATGGTGCACCACGCCACTGACAACGCCCCCTGGGAGCAGCCGTCATGACCTCTGCCGTGCCGTCGTTCGCGCTGCTCCCCGGGGCCGGGGGATCGCCGGTGATCCTGCATGTGCCGCACTCGGCGCGGGAGATACCGCCCGAGGTGCGGGCGGGCCTCGTGCTGGACGACGCCGCGCTGGAGCGGGAGTTGGACCACATCGTCGACGCGCACACCGCGGAACTCGCTCAGCGCGCGGCCGGGGCGTCGGAGGTCACGCCGTGGCGGTTCGTCAACCGGCTCTCGCGGCTGGTCGTAGATCCGGAGCGGTTCCCGGACGAGCGGGAGGAGATGCTGGCCGTGGGCATGGGCGCCGTCTACACGCGCACCACGCACCAGGCACCGCTGAGGCCCGCGGACGCCGATCCCGGGCCCCTCGTCGAGCGGTACTTCCGGCCGTACGCCCAGGCGATGACGGACGCGGTGGCCGATCGCCTCGCCGTCACCGGCCGGGCCGTGATCATCGACGTCCACTCCTACCCGAGCGCCCGGCTCCCCTACGAGCTGCACGGCGAGGGCCCGCGCCCACCGGTCTGTCTGGGCACCGACTCCTTCCACACGCCGCCCGAGCTGCTCGCCGCGGCCCGGGAGGCGTTCGCCCCGTGCGGGGAGACGGGGCTCGACAGTCCCTTCAGCGGTACGTACGTCCCGCTGGAGTTCCACGGCGTGGAGCCCCGGGTCACCGCCCTGATGATCGAGATCCGCCGGGACACGTACATGACGGAGCCGGGCGGTCCGGCCGGTCCCGGACTCACCCGGCTCACGCAGGCGCTGGCGGCGCTGGTGGACGCCGTCTCCCGCTGACGCGGTGGGTCAGGCCCGCAGCCACTCCGTGACCACGACCTCCCCACCGGTCCGCAGCCGCAGGGCGAAGGGGCCGCTCGGCGGTGCGTCGCTGCTGAAGCGGCCCATGTCGTCGGCGACGACCGGCGTGGCCGCCTGCGGGCCGCCGAGCACCTCGATCCGCGCCTGCTGCGGCGGCAGCACCTGCCCCAGCAGCCCCTGCGCGCCCACCTCCACGTCCACGGTCATCTCGCCGGCGCGGAAGGTCAGCATCCTCGGCGTGTCGGTCGCTCCCCTGACCGGAATGGCGTCCACCACCGAGTCGAACGTCAACTCGGCGATACGGGCGTCGAGATCGTGCAGCGCGAAGGCCTCGACGGCGATCTGCCGCAGCTGGGCCGGCACGGGGTCCAGGATGGCGGCGGCCTGGCGGAGCTCCTCCTCCAGCAGCTCGACATCGAACTCGTCGTCGCCCAGGGGCCGTTCACCGAGGGGCTCTTCGCCCGTCACTTCGTCGTGCATGTCGTCGTTCACAGCGCTCCCCGTGCGTCGAGTCGGGCCCGAAGTCGGCGCAGACAGCGCTGGCGCAGCGGCCCGATGCTGCCGACGGCGATGCCCAGTGCGGCGGACACCTCCTGGTAGCTGGGCGGCGGCGAGGCCATCAGCACGCGCAGCAACTGGCGGCAGCGTTCGCCGAGTTCCTCGAACTCCTGCCACATCCAGCGGATGCGTTCGGACTCGGCGGCCGCCTCCTCCGAGTCCAGGACCGACTGTTCGGGCGTACGGTCCTCGCTGACCCGGTCGAGCAGCTGCGGATCGCTCGTCACGGTCAGTCGCCGCAAGCTCTTGAGCACCTTCAGGCTCTCGTGCCGTGCGGTGCTCGCGAGCCACGATCCGGCCTTCTCGGGTTCCCTGATGCGCCCCAGGTGCTGGGCGAAGCGGAACCAGACGGTCTGGTACACCTCATGGGCGTCGGCGTCGCCCAGCCGGTGCGCGCGCACGACGGACCACACCAGTGGGCTCAGCCCTTCCACGAGCGCCTTCCAGGCCGCCGCGTCACCGTCGACGGCGGACTGGACCAAGGCACCGACATCTGCACGGTCCACAGCCCCACCCCTCGTGTACGGCAAGTCATCGTACGCCGCGGAGGGGACGGTTCCGACCCTCATGAGCGAGGAGCCGACGGTGTGACGGAGACAGGGCGCCAGGTCGCGGGCCGGAGTGCGGGCACATGCGCCCCCCGCACCTCCGCGAACCCGGAGTTCGCCGCGAGCATCTTGTACCGGGCGACACGCGGGTCACGCTCCTGCTGCGCCGTCATGTGGGCGGCGATCATGCCGGCGACGAGGGGCGTGGCGAACGAGGTGCCGCTCCAGTGCGCGAGCCCCTCGAACATCACCTGGTCGGGCTTGGCGGCGCCGTCCTGCTCGCTCAACGCGCCGGTGTGGGGCGGGGACTGGCAGGTGCAGGAGTAGCCGAAGCCGTACCGGCAGGCGTCGTAGGTGGAGTGCTGGTACACGTACGGCACGGGCGCGTCGAAGCCGGTGAGGACGCTGGTGAGCCGCTCGCCGGGCGCGTACACCTTCACCCAGCCGCCGTGGTTGCTGAAGCAGGCGCCGAACTCGCCGTCCTGGCGCAGCGCTCCGACGGAGAGCACGACGTCCTGGTAGTCGGGATGGTCGGCGTAGGCGGCGGGCCAGAAGGGCGTGGCGCTGCCGTTGTTGCCGGCCGCGGCGACCAGCAGGGTGCGCTGTCCGCGCAGCTCCTGCATGAACGCCTCGACCCCGAGCAGGCCGTCGGTGCGGCCGTTGGCGGTGCCGGCGGAGAGGCTGAGGATGTCGGGCCAGCCGCCCGCGTCGACGGCCTCGAAGAGCTTCTCGCCGAACTCGGACTCCAGGATGGCGCCCGCGTCGTGGAGAGTGCCCCGGACCGTGACGTCCGTGTTGGGCGCGACGGCGGCGACGAGCCCGGCGATGAAGGTCCCGTGGCCGACGTACTGCTGGAGGATGCCCTGGTCGTCGCACTCCTGGACCTGGGCGTCGCCCTCGGTGTGGGCCAGCAGCGGGAAGGAGCGGTAGTCGTGCGTGAGGCCGGTGTCGATGACGAGGACGCCGACGGCGGTGTCCGGGTCGTGACTGCCCTCGGCCGCCCCGGGGTTGGTGCCGTCGGCGAGCCGGGCGGGTGCCGGTTCGTCGCCGGGACAGGAGTTGACCCGACCGGTGATCCCCACGAGGTGGTTGCGGCTGACGAGGCGCCGTCCGGCCCGTCCCTCCGTCTCGCGCAGGGCGCGCAGGGCCTGCGCGACGGTGCGGTCGCCGCTACGGTCGCCCTCGCCGGGGTCACCGACCTGGATGCGGGTGATGCCCGAGCGGTTGGTCCGCGGGCCGGCGCGGCGCACGTGGTCCTGGACCAGGTCCGGCTCGGCGGTGAAGTGCGCCCGCACGGTGTCCTCGACGACGCGGGCGTCCTCGCCGTCACGGACCAGTACATAGCCCTTCTCGTAGATGAACTCGGCGGAGTCGTCCGGGCCCATCGCGAGCGGGACGTCGGGCATGGAGCGCTGGATCTGCTCGAACTGCTCCTGGAATCGCTGTGGTGCCATGGCGTGTCCTCCCCCTGAGGCGACGTTCGTCAGTCAGAGCCGTGCGGTCGCTGATTGATACAGCGCCAAACCCGTGTGGCACGGTTCCACGGCAACTACCATCCGTGGAGTGACAGCGGGAAGCGACTCGGTTCTCGAACTGCTGCCGATGGTGTTCGCCGCCCCGAACGACGCGCTGGCGAGGGCGGAAGGGGTGCTCGACGCCGATCCGTCGCCGTGGCACGCCTCGGTCGCCCATCAGGTGATCGGCATCTGGCAGCGGGACTGGGGCGACATGCGCATCGCCCTGTATCACCTGCGGCGTGCCCGGGATCTCGCGGCACGCGCGGAGTCGGCCGACCGGGAGGCGGACGCCCTGGCGGCGCTCGGGGTCGCGTTGGTGCACGCGGGGCGCACGCAGCAGGGGCTGGCCGCGCTGGAGCGCGGGGTCGCGCGCGGGAGCGGACACACCCGCGCGCGCGTGCTGTTCCGCCGGGCCTACGCCCGCTGGGTCCTGGGCCATCACCGGGAGGCGCTGGAGGACGTGCGCCGGGCGATACCCGTGCTGCGGCAGGCGGAGGACGTCATCTGGACGGCGCGGGCGCTGACCCTGCGGGCGACCGTGCATCTGGCGCTCGGCGCGATGGACCGTGCGGACGCCGACTTCACGGCGGCCGAGGCGCTGTGGGACACCACCGGCCAGGAGCACGACAAGGCCGACGCCGTGGAGAGCCGGGGACTGGCCGCGTTCCGGTCGGGCGACATTCCGGCGGCGCTGCGGCTGCTCGACGAGGCCGAGGAGCGGTACGCCAAGCTCGGCACGCCGACGTTCATGCTGAACATCCGCCGCTGCGAGGTACTGATGGCGGCCGGGCTGGCCCCGGAGGCGCTGGCCGAGGCGGACGCGGCGATCGCCGTGCTGGACGGGATCGGCGGCCAGTCCACCCGCAAGGCGGAGCTGCTGCTGGCCGCCGCGCGTGCCGCCCGGCTGGCGGGTGACGCGCACACGGCGATCGCGCGGGCCGACATGGCCGTACGGCTGTTCGCGGGGCAGCGGCGGATGTGGTGGGAGACCCATGCCCGGCTGGTGCTGATCGAGGCGCGGGTCGCCGCCGGGCGCAGTTCGGGCCGGCTGGTGGCGGACACGGCGGCGGTCGCCGAACGGCTGGCCTCCTTCGGCGCGCCGGCCGCGCCGGAGGCCTCGCTGCTCGCGGGCCGCATCGCGCTCTCCCTGGGCTGGCGGGCCGACGCCGAGCGGCATCTGGCGGTCGCCGCCCGCAGCAGGCGCAGCGGACCGCCGCTGGCGCGGATGACGGGCTGGGCGGCACAGGCGCTGCGGGCGCGGGCGGCCGGGTCGGGGCGCGGCGTCCTGGAGGCCTGTCGGCGGGGGCTCGATGTGCTCGACGCCCACCGGATGACGCTGGGCGCGTCCGAGCTCAGGGCCCGCGCCACCGCGCAGGGCGCCGAGCTCGCCGCGCTCGCCCAGCAGGCCAGCCTCGACTCGGGCAGCCCGCGGCGGCTGCTGGTGTGGAGCGAGCGCTGGCGGGCCACCGCGCTGTCGACGCCGCCGACCCGGCCGCCCGCCGACCCGGAGCTGCAGAGCGACCTGACGGCGTTCCGGGAGATCGCGGCGCGCGCCGAGGAGGCGCGCGGTGAGGCGCGTCCCGTGCCGGTGCTGGAGCGTGAACAGCGGCGCCTGGAGCGGGAGATACGCGCCCGGACCCTGCACATGCGCGGCGCCACGCCCGGCGACGGCCACCGCTTCGATCCGGGCCGGCTCCTGGAACGGCTGGGCGACGACGTACGGCTGGTCGAACTCGCCGTGCTGGACGGGCGGGTTCAGGTGCTGCTGTGCGGGCAGGGGCGGGTACGCCGGTACGAGGCCGGGCTGCTGGCCGAGGCGGAGACGGAGGCCGAGCACGTCCAGGCCGGGCTGCGGCGGCTGGCGCATCCGGGCGCGGAGGGGCGGCTGCCGGTGGTGGAGGCGGCGGGGCGGCGGCTGGAGGAGCTGCTGCTCGGTCCGGCCGCGGCGCATCTGGGCGACGGCCCCGTGGTCGTCGTACCGCCGGCCCGGCTGCACCGGGTGCCGTGGGCGCTCCTGCCGTCGCTGCGGGAGCGGGTGCTCAGCGTGTCGCCGTCGGCGAGCGGCTGGCTGCGCGCCCGGGAGACCGAGCCGCCGCCGGGCGGGCGCCATGTGCTGGTGCGCGGGCCGGGGTTGGCGACGGGCGGCGCGGAGGTGCCCCATCTGGCCTGCCGGTACGGCGGTGCGGTCGTCCTGGAGCACGCCGACGCGCGCGTGCCGCGCGTACTGGAGGAGCTCGACGGCGCCACGCTGGCTCATATCGCCGCCCACGGCACGTTCCGCGCGGACAGTCCCCTGTTCTCGTCGCTGCGGATGGCCGACGGGCCGCTCATCGTGCATGACTTCGAACGCCTGGACCGCAGCCCGTACCGGATCATCCTCTCCTGCTGCGACACCGCCCGCTTCGCCTCCGTCGGCGCCGACGAACTGCTCGGCCTGGTCACCGCGCTGCTGCCGCTGGGCACGGCGGGAGTGGTGGCGTGCACGGCACCCGTCAACGACGCCGCGGTGGTACCGCTGATGCTCGCGCTGCACAAGGGACTGAGCGAGGGGCTCTCCCTGGCGGAGGCCCTGCGCGACGCCCGCGCGGCCCTGCCGGGCGACGCGCTGCACCAGGCGACAGGGTGGGCGTTCTCGGCGTTCGGGGCGGCCTGACGCCGGGCGCGGACGGACTGCCGCGAGGTCGCCCTCACGCCGGCTGCGCGGCCGGCAGTTCCACCAGCCACGGCAGTGCTCCGCGGTCGCCGGCGCCGAGGCGGGCGTAGGCGCTGTAGAGGTGGTTGCCGACCGTGCGGACGGACAGGGTGAGCTTCTCGGCGATCTGCCGGTTGCTCAGCCCCGTGGCCGCCAGGGTCACGATCTGCCGTTGCCTGGCGGTCAGTTCGCCCAGGACCAGCCCGGACAGTGCCGGGGTACGGGCGCCCTGGCAGCGGCGGGCCAGGGCGACGGCACGCGTGCGTGCGGTGCGGGCGGCGCGCGGGTCGCGGTGGGCCCGTACGGCCTGGGCATGCGCCTCGGCCGCGAACAGCAGGAAGCCGCGCTCCTCCAGCTCCTCGGCCACCTGGTCGAGCGCGGGGCCGTCGCCGCGGGCGAGCGCGTCGGCGTGCGCGGCGAAGACCCCGTTCAGGCGGCCCGCGGCACGCTCGGGGGCGCCGAGGCGGACGGCGTCGTACGCGTCGCCGGTGAGCGCCTCGACGGCCCCGTCGGCGTCGCCGCGGGCTGTGGCCGACCGGGTGACCGCCCCACCCCCGTGGGAGCGGCCACCCAGGATCTTGTGCGCGGCCGGGACATCGCCCGACTGCGCCGCGGCGAAGGCGAGTTCAAGTCGGCAGGACGGATCGTCGGCGCCGTCCCGCAGCCCCTCCCGCGCCCACGCCGCGGCCTCGCGCAGCTCCCCGCGCAGCCGCGCGAACCGGGCGCGTACGGCCGCGTACCCGGGCGGCACCGGTGCGCCCTCCGCGACCAGCCACTCCCCCACGGGCGTCGGTGTCGCCCGTACGTCCGCCCGCTCGATGCGGCGGGTCAGCGCGGCCCGCTCGGCGTCGAGGGCGGGGCCGCACTGCTCCGGCCCACGGGACAGCCGCCTCGCCCGTAGCCTGCCGGCCGCGGCCCGCAGCACCGGGCCGTGCAGGGGGTGGGCGAGGCGGACAGCGCCCTGGTCGTCGACGTGGACCAGGGAGTCGGCCTCGAGGTGTTCCAGGGCACGAAGGGGGAGTTCGTCCAGGTCCAGGGGCAACGGCTCGGCGAAGGCGAGGCGTTCGAGGGTCTCGCGCTCTTCGGGGCAGGTGCGGTCGAGGACGTGTGCCGTGCGCTCCCGTACGGTCGCGGTGACCGGCACCGGGCCGCGCCACGCCCACTCGTCCGAGTCCGCGACGCGGCGGAGCAGCCCGCGTTCGCGTACCGCGCCCACCAGGTCCCGCAGCAGCCGCAGGTCCCCCCGGCACAGGCGGTGCAGCCGGTTCACGGTGAGCGGTTCCGGGCGACCGCCGCCGGCCGCGCCCGCCAGCAGCTCGGCGGTCTCCTCGCGGGGCAGTGGCTCCAGGCCGAGACGGGGCAGGAGTTCGCCGGTCCACAGCCGGGAGACGGCGCCCGGGGCGGGGGCGCCGTCGGTGGTGACGACCAGGAGACGGGTGCGTCCGTGCACGGCCAGCTGGTGGACGAGGGCGGCCGAGGCGTCGTCGAGCAGGTGCGCGTCGTCGACCAGGAGCAGCCGTACGCCGGACAGGTGCTGGAAAGCGCCGTGCAGGGAGGCCGTCTCGGGTACGAGGTGCGCGAACGCGGCGAAGCGGATCCGGCGGGTCTCGGGCGTGCCGGCCACCCGGGCGCAGTCGGTGCCGCGGACGGCCTCGGTGACGAGCCGGGTCTTGCCGCAGCCCGCCGGGCCCGTGATCACGATGCCGTGCCGGCCGGCGGTCAAGGACCCACGGACCAGTTCGAGTTCGCGCTCCCGACCCGTGAACGGCCAGGGCAGTTCCAGGGTCTTCGCGTCCCGTTCGAAAGTCATCACGGCAACAGGAGCGCGGTGACTCACATTTGATACACAGGGACTTGAGTAGCCCTCGACTCAAGCGCGCGCGGCGGGCCGACGGCAACCTGTTCGGCATGACCGCCCGCTACTGCTCCCTCGCGCAGCAGTCGGCGCCCGCCTTCGCACCGGGGCTGGCCGCCGAGCGGCTCAGTGCGCTCATCAGCGGGCACCGGATGTGGGTCAACGGCACCGTCCTGCACTACTGCTTCTTCGACCGGGACTCCGACGGATCCGTGATCCAGGACCCGGCGACCGGCAGGACCCAGCGCGTGTCGTGGGTCGGCGGCAAGGAGCAGCAGGACGTCGTGCGCGAGTGCTTCCAGGAGTGGCAGGGCCTCGGGATCGGGCTGTCGTTCGTGGAGGTGCGCGACCGGTCGGAGGCCGAGCTGCGGATCGGGTTCCAGCTGGGCGACGGCTCCTGGTCGAACGTGGGCAAGGACGCGCTCCAGGTGGGCCTCAACGACCGCACCATGAACTTCGGCTGGGATCTGACCGCGCCCGGGGAGCGCGGGACGGCCCTGCACGAGATCGGGCACGCGCTCGGCATGCTGCACGAGCACCAGAGCCCGTTCGCCGGCATCCACTGGGACGACGAGGCCGTGTTCGCCGATCTGGCGGGCCCGCCGAACTTCTGGAGCCGGGACAAGACGTTCTTCAACATCCTGCGCAAGATCGATCCGCACGAGGTCAACGGCTCCGTCTGGGACCCGCACTCGATCATGGAGTATCCCTTCGCGGCCGGGCTGATCCTGGAGCCGGAGCAGTTCCGTGCCGGCCTCAACCCGCCGGGCGTGCTGTCCCGGACCGACAAGGAGTTCGTCCGCCGCTGGTACCCGCCGGCCGAGCAGCCGGGGCCGCGGGATCTGGTGCCGTTCCGCTCGGTACCGCTGCGGCTCGGGCCGGCCGAGCAGGCCGACTTCGTCGTCGAGCCGCCGGAGACCCGCGAGTACACCGTGGGCACCTTCGGCGACAGCGACACCGTCGTGGTGCTCTTCGAGGAACGGGACGGCGAACCCCGCTACCTCACCGCCCAGGACGACGGCGGCACCCCGCACAACGCCACCGTCCGGGCCCGCCTCGTCAAGGGCCGCCGCTATTTCGTCCGCGTACGTCTTTATGCCACCTGGGGTTCGGGGGAGACAGCGGTCATGTGCTGGTGACGGCACGGCTCCGCTGACGCGCTCGGACGCGCTGATCCACAGTCCGGCGCCGGGGGAAGTGACCGGAGACGCCGCCTTCGGGGGAGGGCGACGTCTCCGGTCACGCCGGCGTGTAGGCCACGCCCCGGCTACAGCTCCCGCGTGAAGACCACCATCGGCCGTCCGGGACCGTCGTAGTCCTCCGCCACACGCGCGTCGAAGCCGAGGCTGCGGTGGAAGGCGATGGAACCTTTGTTGCCGACCGAGGTGATCGCCTTCAGGCGAACTGCTCCCTGTCCTCGGGCCGCCTCGGTGAACTCCGTGTAGAGGCGACGCCCCAGGCCGGTGCCGCGGGTGTCGTCCCGGGTGGCGATGAGGTGGACGTATCCGGTGCGGTCGGGGGTGACGAAGCCGATGACGTATCCGCGGATGCCGTCCTCGGCGCGTGCGACGAGACAGGTGGCGCCGAACTCCCGTACCAGCACCGGCTGATGGAGCGCGCGCAGATCGCGCTCGCCCCAGTAGCGGGCGTGATCCTCCAGCACCTGGTGGAGGTCCGTGACGTCGGCGGGGACGATCTCGAACGGCATGGTTCTGATCATGACACGGGTGGGCGATGACGATCCCACGATCGTCCCGGCCTCCAACCGGCGCATCAGCCGCCCGAGCATCGGCTCGACTGGGCGGAGTGAGCGGCCCCGGGTCGGGCGGTGGCCGACCCTTCGTACAATTTGAACCCGAACGACACCGCTGTCCGACTCGCCCCCGGCGAAGGAGTGTGCCATGCCCGGCCAACGATCGATCACCGAAGCAGAGAAGCTGGCCGAGGCCAAGCTCGGTGGTATCCCGCTGCACCGGGAGCAGATGGCCGTGGTCGCCAACATCTACCGGGCGGCCTCGACCGTCCGGCAGCACCTGGAGAACTCCGTACTGCGCGGGGTCGATCTGACCTGGACGGCGTTCGTGGTGCTCTGGGTGGTGTGGGTGTGGGGCGAGTCGGAGACCCGGCATGTCGCGGCGGAGGCCGGGATCTCCAAGGGGACGCTCACCGGCGTGTCGCGGACGCTGGAGGGGCGGGGCCTCATGAAGCGGGCCGGGCATCCGACCGACGGCAGGCTGGTGCTGCTCAGCCTGACCGAGGAGGGGGAGGCGCTGATGCGGCGCCTGTTCCCGGCGTTCAACGAGGAGGAGGCGTTCGTCGCCGGGCAGCTCAGCGACGAGGAGTGCCGGAGCGTGGCGGACGGGCTGCGCAAGGTGGTGCTCCAGGTCGAGGAGCAGGGCGAGGAGCGTCGGCTCGCCCTGCTCGACGGGGCCGAGCCGGCGCCTCGGCGCAGTGGACGCCGGCCGAAGGCGTGAGCCCCACCCGTCTGCTCAATCCCGCCGCCCGCCTCGGAGACGCGCGTCCGAGGCCCGTACCAGCGCGTCGAACAGGCCCTGCTGTGCCGGATCCCGGTGCGCCGTGTCCTCGGGGTGCCACTGCACGGCGGTGAACCACCCTTGCGCACCCGGGAGTTCGAGCCCTTCCACCGTCCCGTCGGCGGCGCGCGCGGTGACCGTGAGGCCGTCGCCGAGGCGGTCCACCCGCTGGTGGTGGTAGCAGGAGGCCTCCGCCTTCTCGGCGCCGGTGGCCTGTTCCAGCAGGGTGCCGGGCCGGATCGGCACCAGGTGCACGAGGTGCCGGTGTTCGCGCTCGCGGCCGCCCATGTCCTGCTCCAGGGTGCCGCCGAGCGCGACGTTCACCACCTGCAGACCGCGGCAGATCGCCAGCAGGGGGATGCCCAGATCCAGGGCCCGTCGGGCGACCTCGAGGTCGAAGGCGTCCTGGAGGTCGTCGACGTCGTAGACGCTGTCGTGGACACCGAGCGCGCCATAGCGGTGCGGGGCGAGGTCGCCGCCGCCGGGGAGAAGGACGCCGTCGAAGCGGGCGAGCCGGTCGGCGACGTCGGCGGCCGCGGGGTCGGCGGGGTGGATGCTCGCCGGTTCACCGCCCGCCCGCCACACCGCCTCGATCAGGGCACGGGCGTTGACCTCGGCCGCGTACCGGAGCGCGGAGGTGGTGGCCGAGAAGCGGGCGGGAACGGCGATCAAGGGCCGCGTGTTCAAGGAGCGTGTGATCAAGGATCGGGTCACAGCTGGATCCAGGTGGTCTTGAGCTCGGTGTACTTCTCCAGGGCGTGGGCGGACTTGTCGCGGCCGTTGCCGGACTGCTTCATGCCGCCGAAGGGGACGGTCAGGTCGCCTTCCTCGTAGCAGTTGACCCAGACCGTGCCGGCCTTCAGGGCGCGGGAGACGCGGTGGGCGGTGGACAGGTCGGAGGTCCACAGGCCGGCGGCGAGGCCGTACTCGGTGGCGTTGGCCAGCCGTACCGCCTCGTCGAGGTCGTCGAAGGCGACGACGGACAGGACGGGGCCGAAGATCTCGTCGCGGGCGAGCCGCATACCGGGGTCGACGTGGTCGAAGACGGTCGGCTGCAGGAAGCTGCCGCCCGTGTCGGTGAGGGTGCGGGAGCCGCCCGTGAGCAGGCGGGCGCCCTCGGTCAGGCCGGTGGCGATGTGGTCCTGCACGCGCCCGAGGTGGTCCTCGCCGACCAACGCGCCCATCTCGGTGGCCGGGTCGAGGGGGTCACCGACCCGCAGCTCCTGGGCCCGCCGGACGATCGCCTCGGTGACCTGGCCGGCGATCGAGGAGTGCACCAGCAGCCGGGAGGGGGCGGTGCACATCTCGCCCTGGTTGAAGAAGATGCCCCAGGCGGCGGTGGCGGCGGCCCGCTCCAGGTCGGGCGCGTCCGGGAGGATGATGTTGGGTGATTTGCCGCCCAGTTCGAGCCAGACTCGCTTGAGGTTGGAGTCGGCCGCGTAGTGCAGGAAGTGGCGGCCGACGGCGGTGGAGCCGGTGAAGGCGAGGACGTCGACGTCGGGGTGGAGCCCGAGGGCCCGCCCTGCGACGGGGCCGTCGCCGTTCACCACGTTCAGCACGCCCGGCGGCAGCCCGGCCTCGGTCGCCAGGCGGCCCAGGAGGAGCGCGGACAGGGGGGAGTTCTCGGACGGCTTGAGTACGACCGTGCAGCCGGCGGCGAGCGCCGGGGCGACCTTCCAGCCCGCCAGTGTCAGGGGGAAGTTCCAGGGCACGACGGCGCCGACAACACCGGCCGGTTCGCGGGTGACGAGGGCCAGGGCGTCGGGGGCGGTGTGCGGGGACTCGTCGGTGAGCTTGTCGGCGAGCTGGCCGTACCAGCGGAAGGTGGTGATGGCGGCGCGCAGTTCGATGTCGTACGCGTCCGTGATCGGTTTGCCCATCTCCAGGCTGACGGTCAGGGCCAGTTCGGCGCGCCGTTCTTCGAGCAGGTCGGCGATCCGCAGCAGCACCCGGCCGCGCTCGGCGGGCGCGAGGCGCGGCCACGGCCCGGCGTCGAAGGCGCGGCGGGCGGCGGCGACGGCCGCGTCCACCTCGGCGGCGCCCCCGTCGGCGACCTGCGCCAGCACCTGGCCGTCGCGGGGTGAGACGACCGCGAAGGTCCCTCCCCCGCCCGGTTCGTCGGCGCCGTCGATGTGATGGGCGCCGGACGGTTCCAGGGACTTGGCGCGACGCAGCCACTCATCGTGGGCGACGTCCAGCATGCGGGACCTCCAGAGAGAACGTTTGGTGTCAGACCAGGGGGGTGGGGGCGGCCCGCCGTCGGGCGCCACCCGGCCGACGGTTGCTCGGCCGGGTGGTGTCGGGGCCGCTACGGGCGGGCCGAGCGGGTCAGCCGACCGGTGACGACGCCCAGGACCAGGACGGCCGGGACCGCCGCCTGGAGCCACCCGGCGGTGGTCCGGTCGCCGCCGATGAGGATGGTGAAGTTCTCGACGATCAGCCAGATCGCCCCGGCGATTCCCAGCGCCCCCAGCACGGGGGCGATCAGCGTGTTCCACGGCCGGGTGTCGAGACGCTCGCGCCGGAAGAAGGCGACGACCGAGACCGAGGTCAGGAAGTACAGGAGCATGATCGCCAGCACGGCGATACCGCTCCCCCAGGAGAACAGGGTCAGCACGGGGTCCTTGCCGGTCAGCGCGAACGGGATCACCAGAAGCACGGCGACGGCCGTCTGCACGAAGCCCGCCGCGCCGGGCGAGTGCTTGCGGTTGACGGCCGACAGCCCGCGCGGCAGGAGGCCCTCGCGGCTGAGCGAGAACAGGTAGCGGTTGGCCGAGTTGTGGAAGGCGAGGATGCCGGCGAAGAGCGAGGTGGCCAGCAGGATCGGCAGGACGTCGTTGACCCAGGTGCCGAACTGGGCGGCGATCGGCGCGAAGACGAACACCGTCGAGTCGCCGCTCTCGAGCGCCTGCCCGGCCGCCGTCGTCGCCTTCGAGGCGCCGTAGGAGGAGATCACCATCCAGGAGGCGAAGGCGAAGAACCCGGTGACGAGGACGACGGCCAGGTAGGTGGCCCGGGGCACGGTTTTGCGTGGTTCGCGGGCCTCCTCGCCGTAGATCGCGGTGGCCTCGAAGCCGATCATCGACGCCACGGCGAACATCAGCGCCACACCCGGAGCACCGTCCAGGGCCGCGCCCGGTGAGAACGTGTCCGCGAGGCCGAGCCCCTCGGGCCCGCCGCCCTTGACGGCGGTGACGACCGCGAAGGCGCCCAGGATGCTGAACTCGGCCAGCACGAACACGGCCAGCACCTTCGCGCCCATCTCGATGCCGAGGGCGCCGAGGACCTGCACGATCGCCATGGTGACCAGGGCACACACCCACCAGGGCACGTCCGCCCCGGCGTGGTGCGCCAGCAGGCCGCTGACGGTGGCCCCGTACAGGCCGTACATGGCGGCCTGGACCGCGCAGTACGCGAAGAGGGCGATCCCCGCGCTGCCGTTGCCGAGGTCTTTGCCGAGCCCCTTGCCGATGTACCGGTAGAAGGCACCGGCGTCCACGACATGCCGGCCCATCGCGACGAAGCCGACCGAGAACAGCAGGATGATCAGGCCGGCCGCGAGATAGGCGGCGGGGGCGGCGGCCCCGTTCCCGATGGCTACGGCGATGGGGGCGGCGCCCGCGACGCCGGTCAGCGGCGCCTGGGCGGAGAGGACGAAGAAGAGGATGCCCAGCACGCCGAGGGAGTTGGGCTTGAGCTTGCCTGCGGTGGAGGGGTCGGGCGCGGTCTGGTTCCGGACCGCCGTCTGACTGTCCACTCGGATCACCTGCCTGGGGAAGAGGACTTCGTTTCAGGCCAAACGAGTTGCCTCATGGTGGGCTGGAACTATCCGTTTGGCAAGGGGTGCGGGCAAGATTTGGTACGGCGACGCCGGGATTTGGTCCGGCAACGACGAAGGACCCCGGGCCACTGGCGCCCGGGGTCCCGAAAGACGCAGGTCAGCCGTCGTTCTCCGGCAGGGCGTGGCCGTCGTTCTCCGGTACTTCGTCGCCGTCGGCCGCCAGCAGCCGCAGCAGGCCCCGCAGCTCCTCGATCGCGGCGTCGGTGGTGCCGGGCTCGCCGAAGACGAGCTGGTGCAGCACGAGCCCGTCCAGGGCGGCGAACACCAGCCGCGTCAGCGGACGGCCGGCGCCGTCGGGCAGCATGCGGGCCAGCTCGCGCTCGGTGGCGTCGAAGTAGTCGTCGTACAGGGCACGGATCTGCGGCAGCAGCTCCGGGCGGCGGCGGGCTTCCAGCAGGAGCTCGTACTGGAAGGCCTGGATGTCCGGGTCGGCGGTGACCATGTCCGAGACGCCGACCGAGAAGTCGGCGACCTTGCCGGTGCCGGGTTCGAGCGCGCTGGTGCTGAGCGAGGTGCGGATCGCGTGGGCGAGGGCCTCCTCGATCAGCGCGTCACGGGAGCCGAAGTGGTGGACGACCAGTCCGTGAGTGGTGCCCGCCTCCTGCGCGACGGCCCGGTAGGTGAGCTTGCGCAGTCCGCCCCGCGCCACGACCCGCACGGCGGCGTTGAGCAGGGCCTCGCGGCCCTCGCCGTAGTTCATGCGCCGGCGCGGCTTGCGGGCCTCGGGGTCCTCGGCGGATGCGGTCATGTTCGTGACCTTACCCGCCGGGTCGGAGGCCTCCGTGTGCGTGGTCAACGCTTGGGCGGCCGGATGCCGCGGAACTCCCAGTCACCGCCGAGCGCGGTGGACAGCACCTCCTCGGACTCGGTGGGCTGGGCGCCGACGTCGGTGCGGATCGCGGTCGGGCCGGTGACGATGTGGTTGGTGAGCCGGCCGAGGCCCTCGACCTCGACCTCGACGACGTCGCCGGGCTTGACGGGCCGGGAGTTGGCGGGCGTGCCGGACAGCAGCACGTCACCCGGGTACAGGGTGATCGTGCGGGCGATGTCGGCGACGAGGTAGTGCATGTCCCACTTCATCTCGTCCGTCGAACCGTCCTGGACGACCTCGCCGTTGACGTACGTCCGCAGCCGCTTGCCGTGGAAGTCCCAGTCCGTCACGAGGCCGGGCCCGAGCGGGCAGAGGGTGTCGGAGCCCTTGACCCGCAGCATCGAACCGGCGTCGGTGTCACGGAAGTCGTGCAGCCCGTAGTCGTTGGCGACGGTGTAGCCGGCGATGTACTCCCCCGCCTCGGCCGGGGAGATGTTCCGCGCGGTCCTCCCGATCACGATGGCGACCTCGCCCTCGTAATTGAGCCACTTGCAGCCCTCGGGGCGGACGATGGCGCCCTTGTGGGAGTTGAGGGACGAGGTCGGCTTGTGGAAGTAGGTCGGAGTGTCGGGCAGCTCGATCCGGAACTCGTCCACCCGGCTGCGGTGGTTGAGGTGAACGGCGATCACCTTGGACGGCACGACCGGCGGCAGGTGCTGCGCGTCCTCGATCTTGACGCGGCGGCCGTCCCCGGCGACGAGTTCGTCGCCGTCGACGCCGACCTGGACGGCGGCGCCGTCGAGAAGGATGCGGCGGTACTCGGAAAATGCAGCCATGTCTCAGACCTCCTGGGGGCGGCTGTGCGGGGTGCGCTGGTACGACGGTGAGGGCCGGCCGGTGCCGGTCCAGCCGTCGGCGGGGCGGTCGAACCACAGATGGACCTGGCCCGTGCCGATGGAGTTCTCGTACTCGCCGTACTGCCGGGCCTTGGCGACGCAGGCCTGCTCGCCGAGGGCGCCGGCCATCATCAGGTAGTGGAAGAACTTCGCCTCGGGCTTGTACTTCCAGAACGCGTCCATGGTGTCGAGGACCTTGTCGTGCCGGCCCTCCTTGAACCACCCGATGCGCTCGTGGTCGGCAGCCCGGGCCTCCGGCGTGAAGATGTGCGCCGGGTCGCTGGCCTCGTGGTCGCGCAGCTCACGCAGCGGCCAGAAGGTGTGCGACAGGGCGCCCGAGGCGATCAGCAGCACCCGTCGCCCCGGAGTTGCGGCGATACCGTCGGCCAGCGCCCGCCCGAGCCGCAGATGGTCCTCCATGTCCCCGGTCTGGCAGACCCCGATGGTCGCCCACCGCTTGTCCTGAAGCCCCTCCCCCAGGAACTTCCAGAGGTTGATGGTCGCGTAGTAGATCGGCAGGTGGTCGTCGTCGATCGCGGTGATCCAGGTGCCGTGCTTGTCCGCGAACTTCTCGACGTTGCGGGCGAGTTCGGGGTCGCCGGGGAAGTCGTACGGCATCCGGCACATCCCGCGCGGCAGTTCCTCGGAGGTGAACAGTCCCGCCCGGCGCTGTTGTGCCGTGACGACGAACTCGACGGTGGTCGCCCAGTGGGAGTCGAGGACGACGACCGTGTCGTAGTCGTCGCGCTCGAAGACGTCCCGGCGCAGTTGCTGGAGCCCCGTGACGAGGGTGATCTCCTTGCCCTCGTTCAGTTCCAGCCGGTCGGCCTCCGGGAGCACGATGGTGGGGACGTGGGCGAGCAGCCCGGCCCCGACGATCTCACCCATGGTTGTCGTTCCATCCCTTCGGAGCGGTCACGGTGTTCTTCAGGTCGCAGTAGAAGTCGAAGCTCCAGGTGCCGCCCTCACGTCCGACGCCGGACTGGCGGGAGCCACCGAAGGGGGCCTGGAGGTCGCGGACGAAGAAGCAGTTGACCCAGACGGTGCCGGCGACGAGCTGCGCGCTGACGCGCTCGGCGCGCTCGCGGTCGCCGGTGGCGAGGGTGGCGGCCAGCCCGAAGCGGGTGTCGTTGGCGAGGCGTACGGCTTCGTCCTCGTCGGCGAAGGTCTGCAGGGTCAGGACCGGCCCGAAGACCTCCTCCTGCACGATCTCCGAGTCCTGCGCGACGTCGGTGAGCAGGGTGGGCGCGTAGTACTGCCCGTCCCCACGGTGTCCGCCGACGACCGCACGCGCCCCGGCCGCGATCGCCCGCTGCACGAAGCCGTCGATCTTCTCCAGCTGGCGGGGGTGGATGTTCGGCCCCATGTCGCTGGCCTCGTCACGCGGGTCGCCCTGGGTCAGCGTCGCGGCCTTCTCCGTGAACCGGCGCGTGAACTCCTCGGCGACCGACTCCTCGACGAGGATGCGCGTCGCGGCCAGGCAGACCTGCCCGGCGTTGTCGTACTGCTCCACGGCGAGGTCGACGGCGAGTTCCAGGTCAGCGTCGGCGAACACCAACAGCGGTGACTTGCCGCCGAGTTCGAGGCTGAGCGGCGTCAGGTTGGCGGCGGCGGACGCGGCGATGCGCTGAGCGGTCGGCACCGATCCGGTGAAGCTGATCCGGCGCACGTCCGGGTGGGAGGTGAGCGTGTCGCCGATCTCGGAGCCGTAGCCCTGGACGACGTTGAGGACACCTGCGGGGAGCCCCGCCTCTGCCGCGATGTCGGCGAGGAGGGAGGCGGTCAGCGGGGACCACTCGGCGGGCTTCAGGACGACCGTGTTGCCGGCCGCGAGGGCCGGGGCGACCTTCCACGAGGCCATCATCAGCGGCGCGTTCCAGGGCGTGATCAGCACGCACGGGCCGGCCGGGTCCCAGCTGACGTGATTGCCGTGACCGCGCGTCTCGAAGTCCGCGTGGTCCAGCTTCAGCAGCCAGTCCGCGAAGAAACGGAAGTTGTGGGCGACGCGGGGCATGACGCCCCGACGGTGCGAGCGCAGGAGGGCGCCGTTGTCGGTGGTCTCGACGATGGCGAGCTCTTCCAGCCGCTTCTCGACGCCGTCGGCGATGGCGTGGAGGAGGCGGGAGCGTTCGGCTCGGGGGGTGGCGGCCCAGCTGGGGAAGGCCTCGCGAGCGGCGGCGACGGCGGCTCGGGCTTCGGCCGGACCGCCACGGGCGATCTCGCCGAGAACGCTCCCGTCGATCGGAGAGCTGTCGGTAAAGGTGTCGCCGGAGGCGACACGTCGACCACCGATCCAGTGCCGGGTGTCAATGGAGACACCGGCGACGATGATTTTGTCAGACATGAGAAGGGCTCCAATTGAACGAAGGGGACTGGAGATACTCAGGGGCGCGGGGCTGCATCGATGTGCGGCTCCGCCGCGTGGGCGCGACAAGCCACGACGAACCCGCAGCCGGCCACGAACCTCACTCGGCAGACGCTTCCGACGTACCGACCTCCAGCAGCCGCCCCCCGTCCCAAACCACCCCGACCTGCCGGTAATACGCAGCGATCGGCTCACGGATCTCCAGCCGGGCCAGTTCCTCCGTCGGCGCCTCGAAAAGCTCCAACTCGGCGTCTCCGACCCATGGTTCACCCCCTTCGAACGAGGCCGCCCCGGACTCGATCAGCTCATCGAGAGCCAGCCCCTTCCCCTTCTCGATGGACGGCAGCCACCGGTGATGGGCCATCGGATGCCCATTGACGAACCCGTTCGTCGCGGACGGCTCCCGCAGAGTCACGACCGCCTGCGCCAACCGCCGATCCGCCGCAGCGAGCGTCGCCCCGAACCGCGCCCCCGCCTCGATCCGCGGAGCGGGCCCGTACGGATGGGGCCGCGTCTGATGAATGGACCCGAGCTTCTTCGGATACCCCTGGTGCAGTCCACGGGCGATGGCGAAGTCCTTGTCGACCCAGATGTAGACGCAGCGCGTGTAGGTCTGCCCCCGGTACTTGCACCGGACGACCGCGAAGGCCTCCTTGTACTGGGCGAGTACGGGGTCGAGCAGCTCCGCCCCCGACTCGGAGCACGATTGCCAGTCCGCCCAGATCAGCGCGACGGCACCTGGATCCTCGTCGGCCAACTCCAGCGGCTCGGGCAGCAGTTCACGTACTCGCGCCGGATCGGTCCGGTACTCGACGGTGAGCAGGTCACCCGAGTAGCGCCACGGCGGCGACGGAATCAGCGACGACGTACCGGTCGCCGTCTTGGGATGGAAGTAACCACGGACTGGGGACATGACGGGGGTTCCTTACGCGGTGAGGGCGGGCTGCTTCAGCAGCTGGGCGCGGTAGCGGGCGGCACCCATGGCGGCGCTGTGGCCACCGAGCGCCACGACGCCGACCAGCAGGTCGTCGGTGTGGTAGCCCACCAGGACGTCGCCGTCGGGGTCGCCGTCCAGGACCCGTACGTCGTCGAGGCCGAGGAGCGGCGCCCCGAAGGACTGCAGCCGGAAGTCGTGCTGGTCGCTCCAGAAGGTGGGCAGCGGCGCGAACGGAGCCAAGTCGGCCCGGGCTCCGGTGAGATGAGCGGCGAGCGTCCGCGCCGCGTGCTTGGCGGTGTCGGTCGGGATGGACCAGTGCTCGACGCGGCGTGGCACGCCGTCGTAGCGGGCGTTGGGGAAGCGGGCGACGTCACCGACGGCGACGACGTCCGGCCGTCCGCCCACTGTCAGGTGCGCGCAGGTCAGGACGCCGTCGGAGAGGTCGAGGCCGTTGCCCTGGAGCCACTCGACGTTGGCGACCGAGCCGACCGACTCCACGACCACGTCGGCGGGCAGCACCGTGCCGTCGCCGAGGACGACACCGGTGACCTGCTCGTCGCCCTCGAACCCGGCGACTGACGTACCGAGCGCGAAGCGCACCCCGCGTTCCTGGTGCCGCTTCAGCAGGGCGCGGCCGAGCAGTTCGCCGAGCGGCCCGACCATGGGCAGCGGCAGCGGATCGACGACGGTCACCTCGTGGACACCGAGTCCTACGGCGGTGGCGGCGACCTCACAGCCGATGAACCCGGCGCCGACCACGACCACGCGCACGCCCGGCCGGGTCAGTTCGTCCCGCAGGCCCTGGGCGTCGGCCGGCGTACGGACGGTGTGCCGGCCCTTGAGCGGGCCGGGGCAGCCGAGCCGCCGGGGGCGCATGCCGGTGGCGACGACCAGTCCGTCGTACGACAACGCCTCGCCGTCGTCGAGTTCGACGGTCCGCTCGGCCAGCCGGGCCGCTACGACCTTGGTGCCCAGCCGCCACTCCACATCGGCGGCGGCCGCCTTCGGGGTGAAGGCCAGCGACTCGAAGGGCGCTTTTCCAGCGAGGACCTCCTTGGACAGCGGAGGCCGGTTGTACGGCATGTGCGGCTCGTCGCCGATGACTGTGATCGCGCCGGTCCAGCCGGCCGCGCGCAGCTGTTCCGCTGCTCGCAGGCCGCCCATCGAGGCGCCGGCGACGACTACCCGTCCGGTCATGGGGCTCAGCCCTCGACCCGGATGGCCTGCAGCGGGCACACGTCGGCGGCTTCCTCGACCTCGTCGCGGAGCGCCTCGTCGGGGCCGGAGACGTACACCAGGTGTCCGTCGTCGTCCATCGAGAAGACGTCGGGAGCCGCGAACACGCACTGGCCGTGGTCCTGGCACTTGTTCATGTCGACTACGACCTTCATGGCCGGTCCTCCTGGGAGTGAGGGCGTCGGAGCGGGGGGCGAAGGGGATGGGGGCGGGGCCCGGCCGGCCTGTCGGCCGGGCCCCTGGGCCAAAGGGGTGCGAGATCCGCACCCCCTACTCGTTTGGCTTCAAACAACATAGGAAGCAGCCGGAGCCTGGTCAATACCTGTCCAGGTGGATAAATTTTTGAGGCCACCCTCTTGCGGGACGGCGAATCCTGTCCATACCGTTCGGGTTCAAACGACGACCCCGGGGTCGCTCCTCCCCACCCCGCCCCTGTGCTCAGGTCGTCCTCACGCCACCTTCCCCATCCGCCCGAGGAGACATCGGTGAGCGCTCACGACATTCCAGACACCCGCCGGCACATGGAGCGGCTCTCCGCCGAGGGCGTGGACGTGGTCCGGGTCGTCTATCCCGACCTCATCGGCACCGACCGGGCCCGTGACGTCCTGGTGGACCATCTGCCGTCGGCCTGCGAGCACGGTCTCGCCTTCTGCCGGGCCGTCTACCACACCACCCCGCAGGGTGACGTGGTCCCCGTCGCGGGCGGCCTCGACGCCGGCCTGCCCGACATCACCGTGCGCCCCGACCTGTCCACCCTGGCCACGCTCCCCTGGGAGCCCGGTGTCGCCACCTGTCTCGGCGAGGTCACCGACCCGGCGACCGGGGCCCCCGCCCCCGAGTCACCGCGCGACCTGCTGCGCGGCGTGCTGGACCGCTGTGCCGAGCGGGGACTGCGCCCCGTCGTCGGCCCGGAGCTGGAGTACTTCCTTCTGGAGCCCGCCCCGGGCACCCCCACCGGCTGGCGCCGCGCCCCGGAGACCGCCGGCGCCGTCTACACGGCCGGTCTGCGCGCCGACCCCGACAACCATCTGCTGCGCACCCTGCGGCATCTGCGGGACCTCGGGATCGGCGTGATCACCGGCAATCACGAGTTCGACGGCGGCCAGTACGAGATCAATCTGACCCACTCCGACGCACTGGACGCGGCCGACCGCTCGTTCCGCTTCAAGGCCGCGGTGAAGGAGCTGGCCCGCAAGGAGGGCCGGCTGGCCACCTTCATGGCCAAGCCGTTCGGGGACGCGGGCGGGTCGGGCTTCCATCTGCACCTGTCCTGCGACGACGCGGAGGGCCGCAACGCCTTCGACGACCCCGCGGGCGCCTACGGCCTCTCGGCCACCGCCCGGCACGCCGTCGCCGGCGTCGTCGCCCACGCTCCCGCGCTCGCCGCGCTGGCCAACCCGACCGTCAACTCGTACAAACGCTTCGGCCCCGACACCCTCGCGCCCTGGCTGATCGACTGGGGGCTGGACAACCGCAGCGCCATGGTCCGCATCCCGCCGGAGCGCGGCTCGGGCGCCCGGCTGGAACTCCGCCTCGGGGACGCCGGCGCCAACCCCTATCTCCTCGTCGCCGGCACGATCGCCGCCGCGCTGCTCGGCATTCAGGCCGGTGAGGAGCCGCCGGCCCCGCTGGAGGGGTACGGCTACGACACGTCCAGGTCGGCCGTACTGCCCACGGACCTGTCCGCCGCGCTGGACGCGCTGGAGGCGGACACCGCTCTGACCGAGGTGCTCGGCAAGGGCTTCGTCTCCTCCTTCCTGACCTACAAGCGCAACGAGGTCGAACGCTTCCAACGGCACGTCACCGACTGGGAGTTCACCGAGTACGCCTACCACCTGTGACGCCTGGAGCCATTGATGACCGAGACGCACATCCAGTCCCAGACCCGTGCCGCCGTGAACGAGCCGATGCCGCTCGCGGACGTCGACCTCGCCGACCTGGACAACTTCACCGACGGGGTCACCCCGTGGCGGATGTTCCACACCCTGCGCCATGAGGACCCGGTGCACTGGCAGCCCGAGGAGGCCCCCAACTCCGGTTTCTGGGCGGTGACCCGGCACGCCGACATCGCCCGCGTCGACCGCGACCCCGAGACCTTCACCTCCACGAGGTTCGTGAACCTGGAAGAGGTCGACGAGGACCAGATCAAGAAACGAGCCTCCATCCTGGAGATGGACGGCGTCCGCCACCGCGCGCTGCGCAGCGTGATCCAGCGGCAGTTCGGCGCGAGCGTCATCAACAGCTACGCCGACTTCCTGCGCGGCCTGACCGCGACGACCCTGGACGCGGCCCTCGCCAAGGGCACCTTCGACTTCGTCGCCGACGTCTCCGCGGACTTCCCCATCAACGTCCTGGCACGCCTCCTCGACGTCCCGCCGGAGGACAACCAGCAGCTCATCGACTGGGGCAACCGCATCATCGGCAACACCGACCCCGACTACGCGGACGTGCTGCTGCACAGTGAGGAGAGCGAGAAGTACCGCGATCTGCCGTTCCGCTCCCCCGCCTCCCTCGAGGTCTTCGAGTACGGGCGGGAGCTGGCCAGGCAGCGGCGTGGCGGCGACGGCACGGACCTGATCTCCAAGCTCGTCAACACGACCCCCCGCGACGGCGTCCCGCTCTCCCCGCAGGACTTCGACAACTACTTCCTGCTCCTGGTGGTGGCCGGCAACGAGACCACCCGGCACACCATCTCCCACTCCATGCTGGCCCTTCTCCAGCACCCCGAGCAGCTGGCCCGCCTCCAGGAGGACCCCTCCCTGATCCGAACGGCGGTCGAGGAGTTCCTGCGCTGGGCCTCCCCCGTCTACCACTTCCGCCGCACGGCCACGCGTGATGTCGAGCTCGGCGGCAAGCGGGTCAAGGAGGGCGACAAGGTCGTCATGTGGTTCGCGTCCGGCAACCGTGACGAGGAGGTCTTCGGCAACCCGTACGACTTCGACGTCACCCGCACCGACAACGACCACGTGACCTTCGGCAAGGGCAGCCCGCACCTGTGCCTGGGCAACCTGCTGGCCCGCACGGAGATCCGCATCATGTTCGAGGAGCTGATCCCGCGCATCGCGGACATCCGCCTGGCCGGCGACGTGCCGCGCGTGCGGTCCAACTTCGTCAACGGCATCAAGAAGCTGCCGGTCGAGGTGACGCTCACCTGACCGAGAGGGCGTGCCCTGCCGGAAATTCGCGTGCCCGGGGGCGGCGGCCGGCAGTACGGTCCCCACGTGATCGATGACGACGGCTACTTCGGAGAGAACATCGCGGCCGGCTACGACGAGTAGGCTGCGGACATGTTCCGCCCCGACGTGGTGGGCCCGGCGGTCGACCTGCTGGCCGAACTCGCCGGCGACGGCCCGGCACTCGAACTCGGCGTCGGCACCGGCCGGATCGCGCTGCCGCTGGCCGGCCGCGGTGTGCCGGTGCACGGCGTCGACATGTCCCGCGCCATGGTGGAGCGGCTGCGCGCCAAACCCGGCGGCGACGCGATCGAAGTGACGATCGGGGACTTCGCGACGGTGAAGGTGGAGAAGACCTTCTCGGTCGCCTACCTGGTCTTCAACACGCTCATGAACCTGACGACCCAGGACGCCCAGGTCGACTGCTTCCGCAACGTCGCCGCACACCTGGCCCCCGGCGGCTGCTTCGTCGTCGAGGTCATGGTCCCCGAACTGCGCAAGCTCCCCGCCGGGCAGAACGCCGTGCCGTTCCACATCAGCGACACCCGCTGGGCGTTCGACAAGTACGACGTCGCCACCCAGGCGATGAGCTCCAACTACGTCACCCTCACCGACGGCCGCGCCGAGCACTGGTCCGTCCCGTTCCGGTACGTCTGGCCGGCCGAACTGGACCTCATGGCCAGGCTCGCCGGGCTGCGCCTGCGCGACCGCTGGGAGGACTGGACGCGCGAGCCGTTCACGAGCGAGAGCGGCAAGCACGTGTCGGTGTGGGAGAAGCCGGCCGACTGACCTCGCCCGCGCAGGCAGCCCAGTCCACGATCCGCACGGCCGCGCCCGCCGCCTCCTCGCCCCGGCAGTGGGCGTGGTGCCGGCGGGCGATGCCGTCCAGGTCGAGGTGGGCGCCGAAGGCGGGGTGCGCCGTGAGCCGTCGGGCGTAGGACCACAGACGGGGATGGCCGGTGATGCGGGTGACCGCGGCGGCATCCAGGTGATGGCGGTGCACGGTGTCCAGTTGCACCAGCGTCACCCACAACTCGACGTCCGCGAGGGTCGGTTCGTCGCCGAGCAGGTACCGCTGGGAGGCCGGACGCCGCTCCAGCGCGTCCAGTGTGTGCAGCAGCGTGGCGAGCGCGGTGTCGCGTGCCGCCGGGTCGCCGTCCGGCTGTCCGGCGTGCTGCGCGGCCGCGGTGATGCCCTGTTCGCAGAGCCGGCCGATGTTCTCGACGGCCTCCTCGGCGCCGTACGGGTAGAGATCGGGACCGCGGTCGCCGAACCGCCGGGCCAGGTCCCGCAGGATGTCGGGGGCGTGTGTGCTCACGATGGTTCCGGTCCAGGTGTCGCTGAGCACGGGCGCCGCGGCCGGTCCGGGGTGCTGGTGCGAACTGGCCTCGTACAGCGGACGCAGCTCCTGGTGTCCCCCGTCGGGGGCGTCGGGCACGGCGGGCAGCGACGTCACCGGGAGGACGTCGTCGAGGCCGAGCAGGCTGTGCGTGACGGCGATCCGCAAAGAGCGCGGACACGACAGCGACAGGTGGAGCCGGTAGCGGCGGGGCGCGGCGTAGTAACCGCTGCGCGCGTCGCAGCCGATCCTGCTCCGGAAGGACGGCACGGCGGTCGGGGATGGGGCGGACATGCGTCTCCCTGGGGTGCTCGGTCACGGGCATACGGCGGCGAGGGCGCGCGGCGGCTTCGGCGCGGCCGGGATGCGGCAGGTGAGCGTGGGGGGCGGTTCAGGCGCGGGCGGGCGTGACGCCCTCACCGTGCGGGGAACTCGCCGCACTGCACACACGCACGAGGTCGATGTGGCGGCGGGACGTCAGCAGGGGCAGCGACCGGACGGCGACACGGACCCTGTCACTGCCGAGGTCCGGCGCGGAACGGCCCATAGTTCCCTACCAATTCACTAGGATTCCCGTACTGGAGTGTCGGGCCGCATCCCAGCCGCGTCAAGAGGGCCGCCGAGCGGTGAGACGCCGGTCAGGGGTTCGTCCAGGCCTCGGGGTCGTCCGCGAGGCTCAGGACGTCGTCGGGCAGCTTGGCCGCGGCCACATCGGCGAGGGTGACCTCGCCGAGGATCTTGCGGACATTGGCGCGTACGGCGATCCACAGCGGCAGCAGGGACTCGGCGGGGCCGATGTAGGAGAGGTCGGGCGGGCGTACGCCGCGCACCGAGACCAGGGGGCCGTCCGCCACGCGGATCACGTCCGCGATGGGGATCGAGTCGGCGGGGCGGGCGAGCCGGTAGCCGCCCTTGCCGCCGCGCTGGCTGACCACGAGGCCGCCCCGGCGCAGGTCACCGAGGATGCCCTCCAGGAACTTGTGCGGGATGCCCTGCGCCTCGGCGATCGCTTCGGCCTTGAGCGAGGTGTCGTCACCGGCCGCGGCCAGTTCCAACGCCGCCCGCACCGCATAGTCCGCTCTCGCCGAGATCCGCATGCTGAGATTATCCATCACCGCCGTGCCCGCCTTCGCCCGCCGGTCCTTCGGTCAGGCGGGGAGACTGAACGGAGGATGTGCGCCGTTGAGGAAGTAGTCCCCGACCTCGCGCAGTCGGTGGGCGACCGGTTCACGCAGGGTGTGCGTGCGGGTGTCGCGCCAGAAGCGGTCCAGGCCGTGCCGCGCGAAGGCGGCCGGCACACCGACGGCGTCCATGGCACGGGTGGTGATCTCCTGCGCGGCCCGGGAGGCGGCGGCCTCGGCCGCGCTCGCGAGGACGGCGATCTCGGCGCACTCCTCGTCGTCGAGTTCCTCACCCCGCGCGAGGCCGCGGGTCAGGGCGGCCACCGCCTGGTCGGCGAGGGCGGACGCGGCACGTGCGGCCACGGCGAGTTCGCCGTACGCGGTGAGCACGTACGGGTCCTGCGGCGGGCTGCCCGGCCAGGGCTGCGGGGAGAACGGCTGCCAGGCGGACCGCGCCGCCCTTCCGTGCTCGCGGACCTCACCGAGCAGCCCCTCGGCGAGGCCGAGACAGAACTGGGCGGAGACCAGCCGGGCGGTCGGCGCGGCGAGGCCGGCGAAGGGGGACAGGACGCCCTCGTCCGGGGAGAGGGAGCCGAGCACGTCGTCGGCCCCGACCGGCACGGAGTCGAACCCCACACCGCCGGCGGCCGCCAGCCGCTGGCCGAAGGTGTCCCCGCCGGCGCCGCTCACGAGGCCGGGGTGGGCGGGGTCCACGAGGACGGCGAGGGGCTCGCCGGTGCCGGGCACGGCGGCACGGACCACGAGCCGGTCGGCGACGCCGACTCCGCAGCCGTACCTCTGATGGCCGTCCAGCACATAGCCGTTGGCCGTCGGGGTCAGCATCAGGGGCGGTTCCTGCGAGGCGATGCCGCCGCCCCAGTACCACTGCCCCGCCGTGAACGCCCGCTCCACGCGGGCGGCATGGTCGGGTCCGGCGAAGAACCGGGCGCAGTAGGACAGGAAGTAGTGGCTGCCCAGCAGGTGGCCCACGGACCCGTCGGCCGCGGAGAGGGTCCGTACGACCGTGTAGGCGGTGCGCCAGTCCGCGCCGCCTCCGCCGTGCGCGGCCGGCACCAACAGCGTCAGCAGCCCCGATTCGCGCAGCCGGGCGACCTCGTCGAGCGGTGGTTTGCCGGCCTGTTCGCGCTCGACCGCGTCCGTGGCCAGGTCCTCCGCCAACTCACGGGCCGTGTGCGGCCAGTCGGCCGGCTCGGCTCCCGCTGCGGTCGCCGCGTCGGCCGGGGGTGCGGTGGTCATGGCGGACTTCCTTCACGACAGAAGAGAACGCGATCCCGGGCTGCCCGGCCGACCCGGTCGACGTCATCCTCACTCGCCCGGCCGAGGAGGGTCAACATTTCCCTAGTAATTCGATAGGAAATCCAGGGAATACCCTTTCACTCTGGCTGATCACCGCTCCGCGAAAGGGATCTGAGCCACGGACCGGGCGGCCGTCGTGCCGCGGAACGGGTGATTCCACAGCCCCTGTGCAGCCAGCCGCGGCAGGACGCCCTCGCCGAACCAGTACGCCTCCTCCAGGTGCGGGTAGCCGGAGAGCACGAACTCGTCGATGCCCAGCCGGTAGTACTCGGCGATCCGCTCAGCGACCTCGTCGTGACCGCCGACCAGCGCGGTACCGGCTCCGCTGCGGACGAGGCCGATGCCGGCCCAGAGGTTCGGGTGGATCTCCAGGCCGTCCGGTCCGCCACCGCGCAGGGCGAGCATCCGCTGCCGCCGGACCTCCGCCCACGCCTGCTCACCGGCGTCCCGGGTGATGACGTGGCGTCAGCTGAGGTCATCGCCGACCCCACCCACACCCACCGCTCCGGTCTGCTCGCCGTGGCCCGCGCACTGCCGCACGCCCCTCGACTCCAAGGCGCCCATCTCAAAAAGAGAGATGCCCGAGTCCACTATGTGAAAACCCTCTTGGGATGGGCGCCGCCTTCTGTCACGATCCCCATCAACCAGGTAGGAAAAGTAGGAATCAGTGGGGGTGGTGGCATGCGCATCATGCGTGAGCACGCGGATCTTTCGCTCCCCCTCCTGACCTCGCGTCGCCACATCGACTTCGGCCGCACGTCCAGCGCCATCTGTCAGTCCGCCTGAGACCGACCGTCGGCGCATGGCGTGTCCGTGCGCTCCAGAAGGCTTCGGCCTCGGCGCCGAACCACCTGACCGGTCGTCATCGCCTGACCTGCCGCACCCCTTGCCGTAGTCCCCCTGATCGACCACGCCTGAGAGGACACCTCCGTGTCTGCCGCTAGACCGCTCACCGCCCTGCGCACCCTCGCCGTCACGGCCGCGCTTCCCCTGTTGCTGACCGCCTGCGGCTACGGCACCGAGTCCACCGACAGCGCCAAGCAGCCCGAGGTCGCGGCGAACGCCAAGAAGCTCTCCGTCGACGAGGTGAACATCGGCTACTTCCCGAACCTGACGCACGCCACCGCTCTGGTGGGCATCCAGGAGGGCCTGCTCCAGAAGGAGCTCGGCGGCACCACGATCAAGCCCTCGACGTTCAACGCCGGTCCCTCTGAGATCGAGGCGCTGAACTCCGGCGACCTCGACATCGGCTGGATCGGCCCCTCCCCCGCCGTCAACGGCTACACCAAGGCGGCCGGCAAGAACCTGCGCATCATCAGCGGTTCCGCCTCCGGCGGCGTGAAGCTCGTCGTCAACCCGGAGAAGATCAAGTCCCTGAAGGACGTCAAGGGCAAGAAGATCGCCACACCGCAGCTCGGCAACACCCAGGACGTCGCGCTGCTCAACTGGATCTCCGAGCAGGGCTGGAAGGTCGACGCGGAGAGCGGGAAGGGTGACGTCTCCGTCGTCCGCACCGACAACAAGATCACGCCGGACGCCTACAAGTCCGGCTCGATCGACGGTGCCTGGGTGCCCGAGCCGACCGCGTCCAAGCTGGTCGCCGAGGGCGGCAAAGTGCTCCTCGACGAGGCCGACCTGTGGCCGGACAAGAAGTTCGTGATCACGAACATCATCGTGCGGCAGGCCTTCCTGAAGGAGCACCCGGACGTCGTCGAGGCCGTGCTGCGCGGTTCGGTGAAGACCAACGAGTGGATCAACGCCAACCCGGAGAAGGCCAAGGCCGCCGCGAACAAGGCCCTGGAGGAGCTCTCCGGCAAGGCCCTGCCCGCCGACGTCATCGACCCGGCCTGGAAGTCGATCACCTTCCTCGACGACCCGCTGGCCGCCACCCTCGACACCGAGGCGCAGCACGCGGTCAAGGCCGGTCTGCTGGAGAAGCCCGATCTGAAGGGCATCTACGACCTCGCGCCGCTCAACAAGGTCCTCAAGGCCGACGGCAAGGACGAGGTCGACGACGCCGGTCTCGGCGTCAAGTAAGGCCCCCGCATCCGATGAGTTCCCAGGAGGTGACGACCATGGCCACTGCGACAGCCACGACCACCGAGGTCGCCGAGGACGCCACGGCGGTGCCGTATGCCGCCCGTATCGAGCACGTCTCGAAGTCCTTCCCGGTGCCGGGCACACGCGGCGGGCAGCAACTCGTGCTGGACGACATCACGCTCGATGTCGCGCCCGGCGAGTTCGTCACCCTCCTGGGGGCCTCCGGCTGCGGCAAGTCCACGCTGCTCAACCTGGTCGCGGGGCTGGACCGGCCGTCCGCCGGCTCGATCGGCACCGAGGGCCGGCCGGCCCTGATGTTCCAGGAGCACGCCCTGTTCCCGTGGCTGACCGCGGGCAAGAACATCGAACTCGCGCTGAAGCTGCGCGGGGTCGCGAAGGCGGAACGTCGGCCGGAGGCGGAACGGCTGCTCGAACTGGTCCGGCTGAAGGGCGCGTACGGCAAGCGGGTGCACGAACTGTCCGGCGGTATGCGCCAGCGCGTCGCCATGGCGCGGGCGCTCGCACAGGACAGCAAGCTGCTGCTGATGGACGAGCCCTTCGCCGCGCTCGACGCCATCACCCGGGACGTGCTGCACGACGAACTGACCCGCATCTGGCGCGAGACGCAGCTGTCGGTCCTGTTCGTCACCCACAACGTGCGCGAGGCGGTCCGCCTCGCCCAGCGCGTCGTCCTGCT